>JBKHXF010000001.1:0-44102 GCA_046566145.1 Actinomycetes bacterium
GACCGGCCGTGCAGCAGGTCGGGTTGGATCGCGAGCCACGACCCGCAGGCTTCCTGCCGCTCCGCCGAGCGCTCCAGCGAGCCAGACGTGCGCAGCTGTGCGACGAGGTCGACGAGCATCCGGTCGACCTGGTCCGCGTCCGCCGCAGCCAACGTCTCGGTCTCGCCACGTAGCGCGTCGTCGAGGTCGGTCAGCTGCGCCGTGTTGCAGCGGGCCGTCTCGCCGATGAGGAGGCGGACCTGGGACCAGCGCAGGATCCGCCGGCGCCACAACCACATCACCGCAGGGCATGCGGTGACGAGCCGGGCGGCACGCACGTACGTCCGCCCCTCGGTCGAGGTCACCCCGAGGGCCGACAGCACGGTCTCGAGCGAGGCCCGCTCGACCGCTTCGGCGGCGCAGGTCGCGATCGCCTCGGCCGTGGCCGACACGACGTTCATCAGCGCGACCTCGGCCGCGTCGACCTCCGAGAACAGGGTGTGCAGCGTGTCGGCGCACGCGGTCAGCGTCGGGGCGTCGGGGCCGCCGAGCGTGGTGGGGAGCGTCACGTTCGAGTGCATGGAGGCACTTTAGGTCGACGGTGCGACACGGTCGAACAGATGTTCGACCATGCTGTGGACAGGTGCGGGCACCGCGCCGGCGGTCAGCTCGCGCCGACGACGGTCGCCGGATCGGTGTTGGCGCCGCACACGATGACGCCGACCCGCTCCCCCGGTGCCGGACGGTAGGCGCCGGCGGTGATCGCGGCGAGGGCGGTGGCCCCACCCGGCTCGGCGACCAGGCGGCACGCGTCCCACAGCCGGCGCTGGGCCACGCGGACGTCGTCGTCGGTGACCAGCAGGCTCTCCACGCCGGCGGCCCGGGCGGCCGCGAACCCGAGGTCGCCCACCCGGGAGGCACCGAGCGACGACACGCACAGACCGGCTGGCTGGACCTCGACCGGCGAGCCGGCAGCGAGCGCGGCGTGCAGCGCCGGGCACCCGTCGGTCTCGACGGCGACGACGCGCACCCGGCCGGCGAGCCACGTCGCGACCCCGCCGACCAACCCACCCCCGCCCACCGCGACGAGGACGGTGTCGAGGCCGTCGACCTGCGACTCGAGTTCGAGGGCGCAGGTCCCCTGGCCGGCGACGACCTCGGGCTGGTCGTAGGCGTGGGCCTGCAGCCCGCCGTGCTCCGCCCGCCACGACTCGGACGCGTCGAAGGCCTGCTGGTAGGTCCCCGGCACGACGTGGACCCGGGCTCCGAGGGCGGCGAGCCCGTCGAGCTTCTCCGGTGGCGAGGAGTCGGGCACGAAGACGTGGGCCGGGACCCCGGTGCGGGCGGCGGCCCACGCGACGGCGAGTCCGAAGTTCCCTCCGGACGCCGCCACCACGCCGGCGGTCGGCACGTCGGCCCCGAGGAGCAGGTTCGCCGCACCGCGCACCTTGAACGACCCGGTCGGTTGGAGCAGGTCGAGCTTGCACGCGACGGGACCGTCCGCGAGGGCGCCGGCCTCGGCCTCGAGCACGGGGGTGCGCCGGACCACCCCGGCGAGCCGCTCGGCTGCGGCGGCGACGTCCTCGCGGGTCACTGGCCCGGCGATGGGTCGCGGCGGCCGGGGAGGGGTGGGGGTCGTCATGGCCGGCAGCCTACGTCGGCCCGACGCGACGTCGGCCTCAGGCGTGGGGGCGCACGCGCCGGGGCACCGCGACCGAGGCGGCGTCCACCGAGGCGGCGCGCTCACCGAGCAGGCCGGCGACCACCGTGGAGAGCTCCTGACCCCGGAACGGCTTGCGCAGCACCTGGGCCCCGAGCTCGGCGCCGACCTCGTCGAGCCCGCCGTGTCCGGAGACGATGAGCCGTCCGGCCGCCGGCGCGTGCCTGTCCGCGACCCGGAGCACGTCGGACGCGGTCCCGTCGGACAGGACCAGGTCGCACACGATCGCGGCGACCGCCGGGCCGTGGCGCCGGAGGGCCGCCGTGGCGCCGGCCACGTCCGCGACGGGCAGCACCCGGATCCCGGAACGCTCCAGCACGCGCGTCAGGATGTCGAGCAGGACCGGCTCGTCCTCGGCGAGGACGACGAGGTCGGCGGCCACGGGATCGCCGTCCTCGACCGGTTCCTCCAGTCGCTCCGGCAGGAGCACGGTCACCCTGGTGCCCGCGCCGGGCTGCGAGGTGAGCTCGACGCGGCCACCCGCCGCCTCGACGAGCGCGACGGAGGTCGAGAGCCCGAGCCCGGTGCCGCTGCCGGCCGCCTTGGAGGTGAAGAACGGGTCGGTGCAGCGCGCGAGCGTCGCCGCGTCCATGCCCACCCCGTCGTCCTCGACGGTGATGGCGACGAGGGTCTCGCCGTCCGGCCCGGGCAGGCGCTCGGTGCGGACGTGGACGGTGCCGCGGGACCCGACCGCGTCGCGGGCGTTGAGCACGAGGTTGACCACGACCTGGGTCAGGTGGGTCCCGTCGATCCACACCGGCAGCGGCTCCACGGTGAGGTCGAGCTCCAGCGTCAGGCCGGCCGAGCATGCGGAGCGCAGGAGCGGGTGCAGGTCGACCAGGACGTCGTTGGCGTCGAGAGCGCCCGGGGTGACCTCCCGGTCGGCGGCGAACCGCATCAGCCGCGCCGTCAGGTCGCCGGCCTTCTCCGCTGCGGCGAGCACCGCGGCGGCCTCCTCGGACTGGTGCTCCTCCGCGAGGAGCTCCCCGTTCCCGAGGATGACGGCGAGCCAGTTGTTGAGGTCGTGGACCACGCCGGCGGCGAGGTGGCCGAGGCCGTGGAGGCGCTGCGCCTCGGCGAGCTCGGTCCTCGCGCGGACCTGGGCCGTCACGTCCTCCAGGGTCCCCTCGAGCCAGCCCTCGGGGGCGCGGGCGCCCTCGACACGGATCCAGCGGGGGACACCGTCGATGCCGTGCACGCGGCACGTCACGGCGAACGGGCGACCCCGCCGGCCGGCGGCGAGGAGGCCCCGCAGCCTCGGGAGCTCGTCGGGGTCGAGGCGCGCCGCCACCTCCTCGTCCCGGACCGGACCGGCGTCCGCCACCAGGCGGCTGGCGGCCGCGGCGAGGGCGTCGAGGTGGACCACCCCGGCCTCCCGGTCGACCCGCCACCGGCCGCGGAGGCCGGCGCCGGCATCGGCGCCGTCCTCCGGCCGCGCGAGCGCGAGCGGGAGTGCCGCAACGAGGGCCTCGAGCCCGGTGGCGGCCGACGAGGTGAACAGCCCGTTGGTCGGCCAGAAGACCTGCACGACGCCGATGGTCGCTCGGCCACGAGCGTCACGGACCGGGACGCCGAGCCAGTCGCTCGGGACCTCGCGGGGATCCTGGGCGGCCGCGTCGAGTCCGAGGACCTCGGTGGCGAGACGGTCCCGCGCGGCGCGGCACGTCGTCCCCGCGTCGAGCACGCGCTCGCGGCCCCGACGGCACCACGCCTCGGGCACCTCCCGGGTCCCGCGCACCTCCCGGGTCTGTCCGGCACGGATGGAGCCGTCGAGGACGACCTCCACGCTCTCGGCGCCGGTCAACGACAGCGCGCCGCGCAGCACCACGTCGACGACCTCACGGCGGGACGTCGCACCGGCCAGCGCCTGCAGCGCGGCGACGAGCGGGCGCATGGCGGCTCCCTGCTCGAACACGGCACCTCCGTCCCGGGCGTCACCCTCGGTGTGGCGCCGTTCACTCTACACGTGATGTCCGGTTCGGGGGGTGTGTCCGACACGCCGAGCGTCGCGGGCACGACGCGTCGCGGGCCCGCTCGCCCCGATGGTCAGGTCCCGGGCTGCCACCAGTCGAGCTCCCACCCCACGTCCTCGACCCAGACCCGGGGCGCGGCATCCCCATCGGCCGGGAGGACGAGCGCACGGCGGAGGGAGTCGACGACGAGGACCCACTCCCCGTCGGGGGACCAGCGGGCGTCGTCGAACCGGTAGCTGTTCGGTCCGTCGAGCCGGAGCAGCGTCGTGGTCTCGCCGGCCGCGCGGATCTGGACCACGGGTTCGCCGTCCTCGCGGTCCACCAGCAGCGTCGCCCCGTCGCGCTCGCGCTCGATGGGACCGGGCTCGCCGAACGCCACGGGCCCGCGCTCCTCCTCCACGTCGAGGGGCCGGGAGTCCACGACGTCGCCCGTGGCGACGTCGATCGTCTCGACGGTGGGCTCGCGGGGCCCGTAGGCGGCGACGTCGACGGTCGTGCCGTCATCGCTCCAGACGACCCCGCCCCCGAGCCCCTCGTCGCACCGCAGACGCCGCGTGCTCCCGTCGCCGTCCGCGACCCAGAGGCAGGCACCCTCGCCGTCCTCCCACTGGACGTACGCGAGCCGGCCGGGGACAGGTGAGGACGGCTGCTCCGACACGGTCACGAGGTCGGGGTACGGGATCACGCCGATGACGACGACGAGGGCGACCCCGAGGACGACGGCAGCGCCCGCCGCCCCGACGCCGATGGCCTGCCTGCGATCGAGTCCGAGCATCACACCACCTCCGTCGACCGGTCCGGGGTCGACCCGGACGCTCGTGTGCCCCCGTCATCCAGCTCCACGCCGTCGTCGCCCGCAGGGCCCCCTCCCCCCGGGCCCGCTCGCCCGTCGTCGTCCGCGACCTCGGCCCGGACGCGCACCACGCCGGCGGCGGTCAGGACCAGCAGCAACCCGACGACGAGCAGGGTGAGGGGTGCCCCGAGCGTGTCGGCGAACAGCTCGAACACCACCTGGGGCAGCAGCACCACCACGCCGGCGGTTCCCACCACCAGCAGCGGCGTCGAGGAGGTCACCACGGCCCGCCCGAGCAGCGCCGCGCCGGCAGCGATGCCCACCGAGGTCCCGAGGACCGTCTGGTCGAACGCGATGGCCTGGGCACCGGCGAGCACGAGGATCCCGCCGAGGACGTCGCCGGTCCGGCCGGGCGGCGTCAGGTCGACCCACGCGAGGGCCGACCAGGCGACGCCGGTCGAGACCAGCACGATGCCCACGAGCACGGGGTCGTCGAGGGGTGTGGCCAGGGCGAGCAGCGCCTGGGACGCGGCGACGAGCGCGCCGAGCAGGACCGTGTGCTGCAGCCACGTGCCGTGCCACCGCCACGCGACGTGGCCGGCAGCGGCGGCCGCGAGGCCGCCGAGCAGGACGGCGAGCGCCTCCTCGCCACCGGCGAGGTCGACGGCGAGACCGACGGTGGTGCCGACCCCGACGACACCGCCTGCGAGCAGCAGCGCTGCGAAGCGTCCGAGCGCCGGCTCCTGCCGGTCACGCAGCGGCAGCCCCGCACCCCCGACCACGAGCGTGCCGATCGCGGCGAGGGTGACCCGCCCGCCGTCGGTCAGCGTGGGCCAGAGCTCCCCGAGCAGCAGCATGGCCGCGGTCAGGACGAACGCGGCTCCGAGGTACCCGACGGCCTCGGCGGCGAGGCTGATGCGCCGGCGTGGTGACGCGTCGACCGACGGGGCGTCACCGTCGAGGTGGTCGCGACCACCCTCGTGCCGCCGGATGGCTGCGGCCTGCTCCTGCGACACCAGACCGGCGTCGACCCAGGCACGCAGCCGTTCCTCGAGCTCGATCCGCATCGCGCTCCTCCCCGCTGGACGACCTCCATCGTCGCACGGATCGGCCGCCGGCGCGCGCCGTCCGGGCACCGGCCTCGTGACGTTCGCAACCCGACCGACGGGGTCCGGTGCACCGCTCGTCAGGCGGAGCGCTCCTCCGGGGCGTCCACGCCGCGCAGGGCGCCGTGCGGCACGAGCGTCGGGTTCGCCCTCTCCCGGACGGTGTCGGCCGTGATCACGCAGCGCTGGACGTCCTCGCGGGAAGGCAGCTCGTACATCGTGTTGAGCAGCACCTCCTCGAGGATCGCGCGCAGCCCGCGGGCGCCCGTCTGCCGGAGGATCGCGAGGTCGGCGACCGCCTCGAGCGCCTCGTCCTCGAACTCGAGCTCGACGCCGTCGAACTCGAAGAAGCGCTGGTACTGCTTGGTCAGCGCGTTCTTGGGGCTGGTGAGGATGTCGACCAGCGCCTCACGGTCGAGCGGCTCGACCGAGGTGACGACCGGCAGGCGGCCGATGAACTCGGGGATGAGCCCGAACCGGACGAGGTCCTCGGGTAGCACGCTGGAGAGGAGCTTGCCGAGGTCCTTCTCGCTCACCGTGGAGACGTCGGCACCGAAGCCGACGCCGCGCTTGCCGATGCGCTGCTCGACGACCCGCTCGAGCCCGGCGAACGCCCCACCGCAGATGAACAGGATGTTCGACGTGTCGATCTGGATGAACTCCTGGTGGGGGTGCTTGCGCCCCCCCTGCGGCGGCACCGACGCGACGGTGCCCTCCAGGATCTTCAGCAGCGCCTGCTGCACGCCCTCGCCCGACACGTCCCGCGTGATCGACGGGTTGTCGGACTTGCGGGCGATCTTGTCGACCTCGTCGATGTAGATGATCCCGGTCTCGGCCTTCTTGGTGTCGAAGTCCGCCGCCTGAATGAGCTTCAGCAGGATGTTCTCGACGTCCTCACCGACGTACCCGGCCTCGGTCAGCGCCGTGGCGTCCGCGATCGCGAACGGGACGTTGAGCAGGCGGGCGAGGGTCTGGGCGAGGAGGGTCTTGCCGGAGCCGGTAGGGCCGAGCAGCAGGATGTTCGACTTCTGCAGCTCCACCTCGGAGCCGGTGGCCGTGCCGACCTGGATCCGCTTGTAGTGGTTGTAGACCGCGACGGCGAGGGTCTTCTTCGCGACGTCCTGCCCGACCACGTAGTCGTTCAGGAAGGCGTAGATGTCCTTGGGCTTGGGGAGCTCGTCGAGGGCGAGGTCGGCCGGCTCGGCGAGCTCCTCCTCGATGATCTCGTTGCACAGGTCGATGCACTCGTCGCAGATGTAGACGCCCGGGCCCGCGATGAGCTTCTTGACCTGCTTCTGCGACTTGCCGCAGAAGGAGCACTTCAGGAGGTCCCCTCCCTCACCGAACTTGGCCATCGCCTCGTGCTCCTCGTCTGTCGCGTCCCGCGGGTCCGTCGGGCTCGTCCTCCGCGCCGTCCCGATGCCCCTGCCGGATCGCTGGCAGGGGATGGTACTCACCCGGTCCGGGGGTCGCTGCCCTTCGGGTCGGCCGCTGGGGGCAGGACTGCAGGGTCCCGCACCCCTGTGACACGGCGCGCGCGCCGCCCGGGAGGGTCGACGCGCGCGGGTGCGGGTGGGGGTGGACGGTCAGCGGACGGCCTGCTCCGAGGCCGAGCGGGCCTCGATGATCTCGTCGACGATGCCGTAGTCCTTGGCGGCGTAGGCGTCGAGGATGAAGTCGCGGTCGGTGTCGCTGGCGATCTTCTCGACCGTCTGTCCGGTCTTCTCCGCGAGCAGCTCGTTGAGGAGGTCGCGCATGCGCAGGATCTCGCGCGCCACCACCTCGATGTCGGCGGCCTGGCCCTCGGCACCGCCGGAGGGCTGGTGCAGCAGGATGCGGGAGTGCGGCAGCGCGAAGCGCTTGCCCGGGGTGCCGGCGGCGAGCAGGACGGCCGCGGCGGACGCGGCCTGACCCATGCAGATGGTGGTGACGTCCGGCTTGATGTACTGCATCGTGTCGTAGATGGCGAAGAGCGACGTGATGGACCCGCCCGGCGAGTTGATGTAGAGGGCGATGTCCTTGTCGGGGTCCTCCGACTCGAGGTGCAGCAGCTGCGCCATGACGACGTTGGCGACCTCGTCGTTCACGGGGGTCCCGAGGAAGATGATCCGCTGGCCGAGGAGCCGCGAGAAGATGTCCATCCCCCGCTCGCCGCGGTTGGTCTGCTCGACCACGTTCGGGATGATGAAGTTCGTGAACTGGGACACGAGCGGCTCCTCGCGGGGATGGGCTGCCGGAGCGTACCGACGGGTCGGGTGCCCGACGCCGGAGTTGAGCGGTCGGGACGCACCGGCTCGCCGGCAGGCGCACGGGGACCGGTCCGTGCGGACGTTCGCCGCGGGGATCGGCGTGGATCCCCCTGACGTCGGGTCACATCCCCCGGCCGCCGGTGACCTCGACCGTCGCGCCGGTCACGTAGCTCGACATCGGGCTGGCCAGGAACAGCACCACGTCGGCGACCTCCTCCGGCTCGCCGGCGCGGCCGAGCGGGATGTCGGCCTCCTTCTCGGCGAAGACGTCGGCGGGCATGGCGGCGGTCATGTCGGTGCGGATCAGCCCCGGCTGGACCGCGTTGGCGCGGATGCCGAAGCGAGCACCCTCGCGGGCCGTCGCCTTGGTGAGGGCGACGATGCCCGCCTTGGCGGCGGCGTAGTTGGTCTGCCCGAGGTTGCCGAGCTTGCCGGAGATGGAGCTCAGGTTGACGATCGCGCCACCACCCTCGCGGGCGCGCATGTGGGTCAGCGCGGCGCGCGAGACCAGCCAGGTGCCCTGCAGGTGGACGTCGACCACGGCCCGGAAGTCGGCGAGCGACATGCGGTGCAGCATCCCGTCCCGGGTGATGCCCGCGTTGTTCACCACGACGTGGAGGTCACCGTGGCGCGCGACGGTCCCGTCGACGAGCGCGGCCACGGCGTCCTCGTCGACCACGTCACAGGCGACACCCTCCGCGCGACCTCCGTGCTGCTCGACGAGGTCGGTCGCGGTGGCGGCCGCGGCGGCGCCGTCGAGATCGGCGACCACGACGGTCGCGCCCTCGGCGAGCAGGCGCGCAGCGATGGCGCGACCGATGCCCCTGGCGGCGCCGGTGACGATGGCGGTGCGGTCCTCGAGCAGCACGACGGTGCCTCCCTGTGCGTCGCGGGTGGGGCCCGGACGCTACCGGGAGCCGCTCAGCGGCTGGTGGCCCGCTCGAACCGACGCACCGAGAGCGGCACGAAGACCAGCAGGATCAGCGCCACCCAGACCAGCGAGTAGGCGACCGGGTGCTGCAGCGCCCACGCCTCCGGCACCGGCGCCCCCGGGGCGGTGTTGCCGAACAGCTCGCGGGTGGCCTGGGTGACGGCCGACACCGGGTTCCACTCGGCGATCGCCCGCAGCACCGGGGGCAGCGTCTCGCTGGGCACGAAGGTGTTCGCGATGAACGTCAGGGGGAAGATGACGATGAAGGAGGCGTTGTTGACGACCTCCGGGCTCGGGACGACCAGGCCCACCCAGGCCATCACCCAGGAGAACGCGTAGGCGAACAGCAGCAGGAGCAGGAACCCGCCGAGGGCGTCGAGCAGCGACGAGCGGATCCGCCACCCGACGAGCAGCCCGGTCGAGGCCATGACCACGAGCGACAGCACGTTGTAGACGATGTCGGACGCGGTCCGGCCGACGAGCACCGCGGACCGCGCCATCGGCAGGGAGCGGAAGCGGTCGATGATCCCCTTCTGGATGTCCTCCGCGAGGCCCGCGCCGGTGAACGTCGCCCCGAACACGACCGTCTGCGCGAAGATGCCGGCGATGAGGAACTCCCGGTAGCTCACCCCCGGGACGTCGATGGCCCCGCCGAACACGTAGGCGAACAGCAGCACGAACATGATCGGGCTGATGAGGACGAAGACGAGGACCTCCGGCACGCGCCGGATCTTGATGAGGTTCCGCTTCGCGACGACGGCGCCGTCGGACAGGGACTGGGACACGCCGGTCACGGGGCTGCCTCCTCGAGCGGCTCGGCCGCGTGGCCGGTGAGCGTCAGGAACACGTCGTCGAGCGTGGGACGGCGCAGGCCGACGTCGAGGACCTCGACGCCAGCGGCGTCGAGGTCGCGCAGCGCGGCGGTCAGCGCCCGTGCGCCACCCTCGACCGGGACGGTCAGCGTCCGGGTGTGCTCCTCGACCCCGATCTCGCCGACCGCGAGCGTGGTCAGGACCTCGCGCGCCCGACCGAGCTCGTCCGCGCGGGCGGTGGTGACCTCGACCCGGTCGCCGCCGACCTGCGACTTGAGGTCGTCGGCCGTGCCGCGGGCGATGGCCCGGCCCTGGTCGATGACCATGATGTCGTCGGCGAGCTGGTCGGCCTCCTCGAGGTACTGCGTCGTGAGCAGCAGCGTGGTGCCACGGCCGACGAGCTCGCGGATGACGCCCCACAGCTCGACGCGGCTGCGCGGGTCGAGCCCGGTGGTGGGTTCGTCGAGGAACAGCACCCCCGGCTCCGCGACGAGCGCGCCGGCGAGGTCGAGCCGCCGGCGCATGCCGCCCGAGTAGGTCTTGACCGGGCGGTCGCCGGCCTCGACGAGGTCGAACCGCTCCAGCAGTTCCCGCGCTCGCGCCCGGCTCGGCTGCCGCCCGAGGTGGTAGAGGCGGCCGATCATGTCGAGGTTCTCGAACCCGGTGAGGGTCTCGTCGACCGCCGCGTACTGCCCCGAGAGGCCGATGCGCCGGCGGACCTCCTGCGGCTCGGCGAGCACGTCGGCGCCGGCGACGACGGCCCGACCGGCGTCGGGCCGGACCAGGGTCGTCAGGATGGAGACGGCCGTGGTCTTGCCCGCGCCGTTGGGCCCGAGCAGCCCGAGCACCGTCCCCTCCGGGACGTCCAGGTCGAGCCCCGCCAGCGCCGTCACGTCCCCGTACCGCTTGACCAGCCCCTCGGCCTCGATGGTCGACACCGTCGCCTGCTCCTCGTGGTGGTGACCGCGGAACGGTACTCAGCGCCGGCGACACGCGAGCGCAGTCGAGGTGACGAGCCCGTGGCCCGCGGGTGACCGTCCGGTGACGGCCGTCAGTGGTCCACGGGCTGCGACGTCGGCGTGGCCTCGCCGGAGCCGTCCCCGGGCCCACCCTCGGGTCCATCGTGCGACGGCTTGCCAGCCGTGAGGACCCAGGACCCGGCCTCGTGGTCCCGCCGGTCGGCCCGCAGCGAGGCGACGATGGCGATCGTCAGGATCGCGGCGATCACGCTCACGGAGATGGCGATCGGGAGGTGGTAGACCTCGAGCAGCATCATCTTGGCGCCCACGAAGGCGAGGATCGCGGCGAGCCCGCGGTCGAGGTAGCGGAACCGGTCCTTCATCCCGGCGAGGGCGAAGTACAGGGCCCGAAGGCCGAGGATCGCGAACGCGTTGGACGCGAAGACGAGGAACGGCTCGCGGCTGACCGCCAGGATGGCCGGGACCGAGTCGACGGCGAAGACGACGTCGGTCGCCTCGACGAGGATGAGGACGGCGAACAGCGGCGTCGCGAGCAGCTGGCCGCTGCGGCGCGTGAACAGCTTCTGCCCGTCGTACTCGTTGGTGGACGGGACGACCCGCCGCACCAGCTTCAGGATCGGGTTCTCCTCGGGGTGCACGTCGGCCCCGTCGTGCTTCAGCATCCGGTAGGCGGTGACGAGCAGCAGCGCACCGAAGACGTAGAGGATCCAGTCGAAGCGCTCGAGCAGGGCGACACCGGCGAAGATGAAGATGGCCCGGAGCACCAGCGCGCCGAAGACGCCCCAGAACAGCACGCGGAACTGGTACTTGTTGGGCACCCCGAAGTAGCTGAAGATCACGGCCCACACGAACACGTTGTCGACCGAGAGGCTCTTCTCGATCAGGTAGCCGCCGTAGTACTCACCGGCGGCGGCCCACCCGAACGAGAACGCGACGACGAGGCCGAACAGCAGGCCGACGCCGATCCAGACGGCGGACTCGATGCTGGCCTCGCGGATCGAGATGTCGTGCGGGGTGCGGTGGACCAGGAACAGGTCCAGCAGCAGCATCGCGACGATGGCGCCGACGAGGGCCGTCCAGGCCCAGCCGGGCACGTCGAGGTCGACGTAGCGGAGGTTGGAGGTCGCGGACTCGGCCGCGAGCAGGAGCGACACCCGAGGTTCCTCTTCGGTCGTGGTGGACGTGCGGACACCATCGATCCGAAGGTCTCCCCCAGCGCCGAGGGCGCCGCCACGACCGGGCACGGGACCGGGATGACGATCGTGGCTGTCGGGGTACTCCCCTCCAGAACGCTCAGGACGGTACCGGACCGCACCGCGGTGCGGTCTCTCGGACGGCCACCGTCCCGGCGCACGGGCGCACAAGCGCGACCCGGGGTCACCGACGAGGGCCCGGCGCGTCGCGCCGGGCCCTCGTCACGTCAGCGACCGCAGGGTCACTCCTCCTCGGCGTCCTCCGTGGAGTCGACCGAGCCGGGGCTGTCCACCGAGTCGGGCGAGTCGGGGCTGTCGACCGACTCCGGCGAGTCCGGGGAGTCCGGGCTGTCGACCGAGCCCTCGGTGGCGGCCTCGTCGGCGAGCGACGGGTCCTTCTCGAGGCCGACCTCGATCAGGACCTCCTGCGACGGCGCGCCCTCGATGACGGCGGCGTCGACGATGGCGTCGATGGTCTTGCGGCGCAGGATGTCGCCGACCAGCGCGCCGACCGACCCCTGCTGCTGGATGATCTGGGCGACCTGCTGCGGCGCCATGTTGTTCTGCCGCGCGTGGCGGACGATCTCCGTGTCGACGTCCTCGCCGGTGACCTCGATGCCGAGGTCCTCCGCGAGCTGGTCGAGCACGAGCTGGGCCTTGACCGTGTTGGTCGCCTGCTCGCGGGCCTGCTCGGCGTACTCCTCGGCGGTGGTGCCCTCCATCGCGTAGAGCGCGTCGACGTCGAGGCCGTACTGCTCGGCCTGGTGCTCGACCCGGTGGATGCGGGCCTCGACCTCGTTCTCGACCATCGCTGGCGGCAGCGGCAGGTCGATCTTGGCGAGGTACGCCTCGAGGACACGGCCACGCATGTCGCCGCGCGCGGCGATGATCCGCTGGCGCAGCAGGGAGGTGCGGATGTCCGCACGGAGCTCGTCGAGGGTGTCGAACTCGCTGGCGGTCGCGGCGAAGTCGTCGTCGAGGGCCGGGAGCGTCTTCTCGCGGACGTCCTTGACCTGGACGGTGAACTCGGCCTCGGCGCCGCCGTGCTCCGGGTACTCGTCGGGGAGCGTGTCGGTGTAGGTCAGCTCGTCGCCGGCGGAGGCACCGACGAGGACCTCGTCGAGCTTCGGCGTCACGCCGCCCGAGCCGACCTCGTACAGCGCGTCGGAGGCGGTGGCGTCCTCGAGGGGCTCGCCGGCGACGGCGACCGACAGGTCGAGGGTGACGTAGTCACCGGTCCTCGCGGCCCGCTCGACCTCGTCGACCTCGGCGAAGCGCTCGCGCATCTGCTGCAGCTGCGCGGTGACGGCGTCGTCGTCGACGTCCCACTCCGGGTAGGTCACGCCGATGCCCTCGTGGTCCGGCGCGTCGAACTCGGGGCGGACCTGGACGGTCGCCACGAACGAGCACCCGTCCTTCTCGTCGAAGGTGAGCGTCTCGAAGTCGATGTCGGGCATCGCGACGGGGAGGAGCTCCGTCCGGTCGAGCGCCTCGGAGTAGTACTCGTCGAGGGCGTTCTCCATCGCGGTCTGGGCGATGGCCCCCTGGCCGATGCGCTGCTCGATCAGCTTGCGCGGCGCCTTGCCCGGACGGAACCCGGGGAGGTTGACCTGCTTCGCGATCTCGCGGGCGGCGGCGTCGAACGCCTTCTTCACCCGGGCCGGCTCGACCTCGACGGTGAGCTTGACCTGGACCGGGTCGATGGTCTCGACGGACGTCTTCATGTGGTGGCGGCCTTCGGGGGTGGACCGCCGCGGTCGCGGGCGCGCCGGGGGCGCACGCGCAGGCGGCGGGGCTGACGGTGGAGAGGCGCGCGTCGGCCGGGGAGGTGGTCACCTGTGGCCGGGCGCGCGACCCGCGGGGCGCGCGGATGCGCGACGCGACCGGACGCTCCCGGTCGCGGAGGCGCGATGGTGGCACCTGCGCGCGCGGAAGTCCATCCGACGGCCGGCGCGGTGCGGCCCGGGCGCGGCGGTAGCCTCCCGCGGTCGACGGGGCGTGGCGCAGCTTGGTAGCGCACCTGCTTTGGGAGCAGGGGGTCGTCGGTTCGAATCCGGCCGCCCCGACCAGGTTCAGGCCAGCAGCGGTAGCCTGCGGGCCGCTCGCGGGTGTAGCTCAATGGTAGAGCTCCAGTCTTCCAAACTGGTGACGAGGGTTCGATTCCCTTCACCCGCTCTCTCCGACGTCCGTCCCGTCCGGGCAGACGCCGACCAGCGTCCCCGACGAGCGAGGAGCGGCCCGTGGGCACCCGTCGGATCTCCGTCGACTACCTGGTGGTCGGCAGCGGCGCGGCCGGGATGGCGTTCACCGACGCTCTCCTGACGCACGCCCCACAGGCCGAGGTCGCGCTGGTCGACCGTCGGCACGCCCCCGGCGGCCACTGGAACGACGCGTACGCGTTCTGTCGGCTCCACCAGGCATCGGCGTTCTACGGCGTGGACTCGCTCCCCCTGGGCGACGACACGATCGACGCCACCGGCCTCAACCGCGGCAGCCACGAGCGTGCGACGGCTGCCGAGATCCGCGGCTACTACCAGCGGGTCCTCGACCACCAACTCCTGCCCACGGGTCGGCTGCGGTACCTCCCGATGTCGGAGCACGTGGGCGGCGGCACGATCGTCTCGCGCGTCACGGGCACACGGACCGACGTCGAGGTCCGGCGCAGGGTCGTCGACGCGCACCATCTCGCGCCGACGATCCCCGCGACCACACCCCCGCCGTTCGAGGTCGCGCCGGACGCGATGTGCATCACCGTGAACGAGCTCACCGAGCTCGCGCGGCCCGGCGCCGGCTACGTCGTCATCGGCGGTGGCAAGACCGCCATGGACGCGATCATCTGGCTCCTGGACCAGGCGATCGACCCCGACGACATCCAGTGGATCAAGCCCCGGGAGCAGTGGCTCACCAACCGCGAGTACTACGCGCCGCTGGACCGGGCCTGGACCGGGGTCGAGAGCGCGTCCCACTACGCCGAGGCCGCGGCGCGGGCCGAGACCCTCGACGACTTCTACGCCGCGCTCCGCGACCAGGAGGTCCTCGTCCAGGTCGACGAGGAGGTCGCGCCCACGATGGCCCACGCGCCGACCATCAACCACCTCGAGCTCGAGCAGCTGCGCCGCGTGCGGGACGTGGTCCGCCTCGGACGCGTCCGTCGGATCACGGCGGACGTGATCGAGCTCGACCAGGGCACCGTCCCCACCCACCGGGACCGCGTGCACGTGCACTGCGCCGCGTCCGGTGCCCCACGTCGCCCCACACGGCCGGTGTTCACCGACGACGAGATCACGCTCCAGCCGATCCGGTGGAACCAGCCGTGCCTGAGCGCTGCGGTGACCGGCTACCTCGAGGCGACGCGGGACGACCTCGAGGAGAAGAACCGGCTCTGCCCACCCCACGCCTACGCCGACACCCCCCTCGAGTGGGCGGCGACGGTGCTGCACTCCATGAAGCTCGACATGGTGTGGGGAGCGGACCCGGACGTCGAGGCCTACACGTACGGGACCCGGCTGAACCCGGTCCGCGGCTGGAAGGACCAGCTTGGGGAGCCCCGGGTCGATGCGGCGATCCAGCGACTGCTCGCCAACCTCGAGGGGGGCGTGGCGAACCTCGAGTCGCTCACCGGGGCGGTCCGGGGAGCCTGAGCACCCGGGAACATCGAGCGCACCCGCGAGGTTCGCCCCGACGACCGTCCGCACCCAGGAGACCGACGTGCCCGACGCCCCCCGCCCCGGCGACCCCGCCCCCGAGCTCGCCCTGCCCACACTGTCCGGCGAGGTGACGGCGCTGCGGGACCTGCAGGGCCGGCCCGTGCTGGTCAGCTTCCTGCGCCACGCCGGCTGACTGCTGTGCCGTGCGCACCTCGTGAAGGTGCGCGACAGCTGGGACCGCATCGGGCCGACGAGTGCGGCGGCCCTGTTCGTCGTGCAGGACGAGCCCGACCTCGTCCGCCGCACGATGCTCGACGGGATCGACGTCGAGGCCCTGCCGTTCCCCGTCCTCGTCGACCGCGACCGCACCGCCTACGACGCATGGGGGCTCGCCCGCATCCCGTGGTGGCGGCTGTGGCTCGACCCCGGCGTCTGGAAGGGCTACCTCGAGCAGCTCCGTGCCGGCGAGTCGCTGAAGGCCAGCGGCGAGGACCCGTACCAGCTGGGCGGGGACTTCGTGGTCGCCCCCGACGGCACCGTCGCATGGAGCCGGCCGCAGGTGCGCGACGACCGACCACCCGTCGGCGAGCTCCGAACCATCCTCCGCGGGCTGGCCGGCTGACGCCCCGGCGCACCTCGGGTCGGGGCCGGTCCCCGCACCCCGACTAGCGTCCCCGCGCGACGGCACCCGGTCCCCCGGCCGCGGGCCGCACCCGACCCAGAGGCATCCCCATGCGCTCCCGCACCGCCCGGCGGCTCGCCGGCCTGCTGACCTCCCTCGCGCTCGCCGCGACCGCCTGCGCCGGCGGCGCGTCCGACCCGGAGGCCGGCGGCGGGGACCTCGACCTCTCCGACTGGGCGTCGGTCGAGGAGGCCGCGCAGGGCCAGACCGTCCGCTGGTGGCTGTTCGGTGGCGACGACCGCATCAACGCCTACCTCGACGAGCACGTCGTGCCGGCCGCGGCCGAGCTCGGCGTCACCCTCGAGCGCGTCCCGATCACCGACACGGCGGACGCGGTGCAGCGTGTGCTGTCCGAGGCCCGCGCGGAGGCCGACGAGTCCAGCGTCGACATGATCTGGATCAACGGCGAGAACTTCGCGGCCGGCAAGGAGGCCGGGCTGTGGGCGGAGGGCTGGGCCACCCGGCTGCCCAACCACGCCCTCGTCGACGCCGACGCCGTCGACACCGACTTCGGCGTGCCGGTCGAGGGCATGGAGTCCGCGTGGTCGCGGGCCCTGTTCGTGTACGCGCACGACACGGCCCGCACGCCCGAGCCGCCCCGGTCGTTCACCGAGCTGCTCGAGTACGCGCGCGCCAAACCCGGCCGGGTGACCTACCCGGCGCCGCCGGACTTCACCGGCTCGGCGTTCGTCCGGCAGGCCGTCGCGGAGCTCGGCGAGGACGAGGCGTTCGCGCTGCTCGCCGAGCTCACCCCGCTGCTGTGGCGCGAGGGCCAGGCGTTCCCGGAGAACGAGGCCGAGCTGAACCAGCTCTTCGCCGACGGCCAGGTCGACCTCGCCATGAGCTACGACCCGGCGTTCGTCCAGACCGCGGTGGCGCAGGGGTCGTTCCCGGAGACCGCCCGACCGTTCACCTTCACCGCCGGCACGCTGCAGAACACCTCGTACGTGACGATCCCAGCCCGGTCGGCGTCCTTCGCCGGCGCGCTCGTCGTCGCGAACCTGCTCCTCGACCCGACCCTGCAGGCCATCAAGGCCGACCCGGACGTCCTCGGCGTGCCGACGGTGCTCGACCTCGACCGGCTCGAGGACGACGCCCGTACGGCGTTCACCGACGCCGTGGACAGCCCCCACCTGCTGACCGACTTCGGTCCGCTGCTCGACGAGCTCGCCGTCGACCGGGTCGAGGCGCTCGAGCAGCGCTGGCAGCGCGAGGTGCTGACCCCGTGACGCCCGCCGCCGACGCGACCGCCGACCACCCCGACGACGGGCTCACCGTCGCCGGCGTGGCGGTCGCGCCGGGCGGCACCCCGGTCCTGCAGGGCGTCGACCTGACGGTCCCCGCCGGGACCCTCACCGCCGTCGTCGGCCCGTCCGGCGCCGGCAAGACCACGCTGCTGCGCGCCGTCGCCGGGCTCGTCCCGACCGACGCCGGCCGGATCACGCTCGCCGGCAGGGACCTCGCCGGCGTGCCACCCCACCGCCGGCGGATCGCGGTCGTGTTCCAGGAGCCGCGCCTGTTCCCCAACCTGTCGGTGGCCGAGAACGTCGCGTTCGGGCTCCGGATGGCCGGGGTCGCCCGCGACGAGCGTCGCCGGCGCGCCGACGCCCTGCTCGACGACGTCGGGCTCGGCGGGTTCGGGGACCGGCGCGTGCGCGGGCTCTCGAGCGGCGAGCAGCAGCGCGTGAACCTCGCCCGCGCCCTCGCGGCCGACCCCGACCTGCTGCTGCTCGACGAGCCGCTGGCCGCGGTCGACCCGGAGCGTCGCGAGGAGCTGCGGCGGCTCATCGCCCGGCTGCAGCGCGACCGCGGCGTCACGGCGCTGCACGTCACCCACGACCGCGTGGAGGCGGCCGAGCTCGGCCACCACGTCGCGGTGATGCTCGACGGTCGGGTCGTGCAGCACGCGCCGCCACGCGAGCTGTTCGAGCGTCCCGCCGACGCGGTCGTCGCGCGCCTCGTGGGCGCGTCGAACCTGCTCACCGGGCCGGTGCGGGACGGGCTGCTGTGGACCGCCGCCGGCGAGGTCCCGGTGCCCGGCGACGACGGGCAGGCCACCGTGGTGATCCGTCCGGAGCACGTCCGCGTCGGCGACCCCGACGGGACGCTGCGCTGCACGGTGGCCGAGGTGACCTACCAGGCCGCGTCGACGCGCGTCACCCTGCGGTGCGGGGACGGGGACGCGCCGCTCGAGCTCGAGGCGCTCGTGACCGACGCGACCGGGCTCGCCCCCGGCGACGTGGTCCGGGTGGCGCTGCCCGCGGCCCGGCTCTGGCGCCTGCCCGACCCGGCCCCGGCGACCGACGAGACGACCCAGGAGCGCACGTGAGCAGCAGGACGTACGACATGGTCGTCATCGGGGGCGGCACGGGCGGCCTCGTCGCCGCCGTCGGGGCCGCCGGCGTCGGCGCCCGGGTGGCGCTGATCGAGGAGGACCGCACCGGGGGCGACTGCCTGTGGACCGGGTGCGTCCCGTCGAAGGCGCTCATCGCCGCCGCCCGCCGCGCCCACGACATGCGCACCGCCGACCGCGTCGGGCTCACCCCCGTCGAGCCGCAGGTCGACCTCGCCCGGGTCATGAGCCGCGTCCACGCCGCCCAGCACGCCATCGCCCCGCACGACTCCCCGGAGCGGCTCGAGCGCGAGGGGGTCGAGGTGATCGCTGCCCGCGGTCGGCTCGCCGGCGCTAGCCGGGTCGAGCTCTCGACCGGCCGGACCCTCACGACCCGCACCGCCGTGCTCGCGACCGGGTCACGCCCCGTGCTGCCACCCGTCGACGGGCTCGCCGACGCCGACCCGCTCACCAGCGACACGCTGTGGGACCTCACCGAGCTCCCGAGCCGCATGGTCGTGCTCGGCGGCGGCCCCATCGGCTGCGAGCTCGGCCAGTCCTTCGCCCGGCTCGGCAGCCGCGTCACCATCGTCGAGATGCTGGACCGGCTCCTCACCAAGGAGGAGCCGGAGGCCGGCGCGACCGTCCACGCGTCGCTCGTGGCCGACGGCGTCGACGTGCGCGTCGGCACCCGCGCCGAGCGCGTCGAGACCGGCCCGGACGGCGGGCACGTGCTCGTGGTGTCCCGCCACGGCGTCGAGGACCGCGTGCCCTTCGACCGCATCCTCGTCGCCGCCGGCCGACGCCCGTCCACCGACGACCTCGGGCTCGACACCGCCGGCGTGCGGACCACCGAGCGCGGGCACGTCGTGGTCGACGACACGCTGCGGACCACCGCGCCGTGGGTGTGGGCCGCCGGCGACGTCACCGGCGGGCTGCCCTTCACGCACGTCGCGGGGAAGCACGGCGGCCTGGTGGTCACCAACGCGCTGTTCAAGCTCCGACGGAAGGTGTCGTACGACACGGTGCCGTGGGTCACCTTCACCGACCCCGAGGTCGGCCGCGTCGGGCTCACCGAGGCCGAGGCCCGCGAGCGGTACGGGGACGCCGTCACGGTGACCTCGTCGTCGTACGCGGGGCTCGACCGGGCCATCGCGAACGCGACCACCGACGGGTTCGCGAAGCTCGTGGCCGGCCCGCGCGACCGCATCGTCGGCGCGACCATCGTCGGCGAGCACGGCGGCGACGCGATCGCCGAGATCGTGGCGTGGATGTCGAAGGACGAGAAGCTCGGCGCCGTCGGCCAGACGACCCACGCCTACCCGACCTTCGCCGAGGCCAGCGCGAAGGCTGCCAACGAGGTGCTGCGCGAGCGGTTCTTCTCCCCGCGGGTCCGCGCGGTCACCCGGCCCGTGCTCGCGCTGCTGCGCCTGCTCGACCGTCCGGGCCGCTGAGCCGTGGTGCCCGGTCGGTCAGGTCGACCCGACGTCGCGCAGGGCGCGGCGCACGAACACCACCCGCTGGCCGACCGTCACCCACACCGCTGCGGCGAAGCCCCACACGGTCCAGGGCAGCAGGCCGGGCAGCAGCGCGAACAGCGCGTGCGCCACGATCGTCTCGACGCCCTCGGTGAGCCCCCCGACGAAGTTGAGGGTGCGCTCCTCGTCGGGTCGCTGCCGGCTCAGCCGCTCGGCGACCGACGACCAGGCGAGGAACGCGGTGCCGTTGGCGTAGTACGCCAGCAGCAGCACCAGCGCGGCGACGCGGGCGTCCGGCTCGCCGATAGCGACGCCGACCACGAACGCGCCGTACCCCACGAAGTCCGCGACGATGTCGAGGAAGCCGCCGTACTCGGTGCCGCCGCCCTGCATCCGGGCGAGCTGACCGTCCATCCCGTCCGGGATGCGCGACAACAGCCACAGCACCGCCGCCAGCGGCCACATCGCGAGGCCGGCCGCCACGGCGGAGACGACGGCCAGCACGAGCCCGAGCGCCGTCAGGTGGTTGGGCGTCACCCCGCGGTCGCCCAGGCCGCGGGCCATCGCGGCCCAGATCGGGCCGAGTCGGGCGCGGGCGCGGCGGTCGAGCACGGGACGGGCTCCTGGGGGACGCGTGGGCGACGGTGCCCGGTCGCTCGGTCGAGCCTGCCACGCCGGCGGGGTGCGTGGTGAACCGGGACGGGTGGCGCGGTCTCGCGGTCGCCGTGATGCCGGTGGTGGTGCTGTTCGGCGGGGCGCTGCTCGGTGCGCTGCGGACCTCGCTGCAGCCGGCGCCCGGCCCGGTGTTCGGCGCCGTCGACGCGAGCGCGTGGGGCGACGTGCTGGGTGACCCGGCCTTCCGCGACGCGCTCGTGTTCACCGGCCGGCTGACGCTGGTCTCGACGGTGCTGTCGGCCGTGCTCGCCGTTGGCGCCGCGGCGCTGCTGCGCCGGCGGCCGGCGGTGCAGGCGGTGTTCTCGCTCCCCGTGCTGGTCCCCCACCTGCTGGCGGCCGTGCTCGCGGCGCTGTGGCTCGGCGCCGGCGGCCTCGTCGACCGGGCGCTCGGCGAGCTGCCGGTGGTGCTGGTCCGCGACCGCGCCGGCTGGGGCATCGTGCTCGTCTACCTCTTCAAGGAGGTGCCGTTCCTGACGCTGCTGGTGCTGTCGACCTGGGGCCCGGCGACCGAGGACCGCGCCGAGGCCGCCGCCACGCTCGGCGCCGGTCGGGCGGCGCGGCTGCGGTTCGTGGTGTGGCCGGCGATCCGCGCGCCGCTGCTGCTCGGCTCGGTCATCGTCGCGGCCTACGTGTTCGGGTCGTTCGAGGTGCCGCTGGTCGTCGGTCCGAGCCACCCGCCGACGCTCGCGACCTACGCGCTCGACGCGACCCGCACCGCGTCGCTGGTCGGGCAGGCACGCGCGTCCGCCGCCCTGCTCGTCGCCGCCGGCGTGTCGCTGGGCGTCGCCGTCGTCGCCCTCGCGGGGGTGCGCCGTGAGCTCTGACCTCGCGACGACCGCGCCGGCGCGCCGGCGGTGGGCCGCCCGCCTCCTCGGGCTGCTCGCCGCGGCGCCGCTGGTGGTGCTGCCGGTCCGGGCGCTGGCGGAGACGTGGCGGGCCCCGTCGCTGCTGCCGCAGACCTTCTCGACGCGCGGGTTCGCGGTGCTCGTCGCGAGCGGCACCCGTGCCGCCGAGGCCGTCACGAACTCGTTGCTGGTCGCGCTGGTGACGGTGCTGGTGGCGCTCGTGCTCGGCTGGCCGGCGGCCCGCTCGCTCGCGGCGGCGCCGCGCGGCCGTCGTCTGGTGGCCACCGTGCTGCTGGCGCTGCCGCTGCTCGTCTCGCCGTTCGCGACCGGGGTGGGGCTGACCGAGTGGTTCATCCGGCTCGGGCTGACCGACACGATCGCCGGGCTCGCCCTCGCCCACCTCGTGTACGTCCTGCCCTACGTCGTGCTGCTGCTGGCGCCGGGGTTCTCCCACGGCGTCGACGACCTCGAGGAGGCGGCCGCCGTGCTCGGCGCCCCGCCGGCGCGGCGCCTCGCGCTGGTCGTCGCGCCGGCGGTCGCGCCGACCCTCGCCGCCGCCCTGCTGCTCGGCTTCCTCGTGTCGTGGTCGCAGTACGGGACGTCGCTCGCGGTCGGGGCCGGCATCCCGATGCTGCCGCTCGTGCTGCTGCCCTTCATCGGTCGCGACCCCCAGGTCGCCGCCGCGCTGAGCCTGGTGTTCCTCGTCCCGGCGCTCGCCGCGCTGGCCGCGACGGTCCGACGCGAGCGTTGAGCGGCCACGGACGGCGGCGCGCACCGCCCGGTCCGCGGCATCCGCCCGGACGGACGGTCGGCCGGGGCCGCGCCCTCCCGGGCGCGGGGCGCCCCGGATAGCGTCCCCGTCCGCTCGGCGCCCCCGCGCCGCCGCGCGCCATCCGCCCGCGCGCGCCTCCGAACCGTGCCCACGAGGTCGACCACGTGCGACCCGGTACCCGCATCGCTGGCCGCTACGAGCTGCTCGAGCTGCTCGGCCGCGGCGGCATGGGCGAGGTCCACCGCGCCCACGACCACCAGCTCGACCGCATCGTCGCGCTGAAGCTGCTGCCCGGCCACGTCGCGGGCGACCCCAACGCCGTGGAGCGGTTCCGACGCGAGGCCCGTGCCGCCGCCGCGCTGTCGCACCCCAACGTCGTGGCCGTGCACGACTTCCTCGAGGCCGACGGCATGCACGTGCTGGTGATGGAGCACGTCCCCGGCGACACCCTCGCCGACGTGCTCCGCGACCGCGGCGCGCTGCCCGTCGAGCAGGGCGTGCACCTCATCGCCGGCATCGCGGCCGGGCTGCAGGCCGCCCACGACGCCGGCCTCGTCCACCGCGACGTCAAGGCCGCCAACGTCCTGATCGGGCCGGGCGGCATCCCGAAGGTCACCGACTTCGGCATCGCCCGCTCCACCCGGGCCGACGCGACGACGACCATGACCATCCGCGGGTCGCTGTCGACGCTCGCGCCCGAGCAGGCGCAGGGCCGCCCCGTCGACGCGCGCGCCGACGTGTACGCGCTCGGGTGCCTCGCCGTCGAGGTGCTGACGGGGCAGTCGACCTTCGAGGGCGACACCCCGGTGGTCGTCGTGCACAAGCACGTCCACGAGCCACCCCCCGACGTCCGGCACCGGCGGCCCGAGCTCCCGCGGCACGTCGCCGACGCCATCGCCGGCGCGCTCGTCAAGGACCCGGCGTCACGCACCCCCTCGGCGGCCGCGTTCGCCACCGGCCTGCTCGGCGTGCCCGAAGCCGACGAGCCGACGGTCGCCATCCCGCCGGCGGCGCCCAGCGACCCGACGCAGGTCCTGCCACCAGCGGACGGCATCGACGCCCCGACCGTGGCGTGGTCGCCGGACGACCCGACGCTCCCGCCGGGCGTGCCGTTCCTCGCCGGACCGGCCGCTGCCGGCGCCGCGGCCGGCGCCGCGGTGGCGGGCGACGGCCCGGGACCGGCGAGCGCCGAGCCGACCGCCGCGATGGCCGCGGGGACAGAGCCGGGCGAGGCCAGCGCGTGGGAGCGGACCCGCGCCTGGGCACGGGCCCGCCCGCTCGCGGCGGCCGCGATCGTCGCGAGCGTCCTGCTCCTGCTGGTGGTGGCGAACCGCGCCCTGCGGGCCTCGACCGAGCCCACCGTCGAGCCGACCGTCGCCGCCGACCCCACGGAGGTCGCGCCCACGGAGACGGCCCCCGAGGACGAGGACCCGCCGGCCAGCGAGCCGGCACCCGCCGAGGAGGCGGCCGAGCCGGTCGAGGAGCCGCCGGCGCCGGAGCCGCCACCCGCCCCGACCACCGTGGAGGGGGCGGTGCGCGCCGTCATCACGTCCGTGCAGGACGAGGTCGCCGCCGGCGAGCTCTCCACCGCCGGCGCGGAGACCATCGACGAGGGGCTCGTCGCGCTGATCGAGGCGCTCCAGGACGACGACCTCGGCGACGCGGTGAAGCGCAGCGAGCGGCTGCTGAGGACGCTGCAGGACCTGGTCAAGGACGAGGAGGCGACGCCGGAGGCCGCTGCGCGCATCTCGAGCCGGGTCGACGACCTGACCGCCCTGCTCGAGCAGGTCAGGGAGAGCCGGCGCGGGCGCGGCGACGACTGACCACGACCCCGACGAGTGCGAGGACCACGACGAGCGCGACGGCCGCCAGGAACAACGGCGAGGTCGGGTCGTCGAACGACCCCCCGAGGGCGGCGTACGCGAAGCTGCCCGGCACGATCCCGACGAGGGTGCCGAGCGCGAAGTCCCGGAACGAAACCGCGGTCACGCCGGCGGCGTAGTTCGAGACGTTGAACGGCACGACCGGCACGAGCCGTACCAGCAGCACCGCGGTGAAGCCCTGCCGGCCGAGCATCGCGTCGAGCCGTCCGATGCGCTCCCCCGCGACGGCCTCGACCCCCTCCCGACCGAGGCGGCGGGCCACCCCGAAGGCGCCGCACGCGCCGGCGGTCGCCCCGACCACCACCAGCGCCGTGCCGAGCCACGGCCCGAACAGCACGCCACCGGCGAGCGTCAGGGCCGACCCGGGGACCAGCGCCACCGTCAGGACCGCGTAGCCCACCACGAACGCGAGCGCGCCGAGCGGCCCGGCGGACTCCACCGCGTCGCGGACGCCCTCCAGCGAGGGACCGCCGGTGGCGACGAGCGCACCGCCGGCGCCGAGCACGACCACCGCGAGGACCGCCAACCGCACCCGGGGGGAGGCCAGGACGTCCAGCAGGCGTCGCACGGGGGTCCTCACAGGTCGCTGGGCAGGTCGCTGGGCAGGTCGCTTGGGGCGGCCCCCCGGCCGGGGCTCGCCGTCGGTGTGGTCCGACGCCGCAGGTGGCGCAGACGGGTGCCCGAGGGGCCGAACCTCGGGCTCGCGCACGCCGAACGGGACGCTAGGGTCCGCCTCGCCACGGCGCGACCGCACCGCTCGGGGCCACGGAGGGGGAACCTCGCGGCCCGGACGGTGCGACGTCGACCGTGACCCGGCGGCGGGGGACTACCCTCCCCGCCGGAGCCGACCCAGCCCGCCCGGTCGCCACACAGGACACCACTCGTGCCCCGAGCCATCCAGCCCATCCTCGCCCTCGCGGCGCTCCTCCTCCTCGCCGGCGTCGTCACCCTCGGGGTGCGCGGCACCGGCGACGGCACGCCGTCCGCGCAGGAGTCGAGCACCGACACCGCCACCGAGACGGAGACGTCCACCGGGACGGAGACGGAGCCCGAGCCCACGGACTCCGAGTCGGTGCCCGGCTCCGACATCACGTTCGACTTCGACGCCGTCCGTGAGGCCCGCGAGGCCCAGGAGGGCGGCTCCGGCTCGCCCGACACCGGTTCCGCGCAGGGGTCGTCCGGGATCACGTTCGACTTCGACGCCGTCCGCGAGGCCCGCGAGGGCCAGCAGGCCGGCGGCGACGGCACCCCGGTCGCCCTCGACGACATGCCGAACACCGGCGGCGGCGCCGTCGCGATGTTCGGTGGCGCTGCGGCGCTCGCCGCCGCGGCCGGACTCGGCCGCCGACGCCGCGCCTGACGCGCACGCACCACCACCTCGACGCCCCGGCCCCGCGCCGGGGCGTCGTCGTGTCCGGGGGTTACGCTCCGCCGGTCCCACGCGCCCGTAGCTCAGCTGGATAGAGCACCGGACTTCTAATCCGATGGTCGCAGGTTCGAATCCTGCCGGGCGCGCTCCGCGTCCCTCCCGCCGGCCCGTGTCGGGCGGGGTCAGGCCCGCGTCGGGGCGTCGGCGAGGGCGTCGGCGACGGCGCGGGCGCCCGCCTCGGACAGCACGATCGTGTAGTGGTTGACGCCGTCGACCTGGCGCGCCTCGAGGTGCGGCATCGTCGCGGCCTCGCGGGCGACCTTGTCGGCCCCGTACAGGCCGGGCGGGTCCGCCAGGATCCCCCGGTCGCACCAGAGCCACAGGCCGGGGACGGTCGTGCGGCGGATCGCCTCGCCGACGTCGTCCGCCAGGTTGGTCTCCATGTCGGCGCGGATGGCGTCGGCCACGACCGTGGAGCGGACCCGGCCGTCCTCGTCGGTGGTCGCGTCGTGGGAGACGTACGCCGTGAGCAGGTCCTCCCACTCGGTCAGCGCCGGGTGGGCACGGAAGAACCCGACGTACTCGGCGACGGTGTCCCACCGCATGGAGAGACGTTGCATGGCAGGCCCGATGACGGCGTCGAGCACGACCTCCACCGGGGTCCCCTCGGGCACCGGCAGGTCCAGCGGGACGCCGCCGTCGACGTAGACGACCCGGCGGACGCGCTCGGGCGCGACCTCGACCAGCGCCGCGGCGACGAAGGCGCCCATCGAGTGCCCGACGAGGTCGAACGTGTCCGCGCCGGCGGCGTCGGCGACGGCCAGCAGGTCGGCGGCGTGACGGGCGAACCCGAACGGCGCGCCGACGCCGGCGGACAGGCCGCGCCCGCGGTGGTCGGGGGCGTACACCCGGTGCCCCCGCTCGGCGAGGAGCGTGGCGAGGTGCCCGAAGCCGACGTGGTTGGCGGTGATGCCGTGGCTGAGCAGCACCACGTCGTCGCCCTCGCCCCAGCGGGCCACCGCGAGGTCCCCGCCGGGGACGGCCACCGTGGTGACCTCGGCCGGGGCCAGGTCGGGGACGAGGTGCCAGGCGGGGGCCTCCAGGCGGGTCCTGGTCACGCCGGCACCTCCGCGCTCGCGACGACGCCGAACGGCACGTCGGCGGCGACGCCGGACACGGCGCCCTCGCCGGCGCCGAGCACGTCACCGAGCCGGGCCCGCAGCACCTTCTTGTCGAGCTTGCCGACCGACGTCTTCGGGATGTCGTCGACGGGGACGACGGCGTCGGGCAGCCACCAGCGCGCGACCTTGTCGGCGAGGAACGCCTGCAGCTCCTCGAGCGTCGGCGGCGCCGCCGGGTCCACCGGCACGACGACGGCGACCGGCCGCTCGTCCCAGCGAGGGTGGGGCACCCCGACGACCGCGGCGTCGAGCACGGCCGGGTGCGCGAGCAGGTGCCCCTCGAGCTCCACCGACGAGATCCACTCGCCCCCGGACTTCACGAGGTCCTTGGCGCGGTCGACGATGCGGAAGGTCCCGTCCGGCTCCATCACGGCGACGTCGCCGGTGCGCAGCCACCCCCCGTTGAAGCGCTCGTCGGCGTCGACGGCGTAGTACGCGGACGCGATCCACGGGCCGCGCACCTCGAGCTCGCCGACGGCCTCGCCGTCCTGCGGCAGCACGCGGCCGTCGTCGTCGGTGATGCGCGCCTCCAGCCCCGGGGAGATGGTGCCGGTCCAGGCCTTGCGGTCGAGCGCCTGCTCGACGGTGAACGGCCCGCGGGTGCGGCGGGGCCGCGACACGCACGCGATCGGCCCGGTCTCGGTCATCCCCCAGATCTGCAGGTACTCGACCCCGCGGGCGTCGTAGGCGGCGATCAGCGAGCGCGGGCTCGCCGAGCCACCGACCCCGATGAGCCGCAGGTCGGTGAGGTCGAGCGTCCCGGCGTCGACGAGCGGCAGCAGCGACTTCCAGATGGTCGGCACGCCGGCGGTCACGGTCACGCGGTGCTCGGTGAGCAGCGCCGCGAGGGTCTCCGGCGACGAGTCGGCGCCGTGCAGCACGAGGTCGGCCCCGACGAAGGGGGCGGCGTACGGCAGCCCCCACGCGAAGGCGTGGAACATCGGCACGACCGGAAGGACCACGTCGTCCTCGGTCAGCCCGAACGTGGACGCCATGTCGACACCGAAGGCGTGCAGGACCTGTGCCCGGTGCGACGTGAGGACGCCCTTGGGCATCCCGGTGGTCCCGGACGTGTAGCAGAGGCCCGCGGCGGCGTCCTCGGGCACGTCGGGCAGGTCGTCGGGGTGGACCGGGCGGTGCGCGGCGAGCAGCGCGTCGTGGTCGTGGAGGGTCACGCCGGCGGGGAGCTCGACCGCCGGCGCCGGCACGTCCGGGCCACGCATCACCACGACGTGGCGCACGCTCGGCGTGTCCGGCAGCACCCCGGCGAGCTGGCCGACGAGGTCGCCGTCGGCGAAGACGACGACGTCCTCGGCGTGGGCGACGATCGCGGCGACCTGCTCGTCGTGCAGCCGCACGTTGACCGTGTGCAGCACCGCGCCGACGAGCGGGACGGCGTAGTAGAGCTCGAGGTGGCGGGCCGAGTTGAAGCCGAACGACGCGACCCGGTCACCGGGCAGCACGCCGAGCTCGTCGCGCAGCGCGGCGGCGAGCCGCAGGACCCGCTCCCCCACCTCGCCGTAGGTGAACGTCCCGTCGTGGCCGTGCACCCGGCTGGCGGCGTGCACGGTGACCATCCGGTCGAACAGCATCCGGATCGTCAGCGGCGTGGTCTGCATCAGACCGGGCAGGGTCACGGGGTCGTCTCCTCGAGCGCGAGGGCGAGGGTCAGCAGGGTCGCGTCGACCGGCACGCGGGGGTCGAGCCCGGTCAGGTCGCGGACGCGGTTGAGGCGGTAGGTCACGGTGTTCGCGTGGACGATGAGCTGCTCGGCGGTGCGGGGCACCGAGCCGCACGCGAGGTAGGCACGGAGCGCGTCGCGGAAGATCCCGTCCCGGTCGGCGTCGGCGAGCGGCACCACGACGCGGTCGCGGAGGTGGTCGCGCAGGCCCGTGTGCTCCCGAACGACGCGGGACAGCAGCAGGTCCTCCGGGGCGAACCAGCCCGTCGTCCGGCCGGCCTCGCGCGCGGCGGTGAGGGTCGACTCGGCCGCGGCGACCTGCGCCGACAGCTCGGGTCCCGGCGCTGCCGCGCGACCGAACGAGGCCAGGACCTCGGCACCCGGCGCCGGCGGTGGTCCGGCCTCCGGCGCGCGTGGCACGAGCAGGACGCTGCGGTCGCCCCGCAGCCCGAGCAGGACGTCGCCGGGGTAGGCGGCGGCGAGCCGGTCGAGCTCGACCGGGTCGGCGCTGCCCTCCACCACGACCGGGACGTACGACGACGCGAGGGTGGCGCCGTGGCGGGCGGCGACGGCTCGGGCACCGACGGCGTCGTCGGCGGCGAGCAGGTCGGCGACGAGCGCCTGGCGGCGGGCGTCGACGCGGCGCAGGTGGTCGCGGTGGGCGGCCGCGTGGCCCTCGGCGAAGGCCGTGGAGGCGCGGTCCGCGTACTCGATCCAGCGGGCGGCGAGCGTGCCGGTGACGGCCGGGTCGACGGCCTCGGCGGCGTCGGCGATGGCGGTCCAGCCCTCCCGCGAGGCGATGCGGAAGGCGTGCATGGTGGCGTCGAGCGAGATGCCGGCCTCCATGCGGGCCCGCCCGGACGCGAGCAGGCGCGCCCGGTCGGGCACGACGTGGTCCTCGCCGTCGCGGACCCGCTCGCAGAAGCGGGCGACGAAGTCGCGCGAGGTCGCGAGCACCCCGTCGAAGGTCTCCGACGGCATGGCCGCGTACTCGGCGATCTCGCGGCGGTAGGCGGTTCCCATCGCGGGCAGGAGCCCGTCGAGGCGGGCGAGGACGTGCTCGGCCACGGCGGCGAGGCCCTGCTGGACGCCGCGACGCCGCGGGTCGGACTCGCCGTGGAGCGGGACGACGCGGCCGCTCACCGTCCGGCCACCGCGACGGAGGACGACAGCAGCCGGCCGATGCCGAGGTAGCCCGCGAGCTCGTCCCGGTCCAG
Organism: Actinomycetes bacterium; assembly: GCA_046566145.1. Lineage (GTDB taxonomy): Bacteria > Actinomycetota > Nitriliruptoria > Nitriliruptorales > Nitriliruptoraceae > JBKHXF01. The sequence continues at coordinate 29,499 of JBKHXF010000001.1, forward strand.
CGTGACGGTGTCGCCGCGGTGCACGACCCGGCCGCGCTGCAGGACGTGGACGGTGTCGACGACGTCGAGCGCGAACGCGACGTTCTGCTCCACCAGCAGGACGGTCACCCCGGAGCGGTTGACCTCGGCGAGCAGGTCGAACAGCTCCCCGACGATGGCGGGCGCGAGGCCGGCCGACGGCTCGTCGACGAGCAGCAGCGACGGGTCGCTCATGAGCGCCCGGGCGACCGCGAGCATGGCCTGCTCGCCGCCCGACATGGTCCCGGCCGCCTGCCCACGACGCTCCCCGAGCCGGGGGAAGCGGTCGTACATCGCCTCGAGCCGCTCGGCGTAGCGCTCCGGCTCGCGGCGGCGGAGCGTGTAGGCGCCGAGGCGGAGGTTCTCCTCCACGGTCAGGTCGCCGAACACCTGCCGACCCTGCGTCACGTGGCCCATGCCGGCGGCGACGCGCTCCTCGGCGCTGGCGGCGGTCACGTCGACCCCGTCGAGCACGACCCGGCCCGACCAGGCGGGCTGCAGGCCGGCCACGACCTTCAGGGTCACGGACTTGCCGGCCCCGTTGAGTCCGAGCACGCCGGCGACCTCGCCCCGGCGCACCTCGAGGTCGACCCCGTGGAGCACGGCGTTGCCGCCGAAGCCGGTGGTGACGCCCTCGAGCCGGAGCAGCACGTCGCCGCCGGCGCGGTCGGTCGGGTCCACGCTCACGCCAGCACCTCCACGCGCTCGGCCTCGGCGTCGACCCGGGCGTCTGCGCCGGCGGCCAGGCCGGCCTGCCGGGCGGCCCGCTCGCCGAGGTAGGCGCGCAGCACCTCGGGCGACGACAGGATCTCGTCGGGGTCGCCCTCGGCGATGACCGCGCCGTGGTCGAGCACGACGATGCGGTCGCACACGTCGAGGACGAGCGGGACGTGGTGCTCGATCAGCAGGATCGTGCGGCCGTGCACGTCGCGCAGGTCGCGCAGGCGCTGGGCGAGCTCCTCGACCGCCGCCGGCGCCATGCCCGCCGTGGGCTCGTCGAGCATCAGCAGCTCGGGGGCGGTCGCCAGCGTGCAGGCGAGCTCGACGATGCGTCGCTGCCCGCCCGAGAGGTGCGAGACCGGCAGGTCGGCGAGCGCGCCGAGCTGCAGTGCGTCGACGACCTCGTCGACCCGGGCGGCGAGCTCCGCCTCGGTGGCGGCGCACGCTGGGCCGCGCAGCAGCGCCGACACGGTGTCGTAGCCGGCGCGCGCGCGGGCGTGCATCGCCAGCAGCAGGTTCCCGCGCGTGGACATCGCGGTCGCCAGGCCGGTGCGCTGGAAGGTGCGGCCGAGCCCGGCGACGGCGCGGTCGTGGGGGGCCATGCCGGACAGGTCCCGGCCGCGGAGGCGGACGGTGCCCGACTCCGGACGACCGAACCCACCGATCGCGTCGAACAGGGTCGTCTTGCCGGCGCCGTTCGGTCCGATGAGGCCGACGATCTCGCCCTCGCGCACGGTCAGCGACGCGCCGTCGACGGCGGTCAGCCCGCCGAAGCGGACCGTCACGTCCCGGACCTCGAGCACGGTGCTGCCCGGCTCGGCCGCCGGCGCGTCGACCGACCGGGGCGGGACCGGCAGCGTCGGGATGCCGGCCTCGCCGAGCTCGGCGGCGCCGCGCGCGAGGGCCTCGCGAGCCGCCTCGGCCTCGCGCTCCTCGCGGTGGGCGCGGATCGAGCCCGCGAACCCCCGCGGGTTCACGGCGATGGTGAACAGCAGCAGGGTGGCGCCGAACACCAGCAGGTAGTCGTTGATGACGGGTGCCTCGAAGATGCGCTCGAACACGATCGGGGTGACCCCGAACAGCACGCCCGAGACGACCACGCCGACGCGGCTGCCGAGCCCACCGATGATCACCCAGGCGACCAGCGACAGGGAGAACTGCAGCGGGAAGGTCGCCGAGTTCACGAACAGCAGCAGGTGGCCGTACGCGGCGCCGGCGACGCCGGCGACGACCCCCGAGAGCACGAAGGCGACGAGCTTGGTGCGGGCGACGTCGACGCCGTAGGACGCGGCGACCTGCTCGTCGTCGCGGATGCCGGCGAACGCGCGACCGAGCCACGAGCGGGTCAGGTGCCCGTCGAGGGCCCACACGGCGAGCAGCAGCACGACGAGCACCCCGAGGTAGGCGGAGTTCTCGGTCAGCTCGAGGGGCCCGAAGACGGGGCGGGGCATGGTCACGCCGGCGGAGCCTCGCGACAGCCACGGGATCTGCAGCACCGAGCGCTCCATCGCCACGACGAACGCGATGGTGGTGACGGCGAGCAGCAGGCCGCGCAGGCGCAGGGCGGGCAGCCCGACCAGGAACGCGACGGCGCCACCGACGAGCGCCGCGGCGATGAGCCCGACGACGAAGGGCAGGTCGGCGCGGCTGGTGAGGAGGCCCGACGTGTACGCGCCGGCGGCGAGGAGGCCCGCGTGCCCGAGCGAGATCTGGCCCGCGTAGCCCATCAGCAGGTTGAGGCTCAGCGCCATCATCGCGTAGCAGGCGCCCGTGCCGAGGACGAGGAACCACACGGACGCGACGCCGGTCACGCCGGCGAGCGCGGCGGGGACGACCGCCGCGACGGCGGCCACCGCGGTGCCGCGCAGGACCCGCACGGCCGTGCCGGTGCCGGCGGCGTCCCGGCGAGCGGCCTCGTGACGTTCGATGGAGACCTCGCTCACGACGCCACCCCCAGGGCAGGACCCGGCGTGGCGGGCTCGGAGAGGTTGCGGGCGAGCCGGTCGCGCACCCCGGCCACGACGCCGCTGGGTGCCAGCAGCAGCACGACCACGATGAGGACGAACACCACCAGCGAGGAGGCGCCGGGAACCGGCGAGGACAGCAGCAGCCGCTCGGTGCCCTGCGACAGGATCCCGACGACGATGCCGCCGACGAACGCCCCGTTGACGTCGTCGAGGCCACCGATGAGGGCCGCGGCGAGCGACGGGACGAAGAACGCCGTGGTCATGAAGCCGGGCACGAACGCGCCGATGGTGGGCTCGACGAGCAGGGCGGCGATGCCCGCCAGCACCCCGCCGGTGACCCACACGAACGTCGACACGTCGGCGAGCCGCACCCCGACCAGCCGCACGGCGACGGGGTCCATCGCGGCGGCCTGCACCGCGAGCCCGAAGTCGGTGCGCCGCAGGAACCGGGTGAGACCGAACCCGAGGACGGCGACGACCACGAGGGAGATGAGCTGCGTCGGCGAGACGAACACGCCGAACACCTGCGGCCCGAGGCCACCGATGGGGCCGGGCAGGAACCGCGGCGACGGGTCCCACACCAGCAGCTCGACGGCGATGAGCAGCAGCATCAGGCCGATCGTCGACACGGCCACGGCGAGCCGCGGCGCGTCGATCATCCGGGCGACGACGAGCCGCTCGTACGCGGCCGACACGGCCGCGGTGGCGAGCAGGGCCAGGATGGCGGCGGTCAGCCAGTTGACGCCGAGCCCCTGGACCATGCTCCACGTGAGGAACACGGCGAAGGTGCCGAGCTCGGGGGCCGCGAAGTTCACGACCTTCGAGCCGCGGTGGACGAGCACGATCCCGACGGCGAACAGCCCGTAGATCGCGCCGACCACGACGCCCTGGACGAGGACGGTCAGCATCGTCGGCTCCTCAGGCCAGGGACGACACGCAGTAGCGCGTGGTCTTCCAGAAGGCCGTCGAGCCGCGGGTGAAGGTCTGCTGCGCGAAGAACGAGAAGCTGCCGGCGTGGCCGCCCCGCGAGCGCGGGTCGGAGAAGTCGACGAGGCACCCGGGCTTGGTCTGCTTGCGGTACCCGTCGAGCATCATCCCGGCGAAGCGGTTGCGGTTGCAGTCGGGCCCGCAGGTCTCCAGCATGTCGTGCAGGACCTTGTTGCCGACCCACACCTGCCACAGCAGGTCGTTGGGGGTCGAGTTGGGCCGCAGCTTCGCGTAGGCCGCCTCGAAGCGCTTGATCTCGGCGTCGAACTCGAAGTCGGGGAACGCCCCGCCGTACCCGCCCGGCGCGTAGCTCGGCCAGGCCGCGACGCCGTCGATGCGGTCGGTCTGCCCGCCGGCCTGGTTCAGCACGTCGAGGGTGGTCTGGAAGGGGAACACGACCCAGGTGGGGCGGTAGCCCTGCTGCGACGCCTGCTGGATGACCTGCGCGGCGTTGAGCGCGTTCTCCCAGATCCACACGACCTCGACGCCGGCGGACGCGAGCTCGGTGAGCTGCTGCGAGTAGACGCCCTGCCCGTTGGTGACCGGCAGGTCGCGGGTCGGGGTGATGCCCCGCTTCTTCAGCTCGGCGACGCCGGCGGCGCGGCCGGGGGCCCAGTTCTCGCTCTGGCGGTAGAGGATGCCGATCCTCTTCGACCGGTAGTTCCTCGCGATGTGCTCGCCGAACGCCTTGCCGGTCTGCTCGACCGAGGGCGACAGCGTGAACGAGTACGTGCCGGTCGTCTGCGGCGTCGTGGCGATGTGGTGCAGGTAGAGCAGCTGGTTCGCCTCGGCCCAGTTGCGCACCGCCGGGATCTGGTCGAACCCGATGCCGCCGAGCAGCAGGAACGGGTCGCGGCTCTTGCAGGTCTCCGCGGCCGAGACCGCCTGGTTCGGTGAGTAGGCGTCGTCGACCCAGTCGACCTCGACAGCGCGGCCGTGGACGCCGCCGGCGGCGTTGACGATCTCCCAGTAGACGTTGAGGTCCTCGGGGCGGGTGTCGAACGCGCTGGCGAGCGTCAGGGCCGCGTGGCCGCACAGGAACACGCGGTCCTTCGAGATGCCGATGGTCTTGGCGGAGGCCGAGTAGATGGGCGCCTCGCGGGGCCCGCTCGCGGCGGCCCTCGGGGCCGCGCCGCTCCCCGACCCGCTGCTCCCCTGCGGCGCCGTCGCCCCGGTCCCGGCCGACCCCGACGCGGGCGCCGGCGCGGTGCCGGCGCCGGCGCCGGAGGCACCCGACCCACCCGATGCGCTCGCGGCGTCGGCGGTCGTGTCCTCGGTCGGCAGCGCGACGATCCCGCCGTCGGTGGGGGTCTCGGTCGCGAGCGGGTCGGTGACCGACCCGTTCGGTGCCTCCGACCCATCGCCGAGGGCGCCGCCCTGGCCGAGCCCGGACGTCCCCTCGTCCTCGGGTGCCGCCGCGAGGTCGCCGTCGTCCACGACCAGGCCGGGGCGCGCCGGCGGGTCGAGGACGGTCGCGACGCTCGCGACGAGCAGCAGGCTCGCCACGACCCCGATGACGTTCGGCTTCACGAACGATCGCACCACGCGCTCCCATCACGTCGGTGAGTGCTTCTCCCGGTGCTGGGGTTTCGCCAACACCGACCCCGCTTCCTCCCCCGGGTCTGCCCGAGTCGCGGGCCCCTCCGTTGTGGAACCCACAACCAACGCTCCGCGAGCCCTCCCGCCGGACCGCGTCGACACCAGCGCGGGGGGCGTCCCCGGCCCGACGGCCGGCCGCTGCGGGCGCCGTCCGCACGGGAGCCCGAGGGGGCCGGTTCGACCGCCGGCGCGGGGAGGAGTCGGCGGCCCCGACGGCGAAACCTCCACGCGAAGCGCGCCGCGGCCGAGCGGCCCGGCGCGCCCCCACCTGCACCACCCCTGCTCACCCCCCGTCCCCCGGACCACCGCTGGAGACCACCGTGAAGCTCCGCGCAGCGCTCATGATCGGGGCCCTCGCCGGCTCCGTCGCCTTCGCACCCGCCCCGGCCACCGACCTCTCCAACCACGGTGTCGGGACCGACAACTTCACCCTCGTGAAGAACGTCCCGCACTCGGCGGGTGGTCGCGGGTCGGACATCGAGTTCGCGACGTACACCTTCGACACCGTCGACGACGTGCCCGCGTCCTACTTCGCTCCGGGCCGGTCCGGCGCGGCCGACGCCGACCCGGCGACCGCCGGGATCCAGAAGGACATCGCGCTCGCCGGCACCACCGGCACGAGGCTGTACCTCTACGACGTCACCGTCCCGGCGGAGTCCTACCAGACCGCCGCGTACGAGTGCCCGGCGAACCAGGGCGACACCCAGGTGTTCCGCCGCGACGGTCGCGTCTACACCACGCTCACCGTCGAGGACGGCGGCTCCGCGGTCAACGCCAACGTCACCTGCGCCAAGGACGCCGGGCTGAAGCCCGGCCAAGGCACCGAGGGCACGGCGAGGAACTACACCGGCACCTTCATCATCGACATCACCGACCCCTTCGCACCGAAGGCCGTCAGTTTCATCAGCGTCAAGGAGGGGTCGCACAACGGCACCGTCCACCCCTCCGGAATGTACTTCTACAACTCGAACTCGTCCCTGATCACCGAGCAGGCCGGCATCGTGTCGCCCACGCTCGGTGACGGCCAGCCGGGCATCGAGTACTACGACATCTCCGACCTGCAGAACCCCAAGCGCCTCGGCAAGCTGATCCTGCCGCCCATCCCGGCCTCGCTCGGCACCGAGTCGCACGACATCACCTTCAACGCCAAGGGCGACCGGGCCTACACCGCCGCGCTCTCCCAGGGCGGCATCATCGACACCTCGAACCCGGCGGCCCCGAAGCTGCTGTCGAGCTGGGTCGACCCGACCATCAACGTCTGGCACCAGGCGGACCCGATCACCATCGGCGATCGCACCCTGCTGGTCGTCGAGGACGAGGTCGCCGGCGCCGTCGGGACCGGCCAGTGCCCCAACGGTGGCGTGCACGTCTTCGACGTGACCGGCGACCCGGCGGTGCCCACCAAGCTCGGCTACTGGAACATCGACGAGCCGCGCGTGATGGCGGCCGACGGCAGCCCCGCCACCTCGACCTGCACCGCCCACGTGTTCCGCCTCTACCCCGAGGCCGGGCTCATGACGATCAGCTACTACAACGGTGGCGTCCGCGTCGTCGACCTCAACGGCCTGATCGGCATCGGGCTCGGCGGTCGCGAGGTCGTCGGCAACCCGACGACCAACGCGGACCCGATGGTCCAGCTCGGCTTCCGAAGGTTCCCGAACTCGAACTCCTGGGCCGCCAAGTCGCCGCGCATCCCGGTGGACGCCGACGGCAACTACGGCGACTTCTGGGTCTTCTCCAACGACAGCCGCGGCCTCGACGTCCTGAAGTTCACGGCCGGCAACGCCGCGGCGGAGGCGGAGGCCGCCGCCTTCAGCCGCTGGATGACACCGGCTGAGGCCGCCCGGGTCCTGCCGACCAACCTGTCGGCGCAGCAGGTCCGTGACGGACTCAGCCCCTACAGCTGCCTGCTGAAGGCCTTCTGACCCACCCGCACCACCGTGGGGGCCCCGGCACACGCCGGGGCCCTCTCGCGTCACCTCCGCGTCACCGCAGCGCCGGCGGCTCGTTGGGACGGGTGCCCCACGGCCGCCGGCGCGCTCCCCGCCGATGATGGTCGGTGCCGGGGCACCCCTCCTCCCCTCCGCCCTGCCGAGGTCCTCCCGTGCCCGAACGACTCGAGCTGTCCTGCGACGACGTCCGCGTCCTGGTGACCCACCACGACGACGGGACGTGGGACGTCGCGTTCCCCGCGGCGGGGTTCTCGGTGATGGTCCGCCACCTCGGGGCCTGGGTCGGGGTCGACGAGACCGGCGACATCCTGGTGCGCGACGAGTTCGCCCTCGCCGCCCAGCCCCACCCGCTGCTCGGGCTCGGGGTCGGCCGACTGCACCGCGTGTTCACGACCCCGCCGGACCTCGACCTCGCCGACCTCGTCGGGTGGTCGTGCTCCGTGCTCGACGACGTCCGCCGCGAGCTCGGCCACCCGGTCGACCTCGACGCCTGACCGGGGCCGGGAGCCGTCAGGCCGACGCCGCCGCCGGCGGACTGGGGCGTGCCAGCGCCGTCGCCACGGCCAGCCACACGTCCGGGTCGAGGCCCATGCCGAGGTGCGCCGAGCCGACCTCGACGGCCTCGTGCTCGTTCACGGTGTCGAGGCACGCCCGCCAGGCGACGATGCCGTCCTGGCGGGAGTGGATGACGGTCAGCGGACGCGGCACCGGCACCCGCTCGCGCTCGTCCGCGGCGCGGGCGAACCCGTCGACCTGCTCCGGGTCCATGCGGCCCGCGAACGCGGTGTGGCGGGCCCCGCCACGGATCGGGGAACCGAAGGTGACGACCCGGTCGACGTGCTCCGGGGCCACGCGTGCGAGCTCGCGCGCCAGCACCCCGCCGAGCGACCACCCGACGAGGTGGACGGGGCGGTCCGCCGCCTCGGCGAGCCGGGCGAGCCGCGGCCGGAGGCGCTGCGCCAGCGCCGGCACGCGTCCACGGTTGACCCCGAGCCCCCAGCCGTGGGGCTCGAACCCCCGCGCGGCGAGGTAGGCCCGCAGCGGTGCCAGCGACGCGTCGTTGCCGCCGTAGCCCGGCAGGCACAGCACCGGGGCGCCGTCCCCTCTCGGCGCCCTCACCAGCCGGGGGGCGGCCAGCGCCAGGCGGAGCGGCTCGCGCAGCGTGCGGACCTCCGTCGCGAGGTGTCGACGGGTCGCGCTGACGTCGTCGGGCGCCGACGGGGTGGCGAGGCTGCGCAGCACGGGGTCCCCTCCGCAGGGCGATCGATGGTGGTGCCGGGTGGTGCGGTGGCGCGGTGCAGCGGTGACGGTCCGCCGGTCCCGCGGTCCCGAACCGCCGCGGCGGGACGAGGAGGCAGGCGCGTGGGTTCAGAGACGACACCGGGGCTGGTGTGCCTGCAGGGTGGGGCCGAGTTCGGCGCCGCCTGCCGGGACATGGACCGGGCGGTGCTCGCCGCCGCACCCCCCGGCCCGGTGGTCGTCCTGGCCGGCGCCGCCTCGCCGGGACGGGACCACGCGACCGCGAGCCGCAACGCCGCCCGGTACCACGCCGGTCTCGGCGCCGACGACGTGCGCATCGCCCCACACCCGCTCGAGGACCCCGACGGCGCCACCGCGGTGCTGGCCGACGCCGCGCTGGTCGTGCTCCCGGGTGGCTCCCCCGCACGGCTCCACGCGGGGCTCGCCGGCGGCGTCGGCGCGGCCCTGCGGGCTCGACACGCCGCCGGCGCGGCCGTGTCCGGCGCGTCCGCCGGCGCCATGGTGCTGTGCGAGCACACCTGGCTACCGGACCGGGGCGGCGCGGTCGTCGCGGGGCTCGGGCTCGCGCCCGGCGTCGCCCTGGTGCACCACCGGGGAGAGGACCGCCGGGTCCCCGCCGTGCCGGACGACGCGCCGCGGTGGGGCCTGCCGGAGTGCGGCGGAGTGCTGCTCCACGCCGGCACCGTGACCGCCGCCGGCGCCGGCGAGCCGGTGCTGTTCGTCGGCCGCCGGCGCGTGGTGCTGGCGCGCCGGGCGACCGACCTCACCGGGCTGCTGTCCGACGCCTGACGTCGCACGCCCGCCGACCGCGGCCGGGTGGGCGGCCGCGGCGTCAGGGGAGCCGCCGCTCCGCGGCGGGCAGGTCGACGACGTACCCGTCGCCGGTCGGCTCGACGATCCCGGCCACCCGCAGCTCACCCAGCGTCTTCGACACCGTCTCGCGGGACGTGCCCACCCAGCTCGCGATCTCCGACTGGTTCATCGGCAGGAGGACCTCGAACCGTCCGTCGTCGAGCTCCCGTCCGGCGCGCCGGGCCCACCGGTACAGCTGCAGCAGGACCCGGGTGGGCGCGTCGAAGGAGTCGCGTGACAGCACCAGGTTCTCGACGTCACGGACCCGCTGGGCACAGGCGTGCAGCACCGCCTGGGCGGCGTCCGGGTGCTGCCGCAGGAACGCACCGAACGTCCGGGACGGGATGCGGAGCGACCGGACCTCGGTGAGGGCCTTGAGGCTGGTCGCCCGGTCTCGCCGCTCCGGCACGAAGGCGTCGCCCAGCAGCTCACCGGGGCCGTGCAGCCCCAGGACGACCTCCCGGCCGTTCGGGGCGCTGCGGCTGAGCCGCACCAGGCCCTCGAGCACGAGCGTGACCCCCTCGCTCGCCCGACCCTCGTGCGAGAGGAACGCGCCGGCGGTGTGCACGTGCCGGGTCGCCGCGGCGGCGAGCTCGCTGCGCTGCGAGTGGTCGAGGACGGCCAGCAGACCGGGCAGGTCGGGCAGGCCGTGCGTGTCGGCGGTCCCCCCGCCCAGCGGCGCGCCGCGATCTCGCTGTTGCTGCAACGGGCACCCCCCAGTGTTGTCCCACCGCGCATCCTCGCGCACCGGCGCGAGCGTCGCTGTGTCACAGTTCACACCATGCCGTCGGACGCGCCGCCGGGCCCGGGGGGCGCGTCACGGGCGCAGGCGCAGGGTGAACACGGCACCGCCGTCGGCGCCCGCCGCCGTCCGGACCGATCCGCCGAGCGCCTCGACCAGGCTCCGGACGATGTGCAGCCCCAGGCCGGATCCCGGCTGGTCCACGGTCCCGCGGACGAACGGCGCGAACAGGTCGCCCTCGGCAGGGAGACCGGGACCGTGGTCCACGACCGAGAGCAACACCCCACCGTCCGCCGCCTCGCCGCGGACCTCGACCGGTGAGCCCTCCGGGGTGTACTTCAGCGCGTTCTCCAGGAGGTGCTCGAGGACGATGCGCAGGGCCCGGGCGTCGAGCCTGGCCTCGAGTCCCTCCGGGACGTCGAGCGTGGTCGGCCGCTCGGTCGAGCCGAGCAGGTCCCTCACGACCTCCGCCACGAGGGGCCGCAACGGCTGTCGCACGAGCACGAGGTCCGCCGCCACGAGGCTCGACTGCGCCTCCTCGACGAGCTCCTCGACCTGCACCTTCAGCCGCTCGCAGCTCGTCGCGATGCGCTCCAGCGCCTCCCGACGGGCGTCGGGGGCGAGCCGGTCCCAGCCGCGCACCAGCGTGGCCGACCACCCCGAGATGACCGTGATCGGCGCCTTCATGGCGTGCTCGACCTGCGCGAGGAAGTGGCTCCGCTCGGCCAGGCGTCGGCGGGCTGCCTCGGCCTGCTCCTCCGCCTCCTCCACGGCGAGCTGCCGGCTGATGGCATCGCCGATGAGCCGGGCGAAGAGCCGCAGGACCCGCTCGACCCGCGGGTCGGCCGGACGTCGCCCGACCGACGCCGCGCAGAGGGTCCCGAAGGGCTGGCCGCCCCCCGTCGTCGTCACCGGGACCGAGACGTACGTGACGATCCCGAGGCCCGTCGCTGCGCCGCTGTCGCCCCAGCGCTCCGGCACGTCGCTCGTCCAGCCCCGCCCCTCCGCCAGCGACCGCTTGCACAGGGTGTCGTCCCACGCCACCCGCAGGCCCTCGGCGAGGTCGAGTTCCCCCTCGTTGAGCGCGTGGGTCACGTGTTGGACCTCGGCGTCCCAGTCGATGCGGGTGAGGTAGGTCGACTCGAAACCCGAGAGGTCGTGCAGGACCTCGAGCAGCGGACGGACGAGCCCCTCGAGGTCGTCGGCCTCGACGGCGTCGACGACCCCCTCGAGCCAGTGGAACCCCGCGAGCGCACCCGCCTGCTGGGCCTCCCGTACCGGCACGTCGGACCGCCGCTCGTCCATCGTTGCTCCTCGCACGCCCCGCACGACGGTGTGCGATGGTGCCACACCGCAATCGAACTCCGCGCGCGGTCAGCTCAAGTCCGCCACCGTCGCGCCGACGGGGAGGGGTGGCGGACCTCGACCGTCGATCGCTCCCGCACGCTGCTGCGCTCCGGATCACACACCCGTGTCCATCGGGCCACTCCGGGCGCCCCCACCCTAGGACGACGCGCGACCATGGCAACCCCGACCCCCGCCCGACCGGCCGGCGACCCCGACCAGGTGGCCGAGCTGGCGGACTCGCTCTCCGAGGTCGACCGGATGGCGTTCGACGCCGCGCTGATGGCGGCCATCCGGCAGCTCGACGGCCCTCGCCGCGAGCGGGCCATCACGCACATCCGCACGGCCGTCGCGACCTGCGGCGGCGACCCTGCGGTCCTGCGCGCCGTCGTCTCGGCCGTCTCCGCCGCCTGACGAGCGCAGCTCCCGCACGAGCCATCCACGCCGACCGGCCTCGGGGAGGAACCTCGGGGGTCGACGTCGAAGGCTCCGGGCGACCGCGTGCGCCATCCGTGCACGCACCGCGCTGAGGGAGCCAACCCGTGCAGGTCCGGACCGTCGTCGCCGCGCTCGCCGCGGCCCCGCTGCTGCTCGGCAGCATCGCCGCCACCTCGCTCGAGCCGGGCGCCCTCGCCCTGGCCGACGGCTGCCGGTTCCTCGAGGGGTCCGACGCCGACGGAGCCGAGCCCGTCGTCCTCTGCGAGGACGCGTTCTACGGCTCCTGCCAGACCGCCAACGGCACCAAGCTGTACCTGCCGGCCGCCGAGACCGTCCCGCTGGTCGACGCCAAGCCGACCGCGAGCTTCACGGCCGGTCAGGGCTGCGGGACCGTCGACGAGCCGGTCTTCGGCTCCACCGGGATCGGCGCGACCCCGAACTACGAGTACTACACCGCCGGCACCGTGAACTTCGGCAACATGGACACGCTCACGTTCGAGCTGCACTTCCTCGGCCCCAACCTCGCCTACACGGGCCAACCGGTCCGGCTCGACGCCCGCGTTCTCGTCGACGGCATCTCCCTCTTCGGTGACGACACGTTCGTGTCCGTGACCGGGGACGCCGTCACCTCCCCGGCGCGACGCCGCATCGTCGCGACCCCGGTCGTGTCGTCCACGGGCGCGTCCTCGTCGCTCCGCTTCACCATCACCGGGATCGCCGGCCTCGACCCGACGTTCGCCGAGCGCGGTGCCGCCGGCGCGGAGGAGCGGCCCCGACAGGTGCAGCTGCAGTTCACGGCCCCGACGTCCACGACCTGCCAGGCCCTGCCGCCGAACAACGGCGAGCGCTGCGCCCCGATCGGCGCGAGCCCGCTCGTGCTCGGTGCCGTCGAGGTCCCCACCGGTGGTCTGGTGAACCTCGCCGACACCTCGAAGTTCGGCGTGACGCTGCCCGCCGGCAAGCAGGGCTGAGCGACCCACCGGGGGACCACACGGCCGCGGCATCGGGAGGAGCCGCGGCCGTCGTGTGCCGCCGGCGCTGCGGCTCAGCGCCGGCGGTCGCGCCGGCGGACGGCGAGCAGGTGGGCGGCGGCCGTGCACGCGTACGCGCCGGCGCCGAGCAGCACGAGGAACCCGACCGTCGCGGTCGCCTCGGCTCCCGTCCGGGCCGGACCGGGCGCGCAGGCGCCGTCCGCGTCGCAGACCCCCAGCGCCAACCACGCGACCCCGGCGAGCAGGAGCAGCGCGCCGGCGGCGGCGACCTGCAGGGCCCGTGTCAGGGTCGCCCCGGTCGGGGTGGGCGGCAGGAACCGGGGCCGCTCCGGGTCGCCACCGTCACGATCGGACGGCGCGCCACCGTCGGACGGCGTGGCGGGGCCGCCGGCGGGCTCGTCGCGGCGGCGGGGTAGCGTCGGGTCGTCGTCCATCGTGTCGAGGTCCGGTGCCGAGGCGGGCCCCGGATGCCCCTCGCCCGCCGGGGAGCGACACCGACCACCACCGACCACGCGGACGCGGCCGGCCGGGGGGAGTGGAGACGGGAGCGGAGACGTGACGGACGAGGTGGCCCCCGGACGGTGGCGCGCGCTGGCCGTGCTCGCCACGGCGATGCTGCTCGCGATGACGACGTGGTTCTCGGCGTCCGCCGTCGTCCCCCAGCTCCGGGCCGAGTGGGCGCTCACCGCCGGCGCTGCGGCCCTGCTGACCATCGCCGTCCAGGTGGGGTTCGTGGTCGGGGCGGTCGCCTCGGCGGTGCTGACCCTGTCCGACGTCCTCCCGCCGCGCCGCGTCATGCTGCTCGGGGCGCTCGGGGCCGCGGTGGCGAACCTGGGGCTGCTCCTCGCCGACGGACCGGCGCTGGCCGTCCCCCTGCGGGCCGCCACGGGGATGTTCCTCGCCGGCGTCTACCCGCCGGGCTTGAAGGCGATGTCGTCCTGGTTCCGCCGGGACCGGGGGCTCGCCCTGGGCGTGATGGTCGGCGCGCTCACCGTCGGCTCGGCCGTCCCGCACCTCGTCAACGCCGCCGGCGGACTCGACTGGCGCCTGGTGATCGCCACCACCTCCGCGCTGACGCTCGTCGGGGGGCTGCTGGCCGAGCTCGCGGTCACCGACGGGCCCCACCCGTTCCCGCGCGCCCGGTTCGAGCCCCGCCAGGTGCTGGCGGTGCTGCGTGACCGGCGCGTCCGGCTCGCCTCGCTCGGCTACCTCGGGCACATGTGGGAGCTGTACGCGATGTGGGCCTGGATCGTGGTGTTCTACGCCGTCGCGTTCGAGGCCGCCGGCGGCGCACCGACCTGGGCCGCGCCGGCGGCGACCTTCGCGACCATCGGGGTGGGTGCAGCCGGCTGCGTCGTCGGCGGCCGGCTCGCCGACCGGCGGGGTCGCGCGTGGCTCACGTCGCTCGCGATGGGGCTGTCCGGCACGGCGAGCCTCGTCATCGGCGGCACGCTCGGCGCCCCGGCGTGGGTGCCCGTGGTGGTCGGGCTCGCGTGGGGGTTCTGGGTGGTCGCCGACTCGGCGCAGTTCTCCACGATCGTCACCGAGGTCGCCGACCAGCGCTACGTCGGCACGGCGCTGACGCTGCAGCTCGCCCTGGGGTTCTCGCTCACGGTCGTCACCATCTGGCTCGTGCCGCTCGTCGCGGAGGCGGCCTCGTGGCGGTGGGCGTTCGTGCTGCTCGCCCCGGGGCCGGCGCTCGGGACGTGGGCGATGCAGCGGCTGCGGCCGCT
>JBKHXF010000002.1:0-63263 GCA_046566145.1 Actinomycetes bacterium
GACGAGCTCGTCCACGTCGAGGTCGCCGACGGCGTCCGCACCGTCACCCTCGACTCGCAGCACAACCGCAACGCCCTGTCGCGCCAGCTCGTGACCGAGCTCGTCGCCGCCGTCGACGGGGCCGCCGGCGACCCCGACACCCGGGTCGTGCGGCTGCGTGCCGTGGGCAAGGCGTTCTGCGCCGGGGCCGACCTGTCGGAGGCCGCCGGCGCCGACGACGCCCAGCGCGAGGCCAACACGCGCGGGATGGTCGCCATGATGCGCGCGGTCGTCGCCTGCCCCGCGCCGGTCGTCGCCGAGGTGCACGCCCCGGTCCGCGCCGGCGGCATCGGGCTGGTCGCGGCCTGCGACCTCGCCGTCGCCGGGTCGAGCGCGACCTTCTCGCTGACCGAGGTGAAGCTCGCGCTCACGCCGGCGGTGATCTCGCTCACGGTCCTGCCGCGCCTCACCGACCGTGCTGCGAGCCGGACCTTCCTCACCGGCGAGCTGTTCGACGGTCACCGCGCCGCCGAGATCGGGCTCGTCACCGAGGCCGTCGCCGACGAGGCGCTCGTCCCGCACGTCGACGCGCTCGTCGCCGAGCTGGCCGCCCACCCGGCCCAGGGCCTGACCGAGACCAAGCGGCTGCTGGCCGCCCCGCTGCTGGCGCGGCTCGACGCCGGCGAGGACGAGATGGTCGCGCTGTCGTCGCGGCTGTTCGGCTCCGAGGCCGCGCAGCAGGCGATGCTCGCGTTCCTGTCGCGGGGCCGCTGAACCGGCCCGCCCCGGCCCACCACGCGGGGACGACCGACGCGACGAGGCCCCGGCGGGATCCGCCGGGGCCTCGTGCGTGTGCTGCGTCGGCGCGTCAGCCGGCGCGGGCGCCGGTCACCACGAGCGCGAAGTCCTGCTCGGTGAGCCCGGGCGAGGACGGGATCGCGTCACCGACGATCGCGGACGCCTGCACCTCGACGGTCCAGGTGCCCGCCTCTGCGGTGGGCAGCCAGACGTTCTCGAGGTTGTTGCGCGGGTCTGCGTCGCCACCCGTGACCGACTGGCCCTGGGCGAACACGTTGCCCTTGTAGACCTCGCCGCTCGGGGAGGTCACGACCAGGTCGAGGTCGTTCACCCACGCGGCGAGCGTGCCGCCCTTGCCGTGGCCCGGCGCGTCGGTCCACGCGAGCGTCACGCGCAGCGGGCCGGTGCCGTCGGCGACGACCTCGTAGGCGCGACCCTCGCCCGACGCGGTGAACACGTGGTCCTGGTCGACCTTGGTCAGCGGGGCGTCCGCGGTCCACGAGGTCAGCAGGCGGCCGAGGTTCAGACGGCCCCAGCCCTGCTGGTCGTTCGGGACCGGCAAGAGCGGCCTGCCGTCCGCGTCCCTCCCGCCGCGGGCGGACAGGTCGGTGGCGGTGTTGACCAGCGCGGCCTTGACCAGCGCCGGCGACGGGTCGGAGCCGACGAGGCCGCGGTAGCGCTCGACGAACAGCGCGATCGCGCCGGACACGTGCGGCGACGCGAAGGAGGTGCCGGTGCAGGTGGCGTGCAGCGGCGAGCGGAACTCCGCCGGCGGGACGCCGCAGAGGGTGCCCTGCGCGGCGCGGACCGACGCGACGACCTGGCCCGGGGCGACGATGTCGACGAGGCGACGGCCGTCGAGGTTCGGACCGTGGGCCGAGCAGGTGCACAGGTCGTCGCCGGTGGCCGGCGAGCCCTGCCGACCGGAGCCGGTGCCCCCGACGGCGACGATGTTCTTCGCCTCGTCCGGCGCACCCTGGGTGGACGTGCCACCCGAGCCGTTCATGATCGAGAACACGACGTTGAGCGGCTGGTCGCCGTCCTTCGCCGGGTCGGCGTCGCGGACGGCGACGTCGGCCTGGCGGGTCTGCTCGTCGTAGCCCTGCGGCGTCGACGACGGGCCCCACGAGTTCTGAGAGATGATGGAGCCGGAGCGCGACGACTCCGCCATCAGCACGGCGATGTCGGGCAGGTTCGAGGTCAGGTTGATCGCGTTCTGGACGTGCAGGTCGGCGCCGGGCGCGACGCCCTGGCCGTAGCGGAAGCCGCTGGACGGACCAGCGTCACCGATGCCGGTCGACCCGTCGCCCATCACCACGCCGGTGACGAACGTGCCGTGGCCGATCGCGTCGTCGCTGTTGCCGGCCGTGCAGTCGAGGCCGCCCGGCACGAGGGAGTACGAGCGGCAGGTGATGTCTCGGTCCGCGAGCTCCGGGTGGTTCGTGTCGACGCCGCCGTCGACGACGGCCACACGGACACCGGTGCCGTCGACGCCGAAGCGCTCCTTGACGTCGAAGCGCGAGCCCGGCTGGGGTGCACGGACGTCGTCCGCGATCATCAGGTTGGTGCGCTCGTCACGCAGCGCCGGCCGGTCGTTCACACCGGCGACCGAGTAGACCTCGGGGCGGGCGGCCAGCGTCGCGGCCAGGGCGGCGTCGCCCGGCAGCACCAGCGCGACCCCGTCGGTGCGGGTGAAGGTGCGCGGCGACACCTGCTGCGCGAGCCCGGCCAGGTCGCCGCCGTCGCCGAGGACGGTCACGCGCAGCAGCGTCGTGTCGGCGGTCACGGAGTCGGCGACGCGCAGGTGCGCCGGCAGCACGCCGGCCCAGCGGACCGCGGGCAGCGCACGGATGGCGGCGGTCTGCGCCGCGTCGGCCCACACGAGGTAGGACGACGGGGCCAGCGGCTGCACCATCGTGGCGCCGGTGCCGGCGATCGCGTGGACACCAGCGGTGTCGCCCCGCAGGGCCAGCTGCACCAGGACGATGTCGCGGTCGGCCGGGTCCGTCGCCGGCAGCGACGCCGGGTCGACCGCGCCGGCGGCGAACGGCAGGACGTAGCTGTCGGGGGCGGCCAGCGTGACGACCGTGTCGACCACGGCGGCCGCCGGCGCGGTGACGCCGGACGGGGCCGGGACGGCGGCGAGGCCGGCCAGCAGGGCGGTGCCCGCGAGGAGGGCGGGGAGACGGCGCATCGGTGCTCCGAGAGGTGTCGGGGGACCCCAGGGCAGTTCGACGTCGAAGGGCCGGACCCCTGCTGCCCCCCGGCCGACCCTGCCCGGACGTGCGGTGCGCGGGGCAGCCACCCGTCCCCGGTGCCGTACCGTCCGCGGCGACAGGAGGACACGTGGCCGACCCGGGGACCGACAGCGCCAGCGGCGTGGCCGAGCTCGTGCTCGACCTCGTGGCCGCGCTCGGCGCACCGGGGGTCGGCGTCGCCGTCGCCGCCGAGAACCTCTTCCCGCCGATCCCCTCCGAGGTGGTCCTGCCGCTCGCCGGCATCAGCGCGGCCCGCGGCGAGATGTCGCTCGTCGGGGCCGTCGGCTGGTCCACCGTCGGGTCCGTCGTCGGGGCGCTGCTGCTGTACTGGCTCGGCGCCGCGCTCGGCACGGCGCGGCTGCAGGCCGCCTGGGAGAAGCTCCCGCTCACCAGCGCCGACGACATCCTGCGCGCCGAGGCCTGGTTCCACCGCTGGGGCGAGCTCGCGGTGCTGCTCGGGCGGTGCGTGCCGGTGGTGCGCAGCGCCGTGTCCGTCCCCGCCGGTGTCACCCGGATGCCGCTGGTGCGGTTCACCGCGCTGACCCTCGCGGGCAGCCTCGTGTGGAACGCGACGTTCGTGGGGCTCGGGTACGCGCTGGGGGACCAGGTCGACGCCGTCACCGCGTGGGTCGACCGCTACCAGCTCGTGGTCCTCGCGGCGCTGGTCCTCGGCGTCGTGACCTGGGTGGTTCGTCGCACGCGCGACTAGGCGTGCGCCGCCGGGCTCGGTCCGGCATGCTCCCGAGCACCACGGGTCGCCGAGACGAGGGGGTCGGCCGTGGGACTGCGCGACAAGCTCCGGCGGCTCGACGACCGCGCCCTGGGCGCTGCTCGTCGCTCCCCGTACGTGGTGTGGGCGGAGGCGAACGTCCGGCCGCTGCTGGCCGCCGACCTGCTGGTCGTACCGGTGCTGCTGGGCCTCGGCCGGATCGACCCGTCGACGTCGGCCCTCCTCCAGGCCGTGGCCGTCGTGGCCTTCATGGCCCTCCCGGCGGTCCACGTCCTCGCCGCGCTGGCGGTCCACGGCCACCACCGGGGGTCGCCCGAGGCACCACTGTGGGGTCTCGGCGTGCTGTTCGTCGGCCCGCTCGTGAACCTCGCGTGGTTCTGGGTCCACGGGGTCCGCGGGCCGCGCCGACCCGAGCCCCCGGTCGAGCCCCCGGTCGAGCCCCCGGTCGCGCGGTCGGCCGCGCCGCCGGACGGGACCGCGGCGTCGTGAGGTGACGCGCCGGCGCGCCGCCGGCGCACGGACGGTGGCCGACCCCGCGGACGGATACTAGGATGTCCGAGTATCGGACACCCGAGCGCCACGCGCGCCCCGTCCCACCCACCGCAGGAGCCGCCCCGTCATGGCCGAGCACGCCGACCTCCACGTCCCGACCCACCCGGTCCGGTTCGTCACCGCCGCCAGCCTGTTCGACGGCCACGACGCCGCCATCAACATCATGCGGCGCATCCTCCAGTCGCAGGGCGCGGAGGTCATCCACCTCGGCCACGACCGCTCCGTCGACGACATCGTCACCGCGGCCATCCAGGAGGACGTGCAGGGCATCGCCGTGTCGAGCTACCAGGGCGGGCACGTCGAGTTCTTCAGCTACCTCGTCGAGCAGCTCCGGGCGCGCGGCGCGGGGCACGTCAAGGTCTACGGCGGGGGCGGCGGCGTCATCGTCGCCGAGGAGATCGCGCTGCTGCACGAACGCGGCGTCGCGCGCATCTTCTCCCCGGAGGACGGCCAGCGCCTCGGGCTGCCCGGGATGATCAACACCATGATCGAGGCCTGCGACGTCGACCTCGCCGACGACCCGGCCGACGCCGCCGACCTCGCGTCGGGCCGTCCGACCGCGCTCGCCCGGGCCATCACCCTCATCGAGGCCGGCCGCGCCGACGACGCGCTGCTCACGCGCATCCGCGAGGCCGCCGACGCCCGCCGGGTCCCCGTGCTCGGCATCACCGGCACCGGCGGCGCCGGCAAGTCGTCGCTCACCGACGAGCTCGTCCGCCGGTTCCGGCTCGACATGGAGGACAAGCTCACCGTCGCCGTCCTCGCCATCGACCCGTCACGGCGCAAGGGCGGCGGCGCGCTGCTCGGCGACCGCATCCGCATGACCGCCCTGCACCCCGAGCGCGTGTTCTTCCGCTCGCTCGCGACCCGCACCCCCGGCGCCGAGGTGCCCGAGGGGCTCGCCGACGCCATCGCCGCGTGCAAGGCCGCCGGCGCGGACCTCGTCGTGGTCGAGACGCCCGGCATCGGCCAGGGCGACGCCGCCATCGTCCCGTTCGTCGACACCTCGCTGTACGTGATGACGCCGGAGTTCGGCGCCGCGTCGCAGCTCGAGAAGATCGACATGCTCGACTTCGCCGACGCCGTCGCGGTCAACAAGTTCGAGCGTCGCGGCGCCGAGGACGCGCGCCGCGACGTCGCCCGCCAGCTCGTGCGCAACCGCGAGGCGTTCGGCGCGTCGTGGGAGGACATGCCGGTGTTCGGCACGTCCGCCGCCCGCTTCAACGACGACGGCGTCACCGCCCTCTACCACGAGCTCAAGCGCCTCCTCGGCGCCCACGGGCTCGACACCTCCCACGGGGTCCTGCCGACCGTCGACACGAAGGTGTCCACCGACCTCAAGGCGATCGTCCCGACCGCCCGTGAGCGCTACCTCGCCGACATCGCCCGCACCGTGCGCGAGTACCACGCCCACACCGAGGCGCAGGCCGAGGTGGCCCGCCGGGTGCAGCGCCTCGCCGACGCCCGCGACGCGGTCGCCGGCGCCGACGGCCTGGCTGACGCGGACGCCGCCGGCGCGGCGCTCGACACGCTGCTGGCCGAGGCCGAGGCCCAGCTCGACGCCGAGTCGCGCGAGCTCCTCGCCGACTGGCCCGTCACCGTCGAGGCGTACTCCGGCGACGAGATCGTGTTCGAGGTGCGCGGGAAGGAGATCCGCTCCACCGCGTTCCGCGAGTCGCTGTCGGGCACCCACGTCCGACGGGTCGCGCTGCCCCGGTACGCCGACCACGGCGACCTGCTGTCGTTCCTCCGCCGCGAGAACCTCCCCGGTCGGTTCCCGTACACCGCCGGCGTGTTCCCCCTCAAGCGCGACGGCGAGGCGCCGGCGCGGATGTTCGCCGGCGAGGGCGACCCGTTCCGCACCAACCGCCGCTTCCACCTCCTCGCCGAGGGTCAGCCGGCGACGCGCCTGTCGACCGCGTTCGACTCGGTGACGCTGTACGGCCGCGACCCCGACGAGCGCCCCGACATCTACGGCAAGGTCGGGACCTCCGGCGTCTCCATCGCGACGCTCGACGACATGAAGGAGCTGTACGCCGGGTTCGACCTGTGCGACCCGACCACGTCGGTGTCGATGACCATCAACGGGCCGGCCCCGACGATCCTCGCGATGTTCCTCAACACCGCGATCGACCAGCAGCTCGAGAAGTTCCGTGAGGAGCACGGCCGGGAGCCGAACGAGGACGAGGCCGCCGAGGTCCGGGCCCGGACCCTGCAGACGGTCCGCGGCACCGTGCAGGCCGACATCCTCAAGGAGGACCAGGGCCAGAACACCTGCATCTTCTCGACCGAGTTCGCGCTGCGGTGCATGGCCGACGTGGCCGAGTGGTTCATCGACCACCGGGTCCGCAACTTCTACTCGGTGTCGATCTCCGGCTACCACATCGCCGAGGCGGGGGCGAACCCCATCTCGCAGCTCGCGTTCACGCTCTCCAACGGGTTCACCTACGTCGAGAGCTACCTCGCACGCGGCATGGACATCGACGACTTCGCGCCGAACCTGTCGTTCTTCTTCTCCAACGGGATGGACCCCGAGTACACGGTGCTCGGCCGGGTCGCCCGTCGGATCTGGGCCGTCGCGATGCGCGACCGCTACGGCGCCAACGACCGCTCCCAGAAGCTGAAGTACCACGTGCAGACGTCGGGCCGGTCCCTGCACGCGCAGGAGATGGACTTCAACGACATCCGCACGACGCTGCAGGCCCTGTGCGCCATCTACGACAACGCGAACTCCCTGCACACCAACGCCTACGACGAGGCCGTCACCACCCCGACGGAGTCGTCGGTCCGCCGGGCGCTCGCGATCCAGATGATCATCGACCAGGAGTGGGGGCTCGCGAGGAACGAGAACCCGCTGCAGGGCTCGTTCATCGTCGACGAGCTCACCGACCTCGTCGAGGAGGCCGTCCTCGCCGAGTTCGACCGCATCGCCAACCGCGGTGGCGTGCTCGGCGCGATGGAGACCGGCTACCAGCGCGGTCGGATCCAGGACGAGTCGATGCTGTACGAGAGCCGCAAGCACGACGGCTCGCTGCCCATCGTCGGCGTCAACACGTTCCTGCGCGACCAGCGGGTCGAGGACGAGGAGGCCGGCGCGCCGCTCGAGCTCGCCCGCGCCACCGAGGACGAGAAGCGCTCGCAGCTCGCCCGGTTGCGCGACTTCCACGCCCGCCACGCCGACACGTCCGAGGCGCACCTCGCCCGGCTGCAGCAGGTCGCCATGGACGGCGGCAACGTCTTCGACGTGCTGATGGACGCCGTGCGGCACTGCTCGCTCGGGCAGATCTCGGAGGCGTTCTTCGAGGTCGGTGGCCGTTACCGCCGCAACGTCTGATGACCGGGCTGCCGTTCGACCCCATCACCGAGGCGCGCCGCCACTGGGAGGCGCGCGGCTGGGCCGACGCCGCGCCGGCGATGGCGGCGGTCACGTCGGTGATGCGGGCGCAGCAGCTGCTGCTCGCCCGCATCGACGAGGTGCTGCGTCCGCTCGAGCTGACCTTCGCCCGCTACGAGCTGCTGATGGTGCTCGAGTTCTCCCGCAACGGGGCGCTGCCGCTCGGCAAGCTCGGCGAGCGGCTGCAGGTCCACCCCACGTCGGTCACCTCGGCGGTCGACCGGCTGGAGCGCGAGGGGCTGGTGGTCCGCGAGGAGCACCCGACCGACCGGCGTGCCAAGCTCGCGACCATCACCGAGGCCGGCCGGGCCCTCGCCAAGGAGGCCACGGCCCGGCTCAACGACACGGTGTTCGCCGACCCGGGCCTCACGGCCGACGAGCAGGCCACGGTCGTCGACGTGCTCGGCCGCCTGCGGGAGCGCGCCGGCGACTTCTGACGCCGCCGGCGCGGCCGCGCGGCCTCGGCCCTGTCGCGCGGCCTCGGCCCGGTCGCGTGGTTCCTCCGCCGGCTGCGGCCCGGTCGCGCGGCCTCGGCCCGGTCGCGTGGTTCCTCCGCCGGCGCGGGAACGACGCGTCCTCCGGGCGCGCCCTGACCGACCGCTCCCGCTCGCCGCCCGCTTCCTCCTGATCCGGAGGAAGCGTGCGTGTCGCTGACGCCTCGCCGCCGGCGCGCGTGGCTCACGACACGAGGCGGGGTCACACGCCGCAGTACCGTCGTCACCTCGTGGGGGACCGAGGGGCGGACATGTCGGGCTGGGGGGACGGTCGGCGGGAGCCGCCGTCGACGCGGGCGGTCGTGACCGTCCTCGCGGGCGCGCTCGCGCTCGCCGCCGTCGTCGGGCGCGGGGGCCCCGCCGTCCCGACGGCCGTGACCGCGCCGGAGGAGGCGAGCACGCCGCCGCCGGACACCGCCTCGCCGAGCCCGTCGCCGGCACGTTCGCGCGAGCGCCTGACCTCGTCGCCGTCCCCCTCGCCGCCGGCGCGTCCGTCGCCGGTGGTGCGCGCGCGGCCGTCGCCGTCGGCGGCGCCGACCCCGGCGGCACGGCCCTCGCCGTCCCCGTCGCCGAGCCCGGCGCGCCCATCGAGCGCGTCACCCCGCGGCGACGACGCCCCCGTGGTCGTGCTCTCCCGCGTGGTCGACGTGGTCGACGGCGACACCATCGACCTCGCCGACGGCACGCGCGTCCGCATCGCGATCGTCGACACGCCGGAGACCCGCGGCGGGACCGAGGCGTGCGGCCCCGAGGCTGCCGACCTGACCGGCCGCTTCGTCGCGGGCCAGACCGTCGCGGTGTACCGCCCGGCCGGCTCGCCACCGACCGACCGCTTCGGCAGGACCGTCGGCGAGGTCGTGCGCGTGTCCGACGGCGCGTCGCTGAACGTCGCGCTCGTGCGGGCCGGGCTCGGTCGGATCGACGAGCGGTTCACCGACGAGGACCCGGACCTCACCCGACGGCTGCGTGCCGCGGCGGCGGAGGCGGCCACCCCGGCCTGCCGCGAGCAGCAGGCCGCCGCCCCGCCACCGCCACCGCCGCCGCCGGCGTCCGGCGGGTCCGCCGGTCCGCACACGGGGCGGACGGACGGCGGTTGGTCGTGCCACCCCGCGTACCGTGAGTGCCTCCCCGTCGTGGACGACCTCGACTGCGGCGACATCGGCCACCAGGTGCTCCTGCTCGGCGACGACGACCCGTACCGACTCGACGGCCGCACCACGTCCCGGGAGGACGGCGTGGGCTGCTCGTCCCGCCCGCCGTGGTCGGCCGGCCAGGCCTACCCGTACTACCGCTGACGCCGCGCCGGCGGCGCGCGTCGCACGATCCCCGCGCATGCGGAGGAAGCGCGCGTGTGAGCGCCGTGGGGTCGCGACCTGACCGTGGTCGGCGCACGGTTCCCGCGGATGCGGAGGAAGCGCGCGTGACGTGAGCGACGCCCCGCGACCGGCGGCGGGCCGGCCGTCGCGGTCCTGCTCGGCCGCGTCGGCGGGGCGCTCAGACCCAGGCGCCGGCGGTGGGCTCAGACCCAGGCGCCGGCGGGGAAGGCCTTGACCTCGATCGCGTTGCCGGACGGGTCGGCGAGGAACAGCGTGTGCTGCTCGCCGGGCTCGCCGACGAAGCGGCTGCGGGGGGTGAGCAGGAACGTCACGCCGGCGGCCTCGAGCCGGGCCACGAGCGCGTGCCACGTGTCGGGGTCGAGCACGACGCCGAGGTGGCGCAGCGGCACGGCGGTGCCGTCGACCGTGGTCGTGCGCGGGTCGGGCTCGTAGCCCTCGACCAGGTGCAGGCTCAGCTGCGAGCCGAACAGGTCGAGGTCGACCCACCCCGGCCCGGTGCGCCGGCGGCCGGTGCCGAGCACGTCGACGTACCAGTCGGCGGCCTCGTCGAGGTCCCGGACCGGCAGCGACAGGTGGAACGGGCGCACCGCCGGCGCGGCGCCCTCCGCGACGTCCGCCGAGCGGGCCTCCCCGACCGCGTCGCCGCTCACGCCGACTCCGGCCCGTAGACGACGTACAGGATCTCGCCGACCAGCGCCGGCCGCTCCTCGTCCTCGATCTCGACCGTGACCTCGATGCGGTAGAGCACCCCGCCGGCCTTGTCCTCGGCGCCCTTGAGCACCCCACGGCCGCGCACCCGCGAGCCGACCTTCACCGGCGCGGTGAGCCGGAGGCGGTCGATGCCGTAGTTCACGCCCATGCGCTTGTCGGGGACCGACACGATCTGCGACACGAAGTGCGGCAGCAGCGACAGGGTCAGGTACCCGTGCGCGATGGTCGTGCCGAACGGCCCGTCCTTCGCCCGCTCCGGGTCGACGTGGATCCACTGGTGGTCGAGGGTCGCGTCGGCGAACCCGTCGACCATCTCCTGGGTGACCCGGACCCAGTCGGACGCGCCGAGGTCCACGTCGGTGGCCTGGCGCAGCTCGGCGACGGTCATCTCCACGGGCACGGTCGGGCTCCCTCTCGTGTGGCGGCCGGTCCGGACGCTACCGCCGGCGCCGGCGGCCGCACGCGTGGAGCACTAGCGTCGCGCCACCGCCGGCGCGTCGCGGCGGGCACCGAGCAGGGAGGCACGGGTGCCGGAGCAGGACAGCGAGCAGCAGGGCGTCGTGGCCGACCAGGTCGTGGTGGTGACGGGCGGCGCGTCCGGCATCGGCGCGGCGCTGGTGCGCCGGTTCGCCGCCGAGGGCGCCGCGGCGGTCGTGGTGGTCGACCGGGACGCCGCCGGCGCCGCCGGCGTCGCCGACGAGGTGGCCGCCACCGGGGTCGCGGCCACGGCGGTCGTCGCTGACCTCGCCACCGCCGAGGGGGTCGCGGCCGCGGTCGCCGATGCCCGCGCCGCCCACGGCCGCGTCGACGTGTGGTGCTCCAACGCCGGCATCGCCGTCGGGGGTAGCGCCGCCGAGGCCGACGACGACGGCTGGCAGCGCTCGTGGGACGTCAACGTGATGGCCGGCGTGCGCGCCGCCCGTGAGCTGGTCCCCGAGTGGCTCGAGCGGGGCGGCGGGACGTTCGTCTCGACCGTCTCCGCCTCGGGGCTGCTCAACCACCTCTTCGCCGCGCCGTACGGCGCGACGAAGGCGGCGGCCCTGTCGTTCGCGGAGCACCTCGCGATGACCCACGGGGACGACGGTGTGCGGGTGCTCGCGGTGTGCCCGCAGGGGGTGCGCACGCCGATGCTCGAGCAGGACACCACCGGCTTCCTCGACGCCGGGGCGATCGAGCCGGAGGACGTCGCGGCCGCGGTCGTCGATGCGCTGCGCAGCGAGCGCCAGTTCCTCGTCCTGCCGCACCGCGAGGTCGCGGACCACGCGAGCCTGCGCGGCCAGGACCACGACCGGTGGATCGGCGGGATGCGCAAGCTGCGCCGCGGGCTGCTCGCGCACCTCGCCGGCGCCGGCGAGGGCGCGGCGACGCCGCCGGTCGCCGACCGGACCGACTGAGCGACCGACCGGCGGGCGGAGGTCCGCCGACACGGGGGAGGGGACGACGTGGTGCCGACGCTGCTGGCCGACCTGCCGGAGACCGTGCGCCGTGAGGTGCTTGCCGCCGCCGTGCGCCGGCGGTTCCGCAAGGGCGACTCCGTGTTCCACCAGGGCGACCCGTCCAACGCCGTGCACCTGCTGGTGAAGGGGCGGGTCGCCGTCCGCTGGACCACGCCCCTCGGGGACACCGTCACCCTCAACGTCCTGGGGGTCGGCGCCAACTTCGGGGAGCTCGCCGCCACCGACGAGGCGGCGACCCGCTCGGCGTCGGTCGTGGCGCTCGAGCCCGTCGAGACGCTCGCCCTGCCCACCTCGACCTGGGCCGAGCTGCGGCGCACCCACCCGGAGGTCACCGAAGCGGTGCTCGGCCAGCTCACCTCGCTCGTGCGGGACCTGTCGGCCCAGCTCGTCGAGGCGCTGCACCTGCCGGCGGAGCGGCGGCTGGTGCGACGCCTCGTCGACCTCGCTGCGCTGTGGGAGCCCGACGCCGACGGTCACGTGACCATCACCGTCACCCAGGAGGACCTCGCGACCATGGCGGGGACCACCCGCCCGACGGCCAACCGGGTGCTGCAGGAGCTCGTCTCCGCCGGCGAGGTGGCGCTGTCGCGGGGCCGGATCGTGGTCCTCGACCCGGCGGCCGTCCGGGCCCGCGCCGGCCGGCGCTGACGCGATCCCGCCCCTGGCACCCGCCTCGTGCGGCCGGCGGCGGGAGAGGGCGCGCCGGCACGGCACACTGGGGGCCTCCCGGCGCGCTCGCGCCACGCACCCCCGCCACCCGACCCGAGGTCCTCGCCGTCGTGCCCGTCCGCGCCCGCTTCCGTCCCCACCCCCGAGGCTTCGGCTTCCTGACCCCCGTCGACGCCGACGGCGTCACCCCGACGACGTTCGACGCGGCCGACCAGGACGGCGTGACCCGGACGTTCGACTCCGCCTTCGTGCCGCCGGACCTCGCCGGCCGGATGCTCGCGGACGACCTCGTCGACGCGACCGTCACCGTCGACGCGAAGGGCGCCTCGGCGGCGGAGGTCTCGGTCGTCGACCGTCCGCGACGGATGCTGCTCGGCCGGGTCGAGCGGGGGCCGGCCCGGCTGGTCGTCTCGCCCGACCCGTCGCTCGGCTCCGGCTGGGTCGACCTCGACCCGGGCGTCGAGCAGAAGGTCGCGCAGGCCGTCGGCCGGCAGGTCGTCGTGCTCGTCGCCGAGGGTGACGAGGGCAAGCCGGTCGCCCGGGCGCTCGTCGCCGGGCCGTTCGTGCACGGCTCGCCGCAGCACATCCGCGCCGCGGCCGTGGTCGTCGCGCTCGGCGGTGCCGCACCGTCGCTGGTCCCGGGCGGCGCCGCCGGCGCGGGCCTCGACGAGGCCGGCGCCACCGCCACGCACACCCGCGTGATCGGGCTGCTCGCCGGCGGCGGGCGAGGCGGCGCGGTCGGGCTCGACCCGGCCGGCGCGACCCCCGTGCCCGGCGCCGACCTCACGCCGGTCGACCGCACCGCCGAGGCCTGCGTCACGATCGACAGCGCCAGCACGCGCGACATCGACGACGCCCTGACCGCCGGCTGGGACGGCACCGAGGAGGGCCCGGTCCAGGTCGTCGTCCACATCGCCGACGTCGCCGGGGTCGTCGCACCGGGCTCGCCCGCGGACCTGTACGCCCGCACCGTCGCCACCACCGCGTACCTGCGGGTCGGGGAGAACGCCCCGATGCTCGACCCGGTCCTGTCCGAGGGTGCCCTGTCGCTCGTCGCCGGCGAGGACCGTGACGCCGTCTCGGTGAGCTTCGCCGTGTCGCCCCGCGGCGAGGTCCTCGAGGTCGACGTGGAGGTCGCGACCGTCCGCTCCGCCGCCCGGCTGACCTACGGCGCGGTCGAGGCGTGGCTCGACGGCGACGGCTCGCTGCTGGCCGCCGAGGGCGGCGAGTACGCCGAGACGGTCGACGCCGTCATCACCAACCTCGCGGAGGCGGCCCGCCGCCTCGGCGCGCAGCGCGACGCCCGCACCACCCTCGAGGACCTGTTCGAGGACGCCGAGCTCGAGCCGGGCCTGAAGGACGGGCGCCTCGCGGTCCTCGACGCCGAGCCGCACGCCGCGGCCTACCGCCTCGTCGAGCGGCTCATGGTCGCCGCCAACGAGGCCGTCGCCGCGTGGCTCGTCGAGCGAGGCGTCCCGGCCCTCTACCGGGCCCACGTCGGGCTCGACCCGGAGCGCCACGACCGGCTCGCCGCCGCCGCCGAGCTCGCCGGGGTGTCCCTGCCCTCGCTGTCGGACGAGCACGCGGAGGCCGCCCAGGTCATCGCCGAGGTCGTCGCCGCCGCTGACCGGCTCGCCGAGGCCGGCCGCGAGGAGGAGCGTGACCTGCTCGTCACCGCGGCGACCGGCGGCACCGCCCGGGCGACCTACGACCCCGACCCGTCCGCCCACGTCGGGCTCGCCGCCGGCGCCTACACCCACTTCACGTCGCCGATCCGGCGCTACGCCGACCTCGTCGTGCACCGCCAGATCCGAGCGGCCCTGGCGGGGGAGGCCCCGCCGCACGACGTCGACGAGCTCCGAGGGCTCGCCGGCTGGCTCGACGCGCGCGCCGGTGCCGTGAACCGGGCCAGCGCCCGCGAGCGCGGTGACCTGTGGGCGCGGCTCCTCGACCGCGACGTGCTCGACGGCCCCGAGGAGGCGGTCGTCACCGGCCTCACGCCCAACGGCATGCGCATCCGCCTGCCGCGTCTCGGCCTCACCGGCTTCGTCACCGCGGAGCGGGCGCTGGGCCTGCCGCGCGGGCAGCGGGGCTCGTTCGAGGTGGACGAGCACGGCCTCACCACCACGTCCGGGCCGTGGCGGGTGGGCGGCCGGGTGAAGGTCCGCTTCGCCACGCTCGACGACACCGACCGGCCCGTCTTCCTCCTCGGGGACGCGCCGGCACGCTGACCCGGGTCGCGACGGCCCCCGGCGACCGGTGCGCCCGTTCGCCTGACGGGGTCACGCCGAGGTGGCAGTATCGGCGGACGGCTGCACCGGGAGGGCGGGTGGAGCGCCTCGTCGAGACCGTCTCCGACATCAGCTCGCTGCTGTACGTGGGCCTCGGGCTGGCCGCGGCGCGCCTGTGGTGGGTCCGTCGTGACGAGAGCTCCCGGTGGCTGGCCATCGGCTTCGGGATCCTCGCCGTCGGGGTCGGCATCTCGTTGGTCGCGGGTCCCGAGCTCCCCGATCCGCTGGTCACCGTCGTCATCCTGAGCCTCCTCGCGTGGCCGTGGGTGCTCGCCCGGTTCGCCTCCGCCTTCCACCCCCTCCCACGATGGGTCCTGCGAACCACGGACGTCGTCACGGCCGCGCTCGCCGTCTGGACGATCTCGCTCGGGGACCTCCCGGAGCCGGGGGCGCCACGCTCGAGGGCGTTGCTCGCGTACACGGTGGTCTTCATCGCCCACTGGCTCGTGATCTCGGCCATCGTGGCGGTGCGGCTGTGGCGGGCCGGACGTGGTGAGCCGACGGTGTCGCGCCGGCGGATGCGCTCCCTCGCCGTCGCCGCGACCCTGCTGGGGCTCGCGCTGATCGGCTCCGGCACGGGGGACCAGGATCCCGCGGTACGGCTCACCGTGTCGCTGCTGTCGATCGCGTCGACGATCGGCTTCTACCTCGCGTTCGTCCCGCCCTCGTTCATCCGCTCGGCGTGGCGGGTCCGCGAGGAGGAGGCGCTGTACCGCGCCTCGGTGACGCTGATGGACACCGCCAGCCGCGACGAGGTCGCCGACGTCCTGCTTCCGCACGTCCGCGGCGTGCTCGGGGCGGAGGCGGCCGAGCTGCTCGCCACCGACGGGACGCTCGTCGGCCGGGCCGGCGCACCGTCGGGCGGCACGCCCCGGGCCGTCCCGCTCGCCGGGGCGACGCTGCTGGTGTGGCGTGCGGCCGCGACACCGTTCTGGGGCACCGAGGAGGACCGGCTCCTCGGTCGCCTCGCCGTCCTCGCCGACCTGTCCCTCGCCCGCGCCGACCTGCTCGACCGTGAGCGCGAGGCACGCGCCGAGGTCGAGGCGGTCAACGACGAGCTCGAGACCTTCGTCTACTCCGCCTCCCACGACCTCAAGACCCCGTTGCTGGCCCTCACCGGGTTCCTCGAGCTGCTCGACAAGGAGCTGCGCGAGCGACCCGGGGCCGGCGAGCGGGTGCCCTTCTACCTCGACCGGATGCGCTCCAACACCGCCTACATCGAGCAGCTCATCGCCGACCTGCTGGAGCTGTCGCGGGTCGGGCGGGTCGACACCGCGCCGGAGGCGGTGCCGCTCGGCGAGCTCGTCGCCGACGTCGCGCAGGACGTCGAGGCGCGGCACCCCGGCGCGACCGTACGAGCCGTCGGCTCCCTGCCGGTGCTCTGGATGAACCCGACCCGGGCCCGGCAGCTGTTCACCAACGTCATCGAGAACGCCGCGAAGTACGGCGGCCGGGACGACGTGCACGTCGAGGTCAGCGCCTCCGGCGGGGAGGTCCGGGTGCTCGACGACGGGGTCGGGATCCCGGAGGAGCACCACGAGCGCGTGTTCCGGGTGTTCGAGCGGCTCGAGTCCGGGGCTCCCGGCACCGGGATCGGGCTGGCCGTCTGCCGCAAGATCGTGTCCGAGGTGGGCGGGTCCATCGGGTTCGTTCCGCACACGGGCGGGGCCGATCTGCGGATCTCGCTCCCGACGAAGAGCGGTACGGCACCCTCGCTGGTGACGGACGAGGGGATCGAGGACGACACGCAGGCGCCCGGCGCCGACCGCCCTCCCACGGCCGGCCCCCGACGAGACGACAGGACCTCGGTGTGATGAAGACCATGAACGTGCTGCTCGTCGAGGACGACGCGGACCAGCGCTTCTTCATCTCGACCGCCCTCTCCGAGGTGGAGGGCATCGAGATCCGGGTCGCGGTCGTCGAGGACGGCCAGCAGGCGCTCGACTACCTCCACCGTCGCGGAGCCCACCGGGACGCCGATCGGCCCGACCTCGTCCTGCTCGACCTCAAGATGCCGAGGCGCACCGGCTTCGAGGTGCTCGAGGAGGTCCGCTCGCACCCGGAGCTCCGCACCATCCCGGTGTCGGTCCTGTCGTCCTCGGAGCGACTCGAGGACGTCGAGGAGTCGTACCGACGCGGCACGAACGCCTACATGCGCAAGCGCGGGTTCGGGGAGATGGCGAGGGACCTCCAGGCAGCCATGCGTTTCTGGGCGTGCGTCGCGTCGCTGCCCGGCCGCCCCGCCTGACCCGCGCTGGGACGCGACACCGACGAGACCCCGGGCTCAGGGCTGGAGGCGGGTGATGGTCCAGCCGCCGGCGTCGCGGATGTAGCGGAAGCGATCGTGCAGCCGGTTCGGCCGCCCCTGCCAGAACTCGACCCGGTCCGGGACCAGCCGGTAGCCGCCCCAGTGCTCGGGGCGAGGCACGGGGCCGTCGTCGTCGAAGCGCGCCTCGACCCACCGGGCGTGCTCCTCCAGCGCCTCACGTGACGCGATCGGCTCGGACTGGTCGCTCGCCCACGCACCGACCTGCGAGCCGCGCGGCCGCGACGCGAAGTACGCGTCGGACTCCTCGGCCGAGGTGCGCTCCACCTCACCGCGGAGCCGGACCTGTCGCTCGAGCGGGTCCCAGTGGAAGGTGATCGCCGCCCGACCGGCGTGGTCGAGCTGCACGGCCTTGTCCGACGTGTAGTTCGTGTAGAACACGACGCCCGTGTCGAGCCCCTTGCACAGCACGACCCGGCCGTCCGGCGCGCCCGTGTCGTCGACGGTGGCGAGGTGCATCGCGGTGGCCTCGCCGACGCGGTCGTCGGTCAGCGCGTCCTCGAGCCAACGGCGCAGCTGCGCGAGCGGGTCGGGGTCGAGCTGTGCCCGGCGCAGTCCGCCCTCGAGGTACTGGCGTCGCTGGTCGGCGAGGTCGTCGGGCACGGCGGCGGCTCCCGGTGTCGGCTTGGCGCGGGGCGGTCGGGCGTCAGCGACCGTGGAAGGTCGGCTCGCGCTTCTCGAGGAAGCTCATGGCGGCCTCCACGGCATCCTCGGTTCGTGCGCAGCCGGCGTGCCGGGTGGCCTCGAGCTCGAGGTGCTCCGGGAAGGACGTCCGGTGGGCGTCGTTGAGGTTGCGCTTCGCGGCGCGGACCGCGAGTGGGGGCAGGGCCGCGAGGCGCGCCGCGACGGCCCGCCCGGCGGCGTCGAGCTCGGCGTCGGGCACCACCCGGGACACGAGCCCCATCGCGAGCGCCTCGTCGGCACCGAAGCGCTCGCTGAGCAGGTAGAGCTCCCGGGCCCGGGCGTCGCCGACGATCCGGGGCAGCAGCCAGGTGCCACCGA
The DNA here is from genome assembly GCA_046566145.1 of Actinomycetes bacterium. Lineage (GTDB taxonomy): Bacteria > Actinomycetota > Nitriliruptoria > Nitriliruptorales > Nitriliruptoraceae > JBKHXF01. The sequence goes on from JBKHXF010000002.1 coordinate 17,999, forward strand.
AGTCGCCCGACACCCCGGCGCGCACGAACGCGGTCGAGAACCGGGCCGTGTCGGCGCAGATGCGCAGGTCGCAGGCGGCGGCCCACGACAGCCCGGCCCCGGCGCACGCCCCGCGGATGACCGCGACCGACGGGATGGGCATGTCGTGCAGCAGCTGCGACGAGCGCATCGCGGTGCGCAGGTCGCGGACGACGCTCGGCAGGGGCGCGTCGGAGGCGATGCCGCCGGCGCCGTCGGCGAGGTCACCGCCGACGCAGAAGTGCTCGCCAGCGCCGGTGAGGACGACCGCGCGGACGTCGTCCCGCACCGACAGCGCCTCGGTGGCGACGAGCATCGCCTCTCCGAGGGTCGCGTCCATCGCGTTGCGGCGGTGGGGTCGGTCGAGGGTCAGCGTCGCGACGTGGTCGGTCACGTCGACGCGCAGCACCTCGGCGAGGCGGTCGTCGAGCACGGCGGGCTCCCTAGCTCCCCGGGGCGTCCGGGGCGTCCGGCGCCGGCGGTCGCCGGCCCCGCCCGGGGACCCTAGTGGTGGCCCCGCGCCGGGTGGACGCGGGACCGCCCGAGCCTCAGGGCCGCGGACGGAACCGGTGGCCGACCGGTGCCCAGCGGGGCGACGACAGCAGCGACCAGACGGCGACGGCCACCAGCACCGCGAGCGCGAGGTTCTCGGCGACCGGGCCGCCCACGGCGACGCAGGCGCTGCCGCCGCCGGTCAGCGGCGGGCACGGCGCCCCGATCGGGGCGAGCAGCAGGACCGCGAGCCCGGTCGCGCCGGCGGCCGCGGTGCGCACCGTCGAGGAGAGCCGTGCCAGCCGCCGGCGGACCGCCAGCGCGTCGACGAGCATGAACCCGGCGGCCGCGACCCCGACGGCGAGGCCGGCCGAGACGAGCGTCGCCACGGTCGCGCGAGCCAGCGCACCGCCGGCGAGCAGTCCGGTCCCGAGCGCGCCGGCGGCCGCGAGCAGCGCGGCCAGCGCGACCCGCCGGCGCCGTTCGCGCGGCGCCCGGAGCAGCAGCACGACGACGGGCAGCCCCACCACGAGCGCGGGCAGCGACAGGACGAGCAGTGACGGGTCCTGCCGGAGCACGGCGACGGCGCCGATCGCGAGCAGGTCGAGACCGACGGCGAGCGCGAGCGGCTCGCGCCACCCGTGCTCGTCGAGGGTGGCGCGTCGCAACGTGCTGGTGTCGAGCGACGACATGGCGGGTCCGAGGGTCGGGGGGCCGAGGGACCTCCGCAGTCCCGCTCGGTCGGTGCGCCGTGGCACGGTAGGTGCCGGAACCGCAGGGCCCGCCCGACCACCGGCCGGCCGACCACCGGCCACGGGCCCGTCCCGCGACGACGCGCGGTGTCGGGTCAGTCGGGGGGCGCCGACGCCGCCGGCGGTGGCATGCGGCGGCGGCCCGGGCCGGCCAGCACGGCCGCGAGGACGACCGCCACGCCGGCGACGACGAGCAGCCGCCCCGACAGCGCACCGGCGCGCCCGCCCCACGCCACCAGCGTCGGCGTCGCGAAGCCGAGGTACGCGATCGCGTAGAACGACGCGGTCAGCGCCCCGCGCTGCGCCGGGTCGGCCAGGCGCTCCGTCGCGGTGAGGCCGGCGACGAGCGACAGGCCGTACCCGGCGCCGAGCAGCACCGCCGAGGGCAGCAGGGCCGGCCACAGGTCGACCGCCGACGCGGCCACCGCGACGAGCAGGCCGACGCCGCCGGCGACCGGGGCGAGCCAGGCGACCGCGACCGGGCCGTACCGGCGGGCGAACGGCTGCACCAGCACGCCGGCGGACATGGTCAGGGCGGCGACGACGCCGGTGACGGCCACGTCGAACCCGGCCATCGCGGACTGCAGCTCCAGCGGCAGCACCGTGATCGACAGCGACGGGAACGTGAACACGCACAGCCCGGCCGGCAGCACGAACCAGACGAACGGGCGTCCGGCGCCGGCGGGGATGCCGAGGTCCAGCAGCGGCCCGGTGCCCGACGGCGTCGACACGTCCGGCACCCGCAGCAGCAGCACCAGCCCGGTGACGAGCAGGGCGACGTGGACGAGGTAGGGCGTGGCGAGCGGGGCGGGGGCCCACTGGCCGAGCAGGCCGCCGGCGAGCGGTCCGAGCGCGAAGCCGGCCGACAGGGCGATGGTGGTGCGCCGGGCGGCGTCGGCCGCCCGGGCCCGGCCCTGCCGCAGGGTCACGTCGGCGACCCACGCCGACCCGACCCCGAACACCACCCCCGACACGATGCCCTGCAGGAACCGGCCGACGAACAGCCGGCCGACGAGCCCCGGGCCGGGCAGGAACGTCAGCGACGCCAGCGCGGAGAGCAGCACGAACGGCAGGGCGACGGCACGCCGGCCGCGCCGGTCGGACGCGGGGCCGCCGAGCAGCAGCGCCGGCAGCAGCCCGGCGGCGTAGACCCCGAAGATGGCGGTCAGCGCGACGGCCGAGAGGTCGAGGTCCGCGCGGTAGCGCAGCAGCAGCGGGCTCGGGACGTTGGTGCCGAACGCGACGGCGAACAGCGCGAACAGCAGCCTCGGCACCGGGTCGCGCCCGGCGTCGGTGGGTCCGCCGGCGCTCAGATGGCCGTCCAGCCGCCGTCGACGGCGATGGTCTGGCCGGTGACGTACGTCGAGGCGTCGGAGGCGAGGAACAGCAGCACCCCGTCGAGCTCGTGCTCGGCGCCGTGGCGGCCCATCGGCACGGTCTTCTTGATGAACGCCTGGCCGGAGTCGGACTCGAACATGTCGCCGGTCATCTCCGACTCGAACCAGCCGGGCGCGATCGCGTTGACCCGCACGCCGCGCCGCGCCCACTGGGCACCGAGCTCGCGGGTCAGGTTCACGAGCCCACCCTTCGAGGCGGTGTAGCTGGCCTGCGGGATGATGCCGGCGCCGACGAGCCCCAGCACCGACGCGACGTTGACGATGGCGGCGGACCGACCGGCCTCGATGGCGGGGGCGGCGACGTCGCGGGCGAGCGCGAACGGGCCGGTGAGGTTCACGGCGAGGACGCGCTCGAACGTCTCGTCGTCCTCGGAGGTCGCGGGCCGCACCTCGGTGACGCCGGCGTTGTTGACCAGCACGTCGACGGGGCCGAAGCGCTCGGTCGCGGCGGCGAGCAGGTCGGCGCGGCTCGCCGCGTCGGCGACGTCGCAGGCGACGGCCAGCGCGACGTCGCCACCGAGCTCGGCCGCGAGGTCCTGGAGCCGCTCGACGCGGCGCGCGGCCAGCACGACGCGGCCGCCGGCGCCGGCGAGCACGCGGGCGAAGCGGGCCCCGAGCCCGGAGGACGCGCCGGTGACGACGCAGACCTTCCCGTCGAGGCGGAAGGGGGTGAGGGGGTCGTCGGCCACGTGCAGGGCTCCCGTGCTCGCAGGGGTGGGGCCGGCGAGCCTACGGGGCCGGTGGGTGTGGGGCCGGGCCGGTGGGTGGTGGGCGGGTTCGGGCCGGGTTGGGGCGTGGCGGTCAGCGACAGGCCATCGACAGCTGCTCGGGCGCGATCGTGCCGCCGGCGCCGAGCACGACCGGGCATCCGGCAGTGCCGTTGGTGTTCCCGCCGGTGTCGACGATGCCGCCCACGGGGACCCGCACCGTCGCCGACGGTCCGAGCGCGGCGCCGCGCACCCGCCAGGTCGACGGACCGACGCGCTCCGCCTCGACCTGCCGGGCCGGGCCGAGCCCGCCGACGGGCCGGACCTCGACCGTGACGGACGCGACCCGCCCGAAGGGCGCCCACGGCCGGAAGGTGCAGGTCTCGCAGACCCGCTCGTCGAGGTAGGTGCCGTCGGCGTCCACCTGGCCCTTGCCGTCGTCGGCGACGAACGGGAAGGTCGACCCGTAGCTGCGGGGGTAGACGACGACGTCGGGGACGGTGAGCAGCAGGTCGGCGCCCTCACCCTGCGCGAACGCCTCGGGACCGTCGGGCGGGACGATGCCGCGCCACGGCGCGACGGTGAACGGCTCGGAGGTCAGCGCGTACGGCTCGGTCGCCCCGTCCTGGCGGATGTGGCCGTCGACGACGAACCGGTAGGTGCCGGCCGGCGTCGAGGGCAGGCGCGGGTCGGGGCCGGCGGTGTAGGCCTCGAAGTTCGCGGTCCAGCGCCACTGCTGCGTGCCGGTCCACGTCGCGGCGATGCCCTGGACGCCGTTGGGGAGGTCGACCATCGTCTGGACCTCGCCGGTCATGTCGGCGAACGGGACCCACGCGTCGTCGTCGGCGAGCCGCTCGACGCGCACGAGCGGGTTGTCCACGGCGTTCGAGCCGCCGATCCAGGAGAACTCGACCGCGTCGAAGCGCTCGACGGCCGTGTCGGACAGGCCGATGGCGCGGGCCGGGCCGACGTCGTCGGCCAGCGCGGCCTCGTACGCGTCGTACGCGGCGCCGGCGGCGTTGCCGAGGGCCACGGCGAGCGCCTCCTGGCGGGCCTCGTCGGCCGCCTCGCGCGCCACGGCGGTCGGGTCGCGGTCGAGCGCGGCGTACGCCTCCTGCCACGAGTAGCCGTCGTCGTTCATGTCGCGGGCCATGCGCACCAGCCACGTCGACATCCAGTCGGCGGTGTGCGGCCCGTAGGCGGTCAGCGCCTTGCGGTAGTGGTCGTAGGCGACGAACTCGCGGTAGCTGACCGTGTAGCCGTTGTAGTCACCGGCGTGGCCGATGCCGACGACCATCCCGTAGCCGGTGCGCTCGTCGAGCTCCTCGGAGGAGAAGTTGCCCTTGATCCTCGCCGGGTCCGCCGGCTCGCCGTTGGCGAACGGCAGGTTGGTGAGGTCGTCCCACCCGTCGGCGGGGTTGTGGACCTGGGCCTGCCAGCGGCGGTGGGCCGCGTCGGAGAACGTCCAGGTCCGCGACGCGCGGGCCCGCTCGGAGGTGTAGACGCAGCGCCACGAGGTGTCGGCCTGCTGCTCGCAGGTCGTCTCCTCGTCGGTGGCCCAGTCGAACCCGTCGTACTGGTCGCCGACGATCCGGTTCGTGCGGGACTCGACGTTCTCGATGAGGTCGACCTGGGCCTCGCAGGCGCAGGAGGCGAGCAGCACGTCGCCGATGCGGACCGCCTGCAGGCGGATGCGGGCGTTCTCCTCGACGGCCATGAACGACGGCGCGTCGTAGGTGGCGGGGACGATGCCGTGGGCGGCGAGGTTGTCGTAGACCGGGTTGCCGGTCATCGGGAAGCCCGCGCGGCCGCAGTCGGGCAGGCCGACGACGGGCGCGCCCGGGTTGCCCTGCGCGGTCGTGCGGGTGTTGCAGTTCGACACGGCCGGGTAGGGGTGCGACAGCGGACCGGCGATCCAGCCGTCCACCGCGTCGACGTCGGCGTCGAGGTCCCACGGCACGAGGCCCTCGCCCCGGCCGATCTCCTCGAAGCCCTCCACGACCGAGTCGGCGAGCAGGCGCGCGCCCCGCTCGGTGTGGGCGTGGCCGATGTGGGCCCACGCGACGAGCGTGCCGTCCTCGAGGCGGCCGCGGTTCCAGCCGTCGTAGGGGCCCTCCGCCGAGCCGACGTCGCCCTGGCTGAACAGCAGCGGCGCGCCGGTGTCGCGCTCGACCATCCGCTCCAGCGGGGCGAGGAAGTCGGCGGTGACGAGGTCGTGGGAGTCGAGCGACTCGGGGTGCTGGCCCCACGTCATCCACGTGGCGAGCGGGGTCCAGCCGCCGGCGCCGTCGAGCGCGTCGAAGCGCAGCACCGACAGGTCGAGGTCGCCGTGGTCGGACGGGTAGCCGGTCGGCGAGCCGTCGTCGGCCCGCTGCTGGCGCATGATGTTGCCCTTGTAGACGTCGTGGGTGACCTTCGTCCCCCCGACGCGGACCGGCACCATCGACGCCTCGGCCTCGAGGATCGCCTGCGCCATCCTGCGGGCCTGGTACTCGAACATCCGCAGGTCGATGACGTCCTGGAACAGCCACACGCCGGCGGCCGCCGTCGCGTAGTAGGGCGACGAGTGGTTGTGGCTCGCGGCGTGGAGGATGTCGTCGTCGGCGATGCGGGAGCCGGCGGCCTCGAGGTGCTGCCCGACCCGGCGCAGCAGCAGGTCCTGCGCGAGGTAGTTGTCGGACTTCACGAGCGCGACGGCGTCGCCCTCGGCGTCCTCGACCACGATGGCGCGGATGGTGAGGCGCGACTGGACCCCGTAGCTCGCGCGCTTCAGCGTCGCGTGGGCGTGCGGGTCGACCTCGCCGCCGGTGAGCGGCGCCGACGGGTCGCGGAAGGCCGCGTACTGCCCGGCGGCGGCCCCGACGTTCCACGTCGCGTCGACCACCGCGACGCCGGCGCGGGTCGACGGCGCGGCCAGCACGGGCGCGTCGTCGGCCGGCGGGGCGGCGGCGAGCAGGCCGGCGACGAGCGCGGCGGAGGACAGGCTGGCGAGGACGCGGCGCACGGCGGGCTCCCGACGACGTGACGATGTGGCGCCCCGAGGTCTTCGACGTGCCGACCGCGCGCCCCTGCAACCCCGTCGTGTCACCCGAGCGGGCCGCTCGCACGTCCGTCTGGTAGGACCACCGGCGGGGAGCCCTCGAGGGGGCGCGCTTGGAGACGCAGACCCACGCGGTCGTGGAGGCCATGTTCGTGGAGCACGGCCGTTCGCTCGTGCGCCTCGCCAGCCTGTTCGTCGACGACCGGGCCGCCGCGGAGGACCTCGTGCAGGAGGCCTTCATCCGGCTGTCCCGATCGCTGGACCGGATCCGTGACCCGGACCGCGCCGCCGCCTACCTGCGCTCCATCGTCCTCAACCTCGCACGCGACCACAACCGTCGGGGCCTGGTGTCGCTGCGGCACCGGCCACCCGCGCTCCAGTACCAGCGCACGGCCGAGGAAGACGTCGAGCTCGAGGACGAGCACCGCCTCGTCGTCGAGGCGCTGCGGGCACTGCCGCGTCGACAGCGGGACGTGCTCGTCCTGCGCTACTACCTGGAGCTGTCGCCCCCGGAGGTCGCGGAGACGCTCGGGCTCTCCGTCAACTCCGTGAAGACCCACCAGCGACGGGGGATGGCAGCGATGCAGGACCGTCTGGGAGGTGCATCGTGACGCGCCTCGAACAGCGACTGGCGGAGGCGTTGACCGCCGGGACGGCCGGGGTGCAGGAGAGCCCGGACCTGTTCGAGCGTGTCGTCGCGAGCATCGAGGAGGACCGCGACCGCCGCCGGTGGCGTCGGACGTGGGCGTGGCGGGTGGCCATGGGAACGGGTGTGCTGGCGGCGGTCGTCGTCGGCCTCGGCAACAGGACCGGGAGGTTCGAGATGGACTGGTGGATCCTCGAGACCGTGACCGCGGTCGTGCTCGTCGCGCTCGTGCTGCTGCTGGGCCCCTTCATCAAGCGCTTCGGCCGCAGCTACGCGGCCGACGTCTTCCGGTCCAACCCCGGCACGGGCAAGAGCTTCATCGTGCTCACCGACTTCGCGTACTACCTCATCTTCTCGGCGTACGTGCTGTTCGTGGTCCAGCTCGCGCGTCCCCGCGAGTGGTCCGCGACGGTCGGCGCCGAACAGGTCGGGGCCTCCGTGGTGCGCGTCGGGGGCCTCCTCCTCGTGATGGGGGTGCTCCACGGGCTCAACCTCGTGCTGCTGCCCATCATCGGCCGGCTGCTCACGCTCAACAAGCGGCTGGACCAGCAGATGCGTGAGCGCGAGGCGGTTGACGACGACCGCCCCACGTGACCGTCCGACGCGCGATGTCCACGTCGGTGTGCGGGCCGTGTCACCCCCAGGGGTGGTGCGGCACGTCCGTCCAGCATGGCGCCGGTGCGCCGAGCACCGGCCGGACGTCAGGAGACGACGTGAACGTCACGAGGAGACACCTGGTGGCGGCGGCGGCCGCGGCCGCGCTGAGCACGATCAGCGCGCCGGCAGCCGCGCACACCCACCAGGTCTGCACGCCGGGGAACGGCGACCCGCTCATCCAGCCGGAGCCGTACCACGGCAGCATGCCGGGGGAGTCCGGCGGCACCCGGCAGGACGTGGGGAGCAACCCGAACCACGGCAGTCGCGGCTTCCACCCGATCCACGAGTCGCTGCACCTGAGCAACGCAGCGGGGCAGCGGGCCATCACGGTGGTGGTGTCGGGAACGGCGGTGTGCCCCTGACCGGCGACGTCGACCGCCCGCCCGGGGACCTCACGCGACCCGGGCGGGCGGCGTGCGTGTCGGCCACGAGAACAGCACCGCGACGGCCGCCATGATGGCCAGCAGCGTCGGGACCGACAGCACGCTGCGGACGACGCCGAGCGCCGGGAACGACTCCGCGATGGTCACCACCGCCCCGACCGTGGCGAGGGCGGCGGCGCCGGCGAGGGCCCTGCGGACCCAGGGGTGCCAGTCGCGTCGTCCGAGGGCGAGGCCGGCGCACAGCCAGATGGGCAGGACCAGGGCGCCCGCGCCCATACCGACCGTGAGCACGGCGATGGTCCCGAGCGTCCGGGCGGCCGCCCTGGCCGCCCGGCTCTGGAACCGGGCGCGGGCCGTCCGCGCGAGGGACGCCCCGGTGGCCGCGATGGTGCAGACCATCAGGATGAAGATCGTCCCGCTCCACGAGAACTCGGGGTCGGTCGAGATGAGCCGCATCCAGCCGCGGAAGGCGACGCCGAGGCCGAGGCCGAGCACGAGGCCCCGTGCGAGCGCGCCCCCCCACACGCGGGCGGCGTCCCCCGTCCGCCGGCGGTCGAGGGTGGCGTCGTGCTCCAGCGTCTCCATGGTGGACCTCCGTCGCTCCCGGGTGGGGCCGTCGGGCCCCCACCCGCAACCGACGAGCGAGCGCCCGTCGTGGGGTGACACCGGGGCGCAGCAGGTGTCGGGGCGCACGCGACGAGGCCCCGCCATGGGGAGCGGGGCCTCGACGCGTGGGGGTGTGGCTGGTGGCGGGGCTCAGCTGTTGGCGTACAGGTGCTCCAGCGACCCGGGCTGGACCTTCGCGCTCTCGATGAACGCGTCGACGTCCTTGCCCTGGATGCGGATGACCCGGCCGAACTTGTACGCGGCCACGTCACCGGCGTCGATGAGCCGGTAGAGCGTCCGCGTGTTGATGCCGAGGCGGCGGGCCGCCTCTGCCGTGCTGAGCCACTCGATCTCGGACTCGGCCATGTCGTTCCCTTCGACGCACGTGATGCTACCCCGTGCACGTCCGTTGTGTCGAGAACGCCGACCGACCTGACTCGAACGGGATGCCAGCCGCTTGCAGGATGCTGCTGTCGCATGCAACATGCATCCATGCCTTCGATCACCATCCGCGACGTCCCCGACGACGTCCGCGACGAGCTCGCCGCACGTGCCCGACGCACGGGCCGGTCCCTGCAGGAGTACCTGCGGGCGGAGCTGACCGACCTCGCGAGTCGTCCCGACCCAGCCGCGTTGCTGGGGCACGTCCGCGAGCGCGTCCGTCGCACCGGGACCGCGCTCCCGGCCGAGAGGATCCTCGAGCACCGGGACGCCGACCGCCGGTGATCGTCGTCGACGCGTCGCTCGTGGTGGCGGCCCTGCTCGACGGTGGCCCGGTGGGGGTCTGGGCCGCGGAGGTCCTCGGCTCCGGCGACCTCGCTGCCCCGCACCTGCTCCCCGTCGAGGTCGCGAGCATCCTCCGGCGAGCGGCCATCGCCGGCGACGTCAGCGACGACGTCGCCGCACTGGCCCACGGGGACCTGCTCGATCTCCGGGTGGCCCTGTGGCCGTACGAACCGCTCGCCGCGCGGTGCTGGGAGCTCCGCTCGATCGTCACCCCGTACGACGCCACGTACGTCGCGCTCGCCGAGCTGCTGGACGCCCCGCTCGCCACGCTCGACCTCCGCCTCGCCCGCGCACCCGGCCCCCGCTGCAGCTTCGAGGTCCCGCCCGACGGATGACGCCGGACGTGGCTCCGACCGACGCGGCGCCGGCGGCGGTCCACCGGGCCCGCGTAGGCTCCGCCGCCATGCACGTCGTCGTGAGCACCGGGGTCGGGGAGCGGGAGGTCACCCTCCGCGTCTCCCCGGGTGCCACCGTCGCCGACGTCCTCGCCGCGATGGGCGACCTCGGCGTCGTCGGGTCGGTCGACCAGCCCGCGCCGGCGGAGGCGGACGGCCTCGACGTCGACGGGACGTACGCGGCCCGTGACACCCGTCTCGACGAGCTCGCGATCGCGGAGGGGGCGGTGCTCGCGCCGGCGCGGTCGCACGGTCCGCCCGACCTGCCGGGCCGCGGGCCCGATCGCTGGCTGACCGTCGTCGCCGGCCGTGTCGCCGGGCTGCGGTTGCCGCTGCCGTCCGGCACCCACCGGCTCGGTCGGGCACCCGGCCTGCCGCTGCAGGTCGACGACGACACCGTCAGCCACGAGCACCTCGAGGTCACCGTCGACGCCGGCGGTGGCGTGCGGGCCGTCGACCTCGGCTCGTCCAACGGCACCTGGACCGCCGCCGGCGCGGTGCCCGCCGGCATCCGCGTCGACCTCGCCGTCGGGGACCACCTCCGGCTCGGCGCCCTCGTGCTCCGCCTCGACGGCCCGGACCCCGACGACCGCCCCGCCGGGCGGCTGCGCGCCGGCGGCGCCGGCACGGTCGCGTTCAACCGTCCCCCGCGTGCCGCCCTGCCGGCACCGCCGCCGGCGCTGACCCCGCCCGGCCCGGCCCCGGAGCCCGAGAAGGCCCGGCCGTTCTCGGTCGCGGCGCTGCTCGCCCCCATCGCGCTCGCCGGCGCGATGGTCCTGATCTACGACTCGTGGCGGTTCGCGCTCTTCGGGCTGCTGACCCCCGTGATGGCCATCGCGAACCACCTCTCGGCCCGCCGGCAGGCGAAGCGCGACACCTCCGCCGCCGCCCGCGCCCACGCCGACGCGGTGGCCCGCTCCCTGCGCGAGCTCGACGCGGCCCGCGCCACCCACCGGGCCCGCGCCGAGGTGCTGCTGCCCGACCCGGGCGAGGTGCTGCGCCGCGCGACCGCCCCGTCGACCGCCCTGTGGGCCCGCCGTCCCGGCGACGGCGACCACCTGCGCCTGCGGGTCGGGTCCGGCCCGGCCCCGGTCGACCTCGCCGTCGACCCGCCCCGCGAGGGCACCGCCGACGAGCTCGTCGGCCCGCTCGAGGCCGCCCGGACCCTGCGGCTCGGGCCGGTCGCCGCCGACCTCTCCGCCGGCGGCGTCGTCGGCATCGTCGGCGACCGTGCCGCCGCGCTCGGCCTCGCCCGCCAGCTCGTCTGCGCCGCCGCGACCCTGCACGGCCCCGCCGACCTGCCGACGGTGCTCGCCGGACCGGAGGACGCCTGGGCGTGGGCCCGGTGGCTGCCGCACCTGCGCGACGCCGGCGGGCAGCGCCGCTGGATCGCGCCCGACCCCACCGAGGCCGAGCGGCTGCTCGCGCCCGTGCTCGACGCCGCCGCGGAGGACCGCCGCCCCTCGGCGTTCGGCATGCGCGGCCAGGAGCAGCGCGGCCCGACGCGGCTGCTGGTCCTCGACGGGCCCGAGCTGTGGGAGGGGCGCGGCGCCGCGGTCCGGCGGGTGCTCGCCGGCGAGGCCGGCCCGGTCGCCGGCATCGTCGTCGCCCCGACCGCCGACCGGCTCCCCGCCGCCTGCACCACCGTCGTCACCGTCGCGTCCGACCTCGGCGACGCGACCGTCCGGCTGCCGCAGCAGGGCGTCACCATCCCGGACGTGCTCGTCGCCCAGCTCACCGAGCGGCGCGCCCGCACCTGCGCCCGCGCGCTCGCCCGGTTCGAGGACCCCGAGCTGCACGTCGCCGGCGGCGAGCTGCCCGACGCCGTCCGCCTCACCTCCCTCCTCGGGCTCGACACGCCCGCCCCCACCGGCGAGGCGGTGCTCTCGACGTGGCGCGCCGGCGGCCGCGACCCCGCGCCGGCGGCGCCCGTCGGGGTCGGGCCCGACGGTCCGGTCGTGGTCGACCTGCGTGCCGACGGGCCGCACGGCCTGGTCGGCGGCACGACCGGCTCCGGCAAGTCCGAGCTGCTGCGCTCGCTGGTCGCCGGCCTCGCCGCCCGGGTCGACCCCGACCACCTCGTGTTCGTCCTCGTGGACTACAAGGGCGGCAGCGCGTTCGACCGCTGCGCCGCGCTGCCCCACACCGTCGGGATGGTCACCGACCTCGACGCCCACCTCGGCGAGCGGGCGCTGGTCAGCCTCGAGGCCGAGCTGCACCACCGCGAGACGGTGCTGCGCGCCGCCGGCGCGCCCGACCTGCCCGCCTACCTCGCCGCCGGCGCGCCCCGCGGCCCGCTTCCGCGGCTCGTGGTCGTCATCGACGAGTTCGCGACGCTCGCGGCGGAGCTGCCCGACTTCCTCGGCGCGCTCGTCGGGATCGCGCAGCGCGGCCGGTCGCTCGGCGTCCACCTCGTGCTGGCGACCCAGCGCCCGTCGGGCTCGGTGACCCCCGACATCCGCGCGAACACGAACCTGCGGATCGCGCTGCGGGTGCAGGACCCGGGCGACTCCAACGACGTCATCGACCGGCCCGACGCGGCCGAGCTGTCGCGCGACCGGCCCGGGCGCGCGTACCTGCGGCGCGGGCACGGCGACGTGGTGCTGCTGCAGTCGGCGCTGTCGACCGCGCCGGCGGGAGGGCCCGCCGGGCCGCCCGTCACGTTCGGGCCGTTCCCGTTCGCCGCCGGTGACCCCGCGCCGACCGCCGGCGCCGGCGGCGCCGAGGGTCCCTCCGACCTCGACCTGCTCGTCGACGCCTGCCGGGACGCGGCCGAGGCCGGCGGGTACGCCGCGCCGCGCCGGCCGTGGCTCGAGATGCTCCCCGAGCGGCTCGACCTCGCCGACGCCCGCGCCGAGGCTGGCGCGGGCGCCGCCGCGGACGCCGCCGCGGACGCCGCCGCGCCCGGCGCCGGCGGCCGGCTCGCGCCGGTCCTGCTCGGGCTCGCCGACGCCCCCGACGAGCAGCGGCGCGTGCCGTGGACCTTCGACCCCGCGCAGGGCCACCTCGGCATCACCGGGGCGCTCGGCTCCGGCACCACGACGGCGCTGCTGACCGTCGCCCGCGGGCTCGTCGAGGCCGCCGGCCCCGACCGCGTCCACCTCTACGCCGTCGACCTCGGCGGCGGGGCGCTCGCCCCGCTCGCCGACCTGCCCCACGTCGGCGCGGTCGTCGGCGCGGCCGACCGGGAGGCGCAGGTCCGGCTCGTGCGCACCCTGCTGGAGGAGGTCGACCGCCGGCGCGCCCTGCCGCCCCACGAGCGGGCCACCGCGGCGCTCACGGTCGTGCTCGTCGACAACCTCCCGGCGTGGGTGGCCGCGCACGACGACCCCGCCGGCGCCGACACCCAGGACGGCATCCGGCGCCTGCTCGCGGAGGGCGCCGACGTCGGGGTCGTGTTCGTCGTGACCGCCGACCGCGCCGGCGCCGTCCCGCACCGGCTCGCCTCGACCCTCGGGCAGCGCCTGCTCCTGCGCCACACCGACCCGTCGGAGTTCGCCGCCATCGGGGTCCGCCCTGCGGCGCTGCCCGCGTTCGTGCCGGGCCGCGGGATCGCCGCCGGGTCGCAGCGGGTCGTGCAGGTCGCGCTCCCCGGCGACCCCGGGGAGTGGGCTCCCGTGCCCGCCGACCCGGCCGCCGCCGACCCCGCCGCCGCCCCCCGCCGGGTCGGGACCCTGCCCGCCACCGTCCGGGCCGAGGACCTGCCGCCGGCGCAGGCGGGCCCGCCGCTGCTGCTGCCCGTCGGGATCGCCGAGGCCGACCTCGCGCCGGCGGTCCTGCCCGTCCACCCCGGGGAGCACGTCCTGGTCGCCGGGCCGGCCCGCTCCGGCCGGTCGTCGGCGCTGGTGACCCTCGCCGCGGCGTGGCGCGCCGCCGTGCCCGACGTCGTGGTCGTCGGCGTGTGCGACGAGCACCGCTCGCCGCTGTGGGCGCACCCGGTGCTCGACGCCTGCGGGTCGCTCGACTCGCTGGCCGACCTCGCCGCGCACGCGCGGGCGGGGGAGCGGCCGTGGCTGTGGCTCGTCGACGACGCCGTGCAGGTCGAGGACGTGACCGTCGACGGGGTCGGGGTCCTCGAGGGGCTGTGCCGCGACGCGCCGGCGGGCGTGCACGTCGTCGCCGCGGCCCGTGCCGACGACGCCCGCAGCGCGTTCGGGCACTGGACCCGGACGCTGCGTCGTTCCCGCCTCGGCCTGCTGCTGCAGCCCGACCTGTCGGTCGACGGGGAGGTGCTGGGCACCCGCCTGCCCCGGCGGGTCGCGGTCCCGATGGTCGCCGGGCGCGGGTTCCTCGTGGCCGGTGGCGAGGCGTCGCTGGTGCAGGTCGCGCAGCCGCCCGTGGACCCGCCGCGCGGCAGCCTCGGCACCGGCGGCTGACGACCCCGACGCGCCGTGTCCTGCAGCATCTCGTTCCCTCTTGACCCGTCCTGCGTTCTCGTGTACTTTCGTTCCTGCTCGACCACCGAGATGCCGGCGCCCAACGGGGGCGGGCCGGCGCGAGACCCACCATCTGAGGGGGACACGGACATGGCAGACCTCCGCGGCGGCGTCGTCAGCGAGATCACGAACGCGGCGACCAGGGCCCAGGCCACCAGCGACGAGACCGCGGCGGCGGCCGTCGAGACCCAGAACCTCGTCGGCTCGATGCAGTCCGACGTCGACGCGCTGTCGCAGACGATGGCGCGGGCGTTCGACCAGCTCGCCGACCGGATGCGCACCCAGGTGCGGCAGACCTCCGAGCAGCTCCACTCGACCGAGTGGCACGGCCAGTCCCGCGAGGCGCTCGTGCGCTTCGACCAGGACGTGAACGCGACGATGAGCCGCTTCATGGACGCGTCGCAGGCCGGCGTCGAGTCGTTCCGCGGCGAGCTGCAGCGCTTCCTCGCGAGCTTCTACGACCAGGTCCGCGGCGAGTTCACCACCGCGATGACCGACATCCAGAACTCCTACGCGGAGGCCTCGCAGGCCGCCAACCGCTACGCCCAGCAGCTGACCGACCTCGACGAGAGCTCGATCCGCTACTGACACGCACGTCGTCGGGACGCGCCGGCCGCCGGCGCGTCCCGACCGTCGTCGCCGGCCGGCCGTCCCGGCCACGGGGGGCCGCCGGCGTGAGGGGGGTGAACCGCACCGATGTCCAGCCGTCCGCCGAACCCGGGGCCGATGCCCCCGGACCTCGTCTTCCCGTTCGACGAGGCGCAGCGCGCCCGCTCGGCGGCCCTCGCGCTGTCGGCCCGGCTCCGCCGGGTGCGTGAGGTCCACGAGGACGGTTGGGACCGCGTGCGGGCCCGCCGGTTCGAGGGCAGCTCGGCGCGCCGTCTCGAGCAGCAGGTCGCGGACCGGATGGCCGAGCTCGTCGCGCTGGCCGACGCCCTGCGCCGGCAGGCCGACCAGATCCTCGACGAGATCGAGGCGGCACAGCGGGCGGTCCGCATCCGGGAGCAGGCCCAGCGGGACTGGCGGCGTGCCCACGACGCCTGGGCGAGCTGGCGGCCGCCGGCGCCGGCGGCGCCGGCGGGCGCCGGTGGGCGAGCGCGCGGCGCGTTGCCGCCGCCGACGGCGAGGACGTACCCTCCGGGCGCCCACGGAGGGTTCGCCTAGTCCGGTCTATGGCGCACGGCTGGAATCCGTGTTGGGAGTCACATCCCTCGGGGGTTCGAATCCCCCACCCTCCGCGCACCGACGCCCCGGTCCACACGGACCGGGGCGTCGTCGTGTCGACGGCGGTCGTCGGGGACCGGCCCGCCGGGGTGGGTCCCGCCGCAGGTCCCGGACCTCTCGGGGCGGAGGTCCCACCGGAGTCGTGCCGGAGTCCTCCGGAGGTGGCGGTCCGGGGTGGCGATAGTCGTGGCATCGGGCAGCGACCCCGCGCCCGCCACGGACCTCGACCGAGAAGGAACCCCTGATGAGGGCGCGACTCAACCTCCTGGGCACGGTGCTCGCCGTGTTCGGACTCCTCTTCCTGGCCGGCGGCGCCGTCGCGTTCGCCCAGGTCCAGGACGGCTACGACTCGCTGGCGGCGTTCAGCGAGGCGCAGAACGTCACCCTGTCCTACGACGAGGACGGCCAGCTCATCGACCGCGGCGAGGTGGAAGGCGCCGAGGCGATCATGCAGCTGCTGACCGGCGACTGGGGCTACAAGGTCGACATGGCCGACTTCGACCCCGCGGACCCGGTCGTCAACACCGACTCCGAGTACATGTTCCAGATGGCCACCATCGGCTACCACATCCTCAACGGGACGCAGACCGTCGTGCTGACCGAGGCCGTGGAGTACGAGGGTGAGACCTTCGAGGCCGGCACCTACGAGGTCCCCGTCGACGGTCGCTACTGGACCGGTTTCGACCGGATGCACCCGCTCGACGGCAAGGCCCGTGAGCAGGCCTGGAGCGGCACCGCGCACGGCCTCTTCGCCGAGCTGGGCGTCGGGACCGTGACCCACTCGGCCCTGCAGATGGGCCTGGGCATCGCCGCCCTGCTGGCCGGCCTCGGTGGGACCCTGCTGGTCGCCGGCCTCGGCCTGGTGTTCGCCTCCCGGGGCGAGCGTGACGAGCAGGTCATCCTGATGGGCGACACGGCCCCGGCGGAGACCGAGATCGTCCACTGACGCGGCGGTGACCCGCTGACGCCTCCCGGCGGGGAGGTCCGAGGACCCCGAGCGACCGCTCGGGGTCCTCTCGTCGTCCGCTCGACGCCGGAGGCGGGGGTCGTCCGCGACCTGGCTCGCGGAGGGTCAGGTGGGGCGGACCTCGACCGTGTGGCAGCCGTCGCCGGCGGGGTCGACCACGACCGGCACCCCGCCGACCACCCCGGTGTCCAGCGCGGGCCGTGACGTCAGCTCGCCGTCGGCGCCCGCGACCCCGTCGAACAGGAACAGTTGCCCGGTCGCCGGCCGGTACACGCCCGGCGTCCAGGTGCCGTCGCAGGCCCAGTCGCCGAGGAGCGGCACGTCGGTCGGTTCCCCGAGCGCGAACCGCTCCGGCTCGTCGCCGGCCGCGCCGGCGGGGAGCGTGAGCACCCCGGCCTCCCACGCGAGGGTGACGCTGCACCCCGAGCCGTCGAGGTCGCCGACCAGCAGGACCGCGTCCGGACCCGCGCCGGCGGGTGGCGCGTCGCCGGCGCAGGGCGCCGGCCGGACGGCCGCCGGGGACGTCGCGCCCGGGTCGGGCGTCGCGGGGTCGCTCGCCGGCGCGGTCGTGGCGGGTGCCGTCGCGACCGGGGTGTCGGGCGCCGCGTCGCCGCCGCCGCGCAGCAGCCCGAGGGCGAGCAGCGGCAGCAGGACGACCAGCCCGGCGGCGAGGAGCCACCACCAGCGCCGGTCGCCGCCCCCACCGCGGGCGGGGGCGGGCGGGGGCGGACCGAAGCGGCGGGTGCCACCCGAGCGGGGACCCGACGGTGGGGTGGCGCCCCGGCCGGCGAGCGCACCGCCGGCGCGGTCGGCGGCCACGACCTCGGTCCCGACCACGGCCGCCGGCGCGGGGGTCGGCGCGGCGGGGGGCGGTGCGGGCGACGGCGGGCCCGCGGGCGGGGCCGCCGGCTGCGGGCTCCTCGCGGGGGTCGTCGCGGGGGTCGTTGGGGCTGCCGCGGCGCCCGGGTCGTCCACCCGGCCGAGCACCCCGGCGGCGCCAGCGCCGCCACCGGCGGTCGGCCCGCCCTCCCCGCCGGCCGCGCCCGCGCCGGCGGCGAGCCGGGCGCCGTCGAGCGTGACCGCGACGTCGGCCAACGAGGGCCGGGCCGAAGGATCGGCGGCGAGCAGCCCGGCGACGGTCGTCGCGAGCCCACGCGGGCACGCGGCGACCAGGTGCTCGAGCGGGACGTGCCCGCCACGCGCCGCCGCCCGGACCGTCGCCTCCGGTGTGGAGCCGGCGTGGGGGAGCCGGCCGCTCGCGGCCTCGTACAGCGTCACCCCGAGCGACCAGCCGTCGGCGCTGGCCACGGCGGGGCCGCCGGCGTGCAGGGCCGGGTCGAGGTACTCGGCGGTCGCCCGGAGCCCGTCGGCCGGGACCACGCCGTGCGGCAGGGCCGCGTCGAGGTCGGCGAGGAGGGCGACGTCCTCGGCGTCGAACAGCACGTTGGTCGGGTTCACGTCGGCGTGGAGGACGCCGACGGCGTGCAGGGCACCGAGGGCCTCGGCCAGGCGTGCGCCGAGCTCGCAGACCTCGTCCGGCGGCAGCGGGCCGCGTCGCGCCAGCCGGCCGGCGAGGGTCCCGCCGGGCGCCCACGGCAGCACCAGCGCGAGGCGCCCGTCGGCCGGCTCGAGCACGTCGAGGACCCCGAGGACGTGGGGGTGGTCGACCCGGTCGAGCACCGCGGCCTCGCGGCGCAGCGCCTCCCGTGCCTCCGGCGTCGCCCCGGCGTCGAGCACCTTGACGGCCACGACGCGCCCCGAGCCGGTGAGCACGCCCCGGTGGACCGCCGCGACGGTGCCCCCGACCCGCTCCCGCAGCTCGACGCCGGGCAGGTCGGGCCCGCCCGCGGCGGCGCCAGTGTCCCCCACGGCGGACCCCCCGGGCTCGACGGTCACGGCCGTGCCGGTCGCCGCGGCCGCGGCCGGCAGTCTGCCAGACGCGTCCACACCGGGTCGTCGAGGGGTTGCGTGCTCCGTCATGGTGCGAGATACTACGTGGCGACACGACACGACGCACGACCGCGTCCGCGAGCCGGTCCCGGGCCGGCCCCGGATCCGGCTCCGGTCGGCCGACCGGCGGGCAGTACCCTCGCCCCCGCCGGCTGCGCCGGCCAGGGACGGCTCGGGACCGCCAGAGCACGAGGGGGAACGACGATGGCCGCGAGGCTCCGCGCCGCAGCGCCGCTGCTCGGCTGGGTGGTCTGCCTCGTGGTGGCGATCGCGCTGCTCGCCACCACCGGGCGGGGGCCACTGGCCGGGCCGACCCTGACCCAGCCCGGCACCTGGGGTGCGTGGCTCGGTGAGCGCGACCCGATCGTCGCCGTCGTGTCGCTGCTGCGCCTCGTCGCGCTCGGCCTCGCCTGGTACCTGCTCGGCGTCACCACCGTCTCGGTGCTGGCACGCACCCTGCGGGCGGCCCGCCTCGTGCGGCTCGCCGACGCGCTCTCGATCCCGCTGGTCCGTCGCCTCTCGCAGCAGGCCGTCGGCGTCTCGCTGGCCGGGGCGGTGCTCACCTCCGTGACGGGCCCCCTCGCCGTCGCCGCGCCCACGCCGATGGGGCCCGCCTCCGCCGGCGCCGTCGCCTCGGCCGCCGGCGACGCGACCCTGACGATGGCCCCGCTCGACGACGCGCCGACCGCCGGCGCGGACGACGCCGAGACCCTCACGATGGCGGCGCTCGACGACCCGGCGCGTGCCGCCGGCGTCCGCGTCGCCGAGACCATCACGATGCAGGCGGTCGAGGCGCCGGCGCCCCCCGCGGTCGCGCCCCCGCAGGTCGCGCCCCCGGCAGACGCGGCCGGCGCGACCGACGCCGCCGCTCCGGCCCCTGCCGGCGGCCGCGAGGTCACCGTCGCCTCGGGCGACCACCTCTGGTCCCTGGCGGAGGACGCGCTGGTCGCCGCGTGGGGCCGGGACGTCTCCGACGACGAGCTCGCCCCGTACTGGCGCGACGTCGTCGAGGCGAACCGCGACCGGCTGGCCGACCCCACCGACCCCGACCTGCTCTTCCCCGGCCAGCAGGTGGTGCTGCCGGCCACCCCGCCCGCTCCCTGAACCCGTCCGCCCCCTGACCTCGTCCATCCCACCGCCGTCACCGAGCCCGCCGTGCCCGACCGTCCCGACCTCCCCGCCCCGCCGCCCCGCGACCCGCACGTCGACCTGCTCGACGACGCCCGGCTCGCCGAGGCGGTCCGCGAGCGCGCCGAGGCCCGGCTGCGTCGCCAGGTGGACGTGGACGCCGCGACCCTCGCCGGGACGCTGCGTGACCTCGCCGAGCGCGGCGCGCCGGTCAGCATCGACACGACCGCCGGTCGCCGGCACCGCGGGCAGCTCGTCGGGCTCGCCGCCGACCACCTGGTGCTGCTGGCCGCCGGCGCGCGCGTGCTCGTCCGCCTCGACGCCGTCGCCGTGGTCCGGCCCCGCCCGGGCAGCGGCGGCGACGTCGCCGCCGGGGACCGCGGCGCCGGGGTCGACCTGCTGCTCACCGAGGCGCTCGCCCGGCTCGCCGCCGACCGCCCCACGGTCGTCGCGGTGCCCGCCGGCGCCGAGCCGGTCCGCGGCATCCTGCTCGCGGTCGGCGGCGACGTGGTCACGCTGCGTCCCGACGGCACGACCGGCCTCGCGTACCTGCCCACCGCAACGCTCGTTGAGGTCGCCGTCGAGCCGTGAGGGGCGGTCGGGGTCCCTGCCCCGCCGCGCCCGCACGTCCCCAGGCGACCAGCACCCACCCGGAGACCCCTCGATGTCCGACGTCCGCACCATCGACCCGCCCGAGACGTCCCGCACCGACCGTGCGGTGCGCCGCCGGCGCGGGCTCCCCGGTGGGCGTGCCGTGGTCGGCGCGTTCCTGATCGCCGTCGCGGCGGTCGGGGTGTTCGCCGCGTACCTCGACGCCACCGCGGCCCCCACCACTCGGTACCTCGTCGCCACCACCGACATCGCCCCCGGCACCCGGCTCTCGGCCGCGAACACGGCCTACGTCGCCATGGACCTCCCCCCGGAGGTGGTGCGCGCCAGCATCCCCGAGGACCTCGAGCTCGGCGCCGGCCGTGAGTCCCTCGTGCTCGTCCGTCGCGCGCGAGCCGGGGAGCTCATCGGCGAGTCCGGGGTCGTCACCGACACCGGCCTGACCGACCGCACCCGGATGTCCTTCGCCGTCCCGTCGAGCCGGGCGCTGGGCGGCTCGTTGCGCCCCGACGAGCGCATCGACGTCCTCGCCACCTACGACGGTCCCGAGGGTGCCTACACGACCGTGGTCGTCCGAGGCGTCCGCGTCCTGTCCGTCGCCGCCGGCGGGGACGGGATCGGCGGCGGCACGATCATCACGGTCGAGCTGCCCGACCTCGCGCTCGCGCAGCGCCTCGCCCACGCCGTCGACGCCGCCGACGTCTTCGTGGTGCGGTCGGGCTCGCCCGACGAGCAGACGCCGCAGGACTACCAGCCCGAGGGCGGCGTCACGGCGCCGGCGCCGGCGGACGACGCCACCCAGCCGGTCCCGTCGGACGCGGCCCCCCAGCCGACCGAGGAGCCCGAGGCGCCGCTGCAGCCGGCCGACGACGGGACGGAGGCGCCGTGAGCGACCGCTACGTCGTCGCCGGCCTCGGCCGGGCACGGGCCGACTGGTTCGCCCGGGTGTCCGGCTGGGCCACCGCCGCGTCCATCCCCGTCGAGTTCGTCCGCTGCGTCTCGGCCGCTGAGCTCCGGGCCCGGCTGGCGTCCGGACGTCGCTTCTCCGCCATCCTCGTCGAGGGTGGCGTCACCGGGGTGGACCGCGACCTGCTCCTGCTCGCCCGCGAGGCCGGCGCCGCCGCCATCGTCGTGGCGACCGAAGGCGCCCGCGACTGGCTGGAGCTGGGTGCGGCCTCGATCCTGCCGGAGGGCTTCGACCGCGACGCGTTCGTCGAGGCCCTGGCCGCGGTGTCCGAGCCGGTGAGCGCCGTCGCCGACACGGCCGACCCCACCGGCCCCGTCGGCGCCCCGACCGGTGCCCGCGGTCGGCTCGTCGCCGTCACGGGCGCCGGCGGCGTCGGCGCGTCCACCGTCGCCATCGCGCTGGCCCAGGGGTTCGCCGCCGGCGCGACCGGAGGCGACGACGTCCTGCTCGCGGACCTCTGCCGGGTCGCCGACCAGGCGATGCTGCACGACTCGAAGGTGGTCGTCCCGGGCGTCCAGGAGCTCGTCGAGGCCCACCGGACGCTCACGCCCGACCGGGCGGACATCCAGGAGCTCACGTTCCGGGTCCCGGCCCGCGGGTACCGCCTGCTGCTGGGGCTGCGCCGCCCGCGCCACTGGGTCGCGCTGCGCCCCCGCGCGCTGGAGGCCGCGATGGCGAGCCTCACGCGGACCTTCCCGACCGTCGTCGTCGACGTCGAGGCCGACCTCGACGGCGAGGCCGAGACGGGGTCGCTCGACCTCGAGGAGCGCAACCTCCCGGCCCGGCTCGCGGTCGCGCGCGCCGACGCGGTCGTCGTCGTCGGCGAGCCCTCGATGAAGGGCGTCTTCGCGCTGGTGCGGGTCGTCGCCGACCTGCTGGCCTTCGGCGTCCCGCAGGACCGGGTCGTCGTGGTCGTCAACCGCGGTCCGAAGCGGGCCCGGCAGCGCGCCGAGATCACCCGCGCCATCTCGGCGCTGCTCGAGACCCAGGTCAGCGGTGGCGGCCTCGCCACGCCCGTCTTCCTCCCGGAGCGCCGCGTGGAGCAGGCCCTCCGGGACGGCGTCGCCCTCCCCGACCCGCTCCCGACGACCCTCGCGACGGCCGTCGAGGCCGTCGTCTCCCGTGCCGCCGCCCCCGTCGACGCGGTCGCCGCGCCCGTCCCGGTCGCGCCCGGCTCCCTCGGGGCGCTGGGCGGCTACGACGACGAGGAGGACATCGCGTGAGCGAACGGTCGCCACTCGCCGAGATCGAGACCCGCGTCCTCGAGCGTGCCAAGGAGCTCACGCTCGACCTCGACGCCGCCGACGCCGAGCAGGGCCTCGCGGAGCTCATCCGCGCCGAGATCGAGCAGTGGTCCCTGGACCACAAGCACGGCCTGCGCCCCTTCGACCTGCCCACCCCCGACCTCGTCGCCGAGCGCGCCTTCCGCAACCTCGCGCGGTACGGGCCGCTGACCGAGCTGCTCGAGGACGACGACGTCTGGGAGGTCATGATCAACGGGCCCGACCAGATCTTCGTCAAGCGGCACGTCGGCGTCTCCGGCTACCACGACGAGGCGTTCCACGACGACGAGCACGTCGTGCGCACCCTGACCAAGCTCCTCGACGACTCCTCCACGTCGCACCGCAAGCTCGACGCCTCCGAGGGCCTGCAGGACGCCCAGCTCGACGACGGCGCGCGTCTGCACATCGTCCACCGCGATGTCGGTCGCGGCAGCCACATGCTGGTCAACATCCGGAAGTTCACCGGTGTCGCGTTCCGTTCCCTCGAGGAGCTCGTCGAACGGGGGATGCTGACGACCTCCGCGGCGGCCTTCCTCCGCGCCGCCGTGCGGGCCCGCTCCTCGATCGTGTTCGCCGGTCCGCCCGGCTCCGGCAAGACCACGATGCTCTCCTGCTGCACCGCCGAGCTCGACCCGTCGTTGCGCGTCGTCACCGCCGAGGAGGTCTTCGAGGTCGACGTGCCGCTGCCGAACGTGGCGTCGATGCAGACCCGCGCCCCGCGCCCCGACCGGCCCGCCGTCGACCTGCGCCGCCTCGTCTCCGGCTTCCTGCGGATGGCTCCCGACGTCGCGATCGTCGGTGAGGTCCGCGACCGGGAGGCCCTGCCGCTGCTGCTCACGCTCTCCTCCGGCGTCAAGGGCTACACCACCATCCACGCCGGCTCGGCCCGACAGGCGCTGACCCGGCTCCGGTTCATCTGCCAGCTCGCCGACACGTCCTCCGAGCTGCCGCTCGCCGCGCTCAACTCGCTGGTCACCGAGGCCATCGACGTGGTCGTGCACTGCTCCCGCGTCGACGGGGTCCCGCAGGTCACCGAGATCGTCGCCGTCGAGGACCTCGCCGGCGGCGAGGACGCCACCTCCTTCACCACGACCACCCTGTTCGACCGGCCGACGGCCGACGCGCCGCTGTCGTGGACCGGTGCGATCCCGTCGCGCCTGCGTCGTCCCTTCGCCCAGGCCGGCCTCGACGTCACCCAGGTCCTCGACCCGAGCTACACGATGGGTGCGGGCCTCCGCGACGGCACGGGGGCGCTGCGGTGAGCACCGGTGTCGTCGGGTTCGTCCTCGCCCTGGTCGCGGCGCTCGGGGTGTTCTTCGTGTTCACCTCCGTCGCGCTCGGCTGGCGGGGGCTCGGCTTCGGTCCCGACCCGGTGGTCCGTCGCGACCGCCGGCGGGTCGACCTCGCCGAGTTCCTGGTCCAGTCCGGCCTCGACCGGGTCGGCACCACCGAGTTCCTCGCTGCCATCGGGGTCCTCGCCGTGATCGGGTTCGGCCTCGGCTACGGCGTGTTCGGCGGGGTCCTCCCCGGCCTCGCGGTGGCCGTCGGCGCGATGTGGCTCCCGGTCGGCTCCGCCCGTGCCCGCCGTGCCCGCCGGCGGGAGCAGGCGCGGGAGGCGTGGCCCCGGATGATCGAGGAGATCCGCCTCCAGGCGGTGTCGTTGGGTCGCTCCATCCCGCAGGCGCTGTTCACGGTCGGCGCGCGCGGCCCGGAGGAGCTCCGACCGGCCTTCGCCGCCGCGCGTCGCGAGTGGCTCATCTCCACCGACTTCGACCGGACCCTCGACGTGCTCAAGGCCCGGCTGGCCGACCCGACCGCCGACGCGGTCTGCGAGACCCTGCTGATCGCCCACGAGATCGGCGGGTCGGACGTCGACCGACGCCTGCGCGCCCTGATCGACGACCGCATCGACGACCTGCAGGGCCGCAAGGACGCGCGGGCGAAACAGGCCGGGGCGCGGTTCGCCCGCTTCTTCGTCCTGATCGTCCCGCTCGGCATGTCGGTCGTCGGACTCACCATCGGGCAGGGCCGCGAGGCCTACCAGACGGCGCTCGGCCAGCTCGCGGTGCTGGTGGCGTTCGCGATGATCGCCGGCTGCTGGCTGTGGGCCGGCCAGCTCATGAAGCTCCCGGAGGAGGAGCGGGTGTTCCGCGGTCGGGGAGGGGTCGGCTGATGCGTCTGCTGCTGCTCTCCGGCATCGTGCTCTGGGTCGGGCTGACGCTCGTCCTGTCCGAGCTGCGCTGGTTCGCCCGCTCCCCGCTCGTCGACCGGCTCGCGCCGTACGTCCCCGGCGCGTGGGGGCGTCGTTCCCGGGCGGGCCTGCTCTCGGTCGACTCGTTCCGGGAGGCGCTCGGCCCCACCGCCCGCGCCGTCGGCGAACGGGTCGCGCGCCTCGTCGGCATCTCCGAGGACCTCGACCGGCGGCTCCGTCGCATCCACGCCGACCTCGATGTCACCGAGTTCCGCGTCCGCCAGCTCGGCTGGGGCCTCGCCGGCCTCGGAGCCGGGGTGCTGCTCAGCGTCGCCGCCCGGCCTCCCGGGCCGGTCGTGCTGCTGTTCGTGTTCGGTGGGCTCGGTCTCGCCTTCCTGCTGCAGGAGCAGCAGGTCTCCCAGGCCTCGGACCGCTGGAAGCGACGGCTCTACCTCGAGCTCCCCGTCGTCGCCGAGCAGCTCGGCATGCTGCTCGGTGCGGGCTTCTCGCTCTTCGCGGCGCTGGACCGCGTGTCGCGGCGCGGCGACGGCGCCACGGCGCGGGACCTGCGGCGCGTCGTCAACCGCATCCGCCAGGGCCTCACCGAGGCCGAGGCGCTGCGGGAGTGGGCCGCGCTCGCCGACGTCGACGCGGTCGAGCGCCTCGTCTCCGTCCTCGCGCTCGACCGCGAGACCACCGACCTCTCCCGCCTCATCGCCGAGGAGGCCCGCGCGATCCGCAAGGACGTCCAGCGGGAGCTCGTCGAGACGATGGAGCGGCGGGAGCAGCAGGTGTGGATCCCCGTCACCGTGGCCACCCTGCTCCCCGGCGTCGTCTTCGTCGCCATCCCGTTCATCGCCGCCCTCGACGCGTTCGGCTCGTCGTGAACGGCTGGACGGCGACAGCGCACACCATCCACCGTGTCGGGAGGACGCGCTCCGTGGCGCGTCGAACGCTCCCGGTACCTTCCACCCGGACCCAAGGGGGGACCCTCCATGAGCATGAAGATCACCCGTCGTTGGCTCGACGCCCGCGCACGCCTGGACGAGGTGGCCGACCGGCTGCTGCAGGACGAGCAGGGCGAGGGCGTCATCTCCGCGGCCATCGCGGTCCTCATCATGGCGTTCCTCGGGGCCGCCATGTGGGTCGCGTTCAACACGCTGTTCCGCGACGCCTCCGACACGGTCAGCGACCAGGTCTCCCGCATCGGGCAGTGACGTCCGGGCCGGGCGCCGAGGACGGCAGCTCGCCGATCACCGCCGTCTTCGGCGTCGCCATCTTCCTCGGGTTCCTGTTCTTCGCGGTCCAGGTGCTCGTGCACCTCTACGCGACGTCCGCGGTGACGGCGGCCGCCTTCGACGTGACCCGGGCCGTCGCAGCCGACGGCGGCATCGGGCGGGCCGAGGCGGAGCAGAACGCCCGTGACCTGCTGGGGGAGTACGGCGCCAGCGTGCGGTTCCGCTGGTCCGAGACGCCGGACGAGGTGGTCCTGCGCGTCACCGGTCCCACGCCGGCGCCGCTGATCCAGACCGTGGCACGCCTCGGCGCCTTCGACGGCATCGAGCGGGAGGTCCGGGTCCGCAAGGAGGGCTTCCGCGACACGGCGGGCAACCTGTGAGCCGGCGCGTCGGTCCCGTCTGCCGTCGGCTCGTCCGGCGGCTGCACGCCGAGGAGGACGGGCTCACCGCCGGCGCGGAGGCGCTCGCCTTCGGAGTGCTCGTCTTCCTGATGGGCACGGTGATGGTCATCAACGCGTGGGCGGTCGTGGACGCGAAGTCGGCGGCCAACGCCTCCGCGCGCGAGGTCTCCCGGTACGTCACCGAGTCCGTCGGCCTCGAGGACCCCGCGACCCTCACGGCGCGGGCCAACCGCATCGCGGAGCTCACGCTGCAGGGGCACGGGCTCGGCACGAGCCGGCTCGGCGCCGTCCAGGTCCGCCCCTCCGCGGCGGGCTTCGTCCGGTGCTCCACGGTCGACACCACCGTGCTGGTGCGCGTACCGACCATCCGGATCCCGCTGTTCGGGGCGTTCGGCGGCACCTACGACGTGACCGGCCGCGCCACCGAGCGCATCGACCCGCTCCGCAGCGGGCTCCCGGGGGAGGCGACCTGTGTCGGGTGAACGCCGTGGCTGGCGGGCCGAGGACGGCAACGTCCTGCTGCTGATGCCCGTGGCCGTCCTCGTCCTGATGGTGCTCGGCGCCATCGCCGTCGACTTCTCCATCCTGTTCCAGGCGGACCGGCGCGCGAGCGACCTCGCGGCGTCCCTCGCGAACGACGCCGCGACCTCCCTCGACGCGGAGCAGTTCTTCGCCGGCTCCCGGCAGGTCCGGCTCGACGGAGGTCTGAACGGCACGCTGACGAGCGGCTCGGACGGGCGCATCGACGCCGGCACGACCTGCGACCGGCGCGTGGTCGACGCCGTCACGGTGGAGGTCACCTGCCGGGGACGCGCACCGCTCATCTTCGCGAAGGCGCTGCCCGGGGGGTCCCGGCTCGGCGCGGTCGAGGGCCGGTCGGTCGCGAGGGCGACGCAGCGCTGACGACCTGCGACCGCCGGGTGGTGCGCCGGCGGTCGGCGCGTCGCTACGCTCGTGGGCACGTCGCGGGGCCCTGGTCCCGGGCGGGACAGTCCTCCGTGACGTCCTCCGGTGAACCGGGTCAGGGCCGGAAGGCAGCAGCCCTAAGCCGTTCTCGGGCGGGTACGGAGTTAGGTCCCGCCCGGGGTCAGGGCCCCGTCGGCGTGTGAGCCCTCCCGGTCCCTCGGTGCCGCTGGCACCGGATGCACGGAGCGCCGCCATCGTTCACGCGGCCGAAACGGGGGGACATGCCGCGTGCGAACTGCAGCCCTCGCCCGCAACGGCCGTGTGACCTGCCGGCCGTAGCGTGCTCGCGTCCGGCACCACTCCCGGGTGCCCGTCCCCGAGGGTCCACACCACCCGATGGCACGAACGCTCCGGCGCGCGCTCCCCGCGACCGCCACCCTGCTCCTCCTCCTCGCGCTGCCCGCCGGCGCCCAGGAGGAGGCCGCCGCCGACCCGACCTACGCGATCGACACCGTGTGGATCGCCGTCGCCGGCGCCCTGGTGTTCCTGATGCAGATGGGCTTCGGTCTCGTCGAGACCGGCCTGACGCGGTCGAAGAACGCCGTCAACATCATGACCAAGAACGCCGCCGACCTCATCGTGGGCGTGCCGCTCTACACGCTCGTCGGTGTCGCGTTCGCCTACGGCACCACGAAGGGTGGCCTCATCGGGTTCTCCGGGTTCGGTGACCCGGAGGGCCTGCTCGGGGACGGCGTCCAGTTCGCCTACCAGCTCGCCTTCGCCGCGGCGGCCGCGACCATCGTCTCCGGTGCGGTCGCCGAGCGGATGAAGTTCTCCGGCTACCTCGTGATGTCCGCCGCGATGACGGCGTTCATCTACCCGATCGTCTCCCACTGGCAGTGGGGTGGCGGGTGGCTCTCGGAGCTCGGCTACTACGACTTCGCCGGCTCGTCGATCGTGCACCTGGTCGGCGGTGTCGCCGGGCTCATGGGTGCGTTGATCCTCGGGCCCCGCATCGGCAAGTACGCCGCCGACGGCACCCCGCGCGCCATCCCGGGGCACAACATCCCGTTCGTGCTGCTCGGCGTGTTCGTGCTGTGGTTCGGGTGGTGGGGCTTCAACGGCGGCTCGACGCTCGCCGCCGTCGGCCAGGAGGCCACGATCGGCCACATCCTCGTGACCACCAACATGGCCGGCGCGATGGGCGCCATCGCCGCCGCCGCGTTCATCTGGATCAGGACCGGCAAGCCCGACTCGGCGATGATCGGCAACGGCGCCCTCGCCGGCCTCGTCGGCATCACCGCCGGTCCGGACCTCGCGTCCATCCCCGAGGCCATGCTCGTCGGCACCGCGGCCGGGCTGCTCGTCGTCGCGGCCGTGCTCTTCCTCGACCGGATCCGGATCGACGACCCGGTGGGCGCCGTGGCGGTCCACGGGGTCTGTGGTGCGCTCGGCACGCTCGCCGTCGGCCTGTACGCCGACGGTCGGGCGGCCGGCTACTCCATCGGGACGCAGGCCATCGGGGTCGCCGCCATCGCCGGCTTCGTCGCCGTGACCGCGGGCCTGGTGTTCCTGGCGCTGAAGGTGACGATCGGCATCCGGGTCTCCGAGCAGGAGGAGATCGAGGGCCTCGACGTGCACGAGCACGGGCTCGAGGCGTACCCCGGCATGGTCTCGGGAGGCCGGGCGACCGTGGCGGCCCCGAGCGGCGTCGCCGCGCCGGTGGCGGTCCCCGTCACCGAGGGCTGACCCACCCCGACGGCTCGAGGGCCCCGCGCACCACGCGCGGGGCCCTCGGCCGGCCCCCGTGGACCCGTCCGTGGCGGCGGGCCGGTCCGTGCGGGCACGCCGGCTCGGGCTGGTCAGGCACCGATCGGGTCGCCGTCGAGCAGGGCGCCGGCCGGACCGGCACCGGGGCCGAAGCCGCCACTGGGACCGTGCCCGCGGTGGCCGCGCCGGCGGGGCCACTCGCCGGACTCGGCGCGCTCGAGGATCGCGTCCGCCTGCTCCTGGGTCAGCTCGCCGGCGGCGACCTTCTCCTCGAGCCGGGCCTCGAGCTCGGTCAGCCGGTCGGCGCGCAGGTCCTCGCGGACGGCCTCCATCGCCGCCTGCAGCTCCTCGGAGGAGATGCCGAGCTCCTCGGCGAGGGCGTCGACGAACGCCTGCCGGCGCTCGGCGCGCCGCGCCTCGCGGTCGGCGTGCCGCTCCTCGACGTCGGCCGGGGGCGTCGGCGCCTGCGCGTCGTGCGTGGTCGTCTCGACCGCCGGCGCGTCCGTCGCGTCGTCCCCGGCCTGGGCGAGGACGGGGGCGCCGACGAGGCCGACGACGAGGACGGTCGCGGCGCCGAGCGAGGCGAGGGTCTTGGTGCGGGAGGTCATCGTCGTGCTCCTTCGGTCGGGCGCCCGACGGGTCCGGGCGCGGTGCTGACGGTGACGAGCAGGACGGTGGACGAGGACCCTGAGAGGTCCCTGTGAGCGCCCGACCGCACGAGGGCCCGCGGCGTGCGCCGCGGGCCCTCGTGGTGGAGCTGGGGTGCTGCTGGGTGCTGCCGGGTGTCAGCTGGTCCGGCGCAGCGGGACGTCCGGGTACAGGACCGGGTCCTTCACGGCCGGCAGGCGGAACGCGCCGGCACGGTTCGGGCCGGTGTGGATCGTGACCTGCGCGCCGGCGCCGATCGGCGCGTGGTGCGGGCCGTTGCCCGAGATGGTGAGGACCAGGCGGTTGCCCTTGGGGATGACGTGCGCCGCGGTGAAGCAGGTCGGGCGCAGCGTCATGACCTCACCGGGGATCACCGGCGCGACCTCGTCCTTGCCGAAGCGGAGGCTCGGGTCGATGGCGCAGGTGTTGACCGGCGTGCGGACGCCGTTCGGGTCCACGTTGTGCAGGGTCATCACGATGTCGGTCTGCGGGCTCGTGCTCGAAGCGGACAGCTCGAGCTGCGGCAGGCCGAGCAGGACGAGGTCCTCGGTGAGGGCGTCCGACTGGAACTCGACGTTGGTCGAGGAGGTCACCAGCAGGGCCTGCGCGGCGGCGGTGTAGCTCGCGGTGCCGGCGGTCGTCGGCTCGGTCGTGGTGAGCTTGCGGGTCGTCGCGTCGAGGTACCAGGCCTGCCGCGACGACGGGTGCCGCCACGCGTCGGCCGTGAGGACCTTCGCGTCCAGCGAGGCCGGGTCCACGATGGAGTTGACCGCGAGGTTGCGGTCGGCCGGGTTGAGGAACGCCTCGACGGCCGGGCCGGTGTCGACGTCCATGCCCTTGAGCTCGGCGTCGAACCAGGCGTGCAGGGCGTGGGTGAACTGGTCGAACCGGCAGGTCGGGTGCAGCACCCGCTGGTTGGTCGGGCTGCCGCAGCGGCCGTTGGTCGAGCCGTGGTCCCACTGCCCGATCCAGACCTTGTCGCCCGGACGCTGGTAGCGGTTGCCGAAGAACCACTCGGCGGCGGGGATGCGCGCGGCGTTGTCGTTCACGCCGTGGATCATGAAGATCGAGCCGTCCCACTCGGACGCGAGCTTGCCCCAGTCACGCTCGGCGTGCCACAGGTCCGAGGCGCCCGTCACCTGGCCGGCGCCGGAGATGGCCGCGGAGTTCTTCATGCCGCAGCCGAAGTCGTCCATGCCGTTGCCGAAGTTGTCGCCGGTGGTGCCACCGAGCGGCGACGGGGTGCCGGGGACGAGGTGGCGGTCGATGGCGAGCGCCTCGTACGCCACCATCGGGCCGATGTACTGCAGCAGGTACGGGACGCCCGCCTGGAACTGGTGGTCGTACATCGACGCGAGGCCGGCCGACGGGACGATGGTCTCGAGCCCACGCGGGTTCTGGGCGGCGGCGACGGACGGGGTCGAGCCGACGTAGGAGTGGCCCGTCATGCCGACCTTGCCGGTGGACCACTCGCGGTCCGCGGCCCACTCGACGATCCGCTTGAGGTCGAGCGCGTCGTTCGGGCCGAGGTGGTCGAGGCAGCCCGACGAGCGACCGGTGCCACGCAGGTCGACCATCACCACGGCGTAGCCGCGGGGCGCGAAGAAGCCGGTCAGCCCGATCTTCTTGCCGCTCGCGTCGACCGGGTCCGGGAAGATCCGGGTCCCGTCGCGGTCGGCGATGGTGCCGTGGTACGGGCTCGCCTCCATGATGACCGGGAAGCGCTCACCGGGGTACTTCTCCGGGTCGGGGCGCACCACCTCGACGTAGAGCTCCTCGCCGTCGTGCATGGGCACGCGGAAGACCTCGCGTGGGCCGACCTCGTAGGTCGGCTGCGACAGCTCGCCGGCGCGGTCGAGGGCGATGTAGTCGGTCGGGGCGCCGCCCGTCGGCACGGAGGTGCCGGGGGTCGCGGCGACCGTCCCGAGGAGCAGGGTGGCGCCGGTGGCGGCGGCCAGCCCGGCACGCAGGAGGCGGTGCATGGTGGGGTCCTCGGTCGGGAGGGACGGGGCACGGGGCACGGGGAGGTTTCGACGTCGAGATGCCCGGCTCCTGCCGTGGGGTGCGCCCCGAGTGCGCGTCCCGGAGGACCGTGGCGGGAGGCGCCGACGGGCCGTCACCGGGGGCGCCTACGATGGGGCGGTCCGTCCCGCCCCGTCCGCCCGGAGCGCCCCCGTGGCCTACGTCTCGCTGTACCGCCGCTACCGACCGGCGACGTTCGCCGACGTCGTCGGCCAGCAGCACGTCATCCGGACGCTCACCAACGCGCTCGAGGAGGACCGGCTCCACCACGCCTACCTCTTCACCGGCCCGCGCGGCACCGGCAAGACCTCCACGGCCCGCATCCTCGCCAAGGCGCTGAACTGCGAACAGGGCCCGACCCCCACCCCGTGCGGCGAGTGCGACCTGTGCCGGGAGATCGCGGCCGGCACCTCGGTCGACGTCATCGAGCTCGACATGGCGTCGCACGGCGGTGTCGACGACGCTCGCGAGCTGCGCGACCGGGCCCTGTTCGCCCCGGCCCGCGCGCGCCGGAAGGTCTACATCCTCGACGAGGTCCACATGGCCTCGACCGCCGCGTTCAACGCGCTGCTGAAGCTCATCGAGGAGCCGCCCGCGCACGTGCTCTTCGCGATGGCGACCACCGACCCGCAGAAGGTCATCCCGACCATCATGAGCCGGGTCCAGCGGCTCGACCTGCGCCGGGTGTCCGCCGAGGACGTCGCGGGCCACGTCCGCCACGTGTGCGAGACCGAGGGCTACACGATCGACGACGGCGCGGTCGACGCCGTCGTGCGCGCCGGCGACGGGTCGGTCCGCGACACCCTGTCGGTGCTGGAGCAGGTCCTGAGCTTCGCCGGGCGCGACGTCAGCGCCGAGGCCGTCGCCCAGGTCCTCGGCCAGACGCCCACCGAGAAGGTGTTCGCGACCGTCGACGGGCTCGCCGCCCGCGACCTCGCCGGCCTGCTCGCGCTCGTGCAGGGGCTGCTGGACGAGGGCCACGACCTGCGCCGGTTCACCTTCGACCTGCTCGCGCACCTGCGGGACCTGCTCGTGCTCCAGGTCGCCCCCGACCGGCCCGACCTGGTCGACGCGACCGAGGAGCGGCGCGGCCGCCTGCTCGCCCAGCGCGAGGCCCTGCCCCGCGAGGCGGTCCTGCGTGCGGTCGACCTGCTCGCGGCGACGGTGACCGAGCAGCGGCTCGGCCCGCCCCGGCTCCCGCTCGAGCTCGCCCTCGCCAAGCTCGCGACCCCCGGCGCCGACGGCGACGTCGCTGAGCTCGCCGACCGGATCGGCCGGCTGGAGCGCGAGGGCGTGCCGACCGCGCCGGCTCCGGCGCCGGCTGCCGCAGCGCAGCCGGTCGCGCCCGAACCGGCCCCGGTCCCACCGCCGCCCGCCGTCGCGGCGGCCGTGCCCGAGCCGGAGCCGTCCCCGAGCGAGCCGGACCCGCCCGCCGAGGCCTCCGCGCCCGACGAGCCGGGCGCCGCCCCGGAACCGGAGACGTCCGCTGACGGCGCTCCCGCACCCACCGGCGGCGATCCTGCGCCGGAGAGCGACGAGCCGGGCGCGGATGACGCTGACGGGACGCCTCGACCGCGCCGCGTGCTGGCCGCGGCCGACGACGACTGGGGCGACCCGCCGGCGGTCCCGTCCGCGCCGCCGGCGCACGACCTCGCCGCCCGCGCCCGTGCCCGGGCGGCCGCGCAGGCCGACGGACCGGACGCCGACGGTGGCGACGCGACGTCCGACCCGGCCCCCGACCCGTCGAGCGCGGCCGCCGGCGCGGGTCCCGGGCAGGACACGGTCGCCGTCGAGACCGGCGACCACGCCGGCGGGGAGGAGGCCCTCGCGGCTATCCGCGAGAAGTGGGAGGCCATCCTCGAGGGCGTCAAGAACGACAAGCGCCGTTTCCACGCCGTGTTCGAGCCGGCCGACCCGATGAAGGTCGCGCGCGGGATCCTGACGCTGCGCTACCCGGCCCGGTACCGCTCCTTCCACGCCGAGAACGCGAAGAAGGGCGAGTTCTCCGCATCGCTGTCCGCGGCCATCGAGCGGGCCACCGGGTTGCACGTGCGCGTCGACGTGCTCGTCGACGGCGACGCCGTCCGGGCCCCGCAGCCCCCGGTGGTGAGCGAGGCCGGTGCCACCAACGCCGACGCCGACCCCGGGGTGACCGTCACGCCCGACGAGGAGGCCGAGGTCCGCGAGGCCGAGCTGACCCGCCCGGCCGACCTCGACCCGGAGGCCGTCGCGACCCAGGCCGCCGAGCTCATCGAGACCGAGCTCGACGCGGTGCGCCTCGACGAGGACGAGCTCGGCCTCGCGTGAGGCCGAGCTCGTCGGGGGTGCGTGGCGCGGGCGGCGTCAGACGTCGATGACGCCGACGTCGACGGCCTGGCCGCGGTCGACCACGACCTGGCGGGTGACGGGCTGCCGGCCCGGGACCTCGACCACCAGCGTCCACGGCTCCTTGCCCGCCGTGTAGTGCTGGGCGTGGGACTGCAGGATCGGGTCGAGCCCACCGGGGTAGGGGTTGCCCTTCGGGTTCGCGCGGTCGGCGAGGTCCGGCGGGGCGGCCTCGAGGAACGGGCGGGTCGACGGCGGGACGCGCAGGTCGAACCGGCCCTCGGCGCCGGCGCGGAACGGCACGTCGACCGGGTCGTCGACCACGGTGCCGCCGGTCACCGGCGTCCTCGCCGCCTTCGTGAGCCGGACGGACGCGGCGACCGGTCGGCCGCCGACGCGCACCTCGCCGGTGATGGTCGCGTGGTTGCGCGGGTCCATCGCCCACTCGGAGTGGTCGAGGAACGCACCGCGGTTCCTCGCGTACATCTCCGGGACGGTGCGGCCGTAGGGGCCGTGGAACTCGGTGCCGTGCTCGAAGGTGTAGATGATCGTCGAGCAGACCGAGTGCGCCCAGTCGCGGCTGGTGCCGGACGTCGGGTACAGGCCGAACGCCTGCTGCGGCACGTAGCCGTTGCTCGCCTGCATCTTCACGCCCAGGTCGAACATCAGCTCCCAGTCGCGGCTGCGGTGCCGGTCCGGGTCGCGACCCCACGCGTAGAGCATGATCTGCCCGGACGTGTGGTGCGTGATGGCCGTGATCGGCGCGCTGCGGAGGAACGACCAGCGGACGTTGCGGGCCTCCGGCTCCGAGTACGGGGCGCTGCCGCGGTAGCTCTGCGACGTCTGGCTGCCGGACGAGCCCTGGTTGTCGCCCCACAGGTGGCCGTAGTTGCGGTTCAGGTCGATGCCGTACGCGTCGGCGTTGCCGTAGCGGGCGCCGGCGGTCCCGATCGGGTCGACGTTGGCGTTCACCCCGGAGAGGTTGCGCAGGTTCTTGCGCCAGTACGACTCGGCACCGGCGACCGCGAGCCCGAGCTGCGCGGCGCCGAGGGGGTCGTTCGACGAGTCGAACGCCGCCACCGACTCCCGTGAGCGGATGAACCCGTCGGGGTTGCAGTTCGGGATGATGATCGTGCGGGCGTTGTCGACGATGCTCGTGGTGCGCGGGTCGCTGCCGTAGCTCTCGAGCAGGTCGTGGGCCCACATGATCGGCATCTCGGCGGCGGGCCACTCGCGGGCGTGGTGCATCCCGTCGATGTGCACGACCGGGCGGCCGTCCTGCGCGTCGACGTCGGTCGCGATCTCGATGCCGAAGATGCGGTACCCGAGCAGCGAGGTCTCGGGCAGCGTGACCAGCCGGGCCCGGCCGGGGTTGGCGGCGACCAGCGCGCGCAGGTCGGCCTCGAAGTCCTCCCACACGCGGTAGTCGTCGCGCTCGCCGGGCTGCAGGCCGACCGCGGCGCCGGGCGTCTGCCGCTGCGCGGCGAGCACGTCGGGGTCGAGGACGGTGACGTCGAGCCCGGCAGCGCGGGCACGGGCCTCGTCGCCCGGCCACAGCAGCACCTCGATGCCACCGTCGGCGAGCACCCGGTGGGTGTCGTCGAGGCTCGCGAGCACGGCGGCCTGGGCGTCGGTGCGTGGCGCACCGACCCGGGCGAAGACCACCGCCGGCGCGTCGTGCGCGACGGCGCTGCGGGTGTCGAGCAGGCGGTTCGCCGGGGACGCGCCGAGCGTCGCGCCGGCGGCGGCGGTGGTGCCGAGGACCCTGAGCAGGTCGCGGCGGGACAGACGGGTCACGGTGCGCTCCGACGACGGGCCGCGGTGGCGGCCGGCGGGTGTGGGGGCGGAGGGGCCGTGGTGTCCCTTCGGCGTCGAGACACGGGGTTCCTGCCGAGGGGACGCCGAAGGCCCTCGGTACGCTCGCGGGCGCCCCCACGACCGCCCCTCGACGAGACGGCCCGCGTGTGTACGAAGGCGCCATCCAGGACCTCATCGACGAGCTCGGGCGGCTGCCCGGGGTCGGGCCGAAGAGCGCACAGCGGATCGCCTTCCACCTGCTGCAGGTCGACACCGCGGACGCCTCCCGCCTCGCCGACGCGATCACCCGGGTGAAGCAGACCGTCCGGTTCTGCGCCCGCTGCCACAACGTGAGCGAGCAGGAGCTGTGCCGGGTGTGCCGCGACGACCGTCGCACCCCCGAACTGCTGTGCGTGGTCGAGGAGTCCCGCGACGTCGTCGCGATCGAGCGGACCCGGGAGTTCCGGGGTCGGTACCACGTGCTCGGTGGGGCCATCTCGCCGCTCGACGGCATCGGTCCGGACGACCTGCACGTCGCCGACCTGTTCGACCGGATCTCGGCGGAGGGCGTCGTCGAGGTGATCCTGGCGACGAACCCGAACATGGAGGGCGAGGCCACCGCGTCGCACCTCTCGCGCCAGCTCGCGGAGCGCACCGGCGTCCGGGTGACCCGCCTCGCCTCCGGCCTTCCGGTCGGCGGCGACCTCGACTACGCCGACGAGGTCACCCTCGGTCGTGCCTTCGCCGGCCGCCGCGACGTCGGCTGACCCCACCCGCCCCCCCGCGTCGAGTGAGCGACCACCTGCATGGGATGCCGCTGGGGGCTCACTCGACCGGTCCGCGGCGGGTGTGCGGGTCGGGACCTTCGGCCCTGCCGTCGCGCCGGCGGCCGGGCCACGGTCGGGGCATGGACACGCGCGTGTACGTGGACCGCGACGAGGCGGGGCGGGTCGTCGCCGACCGGGTGGCGGGCCTCGGGCTCGCCGACCCGCTGGTCCTCGCGCTGCCGCGCGGTGGGGTCCCGGTCGCCGTCCCGGTCGCCCGTCGGTTGGGGGCCGAGCTCGACGTGCTGGTGGTGCGCAAGGTCGGGCTGCCCGGTCGGCCCGAGCTCGCGGTCGGTGCGGTGGCCGCCGGCGTGGAGGTCCTCGACCCCGTGCTGCTCGACCGGTTCGGCATCGGCCGGGCGGACCTCGCCGACGTCCTGGAGCGCGAGCGGACGGAGCTGGCCCGCCGGGAGCGGCGCTACCGCCACCTGCGTCCCGCGCTGACGATGACCGACCGGGACGTGGTCGTCGTCGACGACGGGCTCGCCACGGGAGCGACGGCGCGCGTCGCCGGCCGGCTCGCGCTCGCAGCGGGGGCCCGCACGGTCGTGCTCGCCGTCCCGGTGGGGCCGCCCGGCACGGTCGTCGAGCTCGGGCAGGTCTTCGACCGGGTCGTGTGCCCGTCGCGACCGCGGTCGTTCCGGGCCGTGGCGGAGTGGTACGAGGACTTCGACCAGGTCGACGACGACACCGTCCTCGACCTGCTCGCGGCTCAGCGGACCGCGGCCCCGGCGAGGCGGGCCGGCGTCTCGTCGTCGTAGCCGTCCAGCAGCGGAGGATCGGTTTGCCCCCCCATTCTGGCCGCTACAGAGGCACTTTCGGCTCAACCGCGACGTTCACTCCGGTGGATTCAGGCTGAGACGCACCTCAGCCTCAAGTTCTGTGTTCTTCAGCTATTGACGGCTAGACTAAACCGGGCTAGTGTCAGACTGTGGCCCGAGCGTGGTTTGATGCGAGGCCAGTGTTCCTAAGAATCGCCACGGAGGGTAGGGGGGGTCGTGAGTTTTCTTTTCGCAAGCGCTGGCCGGGATGCAAGGGTTCGTCGGCGCAGGTCGAGCATCCTGGCTGCCGGTCTCGTTCTCGGTTCGCTTTCTGTGGCGTCTGTTGCCGCCGGCACCCGCGCGGAGTTTCCCGCTTGCGATCACCTTTATGGACAGCCGGGTCTGTACTTCGTGTGCCTGGACATCTTCGACACAGCGCAGTCTGTGACCCCAGAGTCCGTACGCTGCGACAGCGACGACGTCACGGTTCGAGAAGCCTGCCAGAGGGCC
The DNA here is from genome assembly GCA_046566145.1 of Actinomycetes bacterium. Taxonomy (GTDB): domain Bacteria; phylum Actinomycetota; class Nitriliruptoria; order Nitriliruptorales; family Nitriliruptoraceae; genus JBKHXF01. The sequence goes on from JBKHXF010000002.1 coordinate 55,835, forward strand.
GTGGCCATCGCAACCGAACGATTGCAGCTGCCGATTGGGCTTAACGACGACGGTTCCGTCTCGCACTACTCCACTACTGTCGATCCGACCCCTGTTACGGCGCATTATTTTGCCGGTGACGTGGTTGTGGCCGACGCCGTAGCCTTCGTTGACGTAGCCGCAGGTGCCCTTGTCGGATTGGACCCGAATGGTTACCGCAAAGATTTGCTGATGATGGCGGAGGAGGAGGAGACCGACTGCAAGTTCTTCGAGGAGAAAGGCGCAAATCAGGGCGAGCATCTCGTGCGCTACCACGGTACGCCGCCCGGAGTTCCTAACGAGACATACAACGCGTCGAATGGTGCCGGAAGCTTGAACTTCAATCTCTCGTATGTTGCTAAGACAGCCAGCGAAGGGAATCGGCACGCTGGGACGCCCTACGCCATTTTGACATGCATCGAAGGTCGCTCCACACCTGCGCCAAGGACAACGTTTACGAAGTACCGGCTTAAGAGCACTGAAGTTTCGCTCGGATTTCAGGGTCCGGGTGGCAATAAGGCGCCAGTGAAGCAGCCGACACTCGCGAAGTTCCGACGAGATCAAGCAATCTCGCTGCAGAAGGGCTTTAGTGTCGGAGCGGAGGGAGCGACCTTTGGGGGAGAGTTTGGATTAAGTATCGGAGGCTTGGAAGGTATTTGGGACGGCGGCCAAGGTACGCGTGACCGATTCAAGCCGTATACGATTAATACCTCAACGGTCAATCCGCAGAACGCTGCCTTTGCATACTGGTTTGACGTTGATAGCCCCGGATATTGCGAGGGTATCGCCGAGTCCCGGGATATCGGCCTCCTTCAGGAATTCGTATTTTACCCTTGGCGCGGAGGAGTCGACGAAGGCCAGTTCTGGTTCCATGACTGGGCGCCTGGTCACGACATCGCGCAGTATCGGGCTTTCTTCTGTTGAGATTCCCAATGGGTGCGGAGAGGTCGGGTCCAGGCCGTGAACGAGCATCCCGACCGGATCGGCCGGCGCAGGTGCATGGAGCGTAGTCGTATGAATTCGCTGGGTGCCCAAGCAGGAATCGTCTCAGCCGCGCTGCTAATCAGCGGGCCGCTGTGGGCCATAGCGACGGGAGATGACGGGATTGGATTCGCGGTTGCGTTGACAGGTGTTGCGCTCGCCAGCCTATCGATAGTTGTCGACATTTGGGCTGGCCGTCATAGGAACTAGGCTAAGCTTGAATCCACCGCTGCTCTGGCGGCCTGCTCGATGGGCGAGTGAAGACGACGCGGTACGACGTTCGGCTGCTCCGCGTCGGGGTTCGTGGCGGAAGCAGGGAATATGAGCGGCCCTTCTCGATGAAGTTGGGTCACGCTGCCAGGGTCAGGGCGTTGGGGCCTCGGAGTCTGGCGGTGGTGGGAGCCTGCCATGTGTGGCCGAGTCGTGAGAGGATCTGGGCGCGGTAGGTTGTCGAAGTTGGTGAAGCCGCGGGCGAGTGAGCGCTACCCGGTTCTGTTGATTTCTGCTACGCGAAAGTCACGGTGTCGGAGCGTGGTGCTTCTCGGGTCAGGTGAGGGTAGAGGTTCCTTTCTTGGTGCGGTCGATGAGGGCCTGGTGCTCGCGGAGGCGCCAGCTGGGGGCCTTGATGTTGAACACGATCGCGTTGTGTAGGAGCCGGTCGATGATCGCGGAGGCCACGACGGCGTCGCCGAACAGGCCGCCCCATTCGGCCAGCCCGCGGTTGGTGGTCACGATGGTGGCCGAGCCGTTCTCGTAGCGGCGGTTGATGACCTAGAATATCGCGTTGCCGGCGGCACGGTCCAGCGGGGTCAGCCCGACGTCGTCAATCACCAGGACCGAGGGCCGGTACGGGGGAGCTTCGCATTTCGGCGGGGTCAAGCGGCGAGGGTAAGGGTGTCGAGCTTGGACCAGTCGGGGTCTTCCTGATGGTTGTCTGGGAGAGGCCGCCAAGGGCTGGCCGGTCCTAGCGTCGAGGGCCTCGAGGGGCTGACTCTGGGTCTTCCCGCCGTCCGGAGGTTCGGGCTGGCTTGAGTGGGATCTGTCGCCTCTCGAGGCCCGCTGCGGCCTGACTCGAGAGAGGCGTGACGGCTCGTTGCCCACATCAGGTCTGTCGGCCGCGGCGTCTTCTCGACGAGGAGCACGCGCATGGAGATGACCATCATCGGGATCGATCCTCACAAGCGGTCCCACACCGCGGTGGTGCTGGACGACGACGAGCACATCGCCGCGGAGCTACGGGTAGCGGCTGGTCGTCGGCAGGTCGAGCAGCTGCTGGCGTGGGCTCCGCCCGGCCCTCGGCTGTGGGCGGTGGAGAACGCGAACGGGCTCGGCCGGCTGCTCTCGCGTCAGCTGGCTGCCCGTGGTGAGCGGGTGGTGGACGTGCCGGCGTCGCTCGCGGCGCGGGCACGGAAGCTGTCTGGCCACTCGGGCAAGAAGACCGATGCGTTCGATGCCCGGTCGGTCGTGATCGCCGCCCGCCATCATGGTCGGCTCCGGCAGGTGACGGTGGATCAGGACGCTGACGTGCTGCGGCTGCTGCTGGCTCGCCGGGGCCGCCTCGTCGAGGCGCGTAAGCGGACCATCAACCAGCTGCACGCCGTGCTGACCGAGCTCGTCGAGGGTGGCGCCAAGGCCGATCTGAGCCCCAACGGCGCGTCGAAGCTGCTGGCGCGGTCCCGCCCCGCCACCGACGTCGACGCTCTCCGTAAGCAGGTCGCCCACGAGCTGCTCGGCGACTGGCGACGCCTGGACCGACAGCTGAAGACGGCGACCGAGGACCTCACGGCGGCCGTTGCCGCGACTGGGACCACCTTGGTCGACATCCCCGGCATCGGTGCGGTTGGGGCCGCCACCATCCTGAGCATCGTTGGCGACGTGCGCCGGTTGCCCACCGAAGGTCACTTCGCCGCGTTCACCGGCACCGCCCCGCTCGAGGCCTCGTCCGGAGACATCACGCGTCACCGGCTCTCCCGGCGTGGGGACCGCGAGCTCAACAAGGTGCTGCACATCGCGGCGCGCACCCAGACCCGTCGCGGCGGCGCGGGGCGGCCCTACTACGACCGCAAGATCGCCCAAGGCAAGAGCCAGCGCGAAGCGCTGCGCTGCCTGAAGCGGCAGCTGTCCAACGTCGTCTACCGCCGGCTGCACGCCGACCGACGCGCCCTCGACGAAGCGGTCCGGGGTGGACAGCACGGGACGAACGCGAAGGTCGCGTGACCGGCTTCCACCCGTAACGCCGGCTCTTGGATCAAGGCACACCCCGGACCATCGACAACCCTACGCCGACGGCCACGCACCCCGACACCGCCGGCCAGCCCGACATGCCCGAACTGCGCAGCACACGGGGCACTTGACACAGAGAGGCCTCCCACTGAGGTGGGTCAGGCCGCGGTAATGAGGGTGTAGGTCCTGATTCTCGTGGTGCTGGGCACCTTAGGTGGCTGGCCTGCGTGGAGGCGGATGCGGGCAGCGTAGTTGTCGACGTTGCGGAAGCCGCGGGCGGCCCGACGCATCGACTGATCTTCACGTTCGCGGACTCGGTCGCGGCGTTGGTCGCGCGGGTGTCGAAGAACGCGAGGACCTCGGCCTGCCAGCGGTCGATTGTCGTGGCGAGGCGGGTGAGCTCGTCCACGTCGACGGCCACGACCCACTCGTAGAAGGCGACCAGGCGCCGGTGGGCGGTGTCGCGGTCGGGGGCGGCGTAGACGCGGCGGAGCAGGTCCACGGCGACCCAGGCGGAGCCGACCTCGTCGTCGGAGTCGGCGTCACGGAGCCGGTCGAAGACCTTCTGCAGCGTGGCATCGTCGAGACGTTCCTGAGCGACGCGGAGCACACGGCGGAGCCGGAACAGCGGGTCGTCCTTGTGGCCGCGGTGGCCGTGAATCTGCTGCTGCCGGCGACGACGGACCTCATCCAGTGCCTGCAACGCGAGCCGCACCAAGTGGAAGACGTCCGCGACGACAGTTACGCCGTCGATGGTGTCGGCTGCGGCCTTGAACCCGGAGAACAGATCGAGCGCGACCACGTCGGCGTCGGGGGCGTGTTCGGCCAGCAGCGCAGCCGCAGAGGCACGATCGCGGCCTTGGACGACGCCCACCACGAGCGAGGTCTCGAGACACACCAGCGCGGTGAGGAACTCCCGCCGTCGGGTCAGCAGCTGTTCTGCGTCTGAGTTCGTGTAGCGGATGCTTGGAGAAACTCTCCACCATCGGGAAGGTCCATGGACCACCCGGAGGTGGACATCATGGCAGAGCAGCAGGGCGGCGAGAAGCGCCGTCGACGTCGGCAACTGACGCCGGCGGAGAAGTACCAGGTGTGGCTCGAGGTCGTGACCGGCCAGGGCTCGCAGCGTGAGATCGCGGACAAGTGGGGCATCGACCGATCCACGGTGGTGCACATCGTCAAGACCGCGAAGCAGTCGGCACTCAACGGGCTCTCGGCGTCGCGTCCTGGGCGTCCCGGCAAGACCGTCGAGGAGGTCGCGCTCGAGGATGCCAAGGCCGAGATCGAACGGCTCCGGGCGACCGTGACCGAGCAGGCGGTGGAGCTGCACCTGTTCCGGGGAAAAGATCGTTGGGACTGACCGCCGGCCCGGTCCCGACGCGCGTGGACGCCGGCACCAAGGCGGGGTTGCTCGACCTAATCGACCATGCGGTCGAGCACGGCTGGTCGGTCAAGCGTGCCTGCGACGTGCTCGAGCTCGGTGCCGTGCGTGCCGGCCGGTGGCGCCAACGACGGGCCGCTGGCCGGCCGCTCGACGACCTGCCGTCCGGACCAGACGAGGCGCTGCACTGCCTGCTCGCCTAGGAACGCGAGGCAATCATCGAGCTCTACGATCAGTGGGGCGAGATCGACCGGTCCCACCGCAAGCTCGCTCACCGCGGGTCCCGGCTTGAGAAGGTCTGGGTGTCCGAATCGAGCGTCCTACGGGTCCTACAGGCCGAGAACCTGATCCTGCCCGTCCGCCCTGCACGCGAGCCGGTCGGGGCGAAGAAGCCCTGGCCGGCGTGGGTCGAGTACCGGCCCTGCCAGGTGTGGGGCCACGACTTCTCGGCGTTCATGGCCGCCGGCCGTGACGCGCTCGCCGTGCTCGACCTCGTCTCCCGTAAGTGGATCGCGACCCTGCTCGTCGTCCACGGCCGCGGCGAGTCCGAACACGTCCAGGCCGTCTACACCCAAGCCCTCGAGGCCGAGGGGCTGCTCGAGACGACCGAGGCACGCATGATCGCCCCGAACGTCGACGAACAGCTCCCCGTCCTCCTCGCCGTCAGCGACAACGGTCCGCAGATGATCTCCGGGACCACCCGCGAGTTCATGGCCCTGCCCGCCTTGGCGATGCACACCGGCCGTCCCGGTACCCCCACCGACCAGGCCCACATCGAGAGCTTCTTCGGACATGTCAAGGCCGACTGGCCCCACCTGGACAAGATCCGCGACCCGGCCGTGCTCGCCACCGAGCTCGACCGGATTCGCACCGAGTACAACACCGTCCGGCTCCACGCCGGCATCGGCTACATCACGCCCGACGATGAACACCAAGGACGTGGCCACGCCATCCGCAAGGCCCGACGCGACGGCATGACCACGGCCCGAGCCCGACGCATCGCCTACCGTCGACAACACCCGAACAGCAGGACCTGATCGTGGTGGGGGGTTTCTCCGCCGAACCGCTGCATGAACTCAGACGCACCTCAGTCCCCGGATGTCCTGCCGGACCGGTTCGCCCCGACGCGGCGACGCCCGGCCGTGGGGTCGGGCGTCGCGCGGTGGGTCGGGCGTGCGTTCAGATCTCGCAGGTCTCGTCCTCGACCCCGGGCTCGTCCTCGGGGAGGCACGTCACCTTGACCGTCGCGTCGAAGCCGGTCGCGTCGTACAGCACGCGGGCCTGCGCCGTCGGGCCCCCGAGACTGGCGGCGCCCGGCGCCGGGGCGACCATGACGGTCAGGGAGAAGTCGGTGCGGGCGCGCGACGCGACGCACCCGTCCCCGACGGCCGTCTCCTGCGCGACGCACCCGCTTCGCGCTGCGCTCCTCCAGCGCCGGCGCACACGGCATCACCGCAACGTCGGCGGCGTCGACCTTCTCCGCCGTGTGTCAGTCCAGACCGCGGAGCGCCAGCGTGAAGACCGCCAGCCCACCACCGATGAGCGAGATGGTCCCACCCGGGCCCTCGGCACCAGCGAGCGCCCACAGCGGGCCACTCACGATGAGGCCCGCGGCGATGACCGCTCCCGGGACGCCGGGCCCGACGATCGGGAAGCCGAGCAGGGTCGGCCGCTGCTGGGACGGGCCGCGGGCCGCGGTCCGGTCGTCGAGGTCGGTGCGCACGTTCGTCCCCCTGGAGTCGTGTCCGCCGGTCCTGTCCGCCGGTCCTGTCCGCCGGTCCGGGCGATGCCGGACATCTCGGCGCGCCGGCACCCTAGCCGCGACCGAATGACGGCGATCGGTCGGGTCCACGGCTCGGCCCGGCGCCTCGCCGCCGGCGCGTACCCTCCGCGACGGCCCACCGGCGCGCGACGCGCCGGGCGACGACGAGGAGCACGCGTGGCCATCGTGGTGCAGAAGTACGGCGGGACCTCCGTCGGTGACGTGGACCGCATCAAGCGGGTCGCCGACCGCATCGCCCGCACGCGCCGCGGCGGCGACCAGGTCGTCGTGGTCGTGTCCGCGATGGGCAAGTCCACCGACCAGCTCATCGACATGGCCGAGGACATCTCCGACGACCCGCCGGGGCGCGAGCTCGACATGCTGCTCACCGCCGGCGAGCGGATCTCGATGGCGCTCGTCGCCATGGCGCTGCACGAGCTCCAGGTGCCCGCCCGCTCCTTCACCGGGTCGCAGGCCGGGATCATCACCGACTCGGTCCACGGCAGGGCGCGCATCCTCGACATCACCCCGGGGCGGGTCCACGAGGCGCTCGACGAGGGTGACGTCGTCATCGTCGCCGGGTTCCAGGGCGTCAGCCAGGACACCAAGGACGTCACCACCCTCGGCCGGGGCGGTTCCGACACGACCGCCGTCGCGCTCGCGGCCGCGCTCGGCGCGGAGGTGTGCGAGATCTACACCGACGTGGACGGCGTCTACACCGCCGACCCGCGCATCGTCCCCGACGCGAAGGTGCTGCATGCCGTCTCGTACGAGGAGATGCTCGAGATGGCGGCCACCGGCGCGCGTGTGCTGATGCTGCGGTGCGTCGAGTACGCTCGAAACTACGGTGTCGTGATCAGGGTCGCGTCGAGCTTTTCCGATGCGCCCGGCACCTACATCAGGGAGGAAGACGAGCGGATGGAAAAGGCGATCATCTCCGGCGTCACCCACGACACGACGGAGGCGAAGGTGACGGTCGGCGGCGTGCCCGACCGTCCCGGTATCGCGGCGCGGCTGTTCCGGCTGCTCGCCGACGAGGGGATCAACGTCGACATGATCGTGCA
>JBKHXF010000003.1:0-160238 GCA_046566145.1 Actinomycetes bacterium
GTGGCGCCGGACGCGTCGGTCGAGTGGATGTGCGTCCCCCGCTTCGACTCCCCCAGCGTGTTCGCGGCGATCCTCGACCCGCTGCGGGGCGGACGCTTCCGTGTGCGCCCGACGCGGCCGCTGGAGGTGCAGCGCACCCACCTCGGCGAGACCAACGTCGTGGTCACCCGCTTCGTCGACGCGGGCTCCCCGGTGCTGACGGTGACCGACCTGCTGGTCACCTCACGCGTCGCCGCCTTCGACCCCGACCACACCGGGCACGTGCTGCTGCGTCGGGTCGAGGCGTTCGACGACGTCGAGGTGGAGGTCGAGTTCCAGCCGCGCTTCGACTACGCCCGGGTCCCGACGCGCCTCGAGCGCGCCGACGGGTGCATCGTCGCGACGGCCGAGACGGGCGACGGACCCGAGCGCGCGGTGCTCGAGGTCGACCTCCCCCTCGAGGTCGTGGAGCACGAGGACGACAACGGTGACGTCGCCCGGGGTCGCACGACGCTGGCCGGCGGGGAGACCCGCTGGCTGACCCTGCGCACCGGGGGGTGGGAGCGCAGCCCACACCTGCACCTGTCCAGCGAGGAGCTGCTCGACCTGACGGTGCGCACGTGGGGCCGCTGGGCCCGGTCGATCGACTACGACGGCCCGTGGCGCGAGGACGTGGTCCGCTCGGCGCTGGTGCTCAAGGGGCTGGTCTACGAGCCGACCGGCGCGCTCGTCGCGGCCCCGACCACCTCGCTGCCGGAGGGGCTCGGCGGTGTCCGCAACTGGGACTACCGCTACGCCTGGATCCGCGACTCGGCCTACGTGCTGGAGTGCTTCCTGCGCATCGGCCACACCCGGGAGGCCGAGACCTTCATCCGCTGGCTCGGGGAGCTGTCCGACCACATCGGTGGCGCCCACGCCCTGCGCCCGCTGTACCGCATCGACGGCGAGGAGGACCTCGTCGAGCTCGAGCTCGAGCACCTCGAGGGCTACCACGGGTCGAAGCCGGTCCGCATCGGCAACGGTGCCGCGACGCAGCTGCAGCTCGACATCTACGGCGCGGCCATGCAGCTCGGCTGGCTCACGGAGCAGTTCGGCACCGAGGTGCCGACGGCGCGCTGGCCCACCATCGTGGAGCTCGTCGAGACGGTCGCCGCGCGCTGGGACGAGCCCGACGCGGGGCTGTGGGAGATCCGCTCGGCCCCGAAGCACCACACGTTCTCGAAGTTCCAGTGCTGGCTGGCGGTCGACCGGGCGATCCGGATCGGCGAGGACCTCGGGCTGGCCGGGCCGTACGACCGCTGGCGCGGGGTGGCCGCCGCCATCCGCGACTCGATCCTGACCCACGGCTACGACGAGGAGCTCGGGGCGTTCACGCAGGCCTACGGCGAGCCACACATGGACGCCTCGCTGCTGCTGCTGCCGCTGAAGGGCTTCATCGCCCCGACCGACCCGCGGGTGCGCTCGACCGTGGCGGCGATCCGACGGGAGCTGGAGGTCGGCGACGGGCTGCTGCTGCGCTACCGCACCGTCGACGGGCTGGACGGGCACGAGGGCGCGTTCCTGCTCTGCTCGTACTGGCTCGTGGAGCTGCTCGCCCGGATGGGTGACCTCGAGGAGGCGACCCGCCTGTTCGAGCGGTTGCGACGGGCTGCGGGCCCGCTGGGCCTCTACGCGGAGGAGCTCGACCCGGCGACGCACCTGCACCTGGGCAACTTCCCGCAGGCGTTCACCCACATGGGGCTCATCGGCGCGGCGACGGCCATCCACGAGGAGCGCTCGTCGCGCCCCCGCACCGGCCGCGGCTGAGGCTCAGTCCCGCACGACGAGCAGGCGAGCGCACTCGGGGCACCGCGTGAGCGGGTCGCCGTGGCGCAGCTCGCGGACCTCGACCATCGGCATCTCGATCCGGCAGGCCGAGCAGGCGTTGCCGGTGAGCTCCCCGACCGCCACGCCGCCGCGCTTCTCGCGGATGCGGTCGTAGTCCTCGAGCAGGTCCGCGCCGAGGTGCCCACGCTCCGCGTCGCGCTGGACCTCGAGCTCGGCCTTCTGCGCGAGGATGGCCGCGGCCGCGTCGTCGCGCGCCGCGGCGAGGTCCACCGCGCCGGCGGCGAGCTCGTCGCGCTCGGCCGCCAGCGCCTCGGCGCGCGACTCGAGCTCGTCCGCCTGCTCCATCAGCCCGAGGACCTGCTCCTCGTGGCCGTCGATGCGGGTCTCGGTCGCCGCGATCTCGGCCTCGACGGACTGCATCTCGCGCTGGTTGTGGACCTCGCCGCCGTAGAGGCGCTGCTGCTCGGCCGCCTTGCGCTGCCGCAGCGTGTCGAGCTCGCGCTCGAGGGTGCGCTGCTGCGCTCCGAGCGTCTCGATCTCGAGGCGCAGCTGGTCGTGCTCCTCGCCGAGCTGGCGCCGGCGGTCCTCGTTCTCCTGCAGGGCCCGCTGCTCCGGCAGGTCGGCCAGGTCGTGCTCGAGCTTGGAGACGCGCGTGTCGAGGTCCTGGAGGGCGAGCAGGTGGTCGAGCTGCTCGTCGGTGACGTCGGCCACGGTCGTCCTGTCTCGCGTCGCGGGGACGGCCGACACTACCGCCCGGCGCCGGCGGCGCGGACGGTCAGGCCGACCAGGGCACCGTCGAGACCTGCGAGCGCACCAGCGGGGCGGTGAGCCCACGGGCCTGCGCGCCGGCGGTGAGCCGGTCCACCCAGGCGGGCAGCGCCGCGGCCTCGGTGGCGTGGTGGCCCGCGTCCACCACGGCGAGCCCGAGCTCGAGCGCGTCGAGGACCTCGTGGTGCTTCGCGTCGCCCGTCACCAGCACGTCCGCGCCGGCGGCGCGCGCCGCCCCGACCATCGACATGCCGGACCCGCCGACCACGGCGACCCGCCGCACCAGCCGGTCGGGGGTGCCCGCCACGCGGGTGTGCGGTGCCGGCAGCGCGTCGCGCACCCGGGCGGCGACGGCGCGCAGCGGCATGGGCTGGGGCAGGTCGCCGACCCGACCGAGCCCGACCGTCGCACCCGTCGTGCGCGGGTAGAGGTCGTAGGCGACCTCCTCGTAGGGGTGCGCCGCGAGCAGGGCGGCCACGACGGCACCGACCCGCCGGCGCGGCACCTCGACCTCCAGGCGGTCCTCGGTGACGGCGGCGTCCTCGCCGACCGTGCCGAGGTGCGGGTCGGTGCCGGGGCCGGGGCGGAACGTGCCGGTGCCCGTGACCCGGAAGGAGCAGCGCTCGTAGTCGCCGACGCCGCCGGCGCCGGCGGCCGCCAGCGCGTCGAGCACCCGCTCGGTGTCCCCGGTCGGGACGAACACGACGAGCTTGAGCTGGTCGTGCTCGCGCAGGTCGGTGGTGATCGGGACCGGGTCGACGAGCCCCAGCGCGCGGGCCACCGGGTCGGAGGTCCCGGCCCCGTCGCCCGTGACGTCGAGGTTGGTGTGGGCGGCGGCGACGGCGACGCCGGCGCGGGCCGCGGCCAGCGCGATCCGACCGGGCGCGGTGTCGGGGGTGAGCCGCGCCAGCGGGCGGAACAGCAGCGGGTGGTGGGCGAGCACGAGGGTGTCCGGCGCCTCGGCGGCCTCCGCCACGACGGCCGTGGTCACGTCGAGCGTCACGAGGACCCGGGCGACCGGCCAGTCCGCCGCCCCCACCTGCAGGCCGACGTGGTCCCAGTCGTGCGCCTGCGCCGGCGGGTAGAGGTCGTGGACCAGCCCGAGCCAGTCGCCGACGGTCTCGGTGCGGTCCTCGGCCACGTCCTGCCTCCCGGTGCCGGTGGGGTGCGTCGTCGTGTCGTCGCGGTGGGCGGTGACGGGCTCGAACCGCCGACCCTCGCCGTGTAAAGGCGATGCTCTCCCAGCTGAGCTAACCGCCCGCGGCGTCCGATGCTAGCCCCGGCCCGGTGGACGTCCGGCGCGTGCCATCCGCCGCCTCCCAGCCGCCGAACCCCCACGATGGTCGCCCGACCGAGCCCGTCCCCCGTCCCCGAGGCCGCCGTGTCCCTGCTCGCCCCGCTCGCCCGCCGTGCCGTCGACGCCGCCATGGAGGCGACCGTCGTTCCCTCGTTCTCGCGCATCGGGTACGCGGTGCGGTCCCGCCTGTACCCGGGCTGGCAGGACCTCGACACCTTCGGCCTCACCGGCCGCCGCGTCGTGGTCACCGGCGCCAACTCCGGGCTCGGGTACGCCACGGCCGAGCGGCTCGCGGGGCTCGGCGCGTCGGTGCACCTGCTGGTCCGCAGCGACGAGAAGGGTCGGGACACCGTCGCCCGCATCGCCACCGCGACCGGCTCGACCGACGTGACCTTCGGCGTCGCCGACCTGGCCGACCTCGCCAGCGTCCGCGCGTTCGCCGCCGACGTGGTCGAGCGCTTCGAGCACGTCGACGCGCTGGTGCACAACGCCGGCGCGATGTTCTCGCAGCGCCGCGAGACGGTCGACGGCATCGAGACGACGTTCCAGGTGCACGTGGTCGGCCCGTTCCTGCTCACCGGGCTGCTCCTGCCCGCGCTGCGGGCGGCGCCACGGCCGCCGGCGCGGGTCGTGTGGGTCACCTCCGGCGGGATGTACACCGAGAAGCTCGACGTGGCGAAGTTCGAGTCCCCGGACGACTACCGACCCGCGGTCGCCTACGCGCGCGCGAAGCGGGCTCAGGTCGTGCTGACCGACCTGCTCGGGCAGCGCCTCGACCGCGAGGAGGTCGTGGTCCACACGATGCACCCGGGCTGGGCCGCCACGCCCGGGGTCGAGCGCTCCCTGCCGGTGTTCAACCGGGTGATGGGCCCGATCCTGCGCTCCCCGGAGGAGGGCGCCGACACGACCGTGTGGCTCGTCGCCGCCGACGCGCCGACCCGCGTCTCCGGCGAGCTGTGGCTCGACCGCGCCGTGCGCGGTCCCCACAAGCTGCCCGTGACCCGCTCGTCCGACACCGAGGCGCAGCGGTTGTGGGCGAAGGTCGTCGCGCAGGCCGGTGTGGAGCCCTCGGTCGTCCGGACGACCTGACCGGGCCGGGAGGTCCCGGGCCGTCGCGTGGCGAAGTCCCCTCGCACCCCCACGGACGAGAGCGGGAGACCCCCACGTGTCCAGCACCCCCACCACCACTGCCGCCGCCCGGGCGCCCCGCCGGGGCCGCCGGATGGTCACCAGCCTCGGGCTGCTCGCGGTCCTGTCGAGCGCCTTCACCGCGTCGAGCGTGATCGACGCCAGCAGCACGAACCAGCAGCAGGCGACCGGACCCTCGGGCGCCTACCAGCCCGTGACCCGCTCCGAGCACGCCGCGGGCCAGACCACCAACCTCGAGGTGCCCCTCGCCGACGGCGTCGAGCCGTTCACGGTCCGCACCGTCGAGGTCGGTCGTGACGCGGCCGAGCCGACCATCGGCGTCACCAGCGACGGCACGGCGTTCTTCGCCGCCGGCACGTTCGACTCCGTGGGCGGCGTCGCGGCCCGCACCGAGGTCATGCGCTCCACCGACGGCGGCCTGAGCTGGACCTCCGTCCAGCCCGTCCTGCCGGGGCTGCGCTCCGAGCCGGGCGTCAGCCTCGACCCGATGGTCTACGTGGACGACGCGACCGGCCGGGTCTTCAACCTCGAGCTGTACGTCGGCTGCTCGTACCTCATCATCTCGGACGACGACTTCGAGACGACGCAGCGCAACCCGCTGGCCTGCGGCAACTTCGTGAACGACCACCAGACCATGATCACCGGCGTGCGCCCGCCGGCGGCGAGGGTCCCCGAGCTCGGCCAGTACGGCGACGACGAGGGCGACCGCTGGACCTACTACTGCTTCAACCGCGTTGCGGACTCGAACTGCGGCCGCAGCTTCGACGGCGGTCTGACCTGGACCCCGACGCCGCAGCCGGCGTTCTTCGGGTTCGACACGGCCGCCGGCGGCCTCTGCGGTGGCCTGCACGGTCACATCGCCACCGACCCGGACGGCCGCCTGCTGCTGCCCAAGGGCCACTGCGGGCGCCCGTGGATCGCCGTCAGCGAGGACGGCGGCGACTCCTGGACCCGCGTGCGCGTGTCCGACATGGCGTCGCGCGGCACCCACCTCTCCGTCGCCTCCGACGCGGCGGGCACCTACTACATGGTCTGGTGGGACACCGCCGGCGCCCCGTGGATGTCCCGCTCGAAGGACGCCGGCCGCACCTGGGACGAGCCCCTCATGATCGCGCCCCCGGGCGTGCTCGAGGTGAACTTCCCCGTGATCGACGCCGGGGACGCCGGCGCCATCGCCATCAACTTCCCCGGCACGCCCGAGACCGGCAACCGTCGCGCCTGGTACTCGTACGTGGTCGTCTCCACCGACGCCGACCAGCCGCGCCCGACCTTCCAGTACGCACAGGCGACGGCCGAGCCGGTGCACCGCGGCAACTGCACCGGCCGGTGCGGCGGCCTGTGGGACTTCCAGGACCTGGTGATCTCGTCGGCGGGTGAGGTCTGGGCCGCGGCGGCCGACGGCTGCAAGCTGACCTGCAACACGAACCCGAACGCCGCGAACGCGCAGGTCGGCATGGGGCTCGCGATCCGGCAGGTGTCCGGACCGACGCTGCGGAGCACGCCAGCGGCCGAGTGACCTGACGGCGCTACCGTCCACGTCGGCCACCCCGTCACGGGGTGGCCGACGTGCGAGGTCCGGGACCCGGACGACCGGAGGGATGCGACGTGCGAGCGCGCGTGCTGCGCGTGGTGGCGACCGTGCCGGTCGCGGCCGTGGCGCTGGCCTTCGCGGCGCCACTGCTCGGGCTCGCCCTCGGTTCGCTCCGCCGGCGCGGTCTCCCCCCGCCGACGGGGCTGGAGTTCCTCCCGGCGTCCCCGACCCTGGAGGCGTACCGGGTCCTGCCCGAGGTGCTCCCGGTCGCGACCTACTTCCGGAACTCGCTGCTGGTCGTGATCGTCGGGGTCCCGCTGACGGTGCTCGTCGCCTCGCTCGCCGGCTACGCGATCCGGGTCTCCCCCGTCGGGATCAAGCGCGCGCTCGTGGTCGCGACCGTGCTCGCGCTGCTCGTGCCGCTGTCGGCCCTGTGGGCCACGCGCTTCGTGCTGTTCCGTGGCATCGGCGCGATCGACACGCTGGTGCCGCTGTGGTCCGTCGGGCTGATCGGCACCAGCCCGTTCCTCGTGCTCGTCTACGCCTGGGCGTTCGGGCGGCTCTCCGACGACCAGCTCGACGCCGCAGCCGTCGACGGGGCGGGCCACTGGCGTGTGTGGCGGACCATCGGGCTGCCCCAGGTCCGGGCGGCCTCGGTCGCCGTGGTGGTGCTGAGCTTCGCCATCCAGTGGGGCAGCTTCATCGACCCGCTGCTCTACCTCACCTCCGGTGACCGCTACACCGTGCCGCTCGGGCTGCAGCTGCTGACGCAGCTCAACCCGACGGACTTCCCCCTCCTGCTCGCCGGCGCCGTGCTGGCGACCCTGCCGTCCGTCGTCGTGTTCGGCCTCGGGCAGCGCACCTTCCTCCACGACCCGCTCACCGCCCTCCGAGGAGGCTCGTAGCCGTGTCCCGGTTCCCCCGCACCGCCCTGCTGCTCTCCGTCGTCGTGTTCGCCACCGCCTGCGCCGGCGACGGCCCGGCCGACGGCTCGACCGACGCCACGGGCGCGACGACGGCGTCCGGCGACCCGACCCCGCTGACCTTCGTGCTGTTCGGCGGACCGGAGGAGGTCGCCGGCTACCAGGCGATGGTCGACGCGTTCGAGGCCGAGAACCCCGACGTCGACGTGACCCTCTCCCCCGTGCCGGACCAGACCGAGCTCCTCGCGCGGCTCACGACCGGGTTCGCCGGCGGCCAGCCTCCCGAGGTGTTCCTCATCAACTTCCGCAAGTACGGCCAGTTCGCCGGGCAGGGGGCGCTGCGCCCCGTGCAGTCGTACCTCGACGCCTCCGAGGTGCTGTCGGTCGAGGACTTCGCCCAGCCACCGCTCGACGCGTTCCGGTTCGACGGGGAGGAGCTGACCTGCCTGCCCCAGAACGTCTCCTCGCTCGTCGGCTACGTGAACCTGGACCGCTTCGCGGCCGCCGGCGTCGAGGTGCCGCGTGACGGGTGGGACTGGGACGAGCTGGTCGCGACCGGCACCGCGCTGACCGACGCGGACGCGGGCGTCTGGGGCGTCGGGATGGAGGCGTCGCTGATCCGCCTGGCCCCGTTCGTGTGGTCCAACGGTGGCGAGGTCGTCGACGACGAGCGCGCCCCCACCGCCCTGACGCTCGGGGACGGCGCGGCCCGGGAGGCCCTCGACTTCTTCGTCGACCTGCAGCTCGTGCACGGCATCGTCCCGCCGGACGCGGACGAGCAGTCCCGCGGCGCCCGCGACCGCTTCCTCGACGGCGACCTCGGCGTGTACTTCGACTCCCGCAAGGTCGTGCCCGAGTTCCGCACCATCACCGGGTTCGAGTGGGACGTCGTGCCCGTCCCGGTCGCGCCCGGCGGCGAGGCCGTGACGATCCTGCACTCCGACGCCTACTGCATCGCCGAGGGCACCGGCCGCGAGGACGCCGCCTGGCGCCTCGTCGAGTTCGCCGCCGGCGTCGAGGCGCAGGAGATCCTCGCCGAGTCCGGCCGCACCGTCCCGTCCCGGCTCGACGTGCTGACCTCCCCGGTGTTCCTCGAGCCCGACCAGCCGCCGGCGAGCGCGCAGGTGTTCGTCGACAACGCCGAGATCGCCCGTGCGACCCCGACGTCGGCCGAGTGGGCACAGGTCGAGAAGCTCGGTGACGACCTGCTCGCCGACGTGTTCTACGGCCGCGTCGACCGGGAGGAGGGCATCGCCCGCCTCCTCGAGCAGACCGCGCCCCTGTTCCGCCGCGCCGGCGGCTGATCGCAGACCGGTGCGCTCCCCCCGGGCCCGACGGGCCAGCCGACGACGCACGGGACCCCACCGGGTCCCGTGGGCCATGCTGGTCCCGTTCGGCCTGGGGGTGCTGCTGCTGCTCGTCCTGCCGCTGCTGCTGACGTTCCGCTACGCCTTCACCGACTTCACGGGTTTCGGCACCCCGACGTTCAACGGGCTCGGGAACCTGCGTCGGGCCCTCGACGACCCGGCGCTGACGGCGAGCCTGCGGGCGTCGCTGTTCTTCGTCGCGGTGGCCGTGCCGCTGCGGCTGCTGCTGGCCGCGGCGATGGGGATCGCGCTCGCCCGCCCGCTGCCCGGAGCGAGGCTCTGGCGGGTGCTGTTCTACCTGCCGACGGTCATCCCCGACGTCGCGCTCGCCATCGTCACCCTGTGGCTGTTCAACCCGCGCTTCGGGCCGGTGAACGCCGCGCTGCGGGGGGTGGGGCTGCCGGAGCCCGTCTGGCTGTCGACCACGTGGGGTGCCCGGTGGGCACTGGTGCTGATGTTGCTGCTTCCCATCGGCGAGGGGTTCCTCGTGGTCCTCGCCGGCCGCCGGTCCATCGAGGGTCCGGTCTACGACGCCGCCGCCGTGGACGGGGCGGCCCGGTGGCAGGTGCTGTGGTACGTGACGCTCCCGCAGCTCGCCCCGCTGCTGCTCGCGCTCACCGTCCGGGACACGATCCTGACCCTGCAGGTCAACGTCGCCCCCGCCTACCTGGTCACCGACGGCGGCCCCGCGTACGCGACGCTGTTCCTGCCGGTCTACGTCTTCGACCAGGCCTTCGAGTTCCTCGGCTTCGGGTACGGCGCGTTCCTGACCATCATCCTGATGGCGCTCACGGCCAGCCTGTGCGTCCTGCTGGCCGCCCTGGCCCGACGCTTCGGCTGGCTCTCCCGGGTGGCCTGAGCCCGACCGACGACGGTCAGGCCGGCAGGTCGAGCCAGCGCACCCAGCGACCGTGCGGCTCGACGCGCGCGAGCAGGCGCGCCTCGCTCGTGCCGTCGGGCCGGTGCCGGGCGAGGCCGAGCACGTGCCCGATCCAGCCGTCGGGCTCCGGCGGCACGCCGGCGTGGGCGGCGTCCCACGGCGCGAGGAAGTCGCCCTCGAGCGACACCTGCCACACGTCGCGCCCGCGTGCGGCGGCGACGGCGGCGAGGCGATCGCCCATCCCGGCCCGGACGGGACGGGCGAGGTAGGCGAGCGCCGAGGAGTGCCACACGACGACCGGCAGGCCCGCCGGACGGGAGCCGAGCAGGGTCTCGAGGTCCTCGGTGGCGGCGTCGCCCGCCACGATCGGCGCCGGGTCGCGGGCCGCGGCCGCGAGCGCCGCGTCCAGCCGGGTCCGGCGGACGTCGTGCTCCGGCCAGAGACAGGCGCGCAGCCAGAGCGCGACCTCGGGGTCGGCCGGGTCACCGGGCTCCGGGTCGAGCCCGACCCGGTCGACGAGCGTCGGCACGGGGTCGGTGGGCGCCGGCGTCGCGTCACCCCGGAGGTCGCACGCGACCGTGAGGTCCGGCGCCGGCGGCCCAGCGGACGGGCCGACCGCTCGCGCGTCGCCGTAGACGTGGGCGTAGCGGTCGACGCGCAGCAGGAGCCCGGCCGACGGGCCGATCTCGACCAGCGAGACGGCGTCGTCTCCGGCGGCGCGCACGGCCGCGAGCCCGAGCCGCAGTGCCACGGTCCGGCCGACCTCGTTGGTCTGCGTGGCGCGCGTCCGGCAGACCTCCTCGAGCCACGCCGCGTGCCGGTCCACGGCGGCCTTGAACGCCCGGAGGAGGTCCGGCTCGTCGGGGTGCCGGGTGCCGCCGCAGGAGGGGTACCAGGCAGCGAGCGGATCGGACGGGTCGCGCAGGAGCGCCGCGTGGAGCCCGGCCAGCCAGAGGGTCGGGCGCACCTGGCCGGGTGGCGCGTTCGCGAGCGCCGCGGCCGGCCTCGCGTCCCCACCGAGCCACCCGGCGAGGCGGGCGTACAGCGGCGAGGTGGGCGCCGACTCCTCGGCGAAGCGCGCGAAGCGGTCCTCGAGCGTCACCAGGCGTCGGTCGTCGGTCGCGTCCACGCCGCCCCCTTCAGGCGCCGGCGGCGGCGCGGAGGTCCGCGAGGTCGACCCGACCGCAGGTGCGCCCGGCGGCGCGGAGCGCGGCGAGGTCACCGGCCGCCTGCGCCCGCACCAGCGAGCCGAACGTGGCCTCCTCGCCGGGGATGGCGACGTCGTCGCGGACCTCCTGCACGGCGACGAGGTAGACCCCGACGTCCGGCCCACCCTTGTGCAGCTGCCCGGTCGAGTGCAGGTACCGCGGCCCGACCCCGAGCGTCACGGGCACACCGAGCCGCTCCCGCAGACCGGCGACGACCTCGTCGAGGCCCGCGAGCGCCTCGGACGCGGCGTCGCCGTAGACCAGGAGCCCGACGTGGTCGTCGGGGCCGACGGCGTCGAGCAGGTCGGCGACCGGGACGGCCGGCTCGTCGGGGGCGCCGGCGGCGAGGGCCTCCTGCGCGGCGCTCTTCGCGGCCTGGACGTCGGGCTGGTCGAAGGGGTTGAGGCCGAGCAGGGCGCCGCAGACCGCGGTCGCGAACTCCCAGCGGAACACCTCCCCCGGCAGCGCGTGCGCCCCGGCGGCCGTGACGTGGACCACCGGGGTCTCCGCGGCGGCGACCGCCTCGACCCACGCGTCGTCGACGGCGTCCCCGACGGCGACGACGAGGCGGTGCGGTCCGTAGGCGTCCGGCTCGAGCGGCGGCTCGTCGACGATCGGCAGGACCCCGACGCCGTGCTTGCCCGTCGACTCGGCGACGAGCTGCTCGATCCAGGCCCCGAAGCCCCCGAGGGACGCGGGCAGCAGCACCGTCGCCTGCCAGCGGCCCGCCCGGGCGGCCTCGGCGAGCACGGCTCCGAGCCGCAGCGGGGCGTTCTCCTGCGCGTCGGCCCGGCGGGCGACCTCCGCGACGCGGGACGCGGTCGCGAGGTGGGCGCGCAGGTCGACGCCGAGCAGCGCTGCCGGGACGAGCCCGAACAGGCTGAGCGCGGAGAACCGGCCGCCGATCTCCGGGTCGTTGCTGAACACCGCGCGGTACCCGGCCGCCTCGGCCTCGCGGGCGAGCGCCGACTCCGGGTCCGTCACGACCGCGATGCGCGTGGGGGCGAGGTCCGGGCCGAGCCGCTCCTCGAGCACCGCCCGGAACGTCGCGAGGTGGCTGCGGGTCTCGACCGTCGAGCCCGACTTCGAGGACGCGACGAGCAGCGTGGTGTCCCACGGCAGCGTGTCGCGGACCCGTGCGACCGCGTGCGGGTGGGTCGCGTCGAGGACGGTGAGCCGGGGCGCGTCCGCGTCGGGCAGGTCCACGGTGGTGAGGACCTCGGGGTACAGCGACGAGCCGCCCATCCCGACGAGCAGCACGTCGGTGATCCCGTCGGCCCGCACGCCGGCCGCGAACGCCTCGAGCCCGTCCACGTCCGCGGCGTACCGCTCCGGCGCGTCGAGCCAGCCGAGCCGGTCCGCCAGCTCGGTCGGGTCGTCGCCCCACACGGTGTGGTCCCGCTGCCAGATCCTCGGGACCCACGCGGCCGCCCGCTGGGCGGCCTCCTCGACGGCGGGGGCGAGGGCACCGAGGTGCTCGTGGAGGGTCGGCACCGGGAGCTCCGGTCGGTCGGGGACGGTCACGGTCGGGCCCGAGCCTACGGCGGGGTGACGGGCCGGGAGGCCCGCCCGTCCGGACGCACCCGGCGGAGCGAACCGCACCCGGAACCACTCGACCACGAGGCGAGCAGGAGCGAGCCGTGTCCGACCAGCCCGTCCACATCGTCATCGGCGCCGGCGGTGGCGTCGGCAGCGCCCTCGCGCGACGCCTCGCCGACGGCGGCGCCACGGTCGTCCTCGCCGGGCGGACGGAGGAGCCCGTCGCGAAGGTCGCCGCCGACCTCGGGGTGGGGCACACGGTGCTCGACGCGTCCGACGTCGCCGCGGTGGACGCCTTCGTCGGTGGCGTCGCCGAGGAGCACGGACGGCTCGACGGGATCGCGAACTGCGCGGGCTCCGTGATCCTCAAGCCCGCCCACCTCACCACCCCCGACGAGTGGGCGGAGACCCTCGCCACGAACCTGACCACCGCGTTCGCGACGGTGCGGGCCGCCGCGAAGGCCATGCGGAAGGAGGGTGGCTCGATCGCCCTGGTCACGTCGGCCGCGGCGCAGACGGGACTCGCGAACCACGAGGCCATCGCCGCCGCGAAGGGCGGGATCATCTCGCTGGTGCGGTCGGCCGCCGCCACCTACGGCGCCCGCAACGTCCGCGTCAACGCGGTGGCTCCCGGACTGGTCGAGACGAAGCTCACCGAACGGCTCACGAGCAACGAGGCGCAGGCGGAGGCGTCCCGGGCGCTGCACGTGCTCGGGCGGTTCGGGCGGCCCGAGGAGGTCGCGTCGGCGCTGGCGTGGCTGCTCGACCCGGAGAACTCCTGGGTGACCGGCCAGGTCCTCGGCGTCGACGGGGGTCTCGGGCAGGTCACCCCGCGGCCGCGCGGCTGAGAGGCGCAGGCGTGCACCTCGACCTCGACGCCTTCGTGGCCCGCGTCGACGCCGCCGGCGTCACGACGGTCCACGTGTTCGACACCTACGTCCTCACCGACACCCCCGACGGGCAGGCCGTGCCGGTCTGGACCGACCCCGACGCAGGCGTCGCCTTCGCGCGCGCCGCGGTCGAGGCCGACCCCCTGCTGCGGCTCGCCGTGCTGACGTGGCCGTCGGCGGCACTCGGTCCGCTCGCGGAGCACGCACGCCGGACCGGATGGCGGCTCGGACCCGACTGGGACCCCGCCGGCGGCATCGTGCTCGACGGTCCGGTCGTGCGGGCCGAGCAGGTGCTCGACGCGCTGAGGACGGCCGGCACCCCGGTGCCGTCGCGGGAGGCACCGATCGACGGTCACCTCGGACCACGCGAGCGGCGGCACGTGTGGGACGACGGCGCGGGTGTCCGGGTCGACCTCGTCGCACCGGACGGCACCCCACGGTCCTAGGGCACGCCGAGCACCCGGACCGTCACCCGACCGGGAGCCGGACCGTCACGGTCGTCCCGGTCGCATCGCCGTGGTGCTCGACGGTCCCGCCGTGCAGGTCGGCGATGCCCGCCACGATGGTCAGCCCGAGGCCGACCCCGGCGATGCGGTCGACCGTGCCGTTGCGTGCCCGCCAGAACGGTCCCGTGACGGCGTCGACGTGCTCGCCGTCGAGGCCCCGTCCCGCGTCGTGCACGGCGATCGTCAGGACCCCGTCCTCGACCGACACCCGTGCGGTGACCGGCGGTTCGCCGTGGCGCAGCCCGTTCTCCGCCAGCGCGGCGATGGTCCGTGCGACGTGGTGCGGGTCCGTCGCGACCACGTTCGGCCCGGACACCTCGAGCCGAACCTCCCCGTCGAGGGTCTCGACCGCCTCGCGGCAGACCGCGGCGAGGTCGACCCGGGCCGGAGCGCGCACCTCCCGGCCGGTGAGGAGCCGGGAGGCCAGCAGGAGGTCCTCGACCATGGCGGCCAGCCGGACGCCCTGTCGCTGCACCGCCGCCACCGCGTTGCGGCGCACCTCGTCGTCGAGGTCGTCCCAGGCCGCCATCAGCGTGTCGGCGTGGCCCACGATGACGGTCAGAGGGGTGCGCAGCTCGTGGGAGAGGACCGAGACGAGCTCGGCGGGGACGCGCTGCGCCTCCTCCCGGAGCTGGTCCGCCACGTCACGCTCCGAGCGCGCGAGGTCCCGCTCCCGCACCACGGGGACCTGCCACAGGGCGAGCCCGAGCAGCGGGATGACGACGCTCAGCGCCTTCCAGAGGTGCGCGACGCGGAACGCCTCGTCGAACACGGCCGAGGACATCCCGATCACCAGCTCCGCCAGCCCGGCGACCCCGGCGGCCACCGCCACCCAGGTCAGCAGTGCGTCCCCAAACTGCCGTCCCGCCCGGTGCAGCACGGGGGCCGCGGCGAGCAGCACCACGCCGAGGAGGGCGTCCACCGGGCGCGGGACCGGCCCGCCGGAGGCGACCCCGGCCGGCAGGACGGAGACGAGCATCACGAGCAGGAACGATCCGGCGGAGCCCAGGACGCCCGCCCGCAGGACGCCCGACCACGTCGGCGGGGGACCGTCATCGCGGGCGACCCGCGGGACCAGCAGCAGCCCGACCCCGAGCAGGAGCCGGCCGACCGCGTAGGTCGCCGGCACCACACGGTCCACGACGCCGGTCCAGGCGCTCGCGTCGCTCGCGATCAGCACCAGCGGCAGCAGGCCGTGCACGAGGTCCACCGTCCCCGCCGCGGCGAAGGCCAGCCCGACGGCCGCCTCGACACGGGCCCCGAGCGCCACGGCGCGGACCAGGAACGTCACGCCGACCAGCAGCGACAGCGCAGCGGCGACGAGCTCCAGCGACGCGTGGACGCCGGCATCCCCTTCGAAGGTCGCGGACGCCCCGACCGCGGACAGCCCGAGCAGCACCGCGGCGAGGGCGACCCCCGGCAGCAGGGGCACCTCCTGCAGGGCTCGCCTGATCCATGGCCCGCGCGATCGGGCCGGGGAGGTGCGCGTCACGTCGTCTGCTCCACGGTCCACCGGCATCGCGGCAGCGGCGGGGTCGGGGCGGGCGTCCCGCCCCCGAGTAGCCTGTCGATCGCACCACGACAACGTGAGGACCACGTGAGCGACCAGCCGAGCGCCGACCAGCCGCGCCCCCAGCAGCGATCCGTCAACATCGTCGTCCCCGACGAGGTGAAGCACGGCGAGTACGCGAACTTCCTCGTCGTGTCCCACTCCCCGCACGAGTTCACGCTCGACTTCTGCCAGCTCCTGCCGGGCGACGAGGGCGACGTGACCGCCGAGGTGGTGTCCCGGATGCGCATCGCCCCGACGATGGTCGGGCGCGTCATGCAGGCGCTGAACACCAACATGACCGCGTACGAGGAGCGCTTCGGCCCGGTCAAGGTCGTCGGGTGAGCCACCCGGACCTCCCCGGCGGGCTGCGCCCCGGCGGGCGCTTCGACACGTGGGCGCCGGCACCGCCGGCGTACCTCGTCGCGGACGTGGACGGCACGCTCGTCGGCCCGACGCCGCACGCCTCCGACGGGGTCGTCGACGCCGTCCGCGCCGCCCAGGCGGCGGGCCTGCGCGTCGGCTTCGCGACCGGCCGGATGCGGCTCGCCGTGGAGCCGCTGTGGGCGCAGCTGCGGGCCGACGGGCCCCACGTGCTGCACAACGGGGGCGAGGTGCGCGCCGGCGGCGCGACGGTCGCGTCGTTCCCGGTCCCGCCCGAGCGCGTCGCCGCGGCGCTCGAGGCGTGCGCCATGGCCGACCTCTACCTCGAGGTGTACGTCCCCGACGGCTACCACGTGAACGTCGCCGACCCCCGGGCCGAACCCCACTGGGAGCTGCTCGGGCACCCGCCACTGTCCGAGCTCGGTCGCGCGCGGGAGGTCGAGGGCCCGGTGCTGAAGGTGACCGCGGCCGTCTTCGACCGCGACGAGGTCCCGCACGTGGTCGACCTGTTCGACGGGCTCGGGCTGCGGGCCGGGCCCGCGGGCAGCCCCCTCACCCCCACCATGACCTACGTCAACGGCACGGACCCGGCGGCGCACAAGGGCACCGCGCTGCGGGCCGCCGCGGCACACGTCGGCGTCGACCTCGCGGCCGTGGTCGCCGTCGGGGACGCCCACAACGACCTGCCGATGCTCAAGGTCGCCGGCACGGCGATCGCGATGGGGCAGGCCGACCCGGACGTGCTCGCCGCCGCCCACCTCGTGGCGCCGAGCGTCGACGACGACGGCGTCGCGGCCGTCCTCGCCGCGTGCCTCGACTGGCGCGACGGGGCCGCCGCGTGAGCGCCCGCCGTCGCGCCCTGCCCGGCGGGCTGCCGGAGCCGCTGCTGACCCCGCACCCCGAGCGGCTCGACCCCGCCCGCCCGGACGCCCCGGCCATCCTCGCCGCCCACGAGGCGGCCGTGCGGGCCGGGCACGACGCGTACCTCGACCCCGCCACCTGCTACCAGGTGTTCACCGCCGCGTACCTGTGGGAGCGCGGGAACTGCTGCGAGATCGGCTGCCGCCACTGCCCCTGGGTCGACCTCGCGTCCCGGCTCGACGAGCGCCTCGGCGAGGAC
Source organism: Actinomycetes bacterium (assembly GCA_046566145.1). Taxonomy (GTDB): domain Bacteria; phylum Actinomycetota; class Nitriliruptoria; order Nitriliruptorales; family Nitriliruptoraceae; genus JBKHXF01. Next base: position 16,918 of record JBKHXF010000003.1, read on the forward strand.
CGCCTCGGCGACGGGCCGGCCGCCTGAGCGGGGCGTAGGCTGTCGGCTCGGTCGGACACGTGGGGATGTGGATGGGCTGGCTGCTCGCGGTCGTCGTGGCGCTCGTGGTGGGCGTCGTGCTGCTCTACAACCGGCTCGTCGGTGCCCGCAACCGGGTCGAGGAGGCCTGGGCGCAGGTCGACGTGCAGCTGCGCCGGCGGCACGACCTGATCCCGAACCTCGTCGAGACCGTGCGGGCGTACGCGACCCACGAGCGCGAGGTGTTCGAGGCGGTCACCCGCGCCCGTGCCGAGGCCATCGGTCCGCACTCCCCCGGTGAGCAGGCCGCCGTCGAGGAGCAGCTCACGGGCGCGGTGCGGAGCCTGTTCGCCGTGGCCGAGGGGTACCCCGAGCTGCAGGCGTCCGCGAACTTCCTCGAGCTCCAGCGCGAGCTCGCCTCCACCGAGGACCGCATCGCCTACTCCCGGCAGTACTACAACGCGGCCGTGCAGCGCTACGACACGATGCGCGAGACCTTCCCGGCCAACCTGCTCGCCGGGCCCCTCGGGTTCACCGGGCGCGAGTACTACGAGGCCGAGCCGGCCGCTCGCGCGGTGCCGCCGGCGTCGTTCGGCGGCTGAGGTGCACGACGAGCTCCAGCGCCACAACCGCCGGGCCACCGTCGTGCTGGTCCTCGCGGGCTTCACCCTGCTCTTCCTCGTGGCGGTCGCGTTCCAGGTGCTGGTGTTCGGGTTCGTCGGCGGGCCGCTGCCCACCACGGCCGCCGGCGCGGTCCCGGTCCTCGGGCTGGGGCTGCTGGTGGCCGGCGGCGGCAGCGCCGTCGCGTGGTGGCAGTCGGACTCGATCGCCCTGCGCTCCGCCGGCGCGGTCCCGGCCGACCCGGTCGCCCACCGCGACGTCCAACGGCTCCTCGAGGGCGTGTGCCTCGCCGCCGGCATCCCGGTCCCCCGGCTGTACGTCGTCGACGACCCGGCCCCCAACGCCTTCGCCACGGGCCGCAACCCCGAGAACGCCGCCGTCGCCGTCACGACCGGGCTGGTGGAGCGGATGGACCGCCGCGAGCTCGAGGCGGTCCTCGCCCACGAGGTCGGCCACATCGTCAACCGGGACCTGCTCACCGTCACCGTCGCCGTGACCCTGGCCGGTGCCACCATGCTGCTGGCCGACATCGCGCGACGGTCGCTGTGGTACGGGGGCATGGGAGGCGGGCACGGCCGCCGGCGTTCGAACCGCGACTCCGGCGGCGGCAACCCGCTCGCGATCGTGCTGCTGGTCCTCAGCATCCTCGTCGTGGTGCTCGCGCCGTTCGCGGCGCAGCTCATCCGCTTCGCCGTGTCGCGGCAGCGCGAGTACCTCGCCGACGCGACCGCCGTCGAGCTCACCCGCGACCCGGGCGCGATGATCGGTGCCCTGCAGGCCCTGTCGCACGACCGCACCGAGATCCGCACCGCGAGCCGGGCGACCGCCCACCTGTGGATCGAGGAGCCGCTGAACCTCGACGCCCGGATGAACCGGGCGGTGGCGACGCACCCGCCGCTGCCCGACCGCATCGCCCGGCTGCGCACGTTGTGGCCCGACGCCGACGTGCCCCGACCCGAGCCGACGCGCCCGGCCGCCCCGCCCCCGCCGCCCGGCTCGCCCGTGAGCTCGATGCCGCCGCCCCCGCCCCCGGGGAGCACGCCGCTGGCGCCGCCCGCCCCACGCCCGCCCGACGGGGCGCCGGGCCGACCCGACGGCGGGTTCTTCGGCTGACCTCACGCCGCAGCGCGGCGCGGTCCCGACGGCGTGCGTCCGGCGCGCGTGACCGCCGGCGTGGCAACCTCGACGCCGGCCGGCCCATCCCCCACCCGAGCGCCGCACCTCCCGGTGCGGCCCCGACGGGGAGGCCGACGCGGTGGAGGGCCACGTGGGAACGCTGCGGGAGGGGGTGGGAGCGGTGACGACGCGTGCCGGCGGGGACGCCGACGCGGACGCGTTCGCCGAGGTCTTCGCCCGCCACCGCGACCGGGCCGTCCGGCTCGCGTACCTGCACTGCGGCGACCGGGACCGGGCCGAGGAGGCCGTCGCCGAGGCGATGGCGAAGGTGTTCCGGCGCTGGCGGCGCGGTGGGATCCGCGACGTCGGGCCGTACCTGCGGGTCGCCGTCGTCAACGAGGTCCGCGCCGGCGGACGTCGGCGGGTCCGGGACCGTGCGCTGGTGGACCGCGCCGGCGGCGAGCTCGTGACCCGCGCCGGCGGCGCGCCGGACGGCCGCGGCGGGCCCGACGCCGGCGACGCGCTCGGCCAGCGCGACGAGCTCGTCGCGGCCCTGCAGCGCCTGCCCGAGCGCCAGCGGCTGGCCGTGGTGCTGCGCCACGTCGAGGGCCTGTCCGAGGCCGAGACCGCCGAGGCGATGGGCATCTCCGTCGGCGGCGTGAAGTCGCAGTGCTCCCGCGGGCTCGACGCCCTGCGTGCCGTCCTGACCACCGGGGAGGTGGAGCGATGACCGACGACCTGCTGTCCCGCCTCGCCGACGCCGGCGCCGACGTCCAGGCCCCGTCCGACCTGGAGGCGCGCGCCGCCGCCCGGTATCGCGTGCACACCCGCCGGCGGCGTGCGGCCGCCGGCGCGGGCGTCGCCGCGGTGCTGGCCGTCGGGGCGCTCGCCGTGCCGAGCGTGCTGGACGCGCTCCGCCCGGCGGAGGCGCCGGTGATCGGCGAGGGCGACGCCCTGCCGACCCCGACGGCGACGCCGACCTTCCCGCGCGAGCGGAACGTCGGCATCGACGTCATGCCGCACGTCGACCTCGACGCCGTGCCCGTCGACGGCGGGAGCTGGGAGGTCCTGCCCCCGTTCGCCCCCGACGGGCTGCAGCGCACCCACGCCGCCGTCTGGGCCGACGACCGGCTGATCGTCGTCGCCGGCGACGTGGAGGTCGGGGGCGACCCGTTCCGCCTCCACGTCCTCGACCCGACGACGGAGACCTGGACCGAGGTGCCGACCCCGGAGGGCGACGGTCGGTCCTGGGACCACGTGCTGTGGACCGGCGACCAGCTCGTCGTGCTCGGTGGCGCGATCGACGAGGAGCCGGACCCGGACATCCCCCCGACCGACCCGACGGTCGCCGGGTACGCGTGGGCGCCCGCGACGGGCGACTGGACGGTCGTGCCGCCGGCGCCGCTCGCGCCCCGGCTCGCCTCCAGCGCCGTCTGGACCGGTGCCGAGGTGGTCGTGTGGGGCGGCCTCGAGCCCCCGACCACCGACGCGGCCGGCACCAGCCGACAGCCGGGGCTCGCTGACGGCGCCGCGCTCGACCCGACCACGGGGACGTGGCGGCCGATCGCCGACGCGCCGATCGCCGGTCGCGGCGAGCACGGGGCCGTGTGGAACGGCCACCGGATGGTCGTGTTCGCCGGTGGGAGCGCCGCGGCCGGCTACGAGTCCGAGGGCTTCCTCACCGAGACGTTCGACGACGCCGCGGTGTACGACCCGACGACCGACGCGTGGGCGACCATCGCGTCGCCGGGCCTGCGCGGACCGGTCGTCGCGGCGGTGTGGACGGGCTCCGAGGTCGTCACCTGGACGAACCGGATCGGCGCGGATGCCGGCATGTCCGCCGGGCTGCCGGGCATCGTCTGGGACCCGACGACGGGCGAGCGGCGCGAGCTGCAGGAGCCGCCGTTCGGCCAGCACCGCGACACCGTCGAGGCCGTGTGGGCCCCGGAGCTCGGCGACGTGGTGGTGTTCGGTGGGAGCTGCGGCGAGGGCTGCAACCGCGCGTACGACGACGGCGCCCGCGTCGACGTCGCGACCGGCTCGTGGTCCGCGTCCCCGCCCCTCGACGGGGCCACGGGCCACGGCCCACGCGTGGCCTGGGACGGGACCAGGCTCCTGGTCGTGGGCGGGACCACCGACCCCCAGGGTGACCCGTCGTCGACCACGGGCCGGGTGGTCGCCTGGGTCCCCCGCTGACGGAGGACCCGAGCGGTCGGCGCCGGCGGCTCAGACCGCCGGCGCCGCCGGGGCGCCGGCGAGGTGCCGCGTCTCCCGTGCCCCGAGCACGACCCCGAGCGCGACGCCGAGCGCCCCGACGGCGAGCGACGTTCCGAGCGCGGGCTTCACGGTCATGAGGAACACGATCGCGAGGTCCACGCCGGTCAGCACCCACGGCAGCAGCACGAGCCGCCGGTCCGCCATCGCCTCGCGGACGTCGTGGGGCACGGGGCCCGCCGGCGCCGCGTCAACGACCTCCCGCAGCGCCGCGACGCCCGGGGCGATGGCCCCACCCGCGATGGCGCCGGCGACGACGAACAGCCCCAGCGACACGCCCGGCCACCCGGCGCCCCAGTGGTCGCCGGCGAACGCGAGGTACAGGCCGGCCGCGACCGTCACGAGCGCGAACGGCATCGACGCCTTCGTCACGGTCCCGATGTACTCGACCTGCGACCGTGCGCCGTCCACGGTCGCGGCGCGGCGTGCGAGCACCGTGCTCAGGTGCAGCCACGCGGTGCCACCCACCAGCCCGATCGCCGCCACGACGTGCACGAACAACACGACCGAGTAGAGCTCCATCCCCGATCCTCCGCCCCGGGCGCCCCTCCGCGGTGCGCCGATCCGACCGAGCCTGCGGACGTGAGCGGCGCGGGGCCAGCCCCCGAGCGCTGCGCGCCACCCGCCGTGCGGAACGATGCGCAGCACGGCGGGGCGCCCACCCGGCGGCCACGCGCCGCCACGCCGGCCGGGAACGCACGCCTGCAGCGCGGGCGCCCGGGGTGTGCGACGGTGGGGGTCGGTGCCCCGCATCCCCTCGCGGCCACCCACAGGAGTGGTCATGGCCAAGAAGGACAAGGGCGGACGAGCCGACAAGACGGCGGCCTCGTCGACGCCCAAGGAGAAGAAGCAGGCGAAACGAGACAAGAAGGACCAGCAGGCGGCGCGCGACAAGCGCCCCGACTGACGCCTCGGCGCCGCGTCAGCCGGCGCCGGGCACCTGGTAGTTCGGGGCCTCGTGCACGACCTCGAGGTCGTGGACGTGGGACTCGCGCGCGCCCGCGACGGACTGCTGGACGAAGCGCGCCCGCTCGTGCAGTGCCCGCAGGTCCGCGGCGCCGAGGTACCCCATCCCGGAGCGCAGGCCGCCCTCGAGCTGGGCGGTGACCTCGCCGACCGAGCCGCGGTACGGCAGCAGCCCGGAGACGCCCTCGGGCACGAGCTTGCCGGAGCCGGACATCGTCCCGGACGTCGGGCCCTCGTCGTCGGCCTGGAAGTAGCGGTCGGCCGAGCCGGCGCGCATGGCGTCGATCGACCCCATGCCGCGGTACTCCTTGTAGCGACGCCCACCGACGAGCACGAGCTCGCCCGGCGACTCGTCGGTGCCGGCGAGCAGGTTGCCGACCATGACGGCGGTCGCGCCGGCGGCGAGCGCCTTCACGGCGTCGCCCGAGTACCGGATGCCGCCGTCGGCGATGGTGGCGACGCCGACCTCGGCCGCGGCCTCGGCGCAGTCGGCCACGGCCGTGAACTGCGGCATCCCGACGCCGGTGACCACGCGGGTGGTGCAGATCGACCCCGGCCCGACCCCGACCTTCACGACGTCGGCGCCGTGGTCGGCCGCGGCCCGCACGGCGTCGCCGGTGGCGACGTTGCCGACGGCCAGGACGGTGTCGGGGAAGCGGTCCTTGAGCTTCGCGGCGAACTCGAGGATGCCCGCGGAATGCCCGTGCGCCGAGTCGATGCTGAGCACGTCGACCCCGGCCTCGACCAGCGCGGCGGCCCGCTCCTCGCCGTCGGCCGACACGCCGACCGCGGCGGCGGCGAGCAGCCGTCCCCTGCCGTCCTTCGCCGACGCCGGGTACTGCCGGATCTTCTCGATGTCCTTGAAGGTGAACATGCCGACGAGCCGCTGGCCGTCGACGATGGGCAGCTTCTCGACCCGGTGGTCCTGCATGAGGGCCGACGCCTGCTCGAGCGTCGTGCCCTGCGGCGCGGTGACGAGCCCCTCGGCGGTCATGAACTCGCTGACACGCCTCTCCGGGGTGGCGCCGAAGCGCAGGTCGCGGTTGGTGACGATGCCGACGAGCCGCCCGTCCCCGTCGACCACGGGGAAGCCGGAGACCTTGAACCGGGCCATCAGCTCGAACGCCTTGCCGACCGGGTCGTCGGAGCGCAGCGTCACCGGGTCGGAGATGAATCCCGACTCGGAGCGCTTGACGTCCTCGACCATGTGGGTCTGGGACTCGATCGAGCAGTTCTTGTGGATGACGCCGAGGCCTCCCTGGCGCGCCAGCGCGATCGCCATCTGGGCCTCGGTGACCTTGTCCATCGCGGCGGACAGCAGCGGGAGCTTCAGGCGCACCGTCGGGTGCAGCTCGCAGGAGATGTCGACGTCCCTGGGCAGGACGGCCGACGCCTGCGGCACGAGCAGCACGTCGTCGTAGGACAGGCCGGGGGTGATGTCGAGCGGCACGGGGCGCCTCCGGGCGGCAGGGCGTGCGGGACCTTCCGGGTGCAGAGGGTACGCGCACCGTCCGCCCTCCCCCGTCCACCGCCCGCCCCGAGCGCGAACGGCGGGCGTGACGCGCACCCGACCCCTCCCCCTGCTGGCCGTGCTGGCGCTCGCGCTGCCGGCGTGCGGCGGCCTCGACCCGTCCGCCGGCGGCGATCCGACCGGCCTCGTCGAGCTCGACGGCGTCGCCCTGCCCGTGGTGGTCACCTCGTGCGCCCTGCGCGACGGGGCGTTCCGGCGCGAGCTCACCGCCGGGGCCGACGAGCAGACGCTCACCGCCGTGGGCACCACCCCGGAGGGCGGGACCGTGACGGTCGAGGTCGGCCGGACCGTGGAGGCGACCGCCGGCGGCACGACCGAGGTCCAGACGACCGAGATCACGGTGACGCCGCCCGACGACACCGTCCCACTCAGCGTGGTGCTCTACCGGCTGCGCGACCCCGAGCTCGGCTGGTCGGAGCTCGACGCCGACGCCCCGACCCCCCAGGTGCCGGCCGACGGCCCGCTGCTCGAGCTCGACGGGCGGCGGCTCGTGGCCGAGGGCCGCTGGCAGGACCCGCGCGCCGGCGGCGCGTGGGCCGCCGCACGGCTCGCGGCGACCTGCCCGCCGGAGGTGTCGTCCGATCCGGCGGGCCCGGTCACGTGACGGATCAGAGCGCGCCGATGTCCGTGAGCGCCTTCTTCCACGCCTCGTGGTCGCGCGCCTCGCCGATGCCGTTGTGCTCCGCGAACCGGACGATGCCGTCCCGGTCGATGACGAACGTGCCGCGCTCGGCCGCGCCGACCTGCTCGTTGAAGACCCCGTACGCCTTCGCCGCGGCGCCGTGGGGCCACCAGTCGGACAGCAGCGGGAACTCGTAGCCCTCCTGCGCGGCCCACGCCTTCAGCGAGAACGGCGCGTCCGCGGACACCGCGAGCGTCTCGACGTCGTCGCTGCGGAACGCCTCGATCTCGTCACGCACCGAGCAGAGCTCGCCGTGGCAGATGCCCGAGAAGGCGAAGGGGTAGAAGACGAGCACCACGGCCTTCTTGCCCCGGTAGTCGGAGAGCTTGACCGGCTGTCCGGTCGAGTCCCTGAGCTCGAAGTCCGGGGCCTCGGTGCCGACCTCGACGGTTGCCATCGTGCGCTGCTCCTCGCTGGAAGATCCGTGACGGGGGGTGGGACGGGTGTGGGGCCCGGCCGGGGCCGGACCCGACGCCCGCGGCGCGACGTCGCGCCGGGGCGGTTCGGTTCAGGTGGTGGGCTCGGGCTGCCCGAGGTGGGCGGCCAGGCTGGCGTGCAGCGCCTCGAGGTCGACCCCGACGGGCAGCAGCAGGCCGCTCGGCGGCGTGCCGCCCGCGCGGTGGTGCACCTGCAGGACCGGCTCGCCGGCCACCTGCCGCACCCGGACGAGGTGCACGTCCGACCACGGGACGTCGACACGGGCCCAGAGTGCCCGGGCGTGCAGCCCGGTCCCGTCGCACGTCACCTCGAACCAGGACGGGACCAGCGCCTGCGCGCCGAACCACCCGAGCAGCCCGAGCGCGAGCGCGAGGCCGACCACGGCGGCGACGTCGAGCGACGCGTCCGCGACCAGCCAGCCGGTGACCGCGACCAGCAGCAGCGCGAGCACGGTCCACAGCGACGCGGCACGCCGGTCGGCGCGGACGGTGCAGGACTCGGGCGACACGCGGGGCTCCCGGTGCGGTCGGGGCCGTGAGCCTATCCTCGCCGCCGACCGGGCCCGCACCCGGCCCGCCCCGCCCCCGACCCGTCATGAGGCCCCCGATGCTGCTCGCCCACGGCACCTCGCTCGAGGCCGCGCTCCCGATCGCCCCCGGCGTCGTCGCCGCCGCGATCGGCCTCGTGCTCGTCGGCGTGTCGGCCCTGCTGCTGCGCGTCTGGACCGAGCCGCGCTGGCAGGACACCGTCGACGCGCCCGAGCCCGGCCCGACCGAGCGCGGCCCGCTCGGGTGGGTCGCCGCCGCGGTCGGCCTCGCCGTGTTCGTGGTGGTCATCTCGGCGACGTTCGCCGGACCGGAGCAGGGCGACTTCAACATCGCCACCTGGACCGTCTTCTCGCTCGTGTGGGCGGGCGGCCTCGTGCTGAGCGGCCTCCTCGGCGACGTGTACCGGCCCTTCGACCCGCTCCGCACGCTGTCGGGGACGCTGCCCGGCGACTGGGGGCCGGACGACGCGCCGCGGGGGGTCGTCCCGGCCACGCTGCTCCTCGCCGGGTTCGCGTGGGTGGAGTTCGTGACGCCGATCCCCCAGACCCCCCGGGTGCTCGGCGGCGTGCTGCTCGGGGGGCTCGCCGTGGTCTACCTGCCGGGGCTCGCCCTCGGCCGCGGGTGGGTGTGGGGGGCCGACCCCATCGCGCGGCTGCTCTCGACGCTCGCCCGCTCCGGCCCGGTGCACCGCGACGCCGACGGGCGGCTCACCGTGGGGGCCCCGCTGCGCCGGCTGCCGGCGCTGCGCCACGTGCCGGGCCTGACCGCGTTGCTGCTCGTCGCGCTCGGCGCGTCGCTGTTCGACGCGATGCGGGATGCCGAGCTCTACACCGCGCTCGGCACGTCGCTCGGGTTCACGGTCGTCGAGATCCCACGCTGGGACCAGGTGCCCTTCGCGACGGGCCTGCTGGCGGTGCTCGTGGCCGTCAGCGGGCTGGCGTGGCGCCTCGCGATCCGCAGCGCAGCTCGGGACAGCGGCCAGGACGCCGCCGAGCTCTCCCGGTCCTTCACCCACGTGCTCGTCCCGCTGGTGATCGCCTTCTCCATCGCGCTGTCCATCGGTGCGCTCGCCATCGACCTGCAGCGCCTCTGGATCCTCGCGTCGGACCCGTTCGGGCGCGGCTGGGACCTGTTCGGCACCTCACGCGGCTCGATCCGGCTCGACCTGATCAGCGCCACCACGGCCGCGTGGGTGCAGGTCGCGTCGATCCTCGCGGGAGGACTCGCTGCGGTGGTCCTCACGCACGACCGCTCGGTCGCACGCTTCGAGGGCGAGACGGTGCAGACGGCCCAGACCGGCCTGCTCGTCGCCATCGTGTTCTTCACCGTCGGCGGGATGATGCTGCTGCTCGGGACCTGACGGCACCCGGCGCCGGTGGCGTCAGCCGTCCGCCGGCGACGGCGACGGCGACGCGCCGTCCTCGTCGAGCACCGGTCCCTTGTCCGCGGGCTGCACCGAGCGCGAGGGGAAGTCGGCGAGCTGCCCCGAGCGGCGCTGGTCCCACGCCTCGAAGGTCAGGTCGGTCTGCAGGTACAGCGCCACGAGCTCGGCCGTCTGCCGCAGGCTGTCGAGGTGCGTGCGCTCGAACCCGTGGGTCGCGTCCACCCCGAACCCGATGAGCGCCGCGCGGGTCTCGGCGCCCGCCTCGAGCGCGGCGGCGACGTCGGAGCGGTAGTACCGGAACACGTCCCGGTGCACCTCCAGGCCGTGCGCCTCCCCCAGCCGCAGCAGCTTGCGCGTCAGGTGGTAGTCGAACGGGCCGTGCAGGTCCTGCATCGCGATGGTGACGCCCGTCTCGGTCGACGCCTGCCCCGGCGCGACGACGGCCGCGTCCACCGAGACCATCTCCGCCACGTCGGTGTGGAGCCCGTGGCTGGCGCCGTGCCCGACCTCCTCGCTGATGGTGACGAGCAGGTGGGCGGTGACCGGCAGCTCGACCTCGGCGCGCAGCAGCCCCCGCAGGCCGGCCAGCACGGCCGCGATCCCGGCCTTGTCGTCGAGGTGGCGGGACTTGACGAACCCCGTGGGCGTGACCTCGGGCAGGGCCTGCATGGCGACGTGGTCGCCGATCCGGATGCCGAGCGCGGCGGTGTCCTCGGGCGAGCGGACGTGCGCGTCGACGCGGACCTCGACGTGGTCCCAGCCCACGCCCTGCGTGTCGATGGCGTCGCCGAACGCGTGGCCCGACGCCATCGTCGGCAGGATGGTGCCGGTGTGCACCACCCCGGGCTCGTCGGTGAAGATCGTGACGCGGCTCCCCTCGGCGAAGCGGGCCGAGTGGGTGCCGACCGGCACCAGCGCGAGCCGCCCGGACGGCAGCACCTCGCGGACCATCGCCCCGATGGTGTCGCTGTGCACGATGACCGCGCGGTCGGGCGAGTCCTGCACGCCCCCGAGCGTGGCGACCATCGCGCCGCGTCGGGTCAGCGCGACCTCCAGCCCGAGCTCGTCGACGAGCAGGTCACCGACGTACTGCATCACCTGGTCGGTCCGGCCGGTCGGCGACGGGATGCGGGCCAGGTCTACGAGCACCTGGGTCAGCCACTCGACGTCGACGTCCGGACGGACGGGCGCAGGATCGGGGGACGGGGTCACGGTGGGCTCCAGCGGGGGGCGGCGCGGCAGGCGCGAGGGTGGCGGGCGGCGGGGGCTCAGGCCAGCCGGTGGTCGGCGCCCCGGCCGGCCTGGTCGGGCGACCAGCCGCGCGGCAGGGCACGGGTGTTCGGGAAGAGCAGGTCGACGAAGCGCTCGGCGGTCGGCTGCGGCTCGTGGTTGGCGAGACCGGGACGCTCGTTGGCCTCGATGAAGACGTGCCGGGGTGCGGCCGGGTCGTCGACGAACAGGTCGAGCCCGACGACGGGGATCTCGAGCGCCCGGCTGGCCCGCACGGCGGCGTCGACGAGCGCCGGGTCCAGGTCGTCGGTGACGTCGTGGATGGTGCCGCCGGTGTGCAGGTTCGCGGTACGTCGGACCTCCAGCCGCGCGCCCTCCGGCAGCACGTCGGCCATCGCGTGCCCGGCGGCCTCGACGCAGGCGACGGTCTGCTCGTCGAGCGGGATCGAGGACTCCCCGCCGGTCGCCGCCTCGCGCCGGCGGCTCTGCCGCCCGACGAGCTGCTCGATGGTGTGCCGGCCCGTGCCGACGACCTCGGCGGGCCGCCGCACGGCCGCGGCGACCACGCGGTGGTCGATGACGACGATGCGAAGGTCGCGGCCCTCGACCCGCTCCTCGAGCAGCACGTCCGGACAGAACCGGGCGGCCTCCTCGATCGCGGCCGCGAGCTCGTCGGGGCCGTCGACCCCGACCGTGATGCCTCGACCCTGCTCGCCCCGCGCCGGCTTCACCACGACGTCGCCGACCTCGGCGAGGAAGGCCGCGTCCCGGTCGTCGAAGGTCACCGACCGACCCCGGGGCACCGAGAGCCCAGCGCGCTCCAGCACCCGGCGCGTGACCCGCTTGTCGTCGCACATCGACATCGCGACCGAGCTGGTGAGCTCCGACAGCGACTCGCGGGTCCGCACCGTGCGGCCCCCGTGGGTCAGCTCGAGGAACCCGCCCTCGGCGTCGAGGACGCGGACCCCGATGCCGCGGCGGATCGCCTCGTCGGCGACGATCCGCGCGTAGGGGTTGAGCGCGTCGAGCTCCTCCGCCGGCGGGGCGGCGAACAGGTTCTCGTTGATGGGGTTCTTGCGCTTGACGCAGAAGACCGGGACGCGGACGAACCCGAGCTTCTCGTACAGACCGATCGCGGGCTCGTTGTCGTGCATCACTGACAGGTCGAGGTAGCCCCGGCCGCGGCCCTGGAAGCGCTCGGCGAGGCCGCGGACCAGCGCCTCGCCGACGCCGGGCACGCTCGCCTGCGGGTCGACGGCGAGGCACCACAGCGACGTGCCGCCCTCGGTGTCGTCGAACGCCCGCACGTGGTCGACGCCCGTGACCGTGCCGATGACCCCGCCGGTCTCGGCGTCCTCGGCCACGAGGTACAGGAACGTCGCGGTGCGCTGGTTGGCCCACAGCACCTCCGCCGGCGCCGTCACCATCCCGGCCCGGGTGTAGATGCGGTTGATGGCGTCGGCGTCGGACTGGTCGCGCATCGCCCGGACCACGACGCCGCGGACCGGGTCCGCGTCGGCCCGGTGCCGGTGCAGCCACAGCCGGTAGGTGTGGCTCGGGTCGATGAACAGCTCCTGCGGCGCCCGGCTCACCAGCACGTGCGGCTCCCGGACGTACAGGCAGATGTCGCGCCGACCGGCCTCCTCGTCCGCCAGGACGTCCACGAGCCGGTCGTGGGAGGGGAACGTCTGCCCGAACACGAGCCGCCCCCACCCGCACTCGAGGACCACCTCGTCGGCGATGTCCTCGGTCAGGTGCGAGGGCCGCGGGGTCCACGAGCGCGTGGAGAGGTGCTCCTCCGCCGACGGGCGGCTGCCCTGTCGGACGGCGGAGCGGGCGGAGGGGGCGGGACGGTGCCGGGCCACGGGAGGGCTCCTGCCGGTCGTCGGTCGTCAGACGTCGTTGGCCTGCAGCCACAGCTCGAGGAGCCCGAGCTGCCAGAGCTTGTTGCCCCGCAGCCGGGTCAGCTCGCCGTTCGGGTCGGCCAGCAGCTTCTGCACGTACTCGTCGCGGAACAGGCCGCGCTCGCGCGCCGCCGGCGCGTGCAGCGCGTCGCGCACCTTCTCGAGGACCGGGCCCTCGAGGTGGGTGATCGCCGGCACCGGGAAGTAGCCCTTCGGACGGTCGATGACCTCGGCCGGGATGACCTGCCGGGCGGCCTCCTTCAGCACGCCCTTGCCCCCCTGTGCGAGCTTCAGCTCCGGCGGGATCCGGCCGGCGAGGTCGAGCACCTCGTGGTCGAGGAACGGCACCCGGGCCTCGAGCCCGTGCGCCATCGTCATGTTGTCGACGCGCTTCACCGGGTCGTCGACCAGCATGACCTGCGCGTCGAGCCGAAGCGCCCGGTCGACGGCCGTCCCCGCCCCGGCGGCCGCGAAGTGGGCGCGGACGAGGTCGCGGGAGACGTCGCGGTCGACCTGCAGGTCCGGGTGGACGACCTGCTCCATCTCGCCGTGCCCGCGGTCGAAGAAGGCGCTCGCGTAGGTCTCGACGGCGCCGGCGAGGTCGTCGTCGGCGACGTCGACCATCGGCGGGTACCAGTGGTAGCCGGCGAAGACCTCGTCGGCGCCCTGCCCGGACTGCACGACCCTGACGTGCCTCGACACCTCCTCGCTGAGCAGGTGGAACGCGACGCAGTCGTGGCTGACCATCGGCTCGCTCATGGCGTCGACGGCGCGGTCGAGGGCCGGCAGCATCCGCTCGGTCGAGATGCGGATGCGGTGGTGGTCGGTGCCGAACTCCCGGGCCACGACGTCGGAGTAGCGGAACTCGTCGCCCTCGGCGCCGCCGACGGACTCGAAGCCGATCGAGAAGGTCTTCAGGCCCTGCTGGCCGGCCTCGGCGAGCAGGCCCACGACCAGGGACGAGTCGAGCCCGCCGGAGAGCAGCACGCCGACGTCGACGTCGGCGACGAGGCGGTACTCGACCGCCCTGCGCAGCGACGCGAGGGTGGCCTCCTCCCAGTCGCGAGCCGACCAGTCGGCCCGGTCCGGGTCGCGGGTGAAGTCCGGGCGCCAGAACTCGCGCACGACCCGGTGGCCGTCGGGCTCGATGGCGATGGTCGTCGCCGGCGGCACCTTGCGGACGCCGCTCAGGATGGTCCGCGGCGCCGGCACCACGGCGTGGAAGGTCAGGTAGTGGTGCAGCGCGACCGGGTCGATGGACGTGTCGACGTCACCGCCGGCGAGCAGGGCCGGCAGGGTCGAGGCGAAGCGGAGGCGACCCGGCGACTCGGTGAGGTAGAGCGGCTTGATGCCGAAGCGGTCGCGGGCGAGGAAGGTGCGGCCCGTGTCGCGCTCCCGGACGACCACCGCGAACATGCCCTGAAGCCGCTCGACGAAGGTGTCGCCCCAGTGGTGGTACGCCTTGCCCAGCACCTCGGTGTCGGAGGTCGAGAAGAACCGGTACCCGGCCTGCTGCAGCTCGGCGCGCAGCTCGTGGTGGTTGTAGATGCAGCCGTTGAACACGGTCGTCAGGCCGAGCTCGGCGTCGTGCATCGGCTGGGCGCCGGCCTCGGACAGGTCGATGATCCGCAGGCGCCGGTGGCCCAGCGCGAACGGCCCCTGGGCGAACACGCCGCCGGCGTCGGGACCGCGGTCGTCCATGGTCGCGGTCATGCGCGCGACGGCCTCCAGGTCGGGGGCGTGGCCGTCGGTCCGGAGCTCTCCTGCGAAGCCGCACATCGGCGGGGGTCCTCACGTGGTCGCGGGCGGGGTGGGTCTCGGCTGCCACCCTGCGCCCGCGGGCGCGGCCCCGCCAGCCCGGACACCGTCCACCCGGACAGTCACGTCGTCGGCCGTTGGCCGTCCGTCCCCGGAGCGCACGCCGGTGCGGGCGTGGCGCGCCCCACCGGGGCGGACGGTCGCGCTCAGCAGAGCGTCGCGACCCGCTCCGCCACCGCGGCCCACAGCGGGTGGGTCGCATCGATGACGCTGAAGTGGTCGCCCGGCTCCACGACGAGCTCGACCTCGTCACCGGCCTCGCGCGCCGCGGCGGCGTACGCCGTGGAGACGTCGGGGGGGACGACGTCGTCCGCCGCGCCGTGGACCAGCAGCACCGGCACCCCGAGCGGCACCAGCCGCGCCGGGTCGGCCACGGCCCACCGCTCCGGGACCTCGTCGCTCGGACCGCCGAGCAGCTCGGCTGCGGCGTCGCCGCCGAGGCCCTGCCGCTCGGCGAGCGCGAGGTCGACCACGCCCGCCTGCGCCACGGCCGCGCACGGACGGACCACCGGGTCGCTCCCGGGCGCGCCGGCGGGCAGACGGTGCCGGCCGGCCACCCACGTGGCCAGGTGCCCGCCGGCGGAGTGCCCGACGGTCACGACGCGCTCGACGTCGATGGGGGATCCCGGCACCCCGGCGAGCACGGCGAGGTGGTCGACGGCCTCCCCGACGTCGGTGAGGGTCGTCGGCCAGCCGCCGGCGCCGCCCACCCGGCGGTACTCGACGTTGACGGCGACGATGCCGCGCGCGGCGAGGTCGTCGGCGAGCGACGTCATGAGGTCGCGCCGGAACCCGTCCCGCCAGAAGCCGCCGTGGACGAGGACCACCGCCGGCGCGTCGGGGTCGAGGGCGTCGGACGCGGGCAGGTGGACGTCGAGCACCTGGTCGGCGTGCTCGCCGTAGGCGATGGTCTCGACGCGTGGCTGCGTGCCGGGGGCGAGCGAGGTCACGCCGGGGTCCTCCGGGTCGGGGTCGTTCGGGTCGGGGGCGGCCACGTCGGGGGCAGCGCAGCCTGCCAGCATGGCGGCGAGGACGAGCAGCGGCACGACCGAGCGGCGCCGCCGGAGGTCGAGCGGGGGGGACGGTCGCTCGCAGGAGCGTGGGTCGGCGAGGGGACGTCGGGGCGTACCCTGCCCGACACCGGCCCGACGCGCGAGCGGGTGGCCGGTCCACCTCCCGACGAGGAGCCTGCCGTCGTGCACCTCGAGTCCTCCCTGTCGAGCGACCTGCCGAGCGTCGGTGCGTCCGGCGCCGGCGGCGTGCGTGCCCACGCCGGCGGGGTGCTGTCACCTCAGCGTCGCCGCGCCGACCTGGCGCGGATGCGCACCGAGACGTTCGACGTCCTCGTGGTCGGGGGTGGGGTCACCGGCACCGGCATCGCGCTCGACGCCGCCACCCGGGGGCTCACCGTCGCGATGGTGGAGCAGCGCGACTGGGCGGCCGGCACGTCGAGCCGTTCCTCGAAGCTCATCCACGGGGGCCTGCGCTACCTCGAGCAGCTCAACTTCGCCCTCGTCGCCGAGGCGCTGGAGGAGCGCGGGCTGCTGCTCCACCGCCTCGCCCCACACCTCGTGCGCCCGGTGCCGTTCCTGTACCCGCTGACGAAGCCGCTCTGGGAGCGGCCGTACGTCGGCGCCGGGGTGCTGCTGTACGACACCATCGGCGGCGCCCGGCAGCTGCCCCGACACCGGCACCTGTCGCGCCGCGGCGCGCTCCGGGTCGCCCCGGCGCTGCGCTCCGACTCGCTGGTCGGCGCCGTGCAGTACCACGACGCGCAGGTCGACGACGCGCGGCACACCATGAACATCGCTCGGACCGCCGCGCACTTCGGCGCCGCGGTGGCGACCTCCGCGCGGGTCACGGGGCTGCTCCGGGAGGGCGAGCGGGTGGTCGGTGCCACCGTCCGCGACCTCGAGTCCGGGCTCGAGCTCGACGTGCGCGCCCGCCAGGTCATCAACGCCACGGGCGTGTGGGCCAACCAGATCCAGGGCATGGCGGGACGCGGGCGCATCTCGGTCCGGCCGTCGAAGGGCATCCACCTGGTCGTCCCGCGCGACCGCATCCACTCGGACTCGGGCCTGATCCTGCGCACCGAGACGAGCGTGCTGTTCGTGATCCCGTGGGGCCGCCACTGGCTCATCGGCACCACCGACACCGACTGGGAGCTCGACCTCGCCCACCCGGCCGCGTCCAGCGCCGACATCACCTACCTGCTCGACCGGGTCAACCGGGTGCTGCGCACGCCGCTGTCGCACGCGGACGTCGAGGGCGTGTTCGCGGGGCTGCGACCCCTGCTCTACGGCGAGTCGGAGGCGACCTCGAAGCTCTCGCGCGAGCACGCGGTCGGTCAGTCCGTCGCCGGGCTCATCACGATCGCCGGCGGCAAGTACACGACCTACCGGGTGATGGCCGAGGACGCGGTCGACGCGGCGGCGCGCAACCTCGACCGACGGGTCCCCCGCTCCCCCACCGCCGACGTGCCGTTGCTGGGTGCGACGGGCTACCGCGCGATGTGGAACCAGCGCCGGCAGCTCGCCGACGAGGCCGGGCTCCACGTCGCCCGGGTGGAGCACCTCCTCAACCGCTACGGGACGCTCACCACCGACCTGCTCGACCTCGTGGTCGACCGGCCGGAGCTCGCCCGCACGCTGCCCGGCGCCGACGACTACCTGCTCGCCGAGGTCCTCTACGCCGCCACGCACGAGGGCGCGCTGCACCTCGACGACGTGCTGACGCGCCGGACGCGCGCGTCCATCGAGGCGTGGGACCGCGGGGTCTCGGCCGCCCCGGTCGTCGCCGAGCTCATGGGCGAGGTGCTCGGCTGGGACGAGGACACTCGCGAGCGCGAGGTCGAGCACTACGTCGCCCGCGTCGAGGCGGAGCGCGACTCGCAGCGGATGCCGGACGACCACACGGCCGACGCCGCCCGCATGGGGGCGCCGGACGTCCGGCTCGGTGCACACGGCGACCCGTCCGCGGCGGACTGAGGTGGACGTCGCCGCCGACGGGACCGTCGACCTCGCCGTCGCGGTGGTCAACCTGCTGACCCCGGGACGTGCGCACGGCCGGGCCCACGAGGTGCCCGCCGGCGCGGACCGCCGCGTGGCCGTGGTGTCGCTCCTCGCCGACCGCCCCAACCGCGCCCGCCAGTGGGCGACCGCCGACCACGCGGAGCTCGACCGGCTCGAGGCGGCCGCCGGCGCGCTGCGACGGGTGTTCGAGCTCGCGTCGCAGGGGGACGTGGACGCGGCTGCCGACGCGCTCAACGGGCTGATGCGCAGCGCCGACGCCCGGCCCCAGCTCACCTCCCACGACGGGCAGCCGTGGCACCTGCACCTGCACCCGGAGGCGGCGGCGCCCAGCGACGGCGTCGTCGCGCAGGTCGCGACGGCCCTGGCGTGGACGGTCGCCGGCGGCGGAGCCGACCGGCTGGGGATCTGCACCGCGAGCGCGTGCGACCGCGTCTACGTCGACGCCTCCCGCAACGCCTCCCGCCGCTTCTGCTCCGCGGCCTGCCAGAACCGCACGAAGGCCGCGGCGTTCCGAGCGCGGCGCTCCGGCTGAACCGCTCGCCCGACGTCGGGGTGGCCAGCGGACCTCGACCGCCGCCGCCGGACGGCTAGGTTCCGCACCCCTCGTGCCCGTGCACGCCCGTGCCCTCCGCCAGGACGCGCCCCACGTGACGCTGCCGCTCTCCGACCCCGCCGCCGTCTTCGGGCTGCTGTTCCTCGCGATCCTGCTCGCCCCGATCCTCGCCGAGCGCGCCCGCGTCCCCGGCATCATCGGCCTGATCGTGGCCGGCATCGTCCTCGGACCCGACGGGGCCGGCCTGCTCGCCCGCGACGGGACCATCGCCACGCTCGGCGGCGTCGGCCTGCTCTACCTGATGTTCGTCGGGGGCCTCGACCTCGACCTCGAGGGCTTCCGCCAGCACCGACGCGACTCCATCGTCTTCGGGGTCGCGACGTTCGTGATCCCGATGGTCGTCGGGACGGCCGCCGCCCTGTGGGTCGACCTCGAGATCATCGCCGCGCTGATCATCGCGAGCGCGTTCACCTCGCACACGCTGCTCACGCTGCCGCTCGTGCAGCGTCTCGGGCTCACCCGCAACCGCGCCGTGACGGCGACGCTCGGGGCGACCCTGCTGTCCACGGTGGCGGCCCTGCTGGTCCTGGCGGTCGCGGCGGCGGCCAGCGGTGACGTCGGCTGGACGTTCTGGCTGCTCTTCCCCCTCGGGATCGTCGCGTTCCTCGGCCTGACCATGGCCGCGCTGCCGCGGTTGACCCGCTGGTTCTTCGCCGGGCTCGGGCAGGACCGTTCGGTCCGCCTGTCGTTCGTGATGGTCGCGCTGTTCGCCGCCTCACTCCTCGCGGACGCGGTGCGCATCGAGGCGATCGTCGGCGCGTTCCTCGCGGGCCTCGCGCTGAACCGGTTCGTCCCCGGCGGGACCCGCGTCGACGAGCGGATCCACTTCCTCGGCGACACCATCTTCGTGCCGCTGTTCCTGATCTCCACCGGCATGCTCATCGACCCGGTCGTGCTGGTGACCGACCCGGAGGTGCTGCGCACCGGCGCGGTCCTGGCCGCCGGCGCGGTCGGCGGCAAGGCGCTCGCCGCCGGCGTGACCGCGAAGCTCCTCGGTTTCTCCAACGCCGAGCTGGGGCTGACCTTCTCGCTGTCGGTGGGACAGGCCGCCGGCGCGCTGGCCGCGGCCATCGTCGCGGAGGACCTCGGGCTGATCGGCCAGACGACCGTCAACGCGGTCGTGCTCGTCATCCTCGTCACCGCGCTGGTGGCCTCCTGGACCGGCGCCCGGTTCGCCCCCCGGGTCCCGGTGCCCTCGACCCGCTCGACGGCGCTCGGCAGGACCATCGTCGTCCCGGTGGCCAACCCACGGACCTCGGCCTCGCTGGTGAAGATCGCGGCGCTCGTCGCCGGGCCCGACCAGGGCACGGTGGTCCCGGTCAACGTCCTCGGGTTCGACGCCTCGCAGGACCAGGTGCAGTCCCACCGCCGCATCGCCGAGGACGGGGAGCAGGTCGCGCTGCGCAACGGCGCCGAGGCCCGCTCGGTCGTGCGCATCGACGCGTCCCCGACTGCCGGCGTGCTGCACACCGCGGTCGAGGAGGGCGCGACCGCCATGCTCGTCGGCTGGAAGGGCTACGCGAACCGTCGCGAGGGGTTCTTCGGGTCCATCATCGACGCGATCGTCTCCCGCTCGCCGGTGCCGCTGCTGGTCTGCCACCCCGGCACCGACGAGTCGGTTCGCCGCATCGTGCTGTCGGTCACCCACCACGACCTGTCGCCGGCCGGACGGCGCGGGCTCCGGCTGGCGGTCGAGGTCGCCACGCGGATGGCCACCCAGGCCGAGGCGCCCCTGATGGTCCTGACCGAGTCGCAGGACGTCGACGTCGTCCTGCAGGCGCTGCCGGAGGACCGACGCGACCGCACCACGATCGAGTCGGACGACCGTCGCCAGCCGATCGCGCTGCGGCACCACACGACGGAGGGCGACGTCGTGGTCATCGGCGTCCCCCCGACGTCGGGCCGCCTCGACAACCGCGCCGTGCGGGTCGGCAAGGCCGTCGGCGACCGCACCGTCGTGATCGCCGTGCCGCGCTGACCCGCCGGCGGTCGCACCACCCCCCGCCGGTACCCTGCGCGCCGTGACGACCTCCCCCGCCGCGCCTCCCCCGCCCTCCGCGGACCGTCCCGTCGGTGCCCGACGGCTGTGGTCGCCGCGGATGCTGCTCTCGCACGTCCTGGTCCTCGCCGTCGTCGTGACGATGCTGTCGCTGGGCCAGTGGCAGCTGCGGCGGCTGGCCGAGGTGCGCGGCATCAACCAGACGCTCGCGGCCCGCATCGACGCCGACCCGGTCGGTCTCGACGTGCTCGACGGGCTGGCGCTGGGCGACACCGGGCCGATCGCGGAGCTCGAGTTTCGCCGGGTCGAGGTCACCGGCACCTTCCGAGCCGAGGACGAGGTCCTGCAGCGGGGTCGGCCGCGCAACGGCCAGCCCGGCTTCCACGTCCTGACCCCGCTCGACACCCCCGACGGCACCGTCCTCGTCCGCCGTGGCTGGGTGCCGGACGACCTCGACACCCCGGACGTGCCCGAGACCGCGCCGCCGGCCGGCGAGGTCACCATCTCGGGGTTCCTGGAGCGCTCCATCCCCCAGCCCACGGGCCCGCTGTCGCAGACCGACCCCGAGGACGGGCGGCTCGAGCGGGTCTTCCACGCCGACGTCTCCCGCATCGACGAGCAGGTCGACGGCGACCTGCTGCCGATGCTGGTCCACCTCGAGGAGCAGCGGCCGGCGCAGGCCGCCCTGCCGCTGCCGGCGGAGCGGCCCGGCTTCGACGAGGGCACGCACCTCAGCTACGCGGTGCAGTGGTTCATCTTCGCGACGATCGCGACGGTCGCCTACCTCGCGTGGCTCCGCCGGCGGCTGACGAGGTCGACCGCGGCGGGCACGACCTCCCCGTCGTAGGCCGAGGGGAACACCTCGACGACGTGCCAGCCCGCGCGGGCCAGCGTGTCCCGCCGGGCGACGTGCGCCGCCGGCCCGTCCGGGTGGGGTCGGGTGAGGACCGCCCACGCGTCCTCGCCCGCGCCGAGGCACAGGTCGACCGTCCACGGTCCGACGGGGTAGCCGGGGCGGACCGGCTCCCCACCCCGTGCGAGCTCGGCCGCGAGCGCGACCGTCCAGCGGTCGTCGGCCACGGCGCCGGCGGGAGGCGCCGGCGGCCGCTCGGCGTGGTCGAGGTAGGCCCCGAGCAGCCCCCCCGGGTCGCCGGTGAGCGAGGTCACGACGACGACGCGCCGGCGGCCGCGCGTGACCATCACGTTGGCGAGGTGGGGGTCCTCGACGAAGCGCCGTGACCCCGGCGGCGCGTCGTCGGCCACCGCGAGGCTGACGACGAGGGTGTCGCGCTCCGCGCCCTGGAACTCGTGGACCGTGCCGACCTTCAGGCCGAGCTCGCGGACACGCTCGAGCGACAGCGCGTCGAGCACCGCGGCCTCCATCGCGTCGGCGTGCGCGCGGAACGGGGTCACCAGGCCGACGGTGCCGTCGCGGTCCGGCGAGAGGCCCGCCACGACCTCGAGCACCGCCTCGACCTCGGCGCGGTTCACGCCGTCGTCCCCGCGCCGCGCCCCACCCTCGAAGCGGCCCGCGACCCGGACGACGTCGATGGCGTCGACGGCCTCGACGCGCGGGTGGCGTGTCGCCACGTGCAGCCGTCCGGCGTAGAACCGGTCGGCGGAGAACTCGATGAGGTGCGGGACCGAGCGGACGTGCTCGTCGAGCCACAGGACCGGCGCGGCGGCCGCCGCGGTGTCGAAGGCGCTGGCGCGGCGCACGTCGAGCCGGTCGGCGAAGCGTTCGGCGCCGGCCTCCGCGACCGCGTCGCGGGTGCGTGCGTCCGACACGAAGGACACGTGCCGAAGCTGCCGTGGGTCACCGACCACCAGCGCGCGTCGGGCCCGCAGCAGCGCTGGCGCCGCGGCGACCTGGTCGATCTGGGACGCCTCGTCGAGGATGACGAGGTCGTCGTAGGCGAGCTCGGCGAGCTGCTGGCGCCGGCGGGCCCGCCCGGCGCGCAGCGCCGTCGCGAGCGATGCGACGGCCCGACGGCCGGCGCGCGACGAGGGCCCGCGGGTGGTCGCCTGCAGCAGGACGCCGACGGCGTCCCGCTCCTCCGCGCGAGCCCGCGCGACCTCGTCGAACAGCGCGGCCACGTCCGGGCCGCCGGCGGCGGACGCCCGGGTCGCTGCCCGGCGAGCCCGCGCGACCTCGAGGGCCCGCACGACCGTCGCGTCGTCGACGCCGGGTTCGCGTCGCAGGTCGCGGTCGAGGGCGCGGGCCGAGCGTCGCCGGTGCAGCGCCGCGAGCGGCCCGCGCCGGTCGTCGTCCCGCAGCCGCGTCCACCGGTGCCACAGCGCGTCGGGGTCGGCCTCCGGCGAGAACGCGCCCGGCACCGCGGCCACGAGCGGCCCGGCGGTGAGCTCGAGGACGGGGGCGCGGGCCACGAGGTCCTCGCGCTCGAGCACGGCGACCACCGCGTCGAGCGCCGCGTCGACGCGGTCCCGCGCCGCGGCGAGGCGGGCCTCGAGGCCGTCGAGCTCGCCGCCGGCGGCGGGCTCGGGGAGCCCCGCGGCGAGCTCCTCGGCGATGTCGCGACGGCTGACCGAGCCGCCGAACTGCACGGGGGTCGGGCCGGGGACGCGGTCGAGCAGGTCGGCCAGTACGTCGGCGGCGTGCCCGCTGCGGGTGGCGAGGAGGACCGACTCGCCCCGGGAGACGGCGTCGAGCGCGGCGGCGGCCGCCGTGTGGCTCTTGCCCGTCCCGGGAGCCCCCGACACCACGGTGACGGCGTTCCGCCGGGCGGTTCGCAGCACCGCTTCCTGCGCCGGAGTGAGCGGCAGCGGCGACACGACCCGCTCGGTCCGATCCTGCGCCCGGTCCCCGTCGTCGTCCCCGGTCGGCCCCGATGCGGGGACGGTCCCGTACAGCCGGGCGAGGGCGGTCTCCGCCACCGGCAGCGTCGCCCAGCGCCGCAGGGTGCTGCCGAGGTCGAGCGCCTGGACGTCGCGGGCGACGTGCAGGGCCCACCCGAGCTGGACCACCAGCCCGTCCCGCCCGGTCCGGTGCGGGGTCTCGCGCGCGGTCACGATCCCCCCGACGTCGAACCCCGCGGCGCGGGCGGCCGCCAGAACCGGCTCCACCATGCCCATGCGTTCCAGCAGACGAGCGTCGAGGGCGTCGTCGCGGTTGAGGCGGACCCCGGAGCGACCGAGGCGCTCGACGACGTCGAGCAGCGCCACCTGGAGGGGCTCCGGCAGGTCCGTCGCGATCGGTCCGGGCTCGAGCGGCCGGCGCTCGAACGTCACGTCCGCCAGCATCGGGATGCGGAGGCCGAACGTCGGTCGGGTGGGGCGTACCACGAGCGGGGCGTGGACCTCGGTCGGACGCCCGTCGACGAGCGTGCGTCCGGTCACCCACATGGTGCCGAGACGCAGCAGCTGCTCCTCGGCGTGCAGGGTGTCGATGGCGATCAGGCGCTTGAGCCCGCGCCCCTCGGACGGCACGAGGACCTGCTCGACGAGCGGCTCGCCCATCGCGTCGACCTGCGTCGCGTGGACCTTCAGCTCCGCTCCGGCCCACACCAGCGGGCCATCCCGGCGCACGTCGAGGGTCGGCCGGCGCGGTCGGTCGGCGAGTGCCCCGAGCGCACGCACGACCGAAGCGGTGGCGTCGGGGGCGGCGGACACGGGAGGGACGCTACCCGCCCGTGGTCGCTCGACGGTCAGTCGCCCGACGTACCGTTGCGGAAGGTCGCCTGGTTGCCCTTGGCGTCGACCGCCTCGGCGATGCGGCACAGCGCGTGGACGTACGCGGCGGTGCGGATGTCGACCCCGAGCTCCTCGGCCCGGTCGGCGATCGCGCGGGTCTCGGTGACCATCCGGTCGCACAGCCGGCGCTCGACCTCCTCCGCGGTCCACGTCAGGCCCGAGCGGTTCTGGCACCACTCGAAGTAGGACACGGTCACGCCGCCGGCGTTGGTCAGGATGTCGGGCACGACGATCACCCCGGCGTCGTCGAGCAGGTCGTCGGCGTCGGGGGACACGGGGCCGTTCGCGACCTCGTACACGACCTTCGCGCGGACGTCGCCGGCGTTCTCCGCGGTGATGGCGTCCTCGAGCGCGGCGGGGACGAGGACGTCGCAGTCGACACCGAGCACGACGTCGCGATCGCCGGTCTCCCCGACGGGTGCGTCGGCGAGGGCACCGGTGTCGTCCTTGTGCTGGCGGAGTTTCGCGACGTCGAGCCCGTCGGGGTCGCAGACCGAAGCGGACGAGTCCGAGACCGCGACGACCCGCCACCCGGCCTCGGCGAGCATCGACGCGAGCTGGGCCCCGGCGTTGCCGAAGCCCTGGATCGCGACCCTCGGGGACTCGACGTCCGGCAGCAGCCGCGGGGTCAGCTCCTGGATGACGGCGAGGGCGCCGCGGGCCGTGGCCGACGAGCGGCCGGCGATCCCACCGAGGGCGAGCGGCTTGCCGGTGAGCGCCCCCGGGAAGTGGCCGCGTCGGATGCGGTCGTACTCGTCGCTCATCCAGCCCATGACGAGCTCGTTCGTGGCGACGTCCGGCGCCGGGATGTCCTTCTCCGGCCCGACGACGTCGGCGACGGCGGCGATGTAGCCCCGGGAGAGCCGCTCGAGCTCGAGCGCCGAGAGCTCCTTCGGGTCGACCCTGACCCCACCCTTGCCGCCGCCGTAGGGCAGGTCGAGCGCGGCGCACTTGAAGGTCATCCAGAACGCGAGCGTCGTGACCTCGTCGACGTCCACCGCCGGGTGGAAGCGGATGCCGCCCTTGGTCGGGCCGCGGGAGTCGTCGAACCGCACCCGGTAGCCCGGGAAGGTCCGCAGGCTCCCGTCGTCCATCCGCACCGGGATCGAGACCTTGACGCTCAGCGCCGGTCGCTGCAGCCGCTCGGTGACGTCGGGCGAGACCTCGACGTGCTCGAGGGCGGCCTCGAGCCGGCTGGTGGCGCGGTCGAAGAGGGACACGGTGGCTCCTGGTCGGGCGGGCACGGGCGGCGGGGTGCGCGAGGCGGCAGGCCTGGCCGCCGCGACGCGAGTCTGCACCGTCGCGCCGCGGGAGGTCGTGCCCGGACCCGGACGCACGTCCGCCCGGCGCAGGGGGCCGGGCGGACGGGCGGGTGTGCGCTGGTGCGGTCAGACGGGCTTCGCGAAGCGGTAGTGACTGACCCACCACTCGTCGCCACCGTCGAACGCGAACAGCTCGGCGCAGGCCGTGTTGAACACGCGCCAGCGCTGGAACCACGCCTCGGCGCGGTCGGCCCCGTAGGTGTCGGTGAAGAGCTGCAGGATGCGCTCGCGGTTCGCCCACATCCGGTCGGTCCACGCCTCGAGCGTGCGGGCGTAGTGCTCACCCGACACGACCCAGTGGTCCTCGATCGTGAGCGACTCGACGGTGTGCAGCAGCAGGTCGTCGGACGGCATCAGGCCGCCGGTGAAGAAGTGCCGCGCCATCCAGTCGCCCGAGCCTCCCGTGTCGAAGGGGTAGGCCACCTCGCGGTTGGCGAAGATGTGCACGAACAGCTTCCCACCGGGCCGCAGCCACGACGCGACCCGGTCGGTCAGCGTGGTGTGGTTGCGCACGTGCTCGAACATCTCGACGCTCACGACACGGTCGAAGCCGCCGGCGACGTGCTCCTGCGTCTCGTCGGTACCGAAGACGTTCACGTCCCGCGTCACGACGGTGACGTTGTCGAGGCCACGCGCCACCGCCTGCTTCTCGATGAACTGCCGCTGCGTCGCGGAGTTCGACACGGCGGTGATCCGCGACGACGGGTACTGGGCGGCCATCCAGAGCGTGAGCGAGCCCCAGCCGCAGCCGAGCTCGAGCACGTCCTGGCCGTCGGTCAGCTCGGCACGCTCGCACGTGAGCCGCAGCATCGCCTCCTCGGCCTGCTGCAGCGTCTGGACCCCGCGGGGCCAGTACGCCGAGGAGTACTTCAGGTGCGGTCCGAGCATCAGCTCGAAGAACTCGGTCGGGACCTCGTAGTGCTGCTCGTTGGCCTCGTCGGTGTGCACGGCGACGGGCGAGGTGCGCAGGTCGGCGAACAGGGCGCGCTTGCGGGCGCTGATCGCCTCGGCACCGCCCGCGCGCTCGGCGTCGCGACGCCTGCGCAGCATCAGGCGCATCGAGGCACGCAGCAGCGGGTCGGGCAGCGCACCCCGGTCGATGACCGCGTCGACCAGGCGGGCGCCGAGCGGTACGTGGGCGGTGGAGCGGCTCACGCCACGACCTCCAGCGCACGGCGCACGACGGTCTCGGACAGGTGCGCGTGCTCGGCGTCGTAGACGTCGGTCCCGAGCGTCGCGTTCATCGGCCGGGTCAGCACCAGCTGGAGGTCGCCGATGTAGCGGGCCAGGAAGGCGCCCTCGCAGTAGGCGAAGTAGAACTCCCACATCCGCACGAAGCGGTCGTCGAAGCCGAGGTCGCGGACCTGGTCGACGTTGGCGAGGAAACGCTCGCGCCACAGGCGCAGGGTCTCGGCGTAGTGCACGCCGATGTTCTCGGTCTCCTCGACGAACAGCGCGGTGTTCGACCCCATGGACGAGGTCATGGCCTCGAGCGACGGCAGGTGGCCGCCGGGGAAGATGTAGCGCTGGATGAAGTCGGGGCGCCGGCGGTAGTTGTCGTAGCGCTGCTCGGGGATCGTGATGACCTGGATCGCGGCGAGCCCGTCAGGGGCCAGCAGCCGGTCGACCTGCTCGAAGTAGGTGTCGAGGAAGCGGTGGCCGACGGCCTCGAGCATCTCGATCGAGACGATCCTGTCGAACTGGCCCTCGACCTCTCGGTAGTCGACGATGCGGATGTCGACGAGGTGGTCGAGGCCCTCCTCGACCATGCGCTGGCGGGCCCAGGCGGCCTGCTCCTCCGACAGCGTGATGCCGGTGACCCGGGCGCCGTACTCGCCGGCGGCGACGGACGCGAAGCCGCCCCAGCCGCAGCCGATCTCGAGGACGTGGTCGCCCTCCTGCAGGCGGACCTTCTCGGCGAGGCGGCGGTACTTGGCGAGCTGCGCCTCCTCCAGCGACTGGCCCGGCTCCTCGAAGTACGCGCACGAGTAGGTCATCGTCGGATCGAGGAACAGGCGGTACAGGTCGTTGGAGAGGTCGTAGTGCGCCTCGATGTTCTTCTTCGACTGCCCGAGCCGGTTGGCCCGCATCGCGTGGACGGCCTTGTCGCCCGCGATGTTCACCAGCGCCGCCGGCGTGATCTTCTTCAACGCCGAGCGGTTCGCGATCATCAGGCGGATGAGGCTGACGAGGTCGGAGGACGACCAGTCGCCGTCCATGTACGACTCGCCGACCCCGACCGACGCCCCGGTGATGAGGCGGCGGAAGAAGCGCCAGTCGTGGACCCGGATGTCGCTGACCAGCTCCGAGGCGGGGTCACCGAAGGAGCGGACGCGGCCGTCGGGCAGGTGGATGGTGAGGGACCCGACCCGGAGGTTCTCGAGCATCGACGCGAGCGTGTACATCGCGCGGCGGTCGGCGGTGGAGGGGGCACGGGCGATGCTGGAGGTGGTCACGGGCTGCTCCGGGGCGGCGCCGGGCTCGGCGGCACGGTTGCGGACGGGATGGTGCTGAGGTGGGGTTCGGAGCCGGGTCGTGCCCGGTCGGCCACCCCACGTGAACGTCACGTGACGACACGAGGCGGCCGGGCGGGCGGGAGGGAGGGAGGCAGGGAGCCGGGTCAGGCCGATGCGCGCTCGGACGCGTCACGCGGCCGGGCGATGGCGTCGAAGCCGGTGTCGGGCGGGGTGGGCTTGCGGTGGAAGCGGGCCTTGCGCCCGACCCAGATCCGCAGCGCCTGCCAGTGGATCGCCGCGACGGTCCGCAACGTCATGAACGGCTGGCGGAGCAGCAGGCCGAGCAGCGTGGTCGTCGTGAACGCTCGCCGACGCTCCACGTTGGTGGCATCGAACAGCCGGCCGGTCGCGTCCGACACGTCCATGTGGACCGCGAACAGCTCCCCGTCGGCCGGGGCCGGGGTCACCGGCCGGAACGCGAAGTCGTAGGTGTGGTCCGGGATGTCCATGAAGGGCGAGACGTGGAACACCTTGGTCGCACGCGCGGTCACGCGGTGCGGCCCCTCCCAGGTGAGCTCGTCGAGCACGTAGCCGTGCGTCTCGCCGAACGTGTTGTCCACCTCCGCGACGACGAGCTCGAGGCGGCCGTCGGTGCCGTGGCAGAGGAACCAGCTCACGGGGTTGAAGACGTGACCGAGGATCCGCAGGTTGGTGTGCAGCAGCACGGGGCCGTCGGGGAGCTCGACGCCCTGGCCGGCCAGCCAGCGCGCCAGCTTCTCGCGCACCGGCAGGTCGAGCGGACCGAGGTGGTCGCTGTCGCGGAAGGTCGCGAGCCCGCGCCGGCGGTAGCCGAAGCCCACGACGTCGGCGTCGAGACGGTCGAGCTCGTCGAGGTCGAGCAGCGCGTGCCACGTCCGGTAGGTGAACGCGTGGGGCTTCGGGCGGACCCGCCGGTGGCGGACCGTGCCGACGGTGAGGCTGGAGCGCAGCGGCGCGCTCACACCGGCCACCGGATGCCGAGGTGCTGCACCGCCCGCAGCGCGGACCAGAGGCCGTCCTCGTGGAACCCGTAGCGCTGGTAGGCGCCGGCGTAGAAGGTGTGCTGCTGCCCGTTGAGCTCGTCGAGGCGCTGCTGCGTCGAGACCGACTCCGGGGTGTAGCCCGGGTGGGTGTAGGTGGTGCGGTACAGCACCGTCTCGGGCGCCGGCTCCCGCGTCGGGTTGAGGGTGACGACGTAGCGCTTGGGGCCACGGATCGACTGCAGGCGGTTCATGTCGTAGGAGAGCGAGACCTTCTCTGCCGGCGTGCGGCAGTCGTCGAGCAGGTAGTTCCAGGATGCCCGGGCCGCCGCCGAACGCGGCAGCAGCGACTCGTCGGTGTGGAACCACGTGTCGTTGTCCGAGTAGTGCCACTCCCCGAGGAGCTCCTTCTCGAGCACCGACGGGTCCTGCAGCATCCCGAGCGCCTCGTCGGCGTGCGCCGCGATGACCACCTTGTCGAAGCGGTGGGACTCCCCGGAGGCCGTGCGCAGCGTCACGCCGTCCCGGTCGCGCTCGACCGTGTCGACCCCGTCGCCCGTGTGGATGCGGTCGCGGTACCCGGCGGTCAGCTTCGGGATGTAGCTCGCGGTGCCGCCGGTGACCGTGCGCCACTGGTGGTGGGTCGACACCCCGAGCAGCCCGTGGTTGTGGAAGAACTGCAGCAGCGTGTGGAGCGGGAAGCGCTCGATGACGCCGGTGCCCGACGACCAGATCGCGGCCGCCATCGGGATCAGGTAGTGCTCACCGAAGCGGTCGGAGAACCCGGCCGCCCGCAGGAAGCGCCCGAGCGGGACGTTGCGGGTGCGGGGGTCGTCCTTGAGCCGCCGTCCGAGCCGGTTGAACCGCGCGATGTCGCCGAGGAACCGCAGGTAGCCCGGGTCGAGCAGGTTGCGCGGCTGGGCGGCGATGCCCTTCGCGTTGCCGGCGTACTCGAGGTCGCAGCGCTCGCAGCGCAGCGCCCACGACATGTCCGACTCCTGGGTCTCGACCTCGAGCTCCTCGAAGAGGGCGGTCAGCGCCGGGTAGGTGGCCTCGTTGTAGACGATGAACCCGGTGTCGACCGGCAGGCGGCCGCGGTCGCCTGCCGCGTCGAGCCGGTTGGCGGCCGAGGAGGCGACACCCGGGTCCGAGCCGGGGCGCGGCACGGCCACGGTGTGCGTGTGCCCGCCGAGCCTCGGCTCGCGCTCGAAGACGTGCACCTCGTGGTGGCGGTCGAGGAGCCAGCCGGCCGCCAGGCCGGAGATGCCCGTCCCGATGACGGCGATACGCACGGTCGTCCTCCACGCACTCGGTGTTCCTCCGGTGCGTTCGATGCCGCCTCCCCGCGGGGTTGGCGAGGTGGCGGTGGCCATCGGCACGCCGGCGCGAGGCCGGGCGACCGCGGTCCTGGACCGCCCCTGCCCCCGCAGGGTGTCGCCCGGCCACGCGGGCCGGACGGGCCGAACGGGCCGGGGACCCGCCCCCGCAGGTCCTCCGGCGCCGCTCGTTGCCCCTCGAGACGGTGCCGCAGCGCCCCATGTCGCTGGTTGGCCCACGTCTCGACACGGAGCATGGCCCGTCACGCTCCGTGAGGGAACCGTGCGCGCACCCCACCTCGAAGGGTGGTGCTACCACCACCATCGTCCCCACTGGTCGGCCCCGGCCCGCGTCGGCGGGCGCGCACCCACGCGGTCGTTACGCTCGTCGGCATGACCGAGACCGCCGTCCGCACCGAGCCGCTCCGCCTCCTGATCTGCGAGGACGACTACCTCGTCCGCGAGGGTGCCCGGGCGGTGCTCGAGTCGAGCCCCAACATCACGGTCGTGGGCACCGCCGGCGAGCCGGCCGAGCTCATGGCGCTGCTGGAGACGACCGAGCCCGACGCGGTCGTGCTCGACATCCGCATGCCCCCGACGCACACGACCGAGGGCATCGACCTGGCGCTCGAACTGCGGGTGCGCCACCCCGACATGGGCATCGTCGTGCTCAGCCAGCACTCCGACCCCGAGTACGCGCTCGAGCTGCTCGGCGACGGCAGCGACCACGTGGCGTACCTGCTCAAGGAGCGCCTCGGTGACGCCGAGCGGCTCGTCGCCGCCATCGAGGAGGTCGTCGCCGGCGGCTCCGTGCTCGACCCGCGCATCGTCGACGCGCTGCTCGAGGCGCAGCGCCGGCGGACCGCGTCGAAGCTCGCCGGGCTGACCCCGCGGGAGCTCGAGGTGCTCGCGCTCATGGCCTCGGGGAAGGGCAACGCCGCGATCGCGCGGGAGCTGTTCATCTCCGACCGCTCCGTCGAGAAGCACACGAACTCGATCTTCCGCAAGCTCGGGTTGACCGAGGAGCTCGACCTGAACCGGCGGGTCGCGGCGGTGCTGTTCTTCCTGCAGCGCTCGTCGGACTGAGCCGTCCGGTTCAGTCGGCGGGCGGGGCCGGGAAGCGGGCGACCACCGACACGCCGCGCTCCGGCGCCGACTCGATGGTGAGCGAGCCGCCCACGGCGGCCACCCGGTCCCGCATGTGGCGGATGCCGCCGGGCCGTCCCTCGACCGCGTCCGGCATGCCCCGGCCATCGTCCGAGACGGCCAGCACGAGCTCGGCCTCCTCGTGCCGCACCGCGATGTCGACACGCGTGGCCGCGGCGTGCTTGACCGCGTTGGTGACCGCCTCCGCGGCGAGGAAGTACGCGTTCGCCTCGACCCCGGGCTGGAGCCGCGGCAGGGGCGAGGGCTCCGTGCTGACCTCGATCGGCAGGCTGGCCCGGGCCGCCAGGGAGTGCAGCGCGCCGGTGAGGCCACGGTCCTGCAGGATCGACGGGTAGAGGTCCTGGCTCGTCTCGCGCAGGCGCCCGATGATCTGGTCGATGTCCTCGGCCAGCTCCGAGACGGTCCCCGCCCCGACCGCCGGGTCGGACGCGAGCTGGGCGCGGGCGACGCCGACCTTCATGCGCAGCATCACGAGCTGCTGCTGGACGCCGTCGTGCAGGTCGCGGGCGACGCGCCGGCGCTCCTCGTCCTGCACGTCGACCATCCGACGCGCCGCGCGGCGAAGCGCCCGCGCCTGGTCGGCGTTCACGCCGAGCTGCGCGGAGAGAGCGCCACGCATCCGCTCCAGCGAGCGCGCGAGGATCCCGATCTCGTCCTCCGAGTCGGTCTCGAACCGGGCATCGAGGTCACCGGCCGCGATCCGCTGCGCCGTCTCGGTCAGCGAGGTCAGCGGGCGGGTGACGAGGCGGGTCAGCAGGAATGCCAGCACGCCGGCGACGCCGATGAGCAGCGCGACCATCACGACGCGGTTCTGGAACAACCGCTGGTCGAGCGAGGTGAGCGGCTCCTCGATGGCGATCCCGACCAGCGCCTGGGCGTCCGAACCCATGACCGGACCGAGCGGGACGTACAGCAGCAGGGCCTCCTGGTCACCGAGCCGCACGGTCACCGGCTCGTCGAGCGGCAGGGTCCCGTCGACGGTCCCGGGGGCCCGGGCGTCGTCGAGCCCCGGGTCGGAGGCCGCCACGACCCGTCCGTCGACGACGATCAGGAGGCTGCTGGCGCCGGAGCGGCTGCGCAGCTCGAGCGCCTCCGACGTGTCGAGCACGGTGCCGGCGACGAACAGGGACGGCTCCCCCGCGGACTCGAGCCGGAACGCCTGCACCGCCACGCGGGCGAACCCCGGACGGGACACCAGCGGCACGACCGCGGTGGTGGACCCGCCGGGCCCACCCTGTGC
The DNA here is from genome assembly GCA_046566145.1 of Actinomycetes bacterium. GTDB lineage: Bacteria > Actinomycetota > Nitriliruptoria > Nitriliruptorales > Nitriliruptoraceae > JBKHXF01. The sequence continues at coordinate 49,323 of JBKHXF010000003.1, forward strand.
CAGCCGGGCCCGCAGCTCCTCCGTCGGGGCGGCCACCACGTCCCCGAGCACCGCGGCCGTCCGGCCGTCCGAGCGGAAGACGTTGAGGATCGACAGCTCGCCGGCGCTGGAGCGCTCGAGCTCGGACAGCAGGTTCGCGACCGCGATGTCCTCGCTGTAGCGACCGGCCCGGATCCGCTCCGCCGTCGACGACACCTGGGCCGTGAGTCGCTGCTGCTCGCGGTCGAGCAGCGCGCCGAGCTTGACGGCCTCGTCGACGATGAGCGTGCGGGCCTGGTCCTGCAGCTCCTGCCGGGTGAGACGGTTCTCCAGCACGAGCGTCAGCACGGCGGCGAGGGAGAGCGCGAGGAGGAACGCGCCCAGGATCCGTGGCAGCAGGCTCGACTCGACCGGAGGCGCGGATCGCGTCCCGGGGTCGGGCCCGCCCACCTCGTGCCGCACCCGCGCCCCCTCAGCCCGCCACCGACGTCTCGGCGCGCCGCTGCGCGATCCGCATGGCCTCGTCGGCCGGCACCCCGCCGATGGTGACGTCGGCGATGGCGTCGATGAGCGCCTCGGTGGCCTCGGGCCAGGCGATGAGCAGCATGGGCTCGGCGACCTCGAGGCTGTCGCGCACCGGGGCGAACGACGGGTCGTCGAAGAGCGGGTCGTCGAACAGCGCCTCACGCGCCGGCAGGCGTCCCTCCTCCGCGGCGAACCGGCGGGCGTACTCGTCGCTCGTCAGGTGCGCCATGAAGGCGAAGGCGAGCTCGCGCTGCTCGGAGGACGTCGGCACGAACAGGCTGGACCCGCCGAGCGTCGTACCGAGCCCGCCGGCGGACTGCGGGACCGGGATGACCTCGAGGTCGAAGTCGACCCCGGTGCGGGCGAAGGAGGCGATGTCCCACGCACCCGTGGCGTGGAAGGCAAGCTCGCCGTTGCCGAACAGCACGGTCGCGTCGGAGCCGAGCCCGGACTCCTGCGGCGGGACGGCAGCACCGTCGGCGACCAGGTCGCCGAGGAACTCCATGGTCGCGACGACCTCCGGGCTGTCCAGCAGGAAGGTCGGCGTCCCATCCTCGGCCACCTCGACGAGGTCCCCGCCGAAGGCACGGACGAACCCGTACAGGGCCCACGTCGACAGCGACAGCACGAGGCCCCGGGGCCGGTCCGCGGAGACCGCGCGCGCGGCGACGCCGAGGTCGTCGATGTCGTCGATGCCGACCAGCGGCGTGCCGGCCTCCGCGAGCAGGTCGGTGTTCGCCACGATGACCATGGCCGCCGTGTCCAGCGGCACCCCGTGCAGCTCGCCCTCCCACTCGACGTCGGTGATAGCGCCGGGCAGGTACTCCTCGCGGTCCCAGGTCTCGTCGAACAGGTCCGTGACCGGCTGGGCGAGGTCGAGCGCCGCCGCGGCGAACGCGTGCCACTGGGCGACGTCCACGGGCGTCCCCCGCTCCGCGGCGTCCCGCACCGCGTCGGGCAGGCGGGAGAACGGCACGCCCGTCACGCGGACCTCGACCCCCGGGTTGTCCGCCTCGAAGTCGCGCACCGCGTCCGCGACCGGCGCCGTGTCGGCCCAGTCGTCGGCGAGGTAGACCGTCAGGATGCGATCCTGCGGCGCTGCGGGACCTCCGGCACAGCCGGCTGCCAGCAGCGACGGGACGAGGACCGTCGCGGCGAGGGCGCGCATCCGACGGTGGGGGCGGGAAGGTTCGGTCTCCATCGTGCGGAGCCTACGCGCGCCGGGTCCGTCACGGCGCGAGGTCCGGCTCGTCGCCGGTCAGGTGAAGACCCGGATCGTGTGCCAGCCGGTGGCGCCGTCGGGCCGCGGCTCGGCGACCTCCTCGGTCTGGGTCTCCCCCGTCCCGTCGGTCGCGCGGACCCGCAACACGTGCACGCCATCGGGCACGTCGACGTCGAGCCGCCACTGCACCCACGCGTCGTCCGAGAGCGGCGCCGTGAGCTCGGCCTCACGCCAGGGGCGGTCGTCGAGCTGGACCTCCACGCGCGAGATGCCCCGGGTCGGGGCCCAGGCCACGCCGGCGACGGGCTGCCGCCCCGGCACGACCCGGGTGTCGGCCCGAGGGACGTCGATGCGGGACTGCGTCTTGATGGGTCCCTCCTTGGCCCAGCCGCGCGGGACCCAGTAGCCGTCGAACCCCTCCCACGTTGTGAGCTCGATCTCGGAGAGCCACTTCGTCGCGGACACGTACCCGTAGAGGCCCGGGACGATCAGCCGGGCCGGGAACCCGTGCTCGAACGGGAGCGGCTCCCCGTTCATCCCGAACGCCACGAGCGCCTCACGCCCGTCGAGCGCCACGTCGGTCGGGAACCCGGCCGTCCACCCGTCGACCGACCGGCCGACCAGCTGCGTCGCCCCTCGCTCCACCCCGGCCATGGCGAGCACGTCGGCGAGGCGCACCCCGCGCCACAACGCGTTGCCGACGAGGTCGTCGCCGACCTCGTTGGACACGCAGGCGATGGTCACGTGGTGCTCGACCACGTCGAGCTCGGCCAGGTCGGCGAGGCTCAGCTCGAGCTCCCGTTCGACCATGCCGTGCACCCGGAGGCGCCAGGTGGCGGCGTCGATGCGCGGCACCGACAGGGCCGTGTCGATCCGGTAGAACTCGTCGTTCGGGACCACCACGGGCGTGAGGCCCTCGACGTCCGCGAACGCCTGGGCGGGCCCCACCGTCGGGGCCGGCGTCGGCGGGTCGGGCAGCGCGACGTCGACCGGCGGGCCCGAGGCGGCGCCGCGGCCGCGTCCCAGCACCCGCGCCCCGCCGGCGGCCGCGAGCACCGCCGCACCGACGGTCCCCGCGCTCGCGATGAAGGTGCGCCGACCGGCGTGCGTGTCGGTGCTGCGGCTGCCGTCGGGTGCCACCGCCGGCGCCGGCGGGCGCGCCGCCTCGAGGAGTCGGTGCAGCACCGCGAGACCGACGAGGACCACGAGCACGGCGTCGACGAGCACGGCACCGAGGGCGGCGGCCGGCTGCGTGGAGGCGGCGAGCCAGCCCACGACCCCGAAGCTGGTGAACACCGCGATGGCGGCACCGAACCGGCGTGCGGCACGCAGGCCGGTCGCGGCGCCGATGAGCAGGGCGAGGACGACCGTCCCGGCGGCGAGCACGGCCTTGTCGTCCGTGCCGAACGTCTGGATGGCCCACGACTCCACGGCCGGCGGGACGACCGGGACCACCAGCGACGACACCGCCAGGACCAGCGACGGCACCCCACCGACGACGGCCGCGACCAGCTCGCCGAGCGCGAGGGACGCGGCCACCGCGAGCGCGCCGGCGCCCGCCGCGCGCCGACGACGCGGCGCGGGCTGCGGGCGCGACGGCGGCGCCACGGCCGCGACGGCGTCCGGGGTCTCGGGCGTGTCGGGGGCGTCGGGGGCGTCGGGGAAGTGGACGGGATCGGGACGGTCCGGCTGGTCGGGCACGGGGGCTCCTCGCGGTGCTGCCTCGGGTTCGCAGCGGACGCAGCAGTAGCCTGCCGCCATGTCCAGCCTCCCGCTGCACGGCCTCGTCGCCGCCGTGCCCACCGCGTTCCACGACGACGGGGCCCTCGACCTCGACGGGCTCGCGGCGCTCGTGGCCGTCGCGGGCGACGCCGGCGCCCGCGGCGTGCTCGTGCTCGGCGCCGACGGCGAGCCCGGCACCCTCGACCCGGACGAGCGACGCCGGGTCGTGACCGTCGCGCAGCGCGCCGCCGGGGGGCTGCCGGTGCTCGTCGGGCTCGGGGCCCCGCGGGCGGAGGTGCAGGAGGAGGCCGCCCGGCTCGCCGTCGACCTGGGCGCGGCCGCGCTGGTCGCGGTGCTGGGCGCCGACGACGGGGCCGACGAGCGCGTCGCCCGGCTGGCCTCCCACGGGCCGCCGCTGGTGCTCACGCACGACCCGGCCCGCTCGGGCCGCGACGCCGCGCACGGCGACGTCGTGGCGCTCGCCGCGGCCGCCGGCGTGGCCGCGGTCGTCGCCGAGGCGCCCTCGACCCCGGACCTCGTCGCGGCCGCCGTGGCGGCGGACCTGCCGGCGTTCGGGGGCGGCGCCGGACTGCTGCTCGTGGAGGAGCTCGAGTCCGGTGCCGGCGGGACGGTCTGCGGCGGAGCCCTGCCGGAGCTGCTCGCCATCGCGTGCACCGCCCACGCCGGCGGGGACGCGAGCGCTGCCCGGGACGCCCACGCGACCGCCGGCGCGTACCTGCGGCTCGAGGCCCAGCCCGGCACGGCCGCCATCGCCGTGCGCAAGGAGGCGTGGCGCCAGCGTGGGGTGCTGGCCTCCGGCCGGCTCCGTCGCGGTCGCCCCCTCGACGCCGCGACCAAGCGGGCCGTGACGCGACGGCTGCGCGACGCCGGCGTGTCGCCCACGGCCCCCTGGCCGGACGCCTGAGCCGACGGCACCCCGCCCCCCACCGCCCACCCCACCGCCCACCAGGACGCGACGTGACCCGGACCATCGTGATCGGCGCCGGCCACAACGGCCTCGTCGCCGCCGTGCTGCTCGCCCGTGCCGGACGCGACGTGCTCGTGCTGGAGCGCGACACCGTCGTCGGCGGGGCCTGCCGCACCGAGCACCCGTTCGCCCGCGTGCCGGGCCTCGGCGCGTCCACCGGGGCGTACCTGCTCGGCCTCACCCCGCCCGAGCTGCTCGACCAGCTCGGCCTCGAGCTACCGCTCCGCCGCCGCGAGCCCCACTACTTCCTCCCCACCCTCGACGGGACGAGCGTCCTGCTCGGCGGCGACCCGGACGAGAACCGCAGGCAGCTCTCCCACGTGGCCGACGCGGCCGACCTCGACGCGCTCGACCGGATGGACACGGAGCTGTCGGCGCTGCGGGAGGACCTCGCCGGCTCGTGGCTCGCGCCCGCGACCGACGTCGCGACCACCGCGGCACGGTGGGTCCGGGCCGAGCTGCGGGACACGTACGTCGACCTCGTGTCCGGCAGCGTCCGCGCGTACCTCGACCGGGTGGGCCTGCGCTCCCCCGTCCTGCGTGCCATGTACGCGGTCACGGACGCGTTCCCCGGCCTGCACGGCGGGCTCGACACGCCCGGGTCGGGGCACAACTTCCTGGTGCACAACTCCGGCCGGCTGCCCGGCAGCGGCGGGACGTGGATGGTCGTCGAAGGGGGGATGGGCACGGTGACGCAGCGCCTCGCCGCGCTCGCGACCGCCGCCGGCGCGGAGGTCCGCACCTCCGCGCCGGCGGTCGCCGTGCACACCCGCGGGGGGGCCGAGGTGACCGGCGTGGCGCTCGCGGACGGCACCGTGCTCCCCGTCGACGAGGTGGTGCTCGCCTGCGACCCGTGGCGCGCCGTCGACCTGCTCGGCGCGGAGGTCGTGCCGGACCTCGCGGGCCGGCTCGACGACTGGGCCGCCCGCCCCGGCACGACGCTGAAGGTCAACCTCGCGCTCACCGACCTGCCGACGTTCACGGCGCTGCCGGAGCGCGTCGGGCAGCACGGCGCGACCGTGCACCTGCTACCGGCCGGCGACGACGCCGAGGCCGCGGTCGAGACGGCCCACGCTGCGGCGATGGCCGGCGACCTGCCCGACGACCCGCCGCTGGAGGTCTACGGCCACACGGTCGTCGACCCCTCGCTGCAGGACGCGGCCGGCCACCACTCGGCGGCGCTGTTCGTGCAGTGGGTCCCCAACGAGCCGACCGCCGGCGCGTGGGACGACGTCGCCCCCGGGTACGTCGAGCACCTGCTCGGCAACGCCGCCCGCTACGCGCCGGACCTCCCCGGCCTCGTCGCCGACGTGGACGTGGTGCACCCGGCCGAGATCGCCCGGCGCTTCGGCATCACCGGCGGGAACATCTTCCACGTCGACAACACCTTCGCGCTGACCGACCGCGTCCCGACGCACCTCGGCGTCGGCGGCGTGGTCGCCGCCGGCGCGGGGTGCCACCCCGCCGGGTCGGTCATCGGGGCGGCGGGGCACAACGCCGCCCGCGCCCTGCTCGACGCCTGACGTCCGCACCGCGGCTCCCCGCCGACCGTCCGGGGACGCTCGCGCCTACCCTCGCCGCCGCATCCATCCCGAGGCCGCCGTGGACGAGCCCACCCAGATCACCCTGCGCGACGGGAGCCGCGCGCTGGTGCGACCCATCGCGCCCACCGACCGGTGGCGGCTCGTCGAGGGGCTCAAGCTGCTGAGCGAGCAGTCCCGGTTCCGCCGCTTCCACTCCCCCATGCCGCGGTTCACCGACGCGCAGCTCGACTACCTGACCGACGTGGACGGTGTGGACCACGCCGCGTGGGTCGCCCTCGACCCGACGCGCCCGGAGCACCCGGGGCTCGGGGTCGCCCGCTACGTGCGGGTCGCCGACGAGCCCGAGGTCGCCGAGGCCGCGATCACCGTGGTCGACGAGGCGCAGGGGCTCGGGCTCGGCACCCAGCTGCTCGGGGTGCTCGCCGACGTCGCACGGCGCAACGGGATCGCCGTGTTCCGCAACTACGTGCTCGCCGAGAACACCGCGATGCTCGACGTGTTCGACGCGCTCGGCGGCACCCGCGAGCTCGAGACCCCCGGGCTGTACCGGGTGGACCTCCGGGTCCCCGCCGGCGACGTGCCGCTGCCGGACACGGCCGCCGGCCGGGCGTTCGCCGCCGCGGCCCGACGCGAGGGTGGCCAGCTCGGCCGGACCACGCCGCCGGTGTGGCTGCGCGACGAGACCGGGGAGATCGAGCTGGCACGGTTGCAGGCGTGGCTCGAGGAGCGCGCCCCCGAGCCGTGAGACGGGACGGGGGTCGCAGCGCTGGGGCGGGGCGGCTGCGCCACCAGGGCGGCGTCGGTGCGGGCGCCACGGTGCCGCGCCGCCGGGTGTCTCGACGTCGAGACGCGGGGTACCGTCCCGGCATGCGCGTGATCGTCATCCCCTCCCGTGACCGCCTCGGCGAACGCCTCGCCCGGCTGGTCCTCGGCCTCGTCCTGTGCGGGCTCGGCATCGCCGTGATGGTCGCTGCGGGTCTCGGGCTCGGCCCGTGGGACGTGCTGCACCAGGGCATCTCCCAGCGCACCGGCATCCCCATCGGCACCGTCGGGATCCTCACCGGGGTGGTCGTGCTCGCCGGGTGGGTCCCGCTGCGGGAGCGGCTCGGCATCGGCACGGTCTGCAACGTGTTCCTCATCGGCATCACCATCGACCTGACGCTGCTCGTGCTCGACACCCCCGAGAGCCTCGCCGCTCGGATCGGCCTGCTGCTCGCCGGCCCGGTGCTGTTCGCCGTCGGCTCCGGGTTCTACATCGGCGCTGGGCTCGGCCCGGGCCCACGGGACGGGCTCATGACCGGGCTGGCCCGACGCGGTTGGACGGTGCGTCGGGTCCGCAGCGGCATCGAGGTCACGGTGCTCGTGCTCGGCTGGCTGCTCGGCGGCACGGTCGGCATCGGCACGGTGCTGTTCGCCACGACCATCGGGCCGCTGGTGCACGTCTGCCTCGAGCGCCTCAGCGTCCGTCCCCTGCCGGAGGAGCCGCCGGCCACCCCGGTGGTCACGGGCACCCCGCCGGCGCTCTGACCGCCGGCGCCGGCGGGTCGGCCTGACGGGTCAACCCGGGGCGGCGACGACCACCTGCCGGCCGGGCACGACCGACCGCAGCCACGCCTGCTCGAGCCCGCCGCCCGGGCCGGTGAGCACCTCCACGCAGGCGAGCGTCCCGGTCGGCATCGCGAGGTGGGCACCCGTCAGGGCCGTGACCACCGCGCTCCACGTCGGCTCGTGCCCGACCAGCAGGACGTGCTGGTGCCCGTCAACGAGGGCCGCGGTCGCGTGGTCGAGGACCGTGCCGACGTCGCACAGGTACAGCTCGTCGGTCGCGCGCACCTCCCCGGGCCAGCCGCCGGCGGCGACGGCCCGCTCGACGGTCTCCACGGTGCGCCGTGCCGAGGAGGTCACGACGAGGTCAGGCACCTGCCCGGTCGCCACGAACCACCGGCCGATCGCGTCGGCCGTGTCGCGCCCCCGACGGTCGAGCGGGCGGTCGTGGTCGCGCGTGCCGTCGGGTCGCGCGGCGTGGCAGTGCCGCAGGAGCGTGAGCAGCGGCACGGGCACGTCCTCTCCGCCGGCGGCAGCGGCCGGGTGCGTCAGGGGCAGGCGTCGGCGAGCACGGGGTACGGGTTGACGGCCCGGCGCCCGTCGTCGAGGTAGTGGCCGATGTGCAGGTGCGGCGGGGTGGTCCGGGCGTTGCCCGAGTTGCCGACCGTGCCGATCAGCGTGCCGGGCTGGACCCTCGCCCCGACGACCATGCCGGGCGCGACCTCGTCGAGGTGCGCGTTGTACCAGTACTCCCCCGGGCCCACCGTGTAGCTGACGTAGCGACCGCCCAGCCCGGTGTCGGTCACCCGCACCGCCTTCACGACCCCGGCGTACATCGCCCGCACCGGGGTCCCCCGGTTCGCGAACACGTCCGTCCCCTCGTGGCTGCGGCTGCCGGGGCGCGGGAAGCCCCAGTCGTTGGAGAAGTCCCGGCCGACCCGGGCCCCGTCCACGGGGCAGACCCCGGCGCCGGCGGCGACCCGCCGCGCGCGCTCCTGCTCGAGCTCGACCGCGAGCTGGGCGCGGCGGGCATCGACGGCGGCCAGCACCGCACGGGCGTCATCGGCCTGCTCCTCGAGCTCGGCCAGGACCTGCGCCTGCCGCGCCTCGTCGGTCGCGATGGCGGAGGTGACGGCGGCGGCGTCGTCCCGCAGGCTGCGCACGAGCTCCGCCGCCACGGTGGCGTCCTCGCGGGCCTGGTCGGCCAGGTCGCGGGTGCGCGACGCCTCGCGGGTGAGGTCCTCGCGCTCGGCGCGCAGCCGGGTGACCTCGTCGACGACACCGGCCTGGAACCCGGCCACGGACCCGAGCTTGTACAGCCCGTCGGCGAGCGCGTTGGGGTCCTCCGCCTCGCGCACGATCCGCAGCAGCATCGCGCCCTGCCCGGCGGCGCCGTACTTGTAGGCCTCGGCGACCCGGTCGACGAGGCGTCGCTCCTGCGTCGCGAGCTCCGCCTCGGTGAGCTCCAGCAGCCGCTCGGCGTGCGCCAGGTTCTCCTGCGCGACCTCGGTGCGACGCTCGGCAGCGCCGACCTCGTCCTCGGCGAGGGCGACCTGCCCCTCGAGCTGACGCAGGCGGCCCCGGGCGGCGTCGAGGCGGTCGCGGAGCTCGGCGAGCTCGGTGGCCACCCGTGCGATGCGGGCCTCCGCCTCGGACAGGGCGCCGGAGGTGCTCGCGGCGTCCCGCTCGGCGTCGGCGAGGTCCTCCGCGATCTCCTGCTCGGAGCGCTGCTGCGCCACGGCGGGCACGGCGAGCGCGAGCGCGGCAGCCGCGAGCGTGGCGACGGCGCGACGGCGTCGCGGCACGTGCCGCACGGGTCGCCTCCCTCGGGTCGCTCGGTGGCCGGTCGGACGGGCCGCGGCGAGGGTAGGGGCCGACCCCGTGTGCGTCAGCGAGCCGGCACCGTCGGGGTGGCCTCCGTCGCGGCGCCGGCGGCTGCGTCGTCCGGTGGGCCGGTGCCGACCGGGAGCACCAGGCAGACGCGCACCCCGACCCCCGGGTCGTCGGCGGTGAGGCGACCGCCCTCCCCCTCGACCAGGCTCCGGGCGAGCGGCAGCCCCCGCCCCCCGGTCACCGGCGCATCGGTCACCCCACGGTCGGCGCCGGCGGCGCCGAGGACCGCGTCGAGGTCGAAGCCGGACCCGTGGTCGCGCACGCACACGCGGACGGCGGGCCGGTCGGTGTCGGGCAGGCCGGGGGCGACCCGGACCTCCACGGTGCCGGCACCGTGCCGGAGCGCGTTGTCGACGAGCACGTCGAGCGCCTGTGCGACGGCCGCCGGCCGGACCCGGACGGACGGCACCGGCAGGACCTCGACGTCGAGCCGACGATCGGCCGCGGCGGCCCGGGCCCGCCACGCGTCCGCGCGCCGGCGGACGAGCGCACCGAGGTCGACGTCCTCCACCGGTCCGTCGAGCCGCGTCAGGCTGACGAGCTCCTCGACGGTCGCCTCGAGCCGGTCGGCCTCGGCGAGCGCCGCGTCGAGCGCGGCGCCGGCGGCCTCCCGGTCGGGTGCGTCGGCCAGCGTGTCGAGGTGCAGCCGGAGCGCCGTCAGCGGCGTGCGCAGCTGGTGCGAGGCGTCGGCCGTGAAGGCGCTGCCGCGGGCGACGGCCCGGCCGAGCCGCTCGGCGGTCGAGTCGAGCGCCGCGGCGATGCGGTCGGCCTCGGGCACCCCGGAGCGCTCGGCCCGGGCCGAGAAGTCGCCGTCGCCGAGCCTGCCGGCGGTCACGGCCAGCTCCTCGAACGGACGGGCCAGCCGTCGCCCGACCACCGCGGCGAGGACACCCGCGAGGCCGAGCACCCCGAGCCCGAGCGCCGCGATCGCGAGCCGGGTGGTGCGGACGCCGGCGTCGAGCCCGTCCGCCGGCGTCGCGGCGCGCAGGACGATGCCGGTCCCGCACACCCCGCTGGCCAGCGGGACGGCCACGGCGAGCCGGTCGGCGTTGCGGCTGCGCCCGGGCACCCCGCGGGCCGCGGCCGCGAGGTCGTCGAAGGGGGCGTCCGGCCGGCTGCGCCCGGCGGCGAACAGCAGGCCGCCGGCGCGGTCGACCAGGGCGAGGTCGAGGTCGTCCTGCGCCGCGACGGTGAGCGACAGCTGCGCCTCGCCGCACGTGCGGGCGCGCTCGTCGACGAAGGTCGCGATCTGCTGCGACTGGGCCAGCAGCCGGTCGTAGGCCCGGTCGGTGAGGAGGGTGCCGACGACCACCGCGAGCGGGACGGCGAGCAGCACCACGGCGAGGGCGGCGACCCCGATGGTGGTGGCGAGCAGCCGGCGCCTCACGGCGTGGCCTCGAAGCGCAGCCCGACGCCGCGCACCGTCGCGACGTACCGCGGAGCGGCCGGGTCGTCGCCGAGCTTGCGGCGCAGCTGCGACACGTGGACGTCGAGGGTCTTCGTGGAGCCCATCCAGGTCGTGTCCCAGACGCGCCGCATGAGCTCCTCCCGCGTGACGACCGTCCCGGCGTGCTCGACGAGCAGCGCCAGCAGGTCGAACTCCTTCGGGCTGAGCTCGAGCTCCTCCTCGCCTCGCCACGCGCGCCGGGCGGCGGGGTCGACCCGGACGTCCTGCGCCTCGAGCACGCCGGCCTCCGGCGGGCTGCCGCGCCGGAGCAACGCCCTCACCCGGGCCTGCAGCTCCGCGAGCCGGAACGGCTTGGTGACGTAGTCGTCCGCGCCGGCGTCGAGCCCCACGACGACGTCGACCTCGCCGGCCCGTGCGGTCAGGACGAGGATCGGCAGGTCCGGACCGTGGTCGCGCCGCAGGTGCCGGCACACCTCCACGCCGTCGACGTCCGGCAGCCCGAGGTCGAGGACCACGAGGTCGGCCCCGTCCCGGGCGGCGTCGAGCGCGGCCCGCCCGCTGCCGACGTGGGTCACCTCGTGGCCAGCACCGCGCAGCGCCCCCGCGAGGGGGCGGGCGATGCCCTCGTCGTCCTCGACGAGCAGGATGCGGGCCACGCGTCGGTCTCCCTGGATCGCGGGCGGGGGGGCCGGTCCGGACGGCCGGCCGTCCGGCCGTCCGCGAGCGTAACGACGCGCACCGCGCCGGCGGCCGTCCTGACCGGCTCCGTGGCCGTTGCTTGCCGAACCCTTACCCGCGCGGGGGTGAGCCCTTGGCGGGCGGTCCGTAGCGTCGTGACACGTCCCCTCCTTCCTCCCCCCGTCCTCGGAGCCCACCGTGGAGCACCACCCCACCACCCCCCCGTCCCCCGGCCCGACCCCGCCCTCCCCGACGCCGCACGACACCCTCGTCGCGGACGCGCCGGCCGCTCCCGCGGCGCCTCCGTCGGCCTACCCCGGCGCGCGGGACGGTGCCGTCGCCGGCCTCGGCTGGCGTCGGTCGCTGGCCACCGTCGCGCTCGGCGCACTCGGCGCCGCTGCCGTCGTCGTCCCCACGCAGGTGCTCGGCGCGCCGACGTCGGCGCCGGCGGCCGCCCCGGGCGACGAGCCGACCGCCGGCGCGCTCGCCGGCGGCGACGCCCCGGACCTCGCCGACGTGCCGCGCGACTCCCTCGTGGCGGCGGTGGCCGCCCAGGTGTCCCCCTCGGTCGTCCGCATCGACGTGCCCGGTGGCGGCGCCGGCAGCGGCGTCATCGTGGACGCGGACGGCACGATCGTGACCAACGCCCACGTCGTCGCCCGAGCGTCGGCGGTCACGGTCACCACGCCGGACGGGGAGCGCCTCGACGGCGAGGTGGTCGGCGCCGACGTCGCCACCGACGTCGCCGTCGTCCGGGTCGATGGTGGGGACCTGCCCGCTGCGGCGCTCGCCGACGCCACCCCGACCGTCGGCGAGACGGTCGTCGCGATCGGGTCGCCGTTCGGGCTCGACGGCTCCGTCACCGCCGGCGTGGTGAGCGCCGTCAACCGGACCGTGTCGGGCCCCACCGCGGCGCTGGTCGACATGATCCAGACCGACGCGGCCATCAACCCGGGCAACTCGGGCGGGGCGCTCGTCGACACCCGCGGTGAGGTCGTCGGCATCAACACCGCCATCTTCTCGCGCGGGGGCGACTCGGCCGGCATCGGCTTCGCCATCCCGATCGCGACCGTGCGCGACATCGCCACCCAGCTCGTCGAGACCGGCGAGGTCCGTGCCGGGTTCCTCGGGGTGAGCGGGCAGGACGTCGACCCGCAGGTCGCCGAGCTCTACGGCCTGCCCGTGACGAGCGGCGCCGTGCTGGCCGAGGTCGTGCCGGGCTCGCCGGCCGACGAGGCCGGGCTGCGCCGCGGCGACATCGTCGTCGGGGTCGACGGCCGGGACGTCGGGTCGATGGCGGAGCTCGCCGGCCTGGTCTCCCGGACCCGACCCGGCGAGACCGTGACCATCGACGTCGTCCGCGACGGCGAGGAGGTCTCGCTGGACGTCACCCTCGGCGAGCGCCCCCAGGCGCCGGCGGGCTGACCGGCGGGTCGGGCCGCTCGACGTGTCAGCGCAGCCGGTCGGTCACGTCGAGGAACGTGTACAGCTGCGTCTCGTCGGGGAACACCCAGGTCCGGTCGTCGGGGACGGGCAGCTCCGCCCCGAGGACGTCGGCGAGCACCCGCGGCCACAGCGAGGCCGGGGTCACGTCCTCGGGCAGCGCCACGTCGACGCCGTGGACCGCGAGCAGGACCCCGAGCTTCTCCCGCAGCTCGTCGTCGGGGGCAAGGTCCCACCGGTACGCCGGCCCCTGCGCCACGCGCGCCTCCGGGTGCGGGCCCTCGTCCGACTGGACGACGACGACCGGCGGGCGACGGTCCGCCGGCGCGCCGGCGAGGATCGCGTCGACCAGCTCGGTCGCCCGGGCCTCGGTGTAGGCGAGCTGGCGCCGGAAGTTGTCGTCGCGGCTGCGCTGGCGCTCGACGTCGCGCGGGACCCACGCACCGTCGGCCTCGAACACGTACGGCTCGTGCGGCAGGGTGATGTGCGCGAACACGAAGCGCGGGACGTCCGACGGGGCCGCGGCGAGCTCGGCCAGCGCGTCGAACTGGCGCAGCGCCACGTCACGCTTCTCGCGGCGCAGCTCCTCGCGCGCGTCGACCTCCCCCGCGAGCGAGCGGAACGCCGGGAGGACGGTGGTGGAGGCGAACACGTCGGCGAACTCGTCGCCGGCGGAGCGGACCACCTCGTCGGCGGTGGTCGCGCTGGCGGTCGGCGACCACCAGGAGCCGACGTGGACGTACCGGTAGCCGGCGTCGGTCAGCAGGTGCCCGAGCCGGTGATCGCGCAGGAGGCGGTAGACCGGCTGCCAGTCGTCGCCGGGCTCGCCGGCGAGCGCCTCGAGCGTGGTCAGGTTGAGGCTGGACGCGAGGGAGTGGGCCGTCTTCGGGTAGTTGGCGCGCGCCTGCTCGGCGACCTGGAAGCCGCGCGCCTCGAGGCCGGTGAGGAACGGACCGGTGTCGGCGCCGAGCACGTCCGCGGCGACGTCGCGGCGCGGGAACCGGTCGAGCACCACGTACCAGACGTCCGGCGCGTCCTCGTCGGCGACGAACGCGGCGTCCGGGGTCGCACCGACGGCCGCGGGCGCGGCCGGCGCCGACGGCGCGAGGGCGAGCGGCAGCGCGTTCGCGACGACGAGCGCGATCGCGACGACGTTCACGATCGACGTCGTGGCACCGAGCCGCTCGTCGTGGTGCAGGCGGGTGACCACGAGGACGCCGGCCGCCGCGACGAGCAGCAGCGCCAGCGCCAGCCCGACGGCGGGCCCGAGCAGCCCGAGGTGGTAGCCGTGGGTGCCGAGCACGACCACGGCGACCGAGGCGATCAGCGCGCTCGAGCGGAGCTCGCGGGTCCGCGCGGCGGCCAGGCCCCAGACGACCAGCGTCACGAGCACGCTCCCGCCGAGGACCGGCAGGGCCTGCTCGGTGGTGACCTCGGCACGGTTGCCGACCCACAGCATCAGCACCGGCACGCAGGCCAGCAGCAGCGGGTGGACGGGGACGCGTCGCATCACGGCCGCAGGTGCACCAGCAGCCGGTCGGTGCCCGCCACGGGGGTGGTCGACACGACCTCGCCGCGCGACGCGCAGGCCGCGAGGAAGTCCTCGGTCGTGTAGCCGTCGAACCGGTCCTCGCGGGTCGCGAGCAGCACCCGCACCTTCGGGTCGTCCTTCGGGACCCACTCGACGAGCACGTCGCGTCCGAGCGACGCCAGCAGGTCGACGACCCGCGGCAGCGGCACCTCCCCCGCGATGGCGAGGTGGTGCACGAGGGCGAGGGCCAGCACCGCGTCGGCGGGGCCGCGGTCCACGATCGAGGGCCGCTCGGTCAGGGCCCAGCCGAGCGCCGGGCTGGGGTTGCCGAGGTCGAGCAGGAGCGGGTGGACGTCCCCGGGCACGTCGGGCCAGTCGGCCCCCGTGCGTGCGCGCCAGCCCCGCTCGACCGCGCCGTGGTCGATGTCGGCCGCCACGACGTGGGCGCCGCGCTCGGCGGCGAGCAGCGCGAACCGGCCGGTGTTGGCGCCGAGGTCCCACACCGTCGTCGGGGCCACCGCGTCGAGGAAGGCGCCGACGCCGGCGACCTTGCTCGCCATCGCCTCGTCGGAGTAGTGGGCCGCCGTCTCGTAGTAGTCGGCCCAGGTCGTCCCGGCCGGCTCCCAGGTGAGCTTCGCGACGGCGCCGCGGAGCTGCTCCACGAGGCCGCGCATCGCCGTGTCGGAGAAGCGCACGGTGCGGCGCTCGCCGCCGGCGCCGTCGACGGCGACCTCGCGGTCCCGCTGCGCGCGCGCCTGCAGGTGCAGGTGGGTCAGCAGCGCCGGGCGGAGCTTCGTGCTCGCCGGCAGCATCGTCGCGGCGAGGTCGAGCGGCACGCCCGCGACGTCGGTGCGGGTCAGTGCCCCGAGGCGGACGTCCACCGTGCACTCGAGCGCGAGCGGTGCGAGGAAGTGGCGGCAGAACTGGTGGTACGCGGCCCACGGCGCGTCGGGCTCGCGCGGACCGAACGACAGCGTGTCGATCAGGACGGCGCGGCCCCGCAGGAAGACGACGTTGAAGGCGGAGGCGTCCCGCAGGACCATGCCGTGGTCCAGCGCGACCGACATCGCGTCGAGCGTCGCGAGCGCCGCAGCGCGGCGCATGCCCGGCGACCACTCGTAGGGGTACGAGACGAACGGCACGCGCTCGGGCCGGAGCACGCGGTGGGCCCGTGCCGGGTCGAGGGCGAGGGCGTCCTGCTCCTCGGCCGGGACCTCGTCGTGCCGGACGAGGAGCCCGCGCTGGTGGAGCGCGTCGTACAGACCGCTCGCGACGACCGCGTCGTAGGTCTCGGCGAACGACCGGTCGACCTGCCGCAGCAGGAGGCCGTCACGGGTGTAGACGACGCCCGCGGGGTCCCGGAACGATCCCGGGACCGGCCGGGCGACGGTGAGGTCGTCCGGGGTGGTGGTGTCGCTCACGCCTCGTCCGGGCCCTCGGTCGCGGTGTCGCCCCGGCGGAAGACCCCGGTGATGCGGCGCCACGACATCTTGAGGATCATGCCGGCGGACGCGAAGAAGGCGACCAGGGCCGAGAAGATCACCGACGTCGAGCCGGCGTCGATGTAGGCGTTCGCGGGCGCCAGCACGCCGAGCAGGAGCGCGGCGGTCAGCGCGAGGACGGTGCGGAGGCGGCTGCCCATCGTGGTCGGGTCCCTCTGGTCGTCGGACGTGACGTGCGGGTGACCGCACGACGACGCGCCACGGTACAGCCGGTGACGGCCTGCTGTCCGTCGGCCCCGCCGATGCGGACCGTGGCCGCCGTCACCGGCAGGTCGCGACGCCTCCGTCACCTACACGTCGCGACGCCTCCGTCGACCGGCAGGACGGCGCCCGTGACGAACGCCGACGCGCGCGAGGCGAGGAACAGGATCGCCCCAGCCATGTCGTCGGGCCCGCCGATGCGGTGCAGCGGGGTCGCCTCGACGATCTGCTCCTCCGCCTGCTCGAGCATGAACGCCGTCATCCGTGAGGGGAACAGGCCCGGGGCGATGGCGTTCACGCGCACGTGCTCCCGCGCGAGCCGCGCCGCGAGGTGCCGGGTCAGCTGGTGCACCGCCGCCTTGGAGGCCGAGTACGCGTACGACTCGAAGGCCGGGACCCGGATCCCGTCGATCGACCCGACGTTCACCACCGACGCCGGCTCGATCGCGGTGCCGGCGGCACGCAGCTGCGGCAGCAGCGCCTGGGTGAGCGCGAAGACGCCCTTCACGTTGACGTCGAGGACCTTGTCGAACCCATGCTCCGGGTACGTCGCGACGTCCTCGCCCCACGTCGCGCCGGCGTTGTTGACCAGCACGTGCACCGCCTCGTGGCGCTCGGCCACGGCGGCCGCGAGCGCCCGGGCACCGTCGTAGCTCGAGAGGTCGGCGGCGATGGCCGTGCAGTCGCCCACCTGGCGCAGCCGACCGGCCGTGGCCTCGAGCTCGTCGGCCTTGCGTGAGGCGATCACGACCGAGGCGCCGTGCTCGACGAGCGCCGCCGCGACCATCTCCCCGATGCCGCGAGAGCCGCCGGTCACGACGGCGACCTTCCCCTCGACGCTGAACAGGTCCGACGTGCTCACGGGTGCTCCTCGCGGGTCGACGTGCCGGGGCACGCTACCGGCGGCATCGGCGGGACCGGCCGTCCCGGTGCGCTCAGGGGTCGAGCCGCTCGCCGAGGCGCCGCAGCAGGTCCCCGAGGCTCGAGCGCTCCCGTCCGGTGAGGCCCCCGAGCAGGCCCGTCTGGGCGTCGAGGTACCCGTGGACGGCCTCGTCGGTCCGCGCCGTGCCGGCCGCGGTCAGCTCCACGGCCAGGGCTCGTCCCGCGCCGGTCGGGCGCCGGCGGACCCACCCGGCCTCCTCCAGCGCGTCGAGGCGGATCGAGACCGTCGCGGCCGTGAGGTTGAGCCGGCCGGCCAGGTCCCGCTGCGGGACGGGTCCGTCCGCCCGCCGCAGCAACGACAGCACCCGGAACTCGGGGAGCGTGAGCCCGTGCTCGGCGAGCCGCTCCGAGAGCCGCCGCTCCACGACGGGGGCGAGCCGCAGCAGCCGCGTCACCACCTCGACGCTCGACAGGTCGAGGCCGGGGTCGACCCGGGTCCAGTCCTCGACGAGCCGGTCGACGGCGTCGCGCTGTCCCACGTGGTCCCTCCGGTCGGCTCGTGAGGGTAACGTGTTAGACGTCTAACTTAGATGCCTGACAGGACGCCGTGCGGACCCCCCGAGCGGCGACGACCGTGGAGGACGACGACGTGGGGTCGCTCTCGATCGCCGTGGTCGGCGCGGGCCGTGTGGGCCGCGCGCTCGGACCCCGCTGGGCCGCCGCCGGGCACGCCATCCGCTACGGCGTCCGCGACCCGGACGACGAGCGGTTCGCCGACCTGCGCGACCACGCCGACGTCACGACGCCGGCCGAGGCCGCCGCCGGCGCCGACGCCCTGCTCCTCGCCGTCCCGTGGGGCGCGGTGGAGACGGTCGCGACGCAGCTCGGGGAGCTCGGCGACACGGTCGTGCTCGACGCGACCAACCCGCTCGCAGGAGGCAGCCACGCGATCGACGACGGGCGCAGCGGTGCCGAGGTCGTCGCCGCCACGCTGCGAGGCGGACGCGTCGTGAAGGCCTTCAACACGACCGGGAGCCGGAACCTCTCCGACCCCTCGGGCTACGACCCGGCCCCGGTGATGTGGCTGGCGGGGGACGACGCGTCGGCGTGCGAGCTCGCCGCGGGCCTCGCGTCCGACGTCGGCTTCGCGCCGGTCCTCGCCGGCGACCTCGCCGGCGCCCGCGAGCTCGAGCACCTCGCCGTGCTGTGGATCCGGCTCGCCCACCGACTGGGCCACGGGCCCGACCTCGTCCTCACCGCCCAGCGCCGAACGGCGCGCCCGTGACCGCCTCGACCCAGCCCATCAGCGCGAGCACGGGGCCAGAGACGGCCGACCCGGTCGAGCTGTTCTTCGACCTGGCGTTCGTCTTCGCAGCGGCCCGGCTCGTGGGCTTCCTGCACCACGAGCTGACCGCGACGTCCGTGGCCCAGGCGCTCGTCCTGCTGAGCCTGCTGTGGTGGGCCTGGTCGCAGTTCACGTGGTCCGCGAACGCCGTCGGCAACGGCAGCCGTGGCATCCGCGGCGTGTTCCTGCTCGCCACCGTCGCGACCGTCCCGATCGGGGCGTCGATCGACCACGCCTTCGACGCCACGGGGGCGGTCTTCGCGGTCAGCTGGGCCGTGCTGCTCCTCGCCGGCTCGGCCGTCTACGTCGTCGGCGTGTGGCACGACGAGGTGCAGCGGCGCGCGGTCGTCGACTACGAGCTGCGCACCCTGCTCGGTGCGCTCCTCGTCGTCGCCGGCGCGGCCGTCACCGACCCCACCGGCCGGCTCGTGCTGTGGGCGCTGGGCTTCCTCGGGCTCGTGGTGGCCGCGGCGCTGGTCGGCGGGGACGGGTTCGAGGGGATCGTCGCCTCGCACTTCGCCGAGCGCTACGGCCTGATCGTCATCGTCGCGCTCGGCGAGACGGTCGTCGCGCTCGGGATCGGGGTCGCCGAGTCGCTCGGCGAGTCGCTCGACGCGGGCACCCTCGGCGTGCTCGTCGGCGGCGGCGCCCTCGCGTGCCTGCTGTGGTGGTCGTACTTCGACCGCATCGCACCGACGGCCGAGCACCACCTCGCGACCGCTGACGGTGCGGTGAAGGGCCGCATGGCCAGGGACCTCTACACCTACCTCCACCTGCCGCTCTTCGCGGGGGTCGTCCTGGTCGCGGTGGCGCTCGAGGAGATCGTCGTCCACCCCGCGGACCCGCTCGACCTCCCGATGCGCGGCGTGCTCGCCGCCGGCCTCGGCCTGTTCCTCGGCGGCTTCGTGCTGGCCGACCTGCGGGCGTCGAGAACGCTGGAGCGGGAGCGCACCGTGGCACTGCTGCTGCTCGTCGTCGGCGTGCTCGCCGCGCCGCTGTCCGGCCTCGGGCTGCTGGTCGCGGTCGACGTGGCGCTGCTGCTCGCCCTCGTGGTCGAGGACCGGCTCTCCCCGGCGCACCACCACGCGCCGGCGGCCGCCTGACCCCAGGGGGCTCCTACAGCAGCGGCCCCGTCACGACGCCGATCAGCAGCCCGAGCGCCCCGAGGCCGCCGGCCACCAGCCACGCGCCGACGGTGCTCGTGCGGTCGTAGGGCCGACCGACGCGGAACACCGGCAGGGCAGCGAGCGCGCCGCCGAGCAGCCCGCCGACGTGGCCACCGATCGAGATGCCGGGCAGCACGAACGTCAGCACGAGGTTCAGCACGACGAGCGACCCGATGGAGGTCTGCATCGGGTTCACGCCGCGGACCCGCATCCCGACCATCGCGGCGCCCATGAGCCCGAACACCGCACCGGACGCCCCGATGGTGGCCGACGTGTACGACAGCGCCAGCGCGCCGGCGGAGCCGCCGAAGAGCCCAGCGGCGAACAGCGCCGCGAACCGGGCCCGGCCCAGCGCCGGCTCGAGCATCTGGCCGAGCATCCACAGCAGGTAGCCGTTGAAGCCGATGTGGAGCAGCCCGCCGTGGAGGAACCCAGCGGTCACGAGTCGCCACCACTCCCCCGCCGCGACCGCCGGCCCGAACAGCGCGCCCGCGCGGAACGGCAGCGGGCTCACCTGCTGCACGAGGAACACCGCGACGGCGATGCCGACCAGCGTCCGGGTCACGAGCGCACCGCCGGCGCGGGCCACGGCCCGCACGCGCGCGGGCTGCCGCGCGTCGTCGGGGCACAGGAAGCCCACCGGCGCGTCGATCGCGTCGTCGAGGCAGATCGGGCGCTCGCAGCGCGTGCACCGCAGCGGCGCCGGCCGGTCGGGGTGCCGGTAGCAGGTGGCGGTGGTGGTCGCCTCGTCGGACGCGGACACGGCCGGGGCCTCCCTGGGGACGGTGGACCGCCGACGGTACGCGGGCGGCGTCGGTGGGGGTTCGGACCCACCCGACCGTTAGGGTGCGCCGCCGACGGGAACAGGTCACCGACCCCGAGCGAGGAGCCCAGCGGACGTGTCGGACGAGGTGCTGCGCATCGCCAACGTCAGCGGGTTCTACGGCGACCGCTTCGACGCGTTCGCCGAGCAGCTCACCGGCGGCCCCGTCGACGTGCTCACCGGCGACTGGCTCGCCGAGCTGACCATGCTGATCCTGTACCGCTCGCGCGCGAAGGACCCCTCGAAGGGCTACGCGTCGACGTTCCTGCACCAGCTCACCGGCCACCTGCAGCAGGTCGCCGAGCGGGGGGTGAAGGTCGTCGCGAACGCCGGCGGCCTGAACCCGGCTGGGCTGGCCGCAGCCATCCGGGAGGCCGTCGTCGGGGCCGGCGTCGACCTGACCGTCGCGCACGTCTCGGGCGACGACCTGCTCCCGCGCATCGACGAGCTGCGGGACCGCCACGGCCTCGCCCACCTCGACGAGGGCACCCCGCTCGCGGAGGAGCCGATGCCGCCGCTGACCGCCAACGCCTACCTCGGCGGCTGGGGCATCGCCGAGGCGCTGGGGCGCGGTGCCGACATCGTCGTCACCGGCCGGGTCACCGACGCGAGCGTGGTCGTCGGGCCGGCCGCCTGGCGGTTCGGGTGGGCGCGCGACGACTGGGACCGCCTCGCCGGCGCCGTGGTCGCCGGCCACGTCATCGAGTGCGGCGCGCAGGCCACCGGCGGCAACTACGCCTTCTTCACCGAGGTCCCCGGCCTCGAGCACCCCGGCTTCCCGATCGCGGAGGTCCACGCCGACGGCAGCAGCGTCATCACCAAGCACGAGGGCACCGGTGGCCTCGTGTCCGTCGGCACCGTGACGGCCCAGCTGCTCTACGAGGTCGGCGGTCCCCTCTACCTCAACCCGGACGTGACCACCGACCTGTCCAGCGTCGAGCTGGAGCAGGTCGGGCCGGACCGGGTCCGCATCAGCGGGGTCGAGGGTGCCCCGCCGACGGACCGGGTGAAGGTCTGCATCAACACCCTCGGCGGGTTCCGCAACCAGGCGACGTTCCTGCTGACCGGTCTCGACGTCGAGGCCAAGGCCGAGCTGCTCGAGCGGACGCTGCGCCGGCGGGTCGACCTCGACGACCTCGACGAGGTGGACGTCCGGCTCGTGCGCTCCGACCACCCCGACGCCACCACCAACGCCGAGGCCGTCGCCCAGCTGCACGTCACCGTCAAGGACCGCGACCCCCAGAAGGTCGGTCGCCGGGCGTTCGCCGGCCCGCTCGTCGAGCTCGCGCTCGCGAGCTACCCGGGGTTCACGATGACGGCGCCGCCGGCCGATGCCGACCCGTTCGGCGTCTACTGGCCGGCGCTCGTGCCCAAGGACGAGGTGCGCGAGGTCGTCACCGTCGGTGAGGCCGACCCGGTGGAGCTCGAGCTCACCGCCGGCGTGGACCCGGCCGAGCTCGACGCCCCGGAGCTGTCGGTCGAGTGGAGCGACTTCGAGGTCGAGGACGCGACGACGCAGCGCGTCCCGCTCGGCACGGTGTTCGGGGCCCGCTCCGGCGACAAGGGCGGCAACGCCAACGTCGGGGTGTGGGCGACGTCCCGGGCCGGCTTCGTGTGGCTCGCCCGCGAGCTCGACGTGCCACGGTTCCGGGAGCTGGTCCCCGACGCGGACGGCCTCGAGGTCACCCGCACGCTGCTGCCGAACCTGCTCGCCGTGAACTTCGTCGTCCACGGGCTGCTCGGGCGCGGCGTGTCGTCCGCGACCCGCCCGGACCCGCAGGCGAAGGGCCTCGGCGAGTACCTGCGGAGCCGACTGGTCGACCTGCCGGCGTGGGTCCTCGAGCCCGTGCCGGTCCGGTTGGACGAGCGCGGCTGACGGCGCCCCGGCCGCTGCCCTCCGGCCGAGGACGGACGGGCGTGGGCGGTAGGCTCCGCGCCGCTCACACCACCACCGGAGGGGACCCGGGTGCCGACCCGTCACGCCCGACGCCTGCCCGCCGCGCTGCTCGCGCTCGCCGTCGCGCTGACCGCGTGTGGCGGCGACCCGGAGCCGGAGGCGACCCCGCGCGACCTCAGCACCATCGGCCTGCCGGCCCCGACCGAGGACCCGTCACCCGAGGCGACCGCGACGGCCACGGCGACGGCCGACGTGGGCGACACGAGCCAGGTCGACCTCACCGTCATCCCCGACGGGATCGACGACACCTACGTCGCCGCCCTCGCACGCGAGACCGTGGGCTGGATGACCGATGCGGCGCTCACGGTGGAGGACGGGAACCCCACGGAGGACACCGAGATCCTCGTGAGCAGCAACACGGCTGCCGCGGCCGCCGACCGTGTGCGATCCATCGTCATCGAGCTCGCGGAGGCCGTGGAGGACCCGGCGGGCGAGGCCTCGGTCGACCTGGTCGAGATCGGGACGACCGGATCCGCGTGCACGTCCGCGCTGGTGGCCATCCGATGGGCCCCTCTCGCCCCGGGCTTCGCGGGTGGGACGGACTGGGAGTACTGGATGGCCTGGGTCGAGGCGCCGGGCGACAGCCCTGGCGTCACGGCGTGGGACTTCCTCGGCGTCGGCATCCGGGCGGGCGGAGGCCAGGAGGTCGACCCGTGCACCGAGTGAGCCCTCCCGCCCTCGCCATCACCCTCACCGTCCTCCTGCTGGGCGGCGCCGCGGCGGAGGCGCAGCCGTCCGACTGCAGCTCCGGCGGCATCCTCTGCGGCGGGGTCGCGACCCCTCCCGGGGGAGGTGGGGGTGCGAGCGGACCGCCGTCCGGATCCGGGGGCTCGCCCCCGAGCCCGGTCGATCCCGACGCACCGGTCCGGCACTACAGCCTCGACACGCGGGTCGAGGACGGGACTCCCTGCTGGTACGTCACGTCCCGGCTGGCGCCCCCGCCGGTCCCGGCCGGGTCGACCTACGCGGCCGTCGTCGATCAGCTCCGGGACTTCAACAGCAACGGCGTGGTCTACGCGGCGTGCCCGTCGTCCGTGCGCGAGGTGGTCGGTGACCCGGCGCAGTACCTCTCGGCGGGCGACCTCCCCGTCGCCCACGGGACCATCGAACCCGGGGAGGCCCTGACCGGCCTGCGCACGTACCTCGTCGTCGAGCGCCGCTCCCCCGGTACCTGGCCCCCGCCGGCGGTGAGCACGCCGCTGGGCACGCTCCAGGTCGGCGCCGACCTCGTGCACCACACCGTCGCGTGGGACGACGGCCCCACCTCGACCCGGACCGCGACCTCCGACGGCGTCCCCCACCCGGGCGGTCCCGGCGAGATCTCGTGGGTCTACCGCGACCGCGGCGTCCGCACGGTCGCGGTGTCCTCGACCTACGGGGGCTGGTGGCGTCTCGGTGGCGCGTCGGGCCGGCTCGGCACCTACACGGTCGACGGCCCGGACATCACCCTGCCCGTCACCGAGGTCCAGGCCGTCCGCGAGCGCTGACGCTCAGGCGGACGCACCGCTGTAGCTCGCCAGGCCACGGCGCCAGAACCACCGGGTCGCGAGCACGACGACGGCGGTGAAGGCGCCGGCGGTCGCGACGGCCTCCCAGCCGGCCCGTGCCGTGACGACCTCGGCGGGCACGGTGACCGCGAAGGCGAGCGGCACCAGCACCGTGAACCCGACCCGGAGCCACCCGGGGAACAGCGTGACGGGCCAGCGCCCAGCCTGGTACAGCCCGTTGAACAGCTCGGCGACGTGCTCCATCCGCACCACCCAGAACGCGGCCGTCGTGATGGCGAGCCAGAAGCAGTAGACGAGCACGGCGCCGAGCAGCAGGGTCAGCACGAACCCGACGACCGCGCCGGCGGTCGGCACGCGGCCGAGGCGGGCGAGCCCGACGGCGACCACGCCCAGCCCGACCAGCACGTCGACGAGCTTCCACAGTGCGACCTGCCGGACGCTCACCAGCAGCTGCGCGTCGACGGGCTTGAGCAGCAGGTGGTCGAGCTTGCCCTCGCGGATGTCGTCCATGAGCAGCTGCATGTTGGGCTGGACGACGGCCTGGATGACCCCGCCGAGCAGGACGTGGACGCCCAGGACGACCAGCAGCTCCGAGGACGACCAACCCCCGAGGTCCTCGGTGTAGCGGAAGACCAGGGCGATGACGGCGATGGCCGTGCCGAGCGCCACCGTGGACTGCAGCAGCTGCAGCCAGAAGTTCACCCGGTACTGCAGCTCGTTGAGCGCGCCGACCCGCAGGTAGGTCCCGACGACGTCGCGGGTGCGCATCAGTTGCCCACCGCGCCGTAGTGGCGCACCGCCCGGCGCCAGACGAGCTGGGCCGCGCCGGCGGTGGCCACGATCCACCCGGCCTGCCACGCGAGGCCGGCGAGCAGCTCCCGGCCGGCCATGTCGGTGACCAGCACCTCGATCGGGAAGCCGAAGGTCCACCGGAACGGCAGCACGTCGGCGATGGAGACGGCCCACCCCGGCAGCAGGTCGAGCGGCACGAGCCGGCCGGACAGCAGCAACTCGGCGGTGAAGTACAGCTCGAACAGCGCCGCGACCCGCGTCGTCCAGAGCGTCACCATCCCGA
Organism: Actinomycetes bacterium; assembly: GCA_046566145.1. GTDB lineage: Bacteria > Actinomycetota > Nitriliruptoria > Nitriliruptorales > Nitriliruptoraceae > JBKHXF01. Next base: position 74,260 of record JBKHXF010000003.1, read on the forward strand.
GGATGAACAGCAGCATCGTCCGGATCAGGTAGGCACCCCAGATGGCGACGAGGAAGGTCGCGACCTGGGCGAGGTCGGGGGCGAGCGTCGGGCGGAACGCGAGCGAGAGGCCGAGGGCGATCGGCACCCACAGCACGATGACGACGACCTTCCACCCCGCGAAGTAGGCGATGTCGTAGTGGAGCGGGTGGACGGGCCGCAGCAGCATCCCGGACAGTTGACCCTGCCGGATGCGGAACTCCCAGCCGTACGGGGTGAACACGATGTTCATGTTCCGAACCAGCGTCCACACGATGTAGTACGCGGCGAAGTCCCCGGCCGTGAACCCCTGGATCGACCCACCGTTGGCCTCGGCGACGAGCGACCACACGACGAGGTAGACGACCGGCTCGACCACCATGCCGAGCATGTACATGTAGTTCGCGGTGCGGTACTGGAACTGCTCGAGCACCCCAGCCCGTGCCGTGACGGCGTAGAGGTCCACGAGGCCCTTCAGCCGTCCGGTCCGCCGCGGCGGGGCGGCCGCCACCGCGCCGGCGGCGGTCACGCCCCGGCCCCGCGGGCCTCGCTGGCCTCGTGGGCGGCGTCCTGCTCGGCGAAGACCTGGTCGATGACGTCGTCGATCGGCGGGTCCTCGATGGTCAGGTCGACGACCTGGTGCTCCGTCAGCAGCGCGGCAGCCGTGGCCGACGCGACCTCCCGCGGGACCCGCAGCGTCACGCGCGCGCCGTCCTCGGCGACGACGTCACCGAGCCGCCCGGCGTCGAACGTCGGTGCGGTCGCCGTGAACGTCAGCGTCTTGTGGGCGGAGAACCGGGCTGCCAGGTCGGCGAGGGCGCCGTCGTGGACGATGCGGCCGTGGTGGACGACCACGACCCTTCGGCAGAGCGCCTGGACGTCCGCCATGTAGTGGCTGGTCAGGAGCACGGTCGCGCCGTACCGGGCGTTGTACTCCGCGACGAAGGCCCGGATCCGCTTCTGCATGGGCACGTCGAGCCCGATGGTGGGCTCGTCGAGGAACAGCACCTGCGGGCGGTGCAGGAGCGAGCCGGCGATCTCGGCCTTCATCCGCTGCCCGAGGGAGAGGTTGCGCACCGGGGTGGTGAGCAGGTCGCCGATGTCGAGCAGCTCGACGAGCTCGTCGCGCAGCGCCTCGTACTCCGGGCGGGGGACCTGGAAGATGGCCCGGTTCATCTCGAAGGAGTCGACGACCGGCAGGTCCCACTGGAGCTGGTTGCGGTTGCCCATCACGAGGGTGATGCGGCGCAGGTACTCGGCGCGCCGCTCCCAGGGGCGGAACCCCAGCACCGACGCGTCACCGCCGGTGGGGTGCAGCAGGCCCGAGAGCATCTTCAGCGTCGTGGTCTTCCCGGCACCGTTCGGGCCGAGGAACCCCACGACCTCGCCGGGCGCGACCGTCAGGTCGACGCCGGCGACGGCGTGCACCTCGCGGTGCTCGCGCCGGACCAGCGACACGAGCGCGCTGCGCAGGCCCGCCTCCCGGACGGGGACCCGGAAGGTCTTCTCGAGCCCCCGGACCGCGATGTCCGCCTCCACCACCCGTTCCTCCGTCGCCACGCCCGGCCGTGGGCGTTGGGCCCGGCCGGATCGGCGAGCCAACCACCTCGACGGCTGTGGCGCACGGACCCGAGCCCGTCTTCCGACCTCGCCGACGAGCGCCGGTGCGCATCCCCATGCGCGGACGCTGCGTCAGGCGCCGGCGCGGTACCTCGCGCCGTCCCCGGAGCCGCCACGCATGACCGTGCCCTCCTCGAACAGCCGGTCGAGCGCGTCGCGGGCCACCTCGACGTCCCAGCCGAGGGCCTCGGCGAGCGCGCCGGCGGTCGCCATCCGCTGGGCGCGCAGCTCGGCGAGCAGCAGCTCCTCGTCGGCGGCCTCGGCCCCGTCGCCGGCGGCGATCCGCCACGCCGTCTCGGCGGCGCGCGCGACGAGGTCCTGCAGCGCGGTCGAGTCGTCGAACCCCGGCGGGTCACCGAGGTGGTCGAACAACCAGGCCGGGTCGTCAGCCGGGTGCGGCTGGACGCGGATCGCGTCGAGGTCGCCCCGGACGTCGAACAGCCCCGCCGCGTCGAGGTCGTCGATCGCGACCGCGTCGGGCGAGCGCGCCGCGGTGGCGAGGTCGGTGCCGGAGCGATGCGCTCGGATCGCGGCGAGCAGCGTCTTGCGGTCGCGACCCCGCAGCCGCAGCAGCGCCGACGGGTCGGCGGTGATGGCCTTCGCCAGCGCGTGGTGGACGGCCGCGACGTGGTGGCAGGGCTCGCGGTGCTCCGTGCAGATGCACTGGTCGTCCACGCCGTCGCGGGACGGCACCAGCGGGGCGCCGGCCGCGGCGGCGACGTCCTCGACCTCGACCGGCAGGTCGCCCTCGACGAGCGCGCCAGCGAAGCGCAGCTCGCCGGCGAGCGCGACCACCAGCGCGTCCCACGCGTCGTCGTCGATGCCGACGACGTCGATCGTGACGGTCTGCGGGCGGTGCCGGCCGTACACCACCGTGGCGCTCGCCCGGCCGGCGCCGAGCTCGAGCCCGCGGACCGCGCCCCGCGAGGTGTAGTAGGAGCCGCGGTCGAGGTTCTCGGCGAACGAGCGCGACGGCGTCGACATCGAGGCGAGCCAGCGCTCACCCCACGTCGCGGTCGTGGTGGCCTCCGTCACGCCGCGTCCTCGTCGTCCTCGACATCGGTCGAGTTCAGCGCGACCAGCTCGCGCAGCTCCTCGTCGCCGAGCTCGGTGATCCACGCCTCGCCCTCGCCCACGACCGAGTCGGCGAGCGCCTGCTTGCGGGTGAGCAGCTCGTCGATGCGCTCCTCGATGGTCCCGGAGGTGACGAGCTTGTGCACGTTGACGGTGCGGGTCTGGCCGATGCGGTGAGCCCGGTCGGTGGCCTGCTGCTCGACCGCGGGGTTCCACCACCGGTCGTAGTGGATGACCTCGGTGGCCCGCGTGAGGTTCAGGCCCGAGCCGCCGGCGCGGAGCGACACGAGCAGCAGCGGCGACGCGTCGTCGTCGTCCTGGAACGCGTCGACCATGGCCTCGCGCCCACCGAGGGGGACGCCGCCGTGGAGGAACGGCACGTCCGGCAGGCCGAGCTCCCTGCCGAGGTGCTCCTCGAGCAGGTGCCCCATCTCGCGGTACTGGGTGAAGATGAGCGCACGGTCGCCGGAGTCGACGACCTCCTGCAGGATCTCGGTGACCCGGCTGAGCTTCCCGGAGCGGTTCGGCAGCTTCCCGCCGTCGCGCAGGTACTGGCGCGGGTGGTTGCAGATCTGCTTCAGCGCGGTGAGCAGCGCGAGGATCCGGCCGCGCCGCTCGAACGTGGTGACCCCGAGGCCCTTGCCGCTGAACGCGTCGTCCACGGCCGCCTGGTACAGCGACGCCTGCTCGCGGGTGAGCGAGCACGTGACGGTGATCTCGTTCTTCGGGGGCAGGTCCACCGACACGTCCGGGTCGGCCTTGAGCCGCCGCAGCACGAACGGCGCGATGAGCCGGCGCAGCCGCTCGGCCGCCTCGCGGTCGTGCCAGCGCTCGACCGGCACGGCGAAGCGCTCGGTGAAACGGCGCTGGTTGCCCAGCAGCCCGGGCGTGGTGAGGTCGAGGATCGCCCACAGCTCCGACAGCCGGTTCTCGATGGGCGTGCCGGTCAGCGCGAACTTGATGCGGGCCTCGAGACCCCGGGCCGCCTTGGCGCCCTTGGACGACGCGTTCTTGACCTGCTGGGCCTCGTCGAAGATCACCGTGTCCCAGGCGATGTCCTCGAGCAGGTGCAGGTCGCGGCGCAGCAGGGCGTAGGAGGTGACCACGACGTGGCCGGGCCGGAAGGCCTTGCGGTAGTTGGGCCGCTCGGGCCCGTGGTGGCGGATGACGGGGACGTCGGGCGCGAAGCGGTTGAGCTCGCGTTCCCAGTTGCCGACGACCGAGGTCGGGCACACGACGAGGTGCGGCCGGTCGGAGGGTCGGGAGGTGATGGTCGCCATGGCCTGCAGCGTCTTGCCGAGGCCCATCTCGTCGGCGAGGATCCCGCCCATGCCGAGCTCGGCGAGCGACTGCATCCAGCCGACGCCGCGGACCTGGTAGGCGCGCAGGTCGCCGGTGATGCCCGTGATCTCTGCCTCGTTCGGCCCGCCGGCGTCCTTGAGCCGCTGCACCAGACGGGCCACGTCGCCGTCGGCGACGGTCTCGACGAAGCCGAGGCCGTCGTGCTCGCGCTGCCCCGACAGGGCGGCCGCGAGCGCCTCGGTGATGTCGAGGGTCCCGGAGTCGCCGCGCAGCGCCGCGAGGCGGTCGACCTGGTCGTGGTCGATGCGGACCCACTGGCCGCGCCAGCGCACCAGCGGTTGTCCGAGGGCCACCAGCTCGGCGAACTCGTCCTCGTCGAGGGTGCGGTCCCCGAGCGCGATCTCGTAGCGGAACGTCGCCATGTCGGAGAGGCCGAGCCCCGTGCCGCCCTCGACGCGCTGGTCGCGGTCGACCGACGAGCCGATGCGGATCCGGGCGCGCAGCATCTGCGCGTCGAGGTCGCGCAGCTCCGGCGGGACCTGGACCCCGATGCCGGCGCCGCCGAGTGCGTCGACGCCCTCGGCGAGGAACGTCGCGACCTCGCGGGTGTCGAGCTCGATCCCGGTCGGACGGGACTCCGACAGGGCCCGGTCGAGCGGCTCGTACAGCCGGGCGGCGGTGGTCAGGCCGCGCACCAGCGACTCCTGCGCGTCCTCGACGCGCTTGCCGCCGAGCTCGAGCGGGGCGCCGGCGAGGCGCCAGACCTCCGACGCCGGGACGACCTCGGACGGGTCGGAGCGCAGCTGCAGCAGCAGCGTCATCCGCCACGGGTCGTCGACGACCTCGGCCCGGTCGTCGGCCTCCTGCGACGGGTCGACCGCCGGCGGCTCGAGGCGGACGGCGAGGCGGGCGAGCCCGCGGTCCTCGCGTCCGAGGAGCGGTTCGGCCCAGATCCGCAGCTCGTCGGCGAGGTCCTCGGCGTCGACGCGCAGCCGCTCCACGGTGGGCTCGGCATCGCGCAGCGCGAGGGGCCAGGCCTCGACCCACGGACGGCCGCCGGCGCGTCGGCGGTGGTCGAGCTCGGGACGGGCGCCGGCGCGACCGCACACGTCCGCCACGGCGTCGACGAAGGCGCGCAGCAGCGCGGCCGGCTCCCAGACCGCGTCGTCGTCCTCGTCCCGCCGCAGCGCGTGCGCCGCGACGGGGAACGACTCGGCGAGGGCAGCGAGGCGACCGTCACGCGGCGGCGCGGCCCGCCAGAGGGCGGTGCCGGAGGCCTCCTCGTCGGCGCGCAGGCTCGGCACGAGCCGACCGCCGGCGACGAACTCGAGGGCGAGCTTCGCGGCGACCGACCACGCCAGCAGGGAGCCCGAAGGCCGACGCCACGCGGGCCAGTCCGAGCCCGGCGGGAGCTCCGCGAGCCGTCGGAGCACGGGCAGCAGGGGGACGGACCGGGCGGGCAGGTCGGCCGGCACGAGCCGGGCATCCTCGGTGGGGCGGACGCCACGGAACGTCGTGGCGGTGCCCGCGGGCAGGTCGAGGGCCGCGGCGGCGGCCGCGATGTCGTCGACCCCCCAGAGCGCGAAGGTCCCGCCCCCCGGGGCGAGGTCGCTCGGGACGAAGGTGAGCTGCAGCGCCGCCGAGCGCACCTGTGGCGCGGACCCGTCGGGGCGCGCCACGACCGGCGTGGCCACGTCCGCCTGCTCCACCCGGTCCTCCACGGTCGTCCTGCATCCTCGCACCGGGGCGATGCCCACGGCGCGCGTGCCGAACGGGTCAGGCTACGGCACGCCATCGGGGAGTTCGACACCGGCGGTCGTGCGGACGGCCGACGTGACACGAGGACGCGCGCCGCGAGGCGCTGGCCGCCCCGTCGGCTGGCCGACCGCGCAGCGTGACCGGGCGGTCCGTGCGCTCCCGGGGCCTCCCTCCGCGCGGCCCGTGGACACCCCCGGTCGGGGCCGGCATGGTGGACCGTGCAGAGCCCGCGAAGAGCGCGCGGTGAACCGAGCGTCGTCCGACCAGCACGAGGACACCTGGGAGCGTCGGAGACCCGGCCGGGAGCGAAGATCCCGACCGAGCGGACACCGTTGGACCACCCTCGACCGGAGAGCGCCGGCAGGGGAGACGCCCGCGGGCTCTGCACTCGTGTGTCCACGGTCGGGCGCGCCGTCGAGGAGCGGTGGCCCGGCCGCGGGCGGTGCGGTGGCGGGGGACCGTGTCCGCGCCGCCATCGTCCGGCTGACGGGGCCGGTCGGTCACACCCGGTCCCTACCCTGCTCCGAACCACCGGTGCCACCCCCCGGGAACGTCTCGACCCCCCGACGCGTTGCCCCGGACGGCCCCCGCCGACGGCCTCCACTCCCGCAGGAGGACCCATGACCGACCGCTCCCCGACCCCCGTCACCGAGGACCGCGTGACCGACACCCGCACCCGGACCCGATCCGCCACTGCCCGCGACGACGCGGCGACGTCGGCCACCATCGCGTGGCTCGAGTCCGAGTTCCCGGGGTGGACCATCGAGGTCGACGAGACCTCCACCTGGGAGGGCGACCTCCGCGCGCTGTGGATCGCCCGGCGTGAGGGACACCACCCCCAGGCCGAGATGTCCCCCGCCAAGCTCCACACGCGGCTCGACGACTACCTCAACCGCAACGAGCGTCGCCAGGCGCTGTCGAACTGATCCGCTTCGGGGCCGGCCCCTCCCGGTCCCGCTCGGCGCCCCGGTCCCCCCTGCCGGGGCGCCGACTCCGTTCCGGGTCCACCGGCCCACCACCAGCGGGGCCGACGGGCTCAGAGGTGGCCGCGAGCGCGCAGGCCCCGGAACGCCAGCCAGCCGGGCAGCGTCGGGAGCCAGTAGGTGAGCAGCCGGAACAGCAGCACCCCGGCCACCGCCTGTGGCGTGGCGACGCCGACGACGCTGAGGCCGGCGACCAGCGCCGCCTCCACCGCACCGAGACCACCCGGCGTGGGCGACACGGCCGCGAAGGCCGACCCGCCGAGGTAGACCAGCGCCACGGCGCCCGGTCCGACGTCGCCGCCGACGGCCCCGACCGCGTGGTCGAGCGCCATGATGTAGGCCGCGTTGAGCAGCAGCGCCCCGGCGAAGAGCTGGGTCACCCGCTGGGGATCCGAGGCGGTCTCCCGGACCGCCCGCAGGGCGTCCTTCGCGTGGCCGAGCAACTCGCGGCCCTTCTCCGTCCGCGTCGACAGGATCCCGGCCACGGCGACGACGACGAGCGCACCGACGAGCAGCGGCCCACCGTCGGGCAGCGCGTTGCCGGCGATGTCCCGGCCGTACCCGATGGCGAGCACCACGGTCGCGAGGGCGTGGACCACGCCACCGGTGACCGACAGCATCGTCTCGCCAGCGACCGCCTCGGCCCGCGACGCGCCGGCGCGGGTCATCAGCCGGATGTCGAGCCCGAGCCGACCGAGCCCGCCGGGCGCGAGGCGCGAGGCGAACGACCCGGCCACCGCGCCGGCGACGGCCCGGGGGTACGGCAGCGAGGCGGGCGAGGCCCCGGCGAGCGACAGGCCCGCCGCGAGGTAGGTGCCCATGGAGGCCAGGATGGCCGCGCCGAGCAGGATCGGGTCTGCGCCGCGGAGGGCCTCCCAGGCTGCCGGCAGCTCCCCGAGCTGGGGCAGCAGCGCGTACAGCCCGATGCCGACGACCGCCACGATGGCGAGCGTCCGGGGGCGGACCCGCAGCAGCGCGGCGTCGTCCTCCTCCTCCTCCTCGTCCAGACCGAGGCGGTCGCCCACGGCCGACCGGAGCTCGCCGAGGAGGTCACCGTCGGCGGCGCGCAGCGCGTCCCGGGTGGCGGAGGAGAACGCCGCCGGCGTCAGCATCGGCAGGGCGTCGTGCAGCACGTCATCCCCGAGCACGCCGGCGGCCGCGTCGACCAGCCGCTCGGGGGGCACGTACGGCACGAGGCCAGCGAGGAGCTCCGCGACGTCCCACGCGAGTCGACGCGGGCTCGCCGAGATCTGGGCGAAGCCGAAGTCGACGAGCCAGGCGTGCCCGTCCTCGTCGGCGAGGATGTTCGCGGGTCGCAGGTCGCGGTGCGCGATGCGGGCCTCGTGGAGGAGCGCGACCTGGCTGAGCACGTCGACGAGCAGGTCGTCGTCGAGCCCGCCCTCGGCGCCGACCTCGTCGAGCCCGCGGCCGTCGATGGAGTCCTGCAGCACGATCGCCCAGTCGGGCCGGTCGGCGACGAGGGAGATGTGCGGGGTGACGCGGACACCGGCGTCGCGGGCGAGCACGGTCAGCAGCACCTCGTGCTCGGCCTGCTGCTTCGAGCTCACGAACGGGGTCTCGTCCTCGAGACGCCGGTAGAGCGTGCGTCGGAGCAGCTTGAACAGCAGGTCCGCCGAGCGGTGCTGGGAGTTCAGGACCTTGCCGAACAGCACCCCGCCCTGCTCGAGCGTCACCGCCAGCGGTGCCGACCCGCGCGCGTCGCAGGCCTGCTCCTCGACGTGCGCGACGCCCAGGCCGGCCGCGCGGAGCTGGCCGCGGAGCCGGTCGAGGTCGACCACACCGACGGGCGAGCCGACGAGCAGCAGCCACGCGGAGCCGATCAGCCAGCCCAGCGCCCACCCACCGACCACGTCGAGCGGGAGGTGGGCACCGACGTAGATGCGACCGACCCCGACCAGGACCACCAGGACCCAGCTCCACCGGCGGGCCACGCGAGGCAGGTGCGGCGCGAGGACGGTCGCGAGCACCGCGGCGACGGCGCTGTGGCCGGAGGGGTAGCCGAGCCCGGCGTGCCCCCCGCGCAGCAGGACGTCGAGCAGGAGCTCCCCCGGCCGCGGCCGGGTGATGAGCTGCTTCAGGGCCCAGGCGAGGCCGTAGGCCAGGACCCCCGCCGCAGCGACGTCGCGGGCGAGCCGGGGCCGCCGTCGCCACGCCGCGACCAGCGCCACGACCGGCACGGCGGTGATGCTGCCGAGCTGCATCACGAGCCACAGCATCGGCTCGATCTCGTCGGGGAGCTCGTTGACGAGCCGGAACACGTTGCGCTCCAGCGGGTCGACGTCCGCGCCGAGCAGCGCCATCGCCGTCATCCAGGCGACGACGAGCGCGCCGAGCACGACCCGGACGAGGTCGTCGGGGTTGCGCTGACGCTCGTCCGCCGGCGCGGGGTCGCGAGCGTCGGCGGGGTCACGGACGGCGGGCGTCCCCGTGGCCGGGGTGACGGCGACGGGCGGGGGCGTGGCGGCGGAGGGCGCCGGAGTGCTGGTGCTCACGCGCGGCTCTCGGCTCGGGCAGGCGCGTCGAGGACGCCGCGCCAGGGTGGCGGAGGGCGCCCGAAGGCCGCCCGGGTGACGTGGGGACGGTAGGTCGGCGGGGGCGCCCGACACCCCTGCCACCCGGACCTCGTCCGGCCACCCTCCGGTCGTCCACCCGCCGGACGGCCCGATCGGCCGTGGCTAGGGTCGCGTGCCCGACGGTCGAGGAGCGCGTGGTGGCGGGTGGGGTGACGGTGGATCTGGCCGGACGCGAGGTGACGATCAGCAGTCCCGACAAGGTGTTCTTCCCCGACCTCGGGGCGACCAAGCTCGACGTCGTGCGCTACTACGAGGCGGTCGAGGGCCCGCTGCTGTCCGCGATGGGCGACCGTCCCCTGCTGCTCGAGCGTCACCCGGACGGCGCCGGCGGCTCGTCCTTCTTCCAGAAGCGCATCCCGAAGAACGCCCCGGGCTGGCTCACGACCACCACCGTGCAGACCGTCAACGGGACCCCGTCGGTGGTTCTGGTGGCGGCCGACCTGGCCCACGTCGCGTGGGCGGTGAACCTCGGGTGCATCGGGTTCCACGTGTGGCCGGTCGACGCCGGCGACGTCGAGGTGGCCGACGAGCTGCGCATCGACCTCGACCCGTCGCCCGGGACGGACTTCGACGACGTGCGGTGGGCGGCGGCGCGGACCAGGGAGCTCCTCGACGAGCTCGGGGTGCCGTCGTTCCCGAAGACCACGGGGAAGTCCGGCATCCACGTGTACGTCCGGCTCACCCCGGAGCAGGACGCCTACGCCGTGCGGGCCGCCGCGGTCGCCGTGGCTCGCGAGCTCGAGCGACGCCACCCGGAGCGGATCACCGCCGCGTGGTGGAAGGAGGAGCGCGGGGCTCGCGTGTTCGTGGACTACAACCAGAACGCCCCCCACAAGAGCCTGTTCGGCGCTTGGTGCGTCCGTGCGACCGCCGGCGCGACCGTCTCGACCCCGTTCGCCTGGGACGAGCTCGACGAGGTCGACCCGGCGGCGATGACGATCCTGACGGTGCCGGGGAGGCTCGAGCGGGACGGTGACCCGTGGGCCGCGATGTACGAGGCCCCGGCCTCGCTCGCACCGCTCACCGCGATGCACGAGGCCGACATGGCGGCCGGGCTGATGGACGCGCCGTGGCCTCCCGTCTACCCGAAGATGCCGAACGAGCCGCCGCGGGTCGCGCCGTCGCGGGCCGCCCACCACGCCGATGGCTGAGGGCGAACCAGCGAGCGGTCAGCAGGGACGCGCGACGACCTCGACGGTGGCGCCACCCGGCCCAGCCACGGCCGCGGCCCGACGCCCACCGGCCTCGACCCGCACCGCCGGGAACCTCCCGGGAGCGAGGGAGGTCCCGACCGCGTCCGGCGGGAGCGCGGCACACCGCGATCGTGCGCGACGCACGGAGAAGACGAGGGTGCGGCTCTCTCCCGCGGGCAGCGGCTGGGTCACCTCGAAGGTGGCGTCGGCCGGGTCGTGCGGTTCGTCGCCCGGCTCCTCGACCGTCACGAACCGTGCCCCGCCGGCGGTCAGCCCGTCGACCAGCAGCGGGCCCTCGCCCTCGAGCCCGGCGTCGGCGAAGCTCACCCGGACGATCCGCAGGTCGAACCGGCCCGGGTTGGTCACCTCGACACGCCCCTGGCAGCGGCCGTCCTCGCCGATGTCGAGGCGGGGCACCGTCGAGCTGAGCCCCTCGGGGGTGACCGCCACGGCCGAGGCACCATCGCTGCAGTCCAGGACGACCTCGCCGACGGTCACGTCGTCGAGCGAGCCGGCCCGCACGCGGTCGAGGGCGGGGCGCCCGGCGAGGGCCACCAGCGCGGCCACGCCGACGAGCGCGACGGTGCTCCGGTGCGCGGTCACCCAGAGGCGCCAGGGTGGCACCGGACCACCGCCGCTCACCACGCGTGCCCCGGAGGTGCCGGCAGCACGGGCACCCGCCCGCTGCGGGCGACCTGGCCGAGCCACCGGGCCGACGGCTTGACCGTCCGGGCGAAGGTGGTGCGGTCGACCGCGACGAGCCCGAAGGTCGGCCGGTACCCCTCGGCCCACTCGAAGTTGTCGAGCAGCGACCACGCGGTGTAGCCACGCACGTCGATGGCGTCGGCGACGCACGCGAGGACCCCGCGCAGGGCCCGCGCGGTGAAGGCGATCCGCAGGTCGTCGTCGTCGGTCGCGATGCCGTTCTCGCTGACCAGCACCGGCAGGCCCGTCACCTCGTGGACGCGCCGCACGGCCACCTCGAGCGCCTGCGGCCGGACCTCCCACCCCATCTGGGTCAGGGGCAGCGCGGGGTCGGGGTCGACGAACCCGTCGGGGCCGACCCGGTTGTTGGTGTAGGTCTGCACGCCGACGACGTCGTCGCCCTCGGTCGCGGCCAGGAAGCGGTCCTCCCACGCGGCGCGGAGCCCGACGAGGCGCTCGGCCCCACCCGGCAGCTCGGTCCACTCGTGGACGGCGAGCGTCATGCCGACCTCGGCGCGCGGGTCGAGGGAGCGGACCGCGTCCACCCCGGCCCGGTGCCCCTCGGTCAGCCCCACGCAGGCCCGCTCCAGCGCGGCGGCGTCCGCGATGCCGGGGGCGAACAGCCCGGTGCCGTACCCGAGGTGGGCGACGATGTTGGGCTCGTTGACCGTCCACCAGCGGTCGACGTGGGCCCCGAGGTGGCCGACGACCCTTCGGCAGTAGCGGCCGAACCGCTCGGCAGCCTCGGGGTCCTGCCAGCCGCGCCGGCCGTCCTCGTGCAGCCACCGGGGCGAGGTGAAGTGGTGCAGCGTCACCGACGGCTCGACGCCGTGGGCGCGGCAGGTGCGGGCGACGTCGGCGTAGTGGTCGAGCCACGCCCGCGACCACTCCCCCGGCGCCGGCTCGACGCGTGCCCACTCGACGCTGAAGCGGTAGTGGCGGAACCCGAGGTCGGCGAGCATCCGGATGTCGTCGCGGTACCGCCGCGCGTGGTCGCAGGCGTCGCCGGACGACTCGGCGCAGGTCGTGTCCGGATGGTGCTCCCAGGCCCACCAGTCGCTGTTGACGTTGCCGCCCTCGACCTGGTGGGCGGCCGTGGCCGTCCCCACGAGGAAGCCCTCGGGCAGCAGCAGGTCGTCGGGGGTCGCCGGCGACGGGTCCGACGTCGAGCGGGCCGGGCGGTCGGTGGGGCTCGGCGTCACGCGGCGCCCCCGCCGGTCGCGACCACCTCGGAGAACCCCGGCCCCTCGGGCGGGGCGAGCTGGGCCGTCGTGCACTCGGCCGGGTCCTTGTCGGGCCGCCAGCGCTCGAAGCGGGCCGCGTGCCGGAACCGGCCGTGCAGCATCTGGTCGTGGCTCACCTGCAGCACGAGCGCCGGGTCGACCGGCACCCACGTCATGTCCTTGTCGCCCGACCAGCGAGACGGCTCGCTCGGCTCGTCGGAGAGCCCGTGGTCGTCGCGGGCGTACCGCGACAGCAGCGTGTAGAGCTCCTCCCGCTGCGCGTCCTTCAGCCCCGAACAGTGCCCCACGTGGTGCAGCTCGCCGGTGACCTCGTCGTACAGCGCGAGCAGCAGCGACCCGACCTTGCCCTCCCCGGCCACGCCCTTCGTGTCGGTGTGCTCCCGGAAGCCGACCACGACCGTGTCGACCGACCGGCGGTGCTTGACCTTCGCCATCGCCCGCTCGGCGAACGCGTAGGCCCCGTCGAGCCGCTTCGCGACGATGCCGTCGCAGCCGGCCGCCTCGTACGCGTCGAACCACCGCTCGGCCGTCGCGAGGTCGGTCGTCGAGGGGGTGAGGTTCCACGGCGCCGGCAGGTCGGCGGCGAGGCGCTCGAGCGCGGCCCGACGCTCGGCGAACGGGCGACGCGTCAGGTCCTCGCCGTCGAGGGCGAGCAGGTCGAACGCCACGAGCTGCGCCGGGATCTCGCGGCTGAGCCGCTCCACCCGCGACGCCGCGGGGTGGAGACGGTTCTGCAGCAGGTCGAAGTCGAGGACGTCGTCGTGGACGACCACGACCTCGCCGTCCACCAGCGTCCCCGTCGGCAGCGCCTCGAGGGCGGGCAGCAGCTCCGGGAAGTAGCGCAGCAGCGGTCGCTCGTTGCGGCTGTCGAGCCGCAGCACGGGGGCGGACCACGCCAGGCAGCGGAACCCGTCCCACTTGGGCTCGTAGGCCCACCCGTCGCCGGGGAACGTGGTGCGGGTGCGCGCCTCCATGGGCTTCAGCGTCGGGGAGAACGGGTGCTCGGTCATGCGCGCGAGCCTAGGCCCGCCGGCCGGGGCGGCGCCTCGGGGTGTGCCGAGCCGACGGCTACCGTCCCCGGCGTGAACCTCCTCGACTGGGTCCTGCTCGCCTCCCTCGCCGTCGCGGCCGTGGGCGGGTACCGCTACGGCTTCGTGGCACGCGCCGCGTCGTGGGTCGGCCTCGCGCTCGGGCTCGTGCTCAGCCTGTTCACGGCGCCGTTCGCCCTCGAGACGTTCCCCGGCGGCTCCGCGACGACCCGGTTCCTGATCGGCGTCGCCGCGATCACGCTGACCGTGGGTCTGGCCTCGTCGGTGTTCCAGGGCATCGGACTGCGCATGCGACGGGCGGTGCACGCGACGCCGCTGCGCTCGCTCGACCGGACGGCGGGCATCGCCGCGGGCATCCTCGGCTCGCTCGTGCTGATCTGGTTCCTGCTGCCCGCCGCGTCGCAGGTTCCCGGCCCGATCGCCGCCCAGGTCCGCTCGTCGGAGGTCGTGGGGTTCGTCCGCGGCCTCGCGCCCGAGCCCCCCGACCCGTTCCAGGCGCTCGGCCGGCTGGTCGACGACTCGCGCTTCCCCGAGGTGTTCGCCGACCTGCAGCCCGCGCCGGACACCGGCCCGCCCCCGAGCGAGATCCCGGTGCCGCAGGAGGTCGTCGCGGCCGCGACCGCGTCGACCGTCAACGTCGAGTCGACCGGCTGCGGCGGTCGCTACGAGGGTTCCGGCTGGGCCGTCGCCGAGGACACCATCGTCACCAACGCCCACGTCATCGCCGGCGCGGAGGACATCCAGGTCCGCCGGCCTGACGGCGAGGTGCTGCCCGCCGAGGCCGTCACCTTCGACCCGGACCGGGACCTCGCGATCCTGCGGGTCCCCGGGCTCGGGCAGCAGCCGCTGCAGCTCGGCACGGTGGTCGAGGGCGGCGACGCCGCGGTCATCGGCTACCCGGGCGGGCAGGACACGCCGCGGGTCGCGCCCGCATCGACCCGCGAGGTGCGCACCACCATCGGCCGGGACATCTACAACGAGCGACGCACCGAGCGGCAGGTCGTCTTCCTCGCCGCCGAGCTGCGACAGGGCGACTCGGGCTCGCCGGTGATCTCCCCGGAGGGCACCGTCGTCGGGGTCACCTTCGCGGTCTCCCCGGACCGCGCCACGACCGCGTACGCGCTCGCGCCGGCGGAGGTCGAGGCCCTGCTCGCCGCGGAGCCGAACGCCACCACGGGTCGCTGCTCCTGAGCCACGGCGACCGGGTCGTCACCCGATGGCGTCAGCCGCCGTTGCGGGACCAGGTCCACGGGTAGTCGTCGACCTCGGTGTCACGGGCGCCGGGACCGAGGTGCAGCGGCCGGAACGTGTCGACCATGACGGCCGTCTCGTCGGTCGCCTCCTTGCCGATCGAGGCCTCGACCGACCCGGGCTGCGGCCCGTGGGTGAACCCGCCGGGGTGCAGCGAGAGCGAGCCGAGCTCGATGCCCGCGCCCCTTCGGCTCATGAAGTCGCCACCGCAGTAGAACAGCACCTCGTCGGAGTCGACGTTGGCGTGGTTGTACGGCGCCGGGATCGCCTCGGGGTGGTAGTCGAACTTGCGCGGCACGAACGAGCAGATGACGAAGTTCGGGCCCGCGAAGGTCTGGTGCACCGGGGGCGGCTGGTGGATCCGGCCGGTGATCGGCTCGAAGTCGGCGATGTTGAGCGCGTACGGGTACAGCGCCCCGTCCCAGCCGACCACGTCGAAGGGGTGGTGCGCGTACGTGTAGCGGGTCCAGCCGGTGCGGTGGCGGACCAGGACGTCGACACCCTCCTCCTCGACGTGCAGGAGCTCCTCGGGGGCGCGCAGGTCACGCTCGCAGTAGGGGCTGTGCTCGAGGAACTGGCCGCGCTCCGACAGGTAGCGCTTCGGGGGGCGGATGTGGCCGCCGGCCTCGACGGTGAGGCAGCGAAGCGGCTCGTCGCCCTCGGGCACCCAGCGGTGGGTGGTGGACGTCGGGATGACGACGTAGTCGCCCGGACCGACGGGCAGGACGCCGAACACCGACTCGAGCCGGCCGCGGCCGGACTCGACGTAGACGCACTCGTCACCGACGGCGTTGCGGTAGAGCTCGCTCGGCTGCTCGGCGGCGACGTAGGAGAGACGGACGTCGTCGTTGGCGAGCAGCAGCTCGCGCGACTCGACGACGTCCCCGCCGATCTTCAGCTCGTGGCTCCTGAAGTGGCGCGGCAGCAGCGGGTGGTTCGGCGTGAGCTCGTCGGGCTCCCGCTCGACCGCCTCGGCCGCGACGATCGCCGTGGGGAGGTGGTGGTGGTAGAGGAGGGACGCGTCCGAGGAGAAGCCCTCCTCGCCCATCAGCTCCTCGGCGTAGAGGCTGCCGTCGGGCTTGCGGAACTGCGTGTGCCGCTTGTGCGGGACCTCGCCGAGTCGCCGGTAGAACACCATCGCGCGCTCCTCACTCCCCCACGCCGCGAGCGGAGAGCGGACGCACAACGCACGGCGTGTTCGGCTGTCGGACACGTTAGGGTCGGGGGTGGGCGTGTCAACGGTGGCTGCGCACCCCGCACGACCCGCCCCGACGAGCAGGTCCGGCACGCAGGTCCGGCGAGCAGGAGACGAGCCCGTGGACGGCACGATCGCACCCGACCGCCGCAGCTGGGTGCCGGGCGCGGACGGCTCGGACCGGCCCCTGCAGCACCTGCCGTGGGGTGCCGTCCGCACCGCCGCCGGACGCACCTCGGTCGCGGTCGCGATCGGTGACCGGGCGGTGCTGCTGGTCGAGCTGGCGCGCGCCGGCCTGGTCGACGACGACGTGGTGCCGGGCGCGCTCGAGGTGCTCGGCCGCGGCTCGCTCGACCGGCTCCTCGCGCAGCCGCCGGCGGCGTGGGCGGCGCTGCGGCTCCGGCTCGCCGACCTGCTCGACGCGCACGACACCGAGCTCGCCGGCACCGAGCTGGCCGAGCGCGCCGTGGCCCCGCTCGCGTCGGTCACGCCGCTGCTGCCGGTCCGGCCGCCGGACTACGTCGACTTCTACTGCTCCGAGGCGCACGCGACCCACGTCGGCGAGCTGTTCCGGCCCGACGGCGACGCCCTGCTGCCCAACTGGAAGCACCTGCCGGTCGGCTACCACGGCCGGGCGGGCACGGTCGTGGTGTCCGGCACCGACGTGGTCCGCCCGCGCGGGCAGCGACGTCCGACCGAGCCCGGCGGCACCCCGACGTTCGGGCCGACCGAGCGGCTCGACCTCGAGCTCGAGCTCGGCGTGCTCGTCGGGGGCGAGGCCGACGGGGACGGGCGGCTGAACCCGCCGGGCGTGGGGCTGACCACCGAGCAGGCCGCCGACGCCGTGCTCGGGGTCGTGCTGGTCGACGACTGGTCGGCCCGCGACGTGCAGGCGTGGGAGTACCAGCCACTCGGTCCCTTCCTCGGCAAGTCGTTCGCGACCTCCGTGGCCGCGTGGGTCACGCCGGCGGCCGCGCTCGCGCCGGCGGCGTGCGCACCGCCGGCGCAGGACCCGCCCCCTCTCCCCCACCTCGCGCCGGCCGGCGACGCCTGGGCGCTCGACCTCGAGGTGGTGCTGGAGCCCGCCGGCGGGGGCGCGCAGACGACGCTCACCCGGGTGCGGGCCGCCGAGGGGCTGTACTGGACGTTCCCGCAGATGCTCGCGCACCTCACCTCCAACGGCGCGGCGCTGCGCCCCGGCGACCTCGTCGCGTCCGGGACCGTGTCGGGGTGGGCGCCGGGGGAGACGGGCTGCCTGCTCGAGCGCACCCGCAACGGTGCCGAGCCGGTCGTCCTCGCCGACGGGACGACGCGGACGTGGCTCGAGGACGGCGACACCGTGCTGCTGCGCGGGTCGGCCGCGCCGGACGGGCACCCCCGGATCGGGCTGGCGCCGTGCCGCGGGACGGTCGTGCCGGCGCGCTGAGGGCGGCCGTCGGGTGGAGGACACCCGGCCCGGACGGGTACCCTCCGCGGCCCTCGTGCAGCACGTCGCGTCTCCCCCGCCGAGACGTCGCACCCACGTCCCGCCCACTCCCCGCCCACTCCCAGGAGCACCTCGCACCATGGACATCACCACCGTCCTGCCGATCGCCGGCCCCGGCCTCATCACCGGCGCGGTCCTCGTCCTGCTGTGGGGCGTGCACCGCTTCGAGGCGATCGACCACGCGGACCGCGAGGCCATCAAGCCGGTCTCCGAGCAGGCCTGAGCCACACCGCACCGCACGCGGCCCCGACCACCTCGGTCGGGGCCGCGTCGCGTGTGGCCGCCCGCGCACGTCCACCGGCCGCGCGACGGGCTGGAAGCGCTTCCAGCGCCGGCGGTGCGTCGGTAGCGTGCCCGGACGCAGGTCGCGCGCGGCGCCACACCCGCCCGTCAGGCCGTGCCCACCCCCCACCCCGCTGGAGCCACCGTGCTGCACCCCGTCCCCGCCGGTCGAGCCGGGCTCGACGCCGCCGTCGACCGCCTCGCCGACCGCGTCCCCCCGCCGCTGCGGCCGCTCGCCGAGGTGGCCTACAACCTGCGCTGGTCGTGGCTGCCCGGCGGCCCGGAGCTGTTCGCCGACCTCGACGCCGACCGCTGGGAGCGCACCGACCACGACCCGGTCCGCTTCCTCGTCGAGGTGGCGCCCTCGGTGCTCGACGCGGCCGCCGGCGACGAGGACTACCTCGCGCGGGTCCACGACGTGCACGCCCGCATCGCGGCCGACCTGCGCCGCGACGAGCGCGACCTCGGCGCCCCCGTGGCGCCCATCGCGTTCCTGTGCGCCGAGTACGGGCTGCACCGCTCGGTGCGCGTGTACTCCGGGGGCCTCGGGATCCTCGCCGGCGACATCCTCAAGGAGGCGTCGGACCTCGCGCTGCCGATGGTCGCCGTCGGGCTGTTCTACCGCAACGGCTACTTCCGGCAGCGGCTCGACCGCTCCGGGTGGCAGCACGAGTACTGGACCGAGGCGGACCCGGACCTGCTGCCGCTCGCGCTCGTCACCGACGACGCCGGCGAGGTCCTCACCGTCGAGGTCCCCGTGTTCGACCGCAGCGTCGTGGTCCAGGTGTGGCGCCTCGACGTCGGACGGGTCCCGCTGTTCCTGCTCGACGCCGACCGACCCGAGAACTCGGCGGTCGACCGATTCCTCACCGACCGGCTCTACGACGGCGACGGCGACACCCGCCTCGCCCAGTACGCCATCCTCGGGATCGGGGGGCTGCGGGCCCTGCGTGCCATCGGCATCGAGCCATCGACGTTGCACATGAACGAGGGCCACGCGGCCCTCGCCATCCTCGAGCACGCCGCCCAGGCCGTCGCCGCCGGCGCGGACCTCGACGCGGCGCTGGCCGAGGTGGCCGCGAAGGGCGTGTTCACGACCCACACCCCGGTCGCCGCCGGCAACGAGACGTACCCGGCCGACCAGGTCCACGGCGTGCTCCACCAGCTCGCCGACCGGCTCGGCGTCGACCGCGACCGGTTCCTCGGCATGGGCCGCATCCACCCGGACGACGTCCACGCGGACGCCGGCATGACGCCGGTCGCGCTGCGGCTGTCCCGCTCCGTCAACGGCGTGTCCGAGCGGCACGGCGAGGTCGCCCGCGGGATGTGGTCGGAGCTGTTCGGTCGGCCGCCGGCGGACGTGCCGATCACCCACGTCACCAACGGCGTGCACGTGCCGACCTGGCTCGGCCGTCCGATGCGGGAGCTGCTCGACCGCTACCTCGGTCACGGCTGGATGGAGCGCGGGGGCGACCCGCGCACCTGGGAGGCCGTCGCCTCCATCCCCGACGAGCTGCTGTGGACCGCACGCTGCGAGTCGCGCGCGCTGCTCATCGACGCGGTGCGCGAGCGCATCGCCACCGACCGGCTGCGCCGCGGCGAGCCCCGCTCCTACGCCGAGCGGTCGCTCGCGGCCCTCGACCCGGAGCGCCTCACGCTCGGCTTCGCGCGCCGCGCCGCCGCCTACAAGCGGCTCTACCTGCTGCGCCACGACGTGCAGCGCGTCGAGCGGCTGCTGGCCGGCGACCACGCCGTGCAGCTGCTGTTCGCCGGCAAGGCGCACCCCGCCGACGACGGCGCCAAGGGCATCCTCAAGTCGATGTTCGACCTGAAGGAGGCCCCGAACGTCGCGGAGCGCGTCGCGTTCCTCGAGGACTACGACATGGTGACCGGGGCGCTGCTCACCACCGGCTGCGACGTGTGGATCAACGTCCCGCGCCCGCCGCTCGAGGCCTCCGGCACCTCCGGGATGAAGTCCGTGCTCAACGGCGGGCTGAACCTGTCGGTGCTCGACGGCTGGTGGGCCGAGGGCCACGACGGCCACAACGGCTGGGCGATCGACGGCGCGGTCGACGACGACCACCACGCCCAGGACGCCCGCCACGCCGACCAGCTCTACACCCTGCTGGAGCAGCAGGTCGTGCCACTGTTCCACGACCGCGGCGCCGACGGCGTCCCCCACGGCTGGGTCGCCATGGTGAAGCACTCGCTCGCGACCCTCGGGTGGCGGTTCTCCGCGACCCGGATGATGGAGGACTACGCCCGGGACGTGTACGCGAAGGTCTGACCCGGCGGCGGTGAGGGTCAGGCCAGCGCGGTGCCGAGGCGGGTGCGCCACGCACCGATCGAGTCAGGCCCGTCCTCGGCGTAGGACGTCCGGGGCCAGAAGAAGCCACGCAGGCCGTCGCCCTTCGTGCGCGGCACGACGTGGACGTGCAGGTGCGGCACGGACTGGCTGACGACGTTGTTGTTGGCCACGAACGTTCCCTGCGCGCCGGCGCCACCCTCGGCCGCCGGTGCCGCCAGGACCCGCTGGACCCGCTGCACCGCGGTGAAGAGCGCGACGAGCAGGTCCGGGTCGGCCTCGTCGAGCGTGACGACGTGACGGCGCGGCACCACCAGCGTGTGCCCGAGGAACAGCGGGCGGATGTCGAGGAACGCCGCGACGTCGTCGTCGGCCCACACGACCGTGTCGGGGTCGCGGGCGAGGCGGCAGAACAGGCAGTCGGGCACGGGCGCGGCGCTCACGTCGGGTCGAGGTGCGGCAGCCTCGCACGCTCGGCTCGCCGGCGCAGGTTGACCAGCTGGGCGGCCTCCATGACCGCGTGGCCGGGGTCGAGCAGGACGTCGAGCGCGAGCGGGGCGAGCCAGCGGGGCCGCAGCGCCACCCGGGTGCGCACCAGCAGCCGCGTGGTGTCGGGCGTCGGGCCGGGGCGCAGCACGAACGCCCACACCCACGCGAACGACCACCACGTGTCGGGCCGGGTCGGGCCCGCCGCGCCGGCGGCCACCTCGAGCACCAGGTGGGCGTCCGTCCCGTCGTCCGTCCCGTCGCCGGCGCCCCGGCCGGGCGGGGCAAGCTCGACGACGGTGAAGGCGAGCCGGTCCGACAGCGGCACCGGGTCGCCGACGGCGAGGTCCTGCAGGTCGGGGACGAGCACGTCGGCGGAGCGCCACCCGACCCCGCCGCGACCGTCGCGGTAGCGGGCCACGCCGGCGGCCGCCTCGACGGCGTCGATCGCGTACCAGCCGGCCCGGTCCCAGCCGAGCTGCACCAGCCACGGCCACAGCGCGTCCGCCGGCGCGTGCACGGTCGTCGCGCGGGTCGTGACGAGGTCGGCGGCGGGCAGCAGCGCGTCGCCGGGTAGCACCGCGCGCGCCTCGTCCGGCGTGGCGCCGAGCGTGCGGGCGCGGCGCGCACCGGCGAGCACGGCCACCGCGCCGGCGGCCGCGAGGGCGCCCCACGGGGCCCTGCGAGCCCGTCCGCGCCCGTCCTCGACCACCTCGGCACACCTCCTCGCGACCGTTCGCGACCGCAGCGTGAGCCGGACCGGCACGACCTCGGTGCCCAACGGCACGACCTCCTCGGAGCCGGCCCCGCCCGGCGTTACCGTCGCCAACCTCATGGACCTCACGATCGCCGACGACTGGCCGGGCGCCTGGGACCTCGTCCCGTGGTCGCGCCCGGACGACTGGCGCGAGGTGGCCGGGCTCATCGCCTGGGACGTCGCGGCGGTCGCCGCCGGCTGGGTCCACATGGAGGCGACGCACCAGACGCCGGCGCGGCAGGCGTCGTTCCGCCTCCGGCTCGACGTGCTCGCCGAGACCGTCGACGACGACCTGCCCTACCTGCTCGGCGTCGGCCCGACGATGCCGGCCGACGACGTCCAGCCGTCCCTGCCGCTGCTCATCCCCGACGACCCGCCGCTGGAGCGCCTCACCGAGCGCCCCGACGACCTGTCCTGGCGGATGTACTTCTGGATGATGCTCGAGCAGAACCTCGACCGGACCGTGTCCCGCGCGGCCGTCGGGCTGCGCGCCCAGGCGCTCGAGGACCGCGGCGACGCCCGACCGGTCGAGCCCGACGACCTGCTCGACGACGAGCGCTTCCTCGACCGACTCGCGGCGACCTTCGGGCCGCACGACGGCGCGCGCGCGGAGGCGCAGCGGTGGTGGTCGGTCCGCACCGACGAGGACCGGGCGCTCGCCCACCGCCTCGGTGAGCAGGTCGCCCTGCAGGTCGAGTGCATCCTGCGCGACCAGCTCCCCACGGTCCTGCCGCTGCTCGAGGAGTCGCTCGCCGTCAGCGTCGAGGACGCCGCGCTCGGTGGCGCGATCCACGTCGAGTGCGACGACGCCGGCACCCCCGCGGCGCTGCGCCTCGTCAGCCACGACGGCCGGCCGCGCGCCCCGGTCTGGTGCGCGGGGACCGCCGGCGCGGACCTGCGCGAGCTCATCGAGACCGCCGGACTGGCCGACCTGCACCGGGGGGCTGCGACGCGCACCCCGCTCCCCTCCACGTGAGCACGGCCGACGACCCGACCGGACCGCCGGCGCCCGACGACCTGCTCACGGCGCACCTGCGCGCGTGGGTCGGCACGTGGCCGCCGGCGCCGGGGCGGGTGACCGTCGTCGCGCACGCCGCCCGGGACCTGCCGGGCTGGGACGGCGCGCCGCACCGGGTGGTCGGCGTGTCGGACCTGCAGGGGACGGTGCTGGCGGTGCCGCCGGCGCACGCCGAGGCGATCCGCACCCGGCTCGCCGACGCGCACGGCCCCGACGCCCTCGACGACCTCGACCTGGCCCGTGACCTCGGGGCGGTCGCGGGCGGGCCCGGCCACCTCGTGGGCACCGGGGTGTTCCGCACCACGACCGCCGACGAGGTCGCCCCGGCCGACGTGCTGCCCGACGCGGGCGTCTGGCTGCCCACCTCCGACCCGCGCGTGCCCGAGTGGCTGCGGCCCTTCGGGCACGAGGTGCTGGTCGCCCTCGACGACGACGGGGCCTACGGCGCCGGGGTGGGCGTGAAGCGCCACGACCCGTGGGGGCGCGAGCTCGCCGTGGTGACGGAGGAGCGGCTGCGGGGGCGCGGCATCGCCCGTCGGCTCGTGGCCCAGGCGGCCCGACGGGTGCTCGCCGACGGGCACGTCCCGACGTACCTGCACGCCCGCGACAACGCCGCCTCCGCGGCCGTCGCGGACGCCGTCGGGTTCGCCGACCGCGGGTGGCGGGTCCACGGGCTGTTCCGCGTCGCCGGCGGCGACTGATCCCCTCAGCCCGGCGGGGCCGCCGTCGCGGCCTCGATCTGCTCGTGCTCCATCCCGCGGGTCTCGGGGACCCGGAAGTACAGCAGCGCGAGCGGTGCGGCGGGGAGCCACATCAGCGCGCCGGCGGTGGTGAAGGCACCGAAGACGTCGGCGAGCGCCCCGAACGCGGCGAGCCCGAGGACGGCCCCGACGACCCCGGACGCGGCGGCCCACCCGTTCGCGGTCCCGCGCGAGGAGGCCGGGACGATCTCGTTGAGCAGGGCGCCGGCGGCCGGGCCCACCGTGCCGGACGCCCCGATGGCGAGCAGGTACCCGGCGGTGAACCGCCCGAGCGACCCCGAGTAGGCGAACGTGGTGAACAGCGCCATCAGCATCGTGCCGACGGCGGCGGTCACACGGCGCCCGATCCGGTCGGCCGCCCAGCGGCCGACGAGGAGCCCGAGCAGGCCCGACACCCCGGCGCCGACGACGAGCCCGGCCATCGAGCCGGGCGTCGCCCCGAGCACGTTCTCGCCGTAGACGAACAGGTACGTGAAGCCGGGACCCGTGATCCAGGACGAGACCAGCGCCATGGACACCACCAGCAGCAACCGGGGGCGCAGGTGCGGGGGCACCCCGCCCAGCCGGGCCGTGGGCGGGGCCTCGAGCGCCTCCTTGGCGGGTGGCGGCTCCTCGATGCGCCGGGCGAGCAGGGGCACCAGCACGATGGGCGCCGCGGCCAGCAGCAGCACGGCCCGGAACCCGATGCCGTCCACCACGCCGCGCAGCACGCTGACGATGCCCGACCCGACGGCGTACGCCGCGCCGACGAACGCGATCGCCATGGCCCGGTCCTTCGAGCCGGACTCCTCCGCGGCGATCACCGCCGTCATCGCGTTCGTGGTCGACAGGGTCGGGCGGGCGAGCGCCACGAGGACGACGAACGTCCAGTAGGTGGGCGCGCCGGCGGCGACGAGCGTCCCGAGGAGCCCGATCACGGTGGCGAGCACGATGGTGCGCCGCCGACCGACCCGGTCGGCGAGCGACGAGCCGAGCAGCGACCCGGCGCCGGCGAGGCGGATCAGCGCGAGCCCCAGCCCGACGGTGGTGCCCGAGAGGCCGACCTGCGTCGCCAGCTCCGAGCTCGACGCCTCCCCGAACGCCTCCGCGACGTCACCGAACACGGCGGTGACGCCGAACTGCGCCATGCCCGACAGCACCGCCAGCGTCGCCGCACCCAGGATCGTCGGGTGCAGCCAGCCGGGACGGGTGCGGGCCAGCGGGGGCTCCTCGGGGACGTGGGTGGGCCGGGCGACGGACCGGCGGCGGGAGGGCTCGCGCACGGTAGCGGTGCGACGTGGCAGGCTCGGGGCGGCGGCCGGCCGATCGGGGCGGCCGGACGGACCCGACGAGCGGGGAGCGAGGGCGTGGCGGAGCAGGCTCGAGCGGTCGCACCGCCCCTGCGCGTGGTCGTCGTGGACGACCACGAGGTCGTGCGCGAGGGGCTCGCCGGCGGGCTCTCCCAGCACCGGATCGAGGTCGTGGCGCAGGCCGCCGGCGTCGCCGACGCGGTCGCGGCCGTGCGGGCCCACCGCCCGGCGGTGCTGGTCCTCGACGTCCGGCTGCCCGACGGGGGCGGCCCTGCCGTGCTCGCGGCGCTCGGTGCCGACGCCCCACCGACGCTCGCGGTGTCGGCGTCCGACGAGCGCGACGACGTGCTGCGCACCGTCCGCGCCGGCGCGACCGGGTACCTGCTGAAGACGGCGCCGGTCGCCGAGATCGCGGCCGCGGTCCGCGCGACCGCCGACGGCGTGCCGGTGTTCTCCCCCGAGCTGGCCGGGCACGTCATGGACCTCGACGTCGCCGGTGCCGAGATCGCCGACCCGGAGTGGGAGGCGCTGACCGACCGCGAGCGCGACGTGCTGCGGCTCCTCGCGCGGGGGCACACCTACAACCGCATCGCCGAGGGGCTCGTGGTGAGCCCGAAGACGGTCGAGACCCACGTGCGCAACATCCTCCAGAAGCTGCAGCTCACCAACCGCCACGAGGCGGCCCGGTGGGCGATGGAACGCGGGTTCGAGGGCGGGTGACGGTGGGGGTTCAGGGGCATCCCTGAGGTGACGGCCGCCGGCGCGGGCGAGGGTGGACGCACACGGTCACCGAGTCCGAGGAGGCCCGCCGTGACGACCACCACGCCGCAGACGCCCGTCGGGGGCACGTCCCCCACCGTCCCCCCACCGGACGCGACCACGCGGCTCGGCACGCCACCACCCCCGCCACCCCCGCCGCCGGGGTCGATGCCCGTGGGCCCGCCGCCGGCGGGGGGCGTCCCGACCGCCGCGCGTCCGCCGCGTCGACCCTGGCGCGACCGCGTCCCGGAGCTCGTCGCCGCGATCGGCACGACCCTCGTCGCCATGGCGGTCGTCGGGTTCCTGTCGTCCACCTGGGAGCAGCTCGGGCAGGTCGAGAAGGCCATGGTCCTCGGCGGGGCCGCCCTCGGGCTCACCGTCGCGGCCGGCTGGGCCGAGGTGTCCAGCCGTCGTCTGCTGTCGAACATCACCTCGATGCTCTACCTGTCGGCGACCCTGTGCGTCGCCGCGGCGGTCACGCTCGTCGGACGCGAGGTCCTGCCCGACGGCGGCCGGCTCGCGGTCGCCCTCGGTGGCGTCGCCGCAGCCGTCCACGCCGGCGTCGTGCTGCAGCGCGACCGCGGCTCGGTCCTGCGCCAGCTCGGCCTGCTCGCCGGCCTGCTGTACGCGGCCGGACCGTTCGGCACCGCGGTGTCGGACCGCTGGGAGCCCGGCGACGTGGAGCTGTTCTTCCACCCGCTGCGTGGCCTCGTCGACCCGGTGTTCACCTCCGACGCGTTCCTGCTCACGGGCCTGCTCCACGCGGTGATCGGTGGCGTGTGGCTGGTCCTCTCGCGCGAGCTCGACGGCCGAGCCGCGACGGCGGCCCGCGTCGGGGGCTCCGCGGTGCTGGCGTACGCCGCCCTCGAGCTCAACGTCCTGAACGCGCCCGTCGGGGCGCTGCTGGCCCTGCTGATCGTGCTCGGCTACCTGGTGTACGGGATGGTCACCGACGAGGGCGGCCTCGTGGTCGCCGGCGCCGTCGGCGCGCTCGTCGCCGGGGTCCGCGTCCTCGCGGCGCTGTTCTCCGGCGAGGTGGTCGTGACGATCGCGACGTTCGCAGCCGGCATCACGATGCTGGCCTGGGCGGTCCGCGCCGCCCGGGCCCGCCGCGACGACGACGAGGTCGGTGAGGGCCAGGACGGCTGAGGCGACCGCGCGGAGCTCAGGGGCATCCCTGAGGCGCCGCACCGCCCCGACGGGGACCGTGTGACCACACGGTCCCCGTCCCTCGTGAGGCGCCAGATGCCCGTCCTGCTCCGCCACCGCACCACCCGGTTCCTGCTCGGCACCGCGGCGATCGGCTCGCTCGCCGACTGGACGCTGTTCGCCACGCTCGTCGTCACCGTCGACGCGCTGACGGGCGGCTCGCCGTGGGCCACGGCCGGGGTGCTGCTGGCCCGCATCGTCCCCGGCGTCGCGTTCGCGCCGCTCGCGGCCCGCCGCGCCGACCGGGCTGACCTGACTCGGGTGCTGCGCCGTCACGAGCTCGGCCGCCTCGCCGGCGTCGCCGGCGTGTGCGCCGGGCTCGCGGCAGGCTCGGTGGCGGGGATCGTCGCGGCGGTCCTCGTGCTCGAGTACTGCGCCGCCATCCTCGCGGCGACCCGCGAGTCGGTCACGTCGCGGCACGTGCCGCCCACGACCTTCACCGCCGTCAACACGGTGACCGCCGTGCTGTCGTACGGGCTGCTGCCGATCGGCTCGCTGCTCGTCGCCCTGACCGGTCCCGCGACGGGGTGGGTCGTGGCGCTCTCCGGGTACACCGCGCTCGCGCTGGCCTACCGGACCCTGCGCCTCGAGCCCGCGGTGCGGGAGGTCACGTCGGCGGTGGCGGCGGCGCCTGTGGGGGTGACGGCGGGACCGGCCCCCGCCGGCGTCCCGGCGACCGGGCTGGTGCGCACCGTCGCCGCCGCGTCGCTCGCGCTCGTCCCGGCGGTGCTGCTGTTCGCGGTCGGCCCGGACCTCGCCGGCGCGTGGCTCGGCGACCGCACCGCGACCGGCGTGCTGCTCGCCCTGGCGCTCGTCGGTGGGGCCGCCGGGTTCGCCGCCACGAACCTGCTGCGGCTGCGCGTCGAGGCGGGGATGGCCGTCGCGCTCGGTGGGCTGCTGGCTGCCGGTGCGGGCGCCTGGCAGCCCGGCCTCGTCGCCCTCGGCTTCGGTGCCGGCGCGGCCTACCTGGGCCTGCAGACCCGCCTGCAGCACGTCGCCGTCGACCCGTCGCGGTTCGCGGCCGCGTTCGCCGCGCTGAAGGTGTCCGCCGGCGTCGCGACGCTCGCCGCCCCGCTGGTGGTGACCACCGCCGGCGCCGGCCGCGTGCCCACCGCCGGCGCGGTCGCCGTCGCCGCCGCCCTCGTGGTGGCGACCGAGGTCCGCTGGCTGCTGCAGCGCCCGCTCAAGGCGGTCGCCATCACGCTGCTGCGGGTCGAGGTGGTCGGCGCCGAGCGTCGGGTCGACGGCCCGGCCGTGGTCGTGTCGAACCACCCGCACTGGGTCGACGGCCCGGTCGCGAAGGTCGCCGACGAGTCGCTGCGCCCGATCGCCCGCTGGCAGCGCAGCCGCGTGGTGCGCGCGGCGCTGTGGGTCGGCGATGCCGTGGTGACGACGGCCCGCACCGACCGCGACCCGCGCCCGGCGTTCCAACAGGCCGCCGATCACCTCCGCGCCGGCGGACGCATCTGGCTCGCCCCCGAGGGCGGCTGCCACACCGACCCCGCCCTGCGCACCCCTCGCACCGGCGCGGTGCGGATGGCCGACGCGGCCGGCGTGCCGGTCCAGCCGCTGGCGATCCTCCACGAGCGGCACCCCGGACCGGCGTGGTCGGCGTGGCGGCCCTGGCGCCGTCTCCGCGTCTCCGTCGTGTGGGGCGAACCGGTCCGCACGACCGGTGACGTCGAGGTCGACGGCGCCCGGATGATGCTGGCGCTCGCCGCCGCCGGCGGGTTCGAGGTCACGCCGCAGGTGCGAGCCACCGCCGCCGGCGCGGAGGTCACCGCGGCCTGACCGGGTCGCTCGGCCTCACGGTGCCCGTGACGGCGACCCCGGCAATCTGCACGCCAGCTCGGCGCGGGCCGTGTCGGCCCGGACGCGCGCGAGGTTCCAGCTGCCGAGGTCCGGTCGCTGGGGCCGCACGCAGGCCACGTTCGCGCCCGAGAGGTCGGGGGCGGGGATGCCGAGCACTCGCCGGGCGTCGGTCTCGGGCAGCTGAGCCACGAGCACGGGGGTCGCATCGGCGGAGAGCCCCGCCAGATGGTCGAGGTCGAGCGGGGCGACGGGACCGGACCCGGCCGCGTCCGCGACGCGTGCCACGTTCACCCGCGCGATGACCGCGTCCGGCCGGACCAGCACGAGGCCGAGGGCGAGGGCGCCGGTCAGCAGCACGACGGCGCGGGGCAACGCGGTCGCGACCCACCGGGACGCACCGGCGACGACGACCAGCACGAGCACGAGCGCCACCCACAGCAGGGCGGCATAGGCCGCGATGCGGAGGCGGCTGAGCCCGAACGCGCCGACGTACGAGGTCAGCCGGGTCACCGACGTGACGAGCACCACGGCGGTCGCCCCGAGCAGCGGGGCGAGGAGTCGGTCCCGGAGCCGTCGGTCCTCCTCTCGTGCGACCCGGACGACCACTCCGGTGACGCCGAGCGTCAGGACCGTGACGACGAGCAGCTGACCGAACCCGCGTCGGGCGTCCGCCGCGTACGTCAGCCCTGCCGTGGTCAGGACCCGCCCGTCGCCGCCCAGCAGCGCGTCGGCCTGGACGGCCACGAACGCCCACAGCAGCAGCACGAGGACGACGAGGGGCACGGCCCAGTCGGAGCGCGGCCGCACCGGCCGGCGCCAGGGGGAGGTGACGACGTCGCCAGCGCGCTGGACGAGCGCGAACGTGGCCACGAGCAGCGCGGCGAGGGTGCCGAGGAGGCCGCGCAGGACCAGGGTCCCGTCCACCCGGACCTCCGGCAGCACGCGGTCCAGCAGGCGCGCGAACGTGGCGTCCGCGTCACCGAGCAGCCCCCCGAAGACCACGACCACGGCCACGGTCGCCGCGGCCGGGACGGCGACGCGGGCGAGCGCGATGCCGCGCGCCGACCGCAGTCCCCGGACGAGGGGGACGGGGGCAGCCGCCGCGAGGAGCGGCCCGACGAGGAGCGCACGGCCGAGCTCCCCGAACGTCCGCGGTGCCCACAGCCCGATCCCGGCCAGGAGCAGAGCGCCGAGCGTCGCCGGCACGAGGACCCAGATCGCGTCGGTGAGTGCCCACTGGGTCGCGACGAGCAGGGCGAGGAGGCCACATCCCAGCCCGAACGCATCCGGGGGTCGGTCCAGGGCCGCGAGGCTCGCGGCCCCGCCGATGACGAGAACGACGGCGAAGGCCAGCCCGAGCGGCCCGGCGAGGGGCAGCAGGGCCGCCGGCACGGCTGCGACGAGCGCGGCGGTCAGTCCACGCCGGCCGAGACCGGCGATCGGGGTCGGCAGCAGTCCCAGGTCCCCGGCACCGCTCGTCCCCGTGCGCGGGAGGCCGGCCGAGGAGGGCGCCGGGCCCGCGGGAGCGACGGTCGGCGGGACGGGAGCGACGGGCAGCTCGACCGTGAGACGTGCCCCGGGCTCGTCGGGACGGTCGACCCGGACCGAGCCGCCGTGGAGCTCGACGATCCAGCGGGTGATCGACAGGCCGAGGCCCGCCCCCCCGGAGTCCGTCGTGCGACCGGCGTCGGCGCGGACGAACCGCTCGAAGACCCGGGTGGCATCCGCAGCGGCGATGCCGGGGCCCTGGTCGGAGACGGTGATCCGGACCACCCCGCCGTCCCGGGACGCGCGCACCGCGACGTCGCTGCCATCGGGTCCGTGACGGAGTGCGTTGTCGAGGAGGTTCACCAGCACCTGCCCGAAGCGGGCCGGGTCGACCTCGAGGGTCCGCGCCTCCGGGGCGATGTCCACGGTGACGCGTCCCGCCGAGCTGCACGCGTCGACCGCCTCGGCGACCAGTGCGACGAGGTCGGTCGGCGCGACGTCCAGACGGGTCGCGCCGGCGTCGAGCTGTGACAGGTCGAGGAGCTCCCCGACGAGGCGCGTCAGGCGAGCGGTCTGGGCCTCCAGCGCGGCGAGTCGCGCCGGGTCGGCCGGCTCCACCCCGTCGACGAGGTTCTCGACCACGGCGGTGAGGGCCGCCAGCGGCGTCCGGAGCTCGTGACTGACGTTGGCAACCAGCTCGCGACGCACCCGGTCGGTGTGGGCGACCTCGTCCGCCATGCGGTTGAAGGCGCGGGCGAGCGCGCCGACCTCGTCCAGCGCGCCGTCGTCGACCCGCTCGACCGGCTGCCCGCTCGCGAGCCGATCCGCCTGCCGAGCCATCTGACGCAGCGGTGCGGTGAGGCCGTCCGCGAGCACGTCCACGGCGACGAGGCCGAGGGCCAGCGCGGCGACGGCGACGAGCCCGGTCGGCAGGCCGACGCGCGAGCCCGCGAGCACGGTGACGACGGTGACGAGCACCCCACCGCCCAGCAGCGCACCGAGCTTGAGCTTGATCGCGCCGATCCGGTCCAGTGGGCCGCGCATCACCCACCACCTTCCGCTGCCGCGTACCCGACACCGACCACGGTCCGCACGATGTCCGGCCCGAGCTTCCGGCGGAGCTCGCCGACGTGCGTGTCGAGGGTCCGCGACGGGACGTCCTCGGGGAGGCCCCAGACCTCCGCGAGGAGGGTGGCTCTCGGGACGACGTCGCCGCCGCGCTCCGCGAGTCGGACCAGCAGGGTGAACTCCGTCGCGGTCAGGTGGACCGGCACCCCACCGCGGGTGACGGTCCTCCGCCCGACATCGACGCGCACGTCACCCACGACGTGCACCGACGGCGCGGGGGACCCGGCAGCCCGGGCCACCAGCCGGAGCAGGGCGCGCACCCGGGCGACGAGCTCGCGCATCCCGATCGGCTTCGCGAGGTGGTCGTCCGCGCCGGCGGCGAGCGCGGCGACGACGTCGGCCTCGGCGGTCCGGGCGGTCAGCAGCAGGACGGGGACGTCGCTCCGGGTGCGCAGGCGCCGACAGACCTCCAGACCGTCGATGTCGGGGAGCATCAGGTCGAGCAGCACGAGGTCCGGGGCAGGGTCGCACAGGGCGAGGCCGTCCGTACCGCGGTACGCGACGTCGACCCGGTAGCCCTCGGCACGCAGGCGCAGCGCCATGGCGTCCGCGAGCGTGCGCTCGTCCTCGACGACGACGATCCTCGGGGCGCCCGGGTCCGGGGCGGTGGTGGTCGGGTCCATGGCCCGACACTACGGCGACGGCCCGCGCTCGTGTCGTCCCTGGTGTCAGGGCTCCGTCAGGGCTGCGGCCTCCGGCGCCCGTCCGGGCTCGTCGCTCCGGATGGACCGTGCTCCGCGCCGTGCACCCCTCAGCCGCGGGGCGTGCACCTCGACGACGGCGCGACACCCCGGCACGGCCGCGAGTCGCGAGCGCGAGGTGGACCGCGCCGCTGTGGACGGGACCCGCGCCGGCGGTGGCACCTCGACCCCCACGGGTGGCCCGTCGGGCAGGATGGACCGCATGGACGTGCCCTCCTCCCCCGCCGCGCTGCAGTCGGCCGCGCTCACCTTCCTCCGCCGGTTCGGGCTCGTCTGCGCCGGCTGGACCACCCTGCTGGCGCTGACCGCGCCGGCGGTGCGCCAACCGACGGTGCTGTGGGTCGGGGTCGCCGCGCTGTGGGCCTGGGCGCTCGCGTCGCAGGCGGTGCGGCCACCCCGAGCCTGGTTCGCCGGGTGGGTCGCGGCGGCGGTCCTGGCCGAGCTGCTCGGCCCGCTCGCCGGCACCGACGGCTGGTCGCTCGCCGGCGGGGCCTCGTTCATCGTCCTCTCCGGCGCCGCGCTCTCCGGACGACGCACCAACGTCGTCGCGGTCGTCGCGCTGCTCAGTCTCGTGGCGCTCGGCCGCGGCGTCGTCGCGCCCGGGTGGAACGTCGGCGGCGGCGTCTCGACGTTGCTCATCTTCGGGTTCGGCGGCCTCGCGCTCGCGTGGCTCGTCCGCGTCGTCCAGGGGGGGCAGGAGGAGCGGGACCGGCTCGCCGCCGCCGTGGCCGCCGCCGAGACCGACCAGGCCGTCGCCCACGAGCGGGTCGAGGCGGCGGCGCGGCTGCACGACTCGGTGCTGCAGACGCTGACGGCCATCACCCGCGAGACGGAGTCGCCCGAGGCGCGCCGGCTCGCTGAGCAGGCGTCCACGGAGCTGCGCTCGTTCCTGCGCCGTGCGCGGGCCGGCGGCCACGACGAGGCGTCGTTCGCGGCGACCCTCGACGCCGCCGTGACCGCCGCGGCCGCCGGCCGCCAGGTCACCTTCTCCACCGCCGGCGACGCCCCCGTCGACACCCGGACCCGCCTGCTGGTCGACGCGACGGTCGAGGCGGTCCGCAACGCGGTGGCCCACACCGACGGGCCCGTGCGCGTCTACGCCGAGTCGACGGCCGACACGGTGACCGTGTGGGTCCGGGACCACGGGTCGGGCTTCGACCTCGACGACGTGCCCGCCGACCGGCTCGGCGTGCGCGGGTCGATCGTGGGACGGCTCGAGCGCGCCGGCGGCACGGCCACGCTCACCGCCGGCGCCGACGGAGCCGAGTGGGCGCTGGTCGTGCCGCGCACCTGACCCGACGAGCCGCGCCGCTCACTCGCCTCGGGTCGCGTCCGGCGGGAAGATCACGGCGAGCACGGTCTGGGGGGCGTGCTCCAGGAGGTACTCGGTGCCGTGCCCGAGGAACGGGTGCCCCTCGACCGCCCGGGCCTGCACGCTGACCACCAGCAGGTCGGCGTCGCGCTCCTCGGCCGCGGCGAGGATGGCCTCGGGGGCGACCGTCCCGCTGCGGACCAACCCCTCGGCGCGGGCCCCGAAGCTCGTGGCGCGTTGCAGGGCCTGGTCGACGATGGTCCCCGCCGCCGCGTCGACCGTCACGGTCGCCGCGCCCCCGGCGCCGGCGCCGTCCCCCGGCTCCCGGTCGCGCCGCGCGACGACGTGGACGAGGTCGAGGTGCGCGTCGAGTCGCGCCGCGAGCACCGCGCCGACCTCCTCGGCGGCACGACCGTGGCGGATGCCCGTCGCCGGGACGAGCACCCGACGGGTGTCCGCGATCCGCGCGCCCGGCGTGCCGTGCCGGACCAGCAGCAACGGCACCGGCGTGTCGGTGATCAGCTCCTTGAGGATGGCGGAGAGCTCGTGTGTCTCGCGGAACCCGTCGGTCAGCCCGACCCCGACCATGCCGTAGCCGAGCCGTGCCTCGTTGATGACGGCCGCGGCGGCGTCGGAGGACGTGAGCCGGCGGCGCTCGACCGCGCGTCCCCCACGGTGTGCCTCGACGACCTCGTCGAGCGCCTGCTCGCAGCCGCACGTCGCCGGGTCGTGCGCGGGGTCGTGCACGGTCAGGACCGTGATGGACGCGTCCGGTTGGAGGAGGTGGTCGAGCGCGTCCGCGGCGAGGCGCGAGTTCTCGCCGCCCCGCGTGGGCAGCAGCGCCCTCGAGGTCGAGGCGATGACGCTGCTGCCGAGGACCTCCTCGCGGGCGAGCCGACCGGCCTCCTCGCCACCGGGCGACACGTGACGCAGCGAGCGGCGCAGCAGCGGCGGTGCGAGCAGCGACGTGACCATCGCCATGAGGACGATCAGGGTGTACGCGTCCTGGCTGAACACACCGATGCTGAAGGCGATGGTCGCGAGCACGATCTCCATCGCGCCACGTGCGTTCAGGCCGATCCCGAGGGCGACGCCCTCGTCGTGGCTCATCCGGCTGGCGCGGGCGCCGGCGTAGCTGCCGGCGAGCTTGCCCACGGTCGCGACGGCGATGATGGCCGTCCCCCACAGCAGGCCCTGGGCGTTCGCGACGGCACCGAGGTCGACGTAGATGCCGGCGGTGGCGAAGAAGATCGGGGCGAAGACCGCCGCGCTCATGAGCTCCACGGTCCGGCGGACCTCGGGCAGCTGGTACGGGGACCGCCCGAGCACGATGCCGGCGACGAACGCGCCGAGGACCGCCTCGACCCCGATGGCCTGCGTGACGACGGCGGCGACCAGCACGACGCAGAGGCTCACCGTGACCGGGCCCGTGAGGCCGGTGCTCGCGAGCCGGGCGGCTCGCAGCGCCCGGTCGGTCAGGCGCTGCCCGAGGGTGAACGCGAAGGCGAAGAACGCGAGGATCGCGAGGACCGTCGCGACGCTGGAGCCGATGGCGAGGGACCCGGAGGTCACGATGCCGACGAGGGTGCCGAGGAGGATCCAGCCGATGAGGTCGTTGACCATCGCGGCCGCGACGGTGACCTGGCCGAGGTCGCGGCGCATGAGGTCGAGCTCGGTCAGGATCCGCGCCACGACGGGCAGCGCCGAGATCGACATGGCGACGGCGATGAACGCCGCGAACGTGAACCGGGTCGCCGCGTCGCCGAGGAACGGCCCGGCCGGCATCACCCAGCCGATGGCGAGGCCGAGCGCCATCGGGACGACGAGGCTGCCGACGGAGACGGCGGCCGCCTTGCGCCCGAGGCGGCGCAGCAGCCCGAGGTCGGTCTCGAAGCCCGTCTCGGCGAGCAGGAGCGCGACCCCGACCCACGCGACGGCGAGGATGGGGGCGCTGGTGAGCTCGGTGCCGGGGAAGACCCAGGCCGCCTGTTCGGGCAGCACCCGACCGAACACGGACGGCCCGATGAGGAGGCCGGCGCCGAGCTCACCGACGACCGACGGCTGGCCGGCACGTCGGAACAGGTAGCCGAGCCCCCGGGCCACCACGAGGAGCAGGGCGAACTGCGCCCAGAAGACGAGCAGGTCGTGTTCACCCAGCGGCAGGAGCACGGGATCCCTGTGGTCGCGGACCACGAGTCTAGGGAGGCGGCGCCGCCGGCGCGCCGCCGGCGCCCCGCCGACCGGCCGGCACGGCGGGTCACACGGACGTGACGTCGACCACCTCGGCGCCGGCGGCCGCGACCAGGTCGGCGGTCCGGCCGACGATGTTGACGCCCCGCTCCCCCGACCCGAGCGCGATCGTCTCGATGTCGGTCAGCGCGGCGTCGGCCAGGACGGGCCAGTCGCCGGCGGCGCCGAACGGGGTGATCGACCCGACGACGTAGCCGGTGAGGCGCTCGGCCTCGTCCCTCTCGGGCAGCGAGAGCCGGCGGACACCGAGGTGCGCCCGCAGCTTGGCCCAGTCGATGCGTCGGCTCCCCGGGACGAGCACCAGCACGACGTCGTCGTCGCCCCGGCGCACGACGATGGTCTTGACCATGTGGTCGGGCGGGATGCCGAGCTTCGCGGCGTGCTCCTCGAGGCTCGAGGACGGCCCCGGCGCGACGACGCGGTGCGCCACGCCGGCGGCGGTGAGGGCGACGGACCCGGGTGGCGGGGTCGCGGGCGCGAGGTCGTCGGTCACGGTGGTCTCCGGCTCGGTGTCGCGGACGCTACCCGTGGCTACGGTCCCGCCTGCCCGCCCGGACCGCCGGGCCCCGCACCCGGGAGCACCGTCCGTGGAGTCCACCGCCAGCAGGGTCGTGGCCGTCGTCGCGATCCTCCTGGGCGTGCTGCTGGTCGCGGCCCCCGTGTTCGTCGACCCGCTCTTCGCGACCGAGACGCTGGAGACGCTCACGCCCGAGGGCCTCGACGAGGTGGTCCGCATCGACGCCCGCAACGTGAACGGCGCCGTGCGCATCAGCCGGGGACCCCGTGTGGTCGGGTCGGCGATGCTCGACGTGTACGCACGGTTCGCGCTGCGTGCCCCCACCCCGGTCGTCGAGGTCGAGGACGGTGTCCTGACGCTGCGGGACGGCTGTCCCGAGGGGTTCATCGGCTCGTGCCAGGTCGACTTCCTGGTGCTCACCCCGGCCGACGCCGAGGTCGAGGTGACCACCACGAACGGCGAGGTGCGCGTGGGGGGCGGGACCGCCCCGGTGACGGTCCGGACCGTCAACGGGGACGTCGGGGTCTCGCCCGCCGGGGTGGCCGTCGTCGACGTCGAGATGGTGAACGGCTCCTTCGAGGGCCGGTGGGACACCGACGCGGGGCCGACCCGGGTCGAGACCGTCAACGGCGGCATCACCCTGCGGCTGCCGGGCGGCCCCTACGACGTCGCGGCCCGCACCACCAACGGTCCCGTGGACGTCCAGGTGCCGACCGACCCGTCCGGCCCCCGCCTCGAGCTCACGACCACCAACGGGCCCATCACCGCGGTGACCGTGGCACCGGTGCGCGGCGGGGACCCGGACGCCGCCGGCGGCTGAGCCGCGGCGCCGGCGGCGCGTCACTACGGTGGCCGGTCCGCCGCCACCGTCCGCAGGAGCCAGCGTGCCCACCGACGACCCGACCGGCCTCGGGCCCTCGACCCGCAGCGTCCACCTCACCGAGGCCGTCGACCCTGCCACCCGGTCCGTCGTGCCACCCATCGCCGCGAACTCGGCGTTCGCGTACCCGGATGTCGACGCCTGGCGCGCCGCCGCGCTCGGCGAGGCCGAGGGCCACATCTACGCCCGCAACTCGAACCCGACGACCGACCGCTTCGAGGGGAAGGTCGCGGCCCTGGAGGGCGCGGAGGCCGGCACGTCGTTCACCACCGGGATGGCCGCGATCTCCACGACGCTGTTCGCGCTCACCACCGCGGGCAGCCGCGTCGTGAGCGTGAAGGACGCCTACGGGGGCACCTACCTGCACTTCACCGACCTGCTCCCCCGCCACGGCGTCGAGTGCGTCGTGGTGGACACCGACGACCAGGACGCGCTCGAGCGGGAGATCGCCGCCGGCTGCGACGTCGTGTACCTCGAGACGCCGACGAACCCGGCGCTGAAGGTCCTCGACCTGGCGCGCACGTCGGCCGCGGCGCACGCCGCCGGCGCGGTCGTCGTGGTCGACAACACGTTCGCGACACCGATCAACACCCGCCCGCTGGAGCACGGCGCGGACCTGGTGCTGCACTCCGCGTCGAAGTACCTCTCGGGCCACGGCGACGTGCTCGGCGGCGTGGTCGTCGGCGGCGCCGACCTCGTCGGCCGCGTCTACCACCATCGCGAGATCGCCGGCACCGGCATGGACCCGCAGGTCGCGGCCCTGATGCTGCGGAGCCTGAAGACGCTCGGCCTGCGCGTCGAGCGGCACAACGCGAACGGCATGACGGTGGCGACGTGGCTCGCGACGCACCCGCGTGTCACCGCGGTCCACTACCCCGGCCTGCCGACGCACCCGCGCCACGACGTCGCGGCCCGACAGATGGACGGCTTCGGCGGGATGCTCTCGTTCGAGGTCGAGGGCGGCTTCGACGCCGTCCGCACCCTGCTGCCCCGGCTGCGCCACGCCTACCTGGCGGCCAACCTCGGCCAGGTGGAGACCATCGTCGGCCCGCCGGCGACGACGAGCCACGTCGAGCTCACCGCCGAGGAGCGTGCCGAGGCCGGTATCCCGGAGGGGCTCGTCCGCTACTCGTGCGGCATCGAGGACGCGGACGACCTCGTCGCCGACCTCGCACAGGCCCTCGACGCGCTCGACGGCGGCGGGGCGTGAGCGGCCCCGACCGGCTCACCGAGGTGGAGCGGCGGGTCCTCGACCACGTCGACCTCGACGCGCTGGTGGAGCTCACCTCCTCGCTCGTCGCGGTCCCGAGCGTGTCGGCCGAGGAGACGCCCGGGCAGCGGCTCGTGGCGGCTCGGCTCGAGGCCGTCGGGATGGAGGTCGAGACGTTCGACGTCGACGTCGACGTCCTCTCCCGCCACCCGCGCTACTCGGCCGAGTTCGAGCGGGACGTGATGCTCGGCGTCGTCGGCCGCGCCGGCGGTGGGCACGGACCGACGATGCTCGTGGACGGCCACGTCGACGTGGTCCCGCCCGGCATCGACGGTGACTGGACGACCCCGGCGTTCGCCCCGACGGTGCGCGACGGCGCGCTGTACGGGCGGGGGGCCTGCGACATGAAGGGTGGGCTGGCTGCCGCGGTCCACGCGGTCGAGGCGATCCGGGCCGCCGGCGTCGAGCTCGCCGGGACCGTCGCCATCGCGTCGGTCGCGGCCGAGGAGGACGGCGGGGCCGGGACGCTCGCGCTGCTCGAGCACGGCGTGACGGCCGACGCCTGCATCGTCCCGGAGCCGACCGGGCTCGCGGTCGTGCCGGCCGTCGCCGGAGCCCTGTCGTGGCGCATCACCCTGCGGGGCCGCTCGGCGCACGGGGCGCTGCGCGAGGAGGGCGTGTCCGCCATCGAGCGCTTCCCGGTCGTGCTCACCGCGCTGCAGGACCTCGAGCGGCGCCGCAACGCCCGCCAC
This sequence comes from Actinomycetes bacterium, assembly GCA_046566145.1. Classification (GTDB taxonomy): domain Bacteria; phylum Actinomycetota; class Nitriliruptoria; order Nitriliruptorales; family Nitriliruptoraceae; genus JBKHXF01. The sequence goes on from JBKHXF010000003.1 coordinate 112,648, forward strand.
GCGGACCCGCTGTTCGGGTGGCTCGACACGCCGTTCGCGATCTGCGGGGGTCGGCTCGCCGCCGGTGACTGGCCCTCCTCCGAGGCGGACTGGCTCACGTGGGAGGGTCGCTACGGGGTGGCGCCGGGCGAGGACCTCGACGCCGCCCGCGCGGAGCTCGAGGACGCGGTGGCCGCGGCGGCCGCGACCGACCCGTGGCTCGCCGAGCACCCGCCCGAGGTCACCTGGTGGGGCGGGCAGTTCCTACCGGCCCGCACCGACCTCGCCGACCCGGTCGTGACCACGCTCACCGGGGCGGTCACCGCGACCGCCGGCGCGCCGGCGGTCGTGCGGGCCATGCCGTACGGCTGCGACATGGGCCTCACCGTGGGCGTCGGCGGGATCCCCACCGTCGTGTACGGCCCCGGCGACATCCGGGCGGCCCACCGGCCCGACGAGCACGTCCCGCTCGCCGACCTCGAGGCCGCGGCCCGCGGGCTCGCCGTCGCGATCCTCCGCTTCTGCGGCACGGCCTGACGCCGACGGTCGGGTCAGGCGCCCGGGTCGAGCACCAGCTTGCCGACGGTACGGCGGGCCCGCAGGTCCTCGTGGGCGCGCCGGGCCTCCGACAGCGGGTAGGTGTCGCCCACGACCGGACGGAGCTCGCCCGTCGCGACGAGGCCGAGCATCTCGGCCATCGGGCCGGCCAGCATCTCCGTCGGGCGCTGCATGCAGTGCACGAGCCAGAACCCCTGCACCCCGATCGAGCGACCCATCAGCCAGCCCGGGTCGACCGGCGACGGCGCCCGGCGAGACGCCATCCCGAAGAACGCGAGCCGACCGAACGGCGCGAGCGCCTGCAGCGAACCGTCGGTGGTCGCACCGCCGGTCATGTCGAGCACGACGTCGACCTTGCCGCCGGCGGCGTCCCGGATCGCGGCGTTCATGTCCTCGGCCCGCGAGTCGATGGCCGCGTCGGCGCCGAGGTCGAGCACGAGCTCGCGCTTCTCCTCGCTCGAGGCCGACCCGATGACCGTGCCGGCACCGAGGAGCTTCGCGAGCTGCACGGCGAGCGTGCCGACCCCGCCGGCGGCGGCGTGCACGACCACGGACTCGCCGGCGCGGAGCTGCGCGGTCGTGCGCAGCAGGTGCCACGCGGTCAGCCCCTGCAGCACCAGCGCGAGGGCCTGCCCGTCGGTGACCTCGTCCGGCACCTCGAACGCGAGCGGCTCCGCGGTGAGCGCCCGCTGCGCGTACCCGCCGTTGGCGAGCAGCGCGACGACGCGCCGGCCGTCGGCGAGCGTGCCGACCGCCTCGGCGCCTGGGACCAGGGGCAGGGTCTGCTGGGCGAGGTAGGAGTTCTCGGCCTGGTGGGTGTCGGCGTAGTTGACGCCGGCCGCGGTGACGTCGAGCAGGAGCTGCCCGTCGCCGGGGGTCGGGTCCGGCACGTCGTCGTGCAGCTCGAGGACCTCGGGGCCGCCGAAGCGGTCGATGCGGATGGCGCGCACGGTGCGATCTCCGGTCGGCGGTCACGGTGACCGCGGGGGTGGTGGTCGGTCAGTCGTCGTGCTCGTCGAGGGTCCCCTGGAAGCGGGCGACCTCGAGCGCGATGAGCTGGGCGGGGACGATGGTCACCATCGGCGAGAGCCACTCGCGCACGCCGGCGGGGAGCCGCACGGCACGGTCGGCCTCGTCGAGGACCTCGTCGACGTCCGACAGGGCCAGCAGCGGCGTGCCGGAGGCCCGCAGCGTCGGGATGAGCCCCATCGCGTCGGACAGCACGCGGCCCGACGGCGCGATGAGCAGCACCGGCGTCTCACCGGTCGACGGCACGGGCCCGCGGATGACGTCGGCGGCCGAGTAGGCGATGGGAGCCGTCCGGGTCAGCGCGGTGAGCTTGAGCGCCAGCTCCTTGGCCGTGCCGTAGTTGAACCCGCGCCCGACCACGGTCGCGCGCAGCGCGTCGGCGAGGACGGCCGCGACGGACTTGCAGGCCGCCGCGGAGGAGTCGAGCAGGCGGGAGAGCACGTCCGGCAGCCCCCGCAGCTCGTCGCGCAGGGCCGTGTCGCCCGCCATCGCCGCGGAGAGCAACGCGAAGGCGGCGAGCGTCGAGGTGTAGGTCTTCGACGCGGTCGGTCCCTGCTCCGGCCCGGCGTGGAGCGGCAGCACGTGGTCGGCCGCCTCGGCCAGCGGGGACGTCGGGTCGTTGGTGATGGCGACGGTGGGGCGGCGCTGGCGCACGCCCTCCTCCACGACCGCGAGCACGTCGTGGGAGCGCCCTCCGGCCGACACCGCGACGACCAGCGCGCCGTCGAGCATCGGCGGCGTCCCGTAGCGCGTGAACAGCGACGGCGTGGCCTGCGCGACCGGCAGGCGGTGCTCCGCACCGAACAGGTAGTGCCCGTAGCGGGTCGCGTTGTCCGACGACCCCCGACCGGCCACCAGCACGGAGCGGACGTCGAGCCGCTCCAGCCGGTCGGCGATGCGGACGGCCGTGTCCGCCTCGGCGTCGAGGAACCTCGCCAACGCCTCCGGCTGCTCGTGCACGTCCGCCTCGAACCCGGCGCCCGCCGGCAGGGCGGGTCCGCTGCCGGTCCCCGGTCCCACCAGGGTCCGCTCGCCCACGTGACGCTCCCGTGTCGGTGTGGGGGCCGACGGAGGATGTCGGCCCGTCCCGGCACGGTAGCGTCCGCCCGATGGACGTCGTCACCTCCCCCGCCCACGCCCAGCACGACCCGGCCCACGAGCTCTCGCTCGGCCGGGTCGTCGCTCCCCGCTGGGAGCGACCGGCCCGCATCGACGTGCTCGAGGCCGCGCTCGGCGATGCCGGCCACACGCTGGCCCCAGCGGTCGCGCAGGACGACGAGGCGCTCCTCGCGGTCCACGACCCGGACCTCGTCGCGTGGCTGCGGGACGGGCACGCCCGCTGGATCGCCGCCGGCGGGCCCGAGGTCTGCATCCCCGACACCTTCCCCCACCGCGCGTGGGGGACCCGGCGACCGACCTCCCCGGTCGGCGAGGCGGGCTGGTGGGTGATGGACACCGCGACGCCCGTCGTGGCCGGGTCGTGGGCGGCGGCCCGCGCGGCGGTGGACGTGGCCCTGACCGCGCTCGACCTCGCCACCGCGTCCGACGGGGCCGGCGTCGCGTACGGGCTCACCCGGCCCCCGGGGCACCACGCCGGCCGCGGCTACCTCGGTGGGTTCTGCCTCGTGAACCACGCCGCCGTCGCGGCCCACGCCGCCCGCGCCGGCGGCCGCGTCGCCATCCTCGACGTCGACCACCACCACGGCAACGGCACCCAGGAGCTGTTCTGGGGATCCGAGGACGTCCTGTACGTGTCGCTCCACGCCGACCCGGCCCGGTCGTTCCCGTGGTTCTCCGGCTTCGACGACGAGGTCGGCGAGGGACCGGGTCGCGGCACGACCCGGAACCTGCCGCTGACGCCCGGCATCCCCGACGACGCCTACCTCGACGCGCTCACGATGGCGTGCGAGGCCGTCGACGACTTCGACCCGGCCACCGTCGTGGTGAGCCTCGGGTTCGACCCCGCCGCGACCGACCCGGTGGGCGGGCTCGGGCTGTCGCCGGCCGCGTGGGGGCCGATCGGCAGGATCCTCGGCGCGCTCGACCGGCCGACGGTGCTGCTGCAGGAGGGCGGGTACGACCTCGGGGCGATCGGGCAGGCGGCGGTCGACGTCGTGGCCGGCATCGAGGCGGCCCGCGCCTGACCTCGGCCGTCAGGCCGACCGGACGAGGACCGCCACCGCCGGTGAGGTGTGCGTCGAGTCGTTGAACGACACCGCGATGGTCCCGTCGGGCAGGATCGCGAGCGTCGAGAAGTCGAACCGTGCCCCGGACGCGCCGACGCCGACGCCGTCGCGGAGGTCGCCGAGCCCGACCTCGTGGATGCGCTCGAGCACCGGGTGGTCCTCCCCGCGCGTCGGGTCGGGGTAGCGGTAGACGAACACGAGGTCCTGCGACGCCCCGCCCACGGTGTCCTGCGCGTGGGTCGTCACGGCGATGACACCGGCGGCGGCGTGCGCCTTCAGGTCGCGACCGCCGGAGGAGCGGACCTCGTACCCGGCTGGCAGCGGGACCGACGACCGCGTCGCCGTGACGCCCCCGTCGGCCGAGAACACGAGGTCGACGGTGCCGGCGGGCGACCACTCGGTGGCGTGGAGGTTCCCCGCCGAGTCGGCGGCCTGCCACCGCACGCGGGCCGCGTCCTGCGGGACGTAGCACGACCACGTGACGTCACCCGACGCGATGTAGGTGCCGGTCGAGCAGCCCGCCGCGATCCCGGTGACGAGGTCGGACCCGGTCAGGATCGTGCCGATGCCCAGGGGGGCGAGGTTGGTGTTGGTGAGGCTCTGTCCGTGGTCGGCGTGGGGGTCGACCTCGAGCTCGACGCGCTCGGTGGTGGACCCACCGAGGAGCTGGTCGACGTCCCGCAGCGACGGGGTCGTGTAGGTCAGGCCGTCGGTCGAGACGAGGTACAGGTCCTTCGACGGGTAGCCGCCCCGAAGGACGACGGCGTACTCCGCCTCCGTGCCGCCGACCCGGACCGGCCCGGGCACCACCGCGACCCACTGGCGGTCGTAGAAGGGCGTGTGGAGGGGCTGCTCGGCCCACAGCCACTCGCGGGTGGACGCGTCGTACTTGAAGGCCTGGAGGTGGTCGCCCGAGTAGGGGTCCCAGCCGATGCCGACGACGTCGCCGTTGGGCGCGACGGCGATGGTCCCCTCGCCGCTCACGAGCGGCGTGGTCGGCTGCACCCGGCGCCACGTCCGGCCGTGGTCGGTGGACAGGTGGGGGTAGGTCCCGCCGAAGTCGTAGAGGGTCCCGTCGGGTGCGCTCGCGAGGTGGTTCTCGCAGCAGTTGCCCGTGCCGGCCACGACCCGCCAGGTGCTGGTGCCGACGGGTGCCCCCGTCGCGTCGAACGACGGGTACTCCGTCGCCACCCCGCGGGCGCTGGACGCCACCACCCGCGCCGGCAGCCCGACGGGGGCCACCCCGACCGACGTCGCCGCGAGCCCCAGCAGGGCGCTCCCCGCCGCGACGAGCAGCGCCAGTCGCCCGGCCCGGCCCCGCCTCGCGGTACCGGTGCGGCGTCCCGCTCCACGCACGTCCTGCTGCATCGCCCTCGCCTCGCTCCGGCCCCCCGCACGTGGACCCCGGAGTCTCTCGACGGACTCCTTCGCCGGGCGCGCCGCCGGTTCCTGCCGTGGGCTACAGCAGCAGCGACCAGACCGACAGCGCCGCGCGGAACAGCCGCGTCAGGGCCCCCGGCACGAGCAGGACCACGGCGAACACCAGCGGCATCGACCAGCGGCGCAGCCGGTGCCAGGCCGGCAGGGCCCGCACCGGCAGGAGCCGCTCGACCACGGCGCTGCCGTCGAGCGGGGGCAGCGGGACCAGGTTGAACGCGGCGAGCACGACGTTGACGACCCCGACGGCGACGAGCACCTCGCGCAGCGTCGTGCCCTCGGCGGCGCCCGTGGCCCGCAGGGCCAGCGCGGCGAGCACCGCCAGCACCACGTTCGTCGCCGGCCCGGCGAGGCTCGTCAGCAGCCCGTGGTCGCGGGGGCGGCGCATCTGCGACGGGCGCACCGGCACCGGCTTCGCGTAGCCGAAGACGGCGCCGCCGCCGGCGATGGCGAGCAGCGCCGGCAGCGCGATGGTCCCGATCGGGTCGACGTGCGGGACCGGGTTGAGGGTGAGCCGGCCGGCGCGCTTCGCGGTGTCGTCACCGAACAGGTGGGCGACCGCCCCGTGGCTGACCTCGTGCAGGATGACCGAGGGCACGAGGACCAGGACGAAGAGCACGGCGGTGTCCACGTGCGTCCTGACGGCGGGGCGGGCGAACGGCGGGGGACGGCGGCGCGAGGCTACGACACCCGGACGGTCGGCACGCAGACGGAACCTCGGCGCAACACCGGGGAAACAGCCGTGCGGCAACCTCCGCCCGGGTCGAGCCGGACGTCGGGCGCCGGCGGCCGTGAGGAGCCACGGGTGACGTTCACGCTGCGGATCGCGGTCACGGACCGCCCCGGCTCGCTCGCCCGCATCTCCACGGCCCTCGCCAGGGTCGGCGCGAACATCGTGACGCTCGAGGTCCTCGAGCGCTCCGTCGAGACCGCCGTGGACCAGCTCGTCATCGAGGCCCCGCGCGCCACCGGCGAGGTGCTGCGCCGGGTGCTCGAGCAGATCCCGGGCACGGTCGTCGAGTCGCTGCGCCCGACCCGCGGGCACGCCGGGCTGCCCCCGCTGGGTCTGGCCGCACGCCTCGCCCGCACGACGCCCGACGAGCTGCTGACGGTCCTGGTCGACGGGCTCACGGTCTCCTTCGACGCGACGTGGTCCGCCGTGGTCGCCAGCCGCGAGCCCCAGCCGGAGGTGCGGGCCTCCTCCGCCGGCACGCCGTCGTTCCTCAACGTCGCGACGCCGTGGCTGCCGCTGCGTGACGTGCGGCGCATCCCGCCGGGGCCCTGGACGCCGTCCCGCTGGGGCCGGGCGGGTGAGCCGCTGGAGCTCGCGGCCGCGCCGCTCCGCGACGCCGACGAGGCCCTGCTGGTCGCCCGCCCCTACGGGCCGCGGTTCGCCGGGCGCGAGCTCGCCGACATCGGGATGCTGGCCGAGGTGACGGTCGGGCTGCTCGCCCGGGCGGACGCCACCGTCACGCCCGGAGCGTCGCGGGCCTGAGCGTCGCGGGGCCCGAGCATCAGGGGGTCAGTAGCCACCACCGAGCTTGCGGTGGTCCCACGAGCTCGTCTCGACCGGGACGAAGCGGTGAGCGACCCGCTTCGCGGCCTGCGCCCGTACGAACCCCTCCATGCCGGCGCGGACGTCGGGGTCGGTGGGCACCTCGCCGCCGGCGTAGCGGACCGCGATCTCCCACCCGACGTCGAAGACGTCGTCCGGATCGTCGAGCAGCTCGGCCTCGGCCCTCACCATCACCCCGCGCAGGACCTCGTAGGTCTCGCCGTCCTCGACGAGCAGGGTGGCCCGGGGGTCGCGTGCCAGGTTCCTGGCCTTCTGGCTCGTCGCGTACGTCCACGTGTGCACGACCCCGTCGCGCAGGCAGAACCACATCGGCACGACGTGCGGGGCGCCGTCCGGCCCGACGGACGCGAGCACGACGGTGCGCTGCGACGCGAGGTAGGCGCGCTGCTCGTCGGGGGTCAGCTCGATCTGGTCGCGGCGGCTCACGGCGGGCTCCGGGTCGACGGCGGGCCGGCAGGGCGGACGTCGGGACGCTAGCGGTGCCCCCACCCGCACCGCCTCGTGGCGCCGTCACACCGGTCGGCCATACTCGCGGGGCCGAGCCGTCGACGACCGCACCCGCCGTCGCGGCCGACGACCACCAGGGGGGACCCGACCGTGCTGCACGTCCACCGCGCCGACCGCGCCGACGCGCTCGTCCGCGAGCTCGCCGGGGTCCTGGCCGTCCCGCCGGCCGACCCGTTCGCCCGCGAGCTCGTGGCCGTGCACTCCCGTGGGTTCGAGCGCTGGCTCGCCCAGCAGCTCGCGCTCCGCCTCGGGGCCGGCGCCGACCGGCACGACGGGGTGTGCGCCAACGTCGAGTTCCCCTTCCCGGGGCGCATCGTCGCGACCACCATGGAGGCAGCGGGTCAACTCCCTCCCAGGGGAGCCGACGGCCGCTCCCGCGACCCGTGGGAGCCCACGAGGCTGACGTGGGCGGTCCTCGAGGAGCTCGACCGGTCACCGGGGGCGTACGGGACTCTCAGCGCACACCTGGCAGCTGGCGGCACCAGCCCCGCCGCGCGGCGCTACGCCGCCGCCCGGCACGTCGCCGACCTCTTCGACCGCTACGGCGTCCACCGCCCCGAGATGCTGCGCAGGTGGGCGCAGGATGACGACGTGGACGCGGCAGGCGACCCCCTCCCGCGTGCGCTGGACTGGCAGCCCGGGCTGTGGCGGAGGCTCGCCTCGCAGCTCGGCGTTCCCGGACCCGCAGCCCGACTCGGCGCCACCCTCACCTGGCTGCGGTCGGGCTCGGGCCTGGTCGGCGACCTCCCGCAGCGGTTCAGCCTGTTCGGGCTCACGGCCCTGCCGGCGAGCTACGTCGAGGTGCTGACCGCGTTGGCCGATCGGCACGACGTCCACCTGTTCCTCCTCCACCCCTCCCCGGGGTTGTGGGACCGGTGCGCTCCGGTCCTCGCCGAGGTGACGCAGGACCGCCCACGCCGCCGCGACGACCCGACCCGTCTCCTGGCCGAGCACCCGCTGCTGCGGACATGGGGCCGCGACACCCGGGAGATGCAGGTGCTGGTCCACGCCGCCGGCGCCGGCGCGCACGCCGCGCTCGCGTCGTCCGCCGGCGACCTCGATGCGTCCCACACGGGCACGACCCTGCTCGCGCGTCTCCAGGCGGACGTCCGTGCCGACCGGGCTCCGAGCGGCGCGCCCACCGGGGACGACGAGGAGACGCGACCACAGCTCTCCCCCGACGACCGGTCGGTGCAGGTCCACTCCTGCCATGGGCGGACGCGACAGGTCCAGGTGCTCCGCGACGCGATCCTGCACCTGCTCGCCGAGGACCCATCGCTGGAGCCCCGCGACATCGTCGTCATGTGCCCGGACATCGAGGAGTTCGCACCCCTGATCGAGTCCGTGTTCGGCATCAGCGACGTCCCCGTCGCCTCCGCCCCGGACGACGGGACGACGGCGCGCGACGACGGGCGACCGCCGCCGTTGCGCGTCCGGCTCGCCGACCGCTCACTGCGCGCCGCGAACCCGGTGCTGGAGGTGACAGCGCGGCTGCTCGAGCTCGCCGACGCGCGTCTCACCGCCTCCGAGGTCCTCGACCTCGCGGCCCGGGGACCCGTCCGTCGGCGGTTCCGCTTCGATGACGACGACCTCGAGACGCTCGGCACCTGGGTATCCGGCCTCGGCGTGCGCTGGGGCCTCGACGCGGCCCACCGGGAACCCTTCGGCGTCGGGGACGTGGAGCTCGGGACCTGGGAGCACGGACTGCGTCGTCTCGCAGTCGGGCTCGCCGTCGCCGACCGCGACCTCAGGCTGGTGGCGGGCGTCGCGCCGTTCGACGACGTCGAGGGGAAGCAGGCCGACCTGGCGGGACGCCTCGCCGAGTTCGTCTCGCGGCTCCGAGTCGCCGTCGCTTCCCTCGACGTGACGCAGGACGCCGGCGCCTGGCGGGACGCCATCGCGACCGCCGTCGACCTCCTCGCCGACCCGGGCGAGGACACCTGGCAGCGGGCCGCCCTCGGCTCCGTGCTCGAGGACCTGGTCGCGGAGGCCTCGACCCCCACGGGTGAGCCCCGTCCGGTCGGGATCAGCCTCCCGGAACTCCGCTCGCTGCTCCTCGACCGGCTGCGAGGACGTCCGTCCCGGGCGAACCAGCGCACGGGCGACCTGACCGTCTGCACGCTCGTCCCGATGCGGTCCGTGCCGCACCGTGTCGTGTGCCTCCTCGGCATGGACGACGACGCCTTCCCCCGGCGGACGACGCCAGACGGCGACGACCTGCTCGAGCAGGACCCGCGGGTCGGGGACCGGGACGTGCGCACGGAGGACCGGCAGCTCCTGCTCGACGCCGTGCTGGCCGCGACGGACCACCTCGTCATCCTGTTCACCGGCAACGACGAGCGGACGAACGCGCCCGAGCCGCCAGCGGTCCCCATCGGCGAGCTGCTGGACGTGCTCGACCGCACCGCCAGGGCACCCGACGGCGGTGCCGCCCGGACGCACGTCGTCACCACCCATCCGCTGCAGCCTTTCGACTCCCGCAACTTCACGATCGGAGGGCTCCACCCCTCGCGTCCGTGGTCGTTCGACGTGGACGATCTCGGCGGCGCGCGTGCACGTGCCCGCGGCGGCGGGGCCGGACGGTACGCGCCGATCCTCGAGCCGTTGCTGCCCCTCGCGCTGACCTCGCTGGAGATCGACGAGCTGGTCGCGGCGTGGGTCGACCCAGCGACGGCGTTCCTGCGCCGGCGGCTCGGCGCACGGCTGTCCCGCTCCGACGACCCCGTCGAGGATGCCCTCCCGTTGTTCGTGCCGGGCCTGGTCGGCTTCGCGATCGGCGACCGCGTGCTCGCGGCGGCCATGACCGGTGGGGACATCGATCGTGCCCTCGATCTCGAGCTCGCACGGGGCACGACCCCGCCCGGTGCGATCGGCCGAGCGGCGCTGGCGGAGGTCCGCGGCCCCGTCGAGGCGCTGCTCGCGAAACGCGCACAGCACGTCCCCGCGGTGCCGGAGACCGGCATCGACCTGGATCTCTCGGTGCGACCGGACGGCGACGGCGCACCGGTGCGACTCACGGGGCGGGTCAGTGGCGTGCACGACACGACCATCGCCTGGATGACGTACGCCGGGATGAAGCACGCCCACCGGCTCGGTGCGTGGCTGCGCCTGTGCGCCGTCGCCGCACAGCACCCGAACCGCGACTGGAGAGCCGTCGTCATCGCCAAGTCGAAGCGCAACGACCCCACGGAGGTCTGGGTGCTCGACGCGCCCTCGGACCCGGTCGCGGAGCTCGCCTGGTTCGTCGCGCGGGCCCTCGACGGCCTGCGCTGGCCGCTCCCATTCGCACCCGCGACCTCGGCTGCCTGGGCCAAGGCGCTGCCGGACCTCGGCGAGGCGACCGTCGCGGCCACCAAGAAGTGGGGCCCCGATCCCTTCGGCTACCCAGAGGGCGACAGCGACGCGAACGCCGTCCTGTACGGCGTCGGATGCGAGCTCGCGGTACTGCTCGAGGCGCCGGACCTCGACGACCGTCGCGACGGCTGCCCGGCCAGCGACGCACCCCACCGCTTCGGGCGCATCGCGGAGCGCGCGTACGCCACGCTCGACACGCACGCCGTGGAGGTGCGGCGGTGACCGACGCCACGCCGTTCGACCTGACCGGACCGCTGCCCCGCGGCACCTGCGTGCTCGAGGCGAGCGCCGGCACGGGCAAGACCTACACGATCGCTGGGCTGGTCACACGGTACGTGGCGGAGGCCGACGTCCCGCTCCCACGGATCCTGGTGGTCACCTTCACCCGCGCCGCGACGGCCGAGCTGCGGGAGCGGGTCCGCCGGCGTCTGGTCGAGGCCGCAGCGCACTGCTCCGCCGTCCTCTCCGGCACGGAGCCGACCCACCCCGACGACGAGGTGCTGACCCACCTCGCCTCCACCGACGACGAGCAGCTGCGGACCCGCCTGGCCCGGCTCGAGGCAGCGCTCGGGGAGTTCGACGCCGCCACCGTGGCGACCATCCACGGGTTCTGCCAGCAGGTGCTCGTCGGGCTCGGGGTCGCTGGCGACGTAGACCGCGGTGCGGAGCTGCTGGAGGACACCTCCACCCTCGTAGACGAGGCCGTCGGCGACCTGCTGGTCCGCCGGTTCCACGACCGGGCTGCGGGCCTTCCGATCCCGAGCAGGCAGAAGCTCGACACACTGATCACGAAGGTGCTCGGCAACCCCGACGCCATGCTGGTCCCGCAGCAGCACGGCGACCCCACGGTCCAGGCCCGCATCGAGGTCGCCAACGAGTTGCGGGCCGTCGTCGACGAGCGCAAGCGCCGCACCGGAACGCTCGGGTTCGACGACCTGCTGACCCGGCTCGCCGACACCCTCGGTGATCCCGACCGTGGCGATGCGGCACGAGCGGCGCTGCGGCGCCAGTACCAGGTCGCGCTCATCGACGAGTTCCAGGACACCGACCCCGTCCAGTGGCGCATCGTCCGCAACGCCTTCGGCGACCTGCCCGACGCGCCCAGCTCGGCCGCACCGGACGGCGACGAGCGCGCCCTCGTGCTCATCGGCGACCCGAAGCAGGCCATCTACGCGTTCCGCGGGGCCGACATCCACGCCTACCTCGCAGCCGTCGACGAAGCGGCGGCACGACACACGCTCGGGACCAACCACCGCTCGGACGCCCCGGTGCTCGAAGGTCTCGCCGCGCTGTTCAAGTCGGCCCAGTTCGGTGACCGACGGATCCGGTTCCAGCCGGTGGTGGCGGCCCCGCGGCACCAGACCCGACGGCTCACGGACCCGGCAGGGACGAGCCCCGTCGTCATCCGACACGTCCCACTCGCCGGCGGTGTCCCCCTGGCCAGGACGAAGGGACGCAGCCGGCGGCTCGACCCGAACGCCACGCGCGAGCACATCGCCGCCGACGTCGCCTGCGAAGTGGTCCGACTGCTCGACCCGACGGCGCCCGTGACGCTCGACGAGGGAGGTGGCCCCCGCCCGCTCCGCACCGGCGACATCGCGGTGCTGGTGCGATCCAACGCGGAGGCGGCCCTCGTGCAGCGGACGCTGCTCGGGACCGGGGTCCCGGCGATCATCAACGGCGTCGGCTCGGTCTTCTCCTCCGACGCCGCGTTGCACTGGCGGACCCTGCTCGACGCGCTCCAGCGTCCAACCGACGACGGCCGAGCGCGCGCGGTCGCCTTCGGGCCGCTCATCGGGTGGGGGGCGGAGCGCCTCGCGGCAGCCGACGAGGACTCGCTCACCGAGCTGCACGACCTGCTCCACGACCTCGCTGCCGTGCTGCGCGATCACGGGGTCGCGACTCTGCTGCAGCACCTCTCGGTGCGGACCCACCTTCACGCCCGGCTGCTCGCGACGGACGACGGAGAACGTCTCGTCACCGACATCGAGCACCTCGGCGAGCTGTTGCACGCCGCCGCGGCCGCGGAGCACCTCGGTGCCGGAGCCCTCCGAGCCTGGCTGGACGAGCGCATCACCGAGGCCGACGACGAAGGGGTCGCGCCGGACGCGCGGGCGCGGCGACTCGAATCGGACGCGGCTGCGGTGCAGATCCTCACGGTGCACCGCAGCAAGGGACTCGAGTTCCCCGTCGTGCTGGCCCCGTTCCTGTGGAACGCGAACGTGCGCGACGACGGCGTGCCCGCGTACCACGACGGGACGCGGCGGGTCATCGACGTCAGCCTGCTCGGGGGGACGGGCGACCCGCAGTACGCGACAGCCGACAAGGCGCAGAAGAAGGAGCGCCGCGGCGAGGAGCTGCGCCTGCTGTACGTCGCCGCCACCCGCGCAGCGTGCCAGCTGACGCTCTGGTGGGCGCCCGCGGGCAACGCCGCCGACGCTGCCCTCACCCGGGCGATCGTCTGTCGCGGCAGCGACGGTGCGGTGAAGCCGTGCGACGCCACCGCAGGCCTCCCCGACGACGACGAGGCGGCCGACAGGTTCGGCCGCCTCGAGGAACTCTCGGGTGGCGCGATCACCTGGACGACCACGCCGCGCGACCCGGTCCCGGCACGGTGGGCCGCGCCGGCGGTCGATCCGGACACGCTGGCGGTGGCGCGCTTCGACCGCGGCATCGACACCGCCTGGTACCGCACCTCGTACTCCCGGCTCACCACGCCGGCGGACGTCGAGCGGACGACGGGCGTCGCCCCGGTCGAGCCGGAGACGTCCCAGACGGACGACGAGCCCGGCGAGGCGGACGGGGCGGGCGGCACCGGCGTGGTGGTCGACGCGCCGCCGGCGCCGGACCACGCCGGCGACCCGGGGTTGCTCGCGGCCCGGTCCCCCCTCGCCGACCTCCCCGGTGGCACGGAGTTCGGCACGCTCGTCCACACGGTCCTCGAGCACGTGGACCCGCAGGCTCCCGACCTCGAGCGGGTCGTCGCCGAGGAGGTCGAGCGGCGGCTGCGCCGGGCCCGCATGGAGGTCGACCCCGTCGCCCTCACCGACGGGCTCGTGGCGGCGCTGCGCACCCCGCTGGGTCCGGTGCTCGGTGGTCGGGCGCTCGTCGACGTCCCGCGCACCGACCTGCTCCCCGAGCTCGAGTTCGAGCTCCCGCTGGTGGGCGCCACCGGGGACGGTGACGGCCGGGCCCGCCTGGCCGACGTCGCCGACCTGCTCGACGCGCACCTGCCCACCGGCGACCCGCTGGCCCACTACGCGGACGTGCTGCGCGGCGCCGGGTTCACCCGCGTGCTGCGCGGGTACCTGACCGGCTCGATCGACCTCGTCGTCCGGGTCGTGGACGACGGCGTCCCCCGGTACGTGGTCGTCGACCACAAGACGAACCGGCTCGGCGTGGCCCCACGCTCGGCGGCCGACTACACGCCGGCCGCCCTCGCCGACGCGATGGTCCACGGCCACTACCCGCTCCAGGCGCTGCTGTACGCCGTGGCGGCGCACCGGCTGCTGCGCTGGCGCCAGCCCGGGTACGACCCGGACGTCCACCTCGGTGGTACCGCCTACCTGTTCCTGCGCGGGATGACCGGACCCACGAACCCCACGGTCGACGGGCAGCCCTGCGGGGTGTTCGGCTGGCGGCCGCCGTCCACGCTCGTGGTCGCCCTGTCCGACCTGCTCGACACCGGCCGCACCGACGGGGGGGCCTCCGCGTGAGCGACCCGACGCAGATCAGCCTCTTCGACGGTCCTCCCCCCTCCGGGGAGGCGGCCCCGGGGGCCGCCGGGCGGGCGACCCGGCCGCCCGCCCCCGCAACCGATCCCCTGGCCGGGGACCGCGTCGCCGAGCCGCCGCCCGCGCTCGCCCCGTTCTGCGAGGCCGGCGTGCTCGCGCCGGCGGACGTCCACGCCGCCGTCGCGCTCAGCCGGGTCCACGGCCTCGACCCCTCCGCGGCGCTGCCCTCGACCCCGGACGCGCTGGTGCTGCTCGGCCTCGCGTTCGCGGTCCGAGGCCCGAGGCTCGACCACGTCTGCCTCGACCTCGACCACGTCCGCGAGACGGTCGTGCTCGAGGACGCCGGTGACCTCGACGCGCTGCCGTGGCCCGACCCCGACGCCTGGCACGAGGCGCTGGCCGCGTCCCCCGTCGCCACGGTCGTCGACGTCGACGACCCCGACCCCGACGTGCCGGTCGGGCCGGACCTCACCCCGCTCGTGGTCGCCGGACGCCGGGTCTACCTCGACCGCTACTGGCGCTACGAGCGCAGCATCGCCAGCCTGCTCGGGCTGCGAGCCTCCGCCGGCGGGGACGTCGCGCCGGCGGCCGTCCGCGACCGCCTCGACCGCATCCTGCCGCCCCGCCCCGACGGGGGCTCCGACCGGCAGCGCCTCGCAGCGGCGACCGCCGCCCTGCGTCGGCTCACGGTCCTCGCCGGTGGCCCCGGCACGGGCAAGACCACCACGGTCGCCCGGCTGCTGGTCCTCCTCGACGAGCTCGCCGAGGCCGAGGGCCTCCCGCTGCCACGCGTCGCGCTGGCGGCGCCGACCGGCAAGGCCGCCGCCCGCATGGCCGAGTCGCTGCGCGAGGCCGCCGACGAGGTCGAGACCTCCGACGCCATCCGGGCACGGCTGCGGACCCAGGAGGCGTCGACCATCCACCGCCTCCTCGGGTACGCCGGCCCGACCCGGTTCCGCCACCACGCCGACGCGCCGCTCCCCCACGACGTCGTGGTGGTCGACGAGACGTCGATGGTCGACGTCGCCGTCATGGCCAAGCTGCTCGCCGCCGTGCGCCCCGAGGCTCGACTCGTGCTGGTGGGTGACCCCGAGCAGCTGCGGTCGGTCGAGGCGGGCGCGGTGCTCGGCGACGTCGTGGGCGACGCGACCGCCGGCGCGGGTCGGACCCCCGCTGCGGCGGCCTCCCTCGCGGCCGCCACCGGCCACGACGACCTCGGTGTCGACCCGTCCGCCCCGCCGATCGCGGACGGCATCGTCGTCCTCGACCGGGTGCACCGCTTCGACCGGGACTCCGCGATCGCCGACCTCGCCGCCGCCGTGCAGCGCGGCGACGCCGCCGGCGCGGTCGAGGTGCTGCGCGCCGCCGCCCCGGACGAGGTCCGGTGGGTGGAGCGACCACCCGGCGCCCAGCACGACACCGACGACGCGCTCACGGACGTCGCCGCGGTGCTGCGCGCCACCGGCGCGGTCGTGCTCGACGCGGCACGTGCCGGGGACGCCGCCGCCGCCCTCGACGCGCTCGACGACGTCCGGGTGCTGTGCGCGCACCGACGAGGCCCCTTCGGCGTCGCGACGTGGACACCGCGGGTCGCCGGCTGGATCGGCCTGCCGCTCGGCGGGCGGGACCACCCGGTCGGCCGGCCCCTGCTCGTGACCCGCAACGACCCGCACCTCGGGCTGCACAACGGCGACGTCGGCGTCGTGGTCGCGACCCCCGGCGGTGGCCGCGCGGTGGCCTTCCCCGGCGCGTCCCGCCAGGAGGTGCGGCGGATCCCACCGTCCCGGTTGACCGACCTCGAGGTCGTCCACGCGATGACGGTGCACAAGGCCCAGGGGTCGCAGTTCACCCACACGGTGGTCGTCCTCCCCGACGTGTCGTCGCCGCTGCTCACCCGTGAGCTGCTCTACACCGCGGTGACGCGCGGCCGCCGGCGCGTGACGCTGGTCGCGTCGGAGGACGCCGTGGTCCGTGCGGTCGAGCGGCGGCTGCAGCGCGCCTCCGGGCTCCGCGAGGCGCTCTGGCGGGACGGGCCGGGCGCCTGACTCAGGCGGCGAGCGGCAGCAGCGTCGTCGCCACCATCGTGTAGTGGGCGACGACGGCGGCGATGACGAACAGGTGCCAGATCTCGTGGTACCCGAACACGAGCGGGTCCGGGTCGGGCCGTCGCAGTCCCACGACGATCGCGCCGACCGTGTAGAAGGCGCCGCCGACCAGCAGCAGCACCACCGCGTCCACGCCGGCGGTCGACCACAGCCCCGGCAGCAGCAGCATCGTCGCCCACCCCATGGTCAGGTAGACGCCGTTGGAGAACCCCTTCGGCGGCGCGAACGGCAGCCACTCCAGCACGATCCCGACGGCGGCGGCCCCCCACAGGCCCCACAGCAGCGCCGTCCGGTGCCAGCCGCTGAGCCCGAGCAGCGCCAGCGGGGTCGCCGTGCCACCGAACGCCAGGTAGATGGCCGTGTGGTCGAGCCGGAACAGCAGCTCGGTGGTGTGCTCCGGCCAGGGGGCCGCAGGTGCACGACGGCCGACACCGCGAACATGGTCGTCATCGACAGCGCGTAGACGAGCGCCGCGACGCGGGGCGTCCCCGCCGGCGCCAGCCACGCGAGCCAGGCGGCGGCCGGCACGGACAGCACCGCCGCGACGCGGTGGCTGACCCCGCGCCAACGGGGGCGGGGCAGCGTCATTGCTCGCTCGGTGCTGAGCGAGCGCTCGAGGCGAGGCGGTCGTCCGGTCATCACGGGTCCGGAAGGTAGTCCCCAGCCCCGTCGACCGGCAGGCCCGCGGGTTAGGGTCCGTCCATGTCCGCCTCGCCCTCCCGCCGCCTCTACGCGCTCCTGGTCGACGACCCGGACCGGGCGGCAAGCGACCCGGAGCTCGACGAGCGCACCGCGGAGGCCGTGCCCCGCAACGCCGCACGGATGGTCACGTCGCTGTTGCTCACCAAGGCCGGCGACCGGATCGTCGACCCGAAGACGGTACTGACCTGGCTCCTGTCGGCGCTGGGCGCCCCGGCCGCGACCATCGGGCTCCTCGTGCCGATCCGGGAGTCTGGGTCGATGCTGCCCCAGGCGGCCCTCGTCCCGCTGGTGCGTCGCACCCGCCGGCGGTCCCACATCTGGGTGGCCGGCGCCGTCGGCCAGCTCGTCGCGATCCTGTTGATGATCGTCGCCGCGGCCACCACCCGGGGGACGCTCGCCGGGGTCACCGTGCTCGGGGCCCTCGCCCTGTTCGCCCTCGCCCGCTCGCTCGCGTCCATCGCGTCCAAGGACGTCCTGGGCCGGACCGTGCCCAAGGGGCAGCGCGGACGCATCACCGGGTGGGCCGCCACCGGGTCCGGGCTCGTCGCCATCACCATCGGACTGGCCATCCGGGCGCTCGGTGCCAGCGGCGACCCGGGCGAGGACGTCCCGGTCGGCGGGTTCCTGCTGCTGCTGGGCGGGGCCGCCGTCGCGTGGGCGGTCGCGGCCGCGGTGTTCTCCCGCGTGGAGGACCCACCGGCCGAGCCGGACGACGACGCCGACACGTCCAGCACCCGCGAGGCGCTGCGGCTGCTGCGGACCGACGCGCCGTTCCGGCGCTTCGTGCTCGCCCGCACCCTGCTGCTCGTCTCGGCCCTGACCCCGCCGTTCGTGGTGACGATCGCCACCGAGCGGGGCGGGCTCGCGTTCGGCGCGCTCGGCCCGTTCGTCGTCGCCGCCGGCGTCGCGTCGCTCGTCGGCGGGCGCGTCTGGGGTGGGCTCGCCGACCGCTCGTCGCGCCGGGTCATGGTCGTCGCCTGCGCCGCGGCCTCGATCATCGTGGTCGCGTACGTCGCGCTCCTCCGGGTCGAGTCGCTCGCGGGGTCGGTGTGGTTCCACCCTGCCGTCTACCTGCTGCTCGCCGTCGTCCACACCGGCGCCCGCGTCGGGCGCAAGACCTACGTCGTCGACCTCGCCGAGGGAGACCGGCGCACCTCCTACGTCGCGGTGTCCAACACCGCCATGGGCGTGCTGCTGCTCGTCGTGGGCGGCGTCACCGCCGGGCTCGGCACGCTCGGTCCGGAGGTCGCGCTGCTCGCCCTGGCGGCGATCGGCGCCGCCGGCGTCCCGACCGCGCGCACCCTCCCCGACGTCTGACCCGACCCTCGCCGGGTCAGCGTCCCGCGAGCAGCGCGAACGCGATCGCGCCGGCGACGGAGACGTTGAGGGAGTCGACCCCGCCGGCCATCGGGATGGCGGCACGCACGTCGGCGGCGGCCAGCGTCTCGTCGGACAGCCCTGGCCCCTCGGCCCCGAGCAGCAGGGCGACGCGGGCATCCGGCGCGAGCGAGCCGGAGACGCCACGCAGGTCGACCGCGCCGGCGGCCGGCGTGAGCGCCACGGTGGTCCAGCCGGACGCCGACAGCCTCGGGACCACCTCCTCCATGGGCCCGCACGTCGCCCACGGCACGTGCAGGACGTGCCCCATCGAGACACGCACGCAGCGCCGGTACAGCGGGTCGGCGGAGCGCGGTCCGACGAGCACGCCGGCGACCCCGAGTCCCCGGGCCGAGCGGAACAGGCTGCCCATGTTCTCGTGGTCGTTCATCTCCTCCAGCACGGCCACCACCGTCGGACCCGCCGAGCCGCCGGCGGCGAGCACGTCGTCCACGGTGCGTGGCGCGACCCGGTGCCCGCACCCGACCGCACCCTGCGCCATGCGGAACCGCACGATCGCCTCGAGCACGTCCCGCTCGCCGACGAACACCGGCGCGTCGAGCCGGGCCAGCGCCGACGCGAGCTCCTCGGCGCGCTGCGGGGTGAGCAGCAGCGACTTCACCGGGTAGGGCGACGCCAGCAGCTCGGCGACGACGTTGGGACCCTCCGCGATGAACACGCCCCGCTCGTTCTCGTAGCGCTTGCGGAGCTCGGTGTCCTTCAGCGCCGTGTAGTCCACGACGCGCGGGTCGTCGGGGTCCGTGACGGTGAGGAGCTCGGCCATGCCGGCGAGGACACCACCTCGGCGGGCACGACGCCAACCCGGACCCGGTCGGTCACACTCCCGGGACCGCACCGCCGCGCCGACCGACCCGCCGCAGGAGCCCGCACGTGGACGCCCTCACCCTCGACGGCCCCGGGGTCGTGACGTTCCGGACCGACGTGCCGGACCCGGTGGTGCAGGGCCCCGGCGACGCGGTGGTCGCCGTGACCGCGGCGGGCCTGTGCGGCTCCGACCTGCACCCCTACGAGGGCCGCGAGGCGTCCCGCCCCGGGGTCGTGCCTGGTCACGAGGCGGTGGGCGAGGTCGTCGCGACGGGCGACGGGGTCACGAGCGTGCGGGTGGGCGACCGGGTCGTCGTCCCGTTCACGACGTCGTGCGGGACCTGCCGGGCGTGCGTCCGGGGCGTGACCGCCCGATGCCGACGGAGCCTGCTGCTCGGTTGGGGCTCGCCCGACGACGCGAGCCGCGTCGTGCACGGGACCCAGGCGGGGCTGGTCCGGGTGCCCGACGCCGACGGGACCCTCGTGCCGCTGACCGCGACGGTGGACGACCGCCTCGGGGTGCTCCTGGCCGACAACCTCCCGACGGGCGCGGAGGCCGTCGAGCGGGCCCGGGTCACCGCCGGCGACGTGCTGGTCGTGGTCGGGTGCGGCGCCGTCGGCCTGTGCGCCGTCGCGATGGCCCGCGCCGGCGGCGTCCGCACGGTCGTCGCGGTCGACCCGGTCCCCGGCCGGCGCGAGCGCGCGGCGTCCCTCGGCGCCCTCCCCGCCGCCCCGGACGACGCGCCGGCGGTCGTGGCGGACGCCAGCGACGGCGAGGGTGCCGCGGGCGCCGTCGAGGCGGCCGGGCCCCCTCCGGCGGCGCGGCTCGCCGCGTCGCTGCTGCGGCCGGGTGGGGTCCTGTCGACCATCGCCGTGCAGACCTCGGACCGCTTCCCGCTCACGCCGGTCGACGCCTACGACGGCAACCTCACCCTCGCGTACGGGCGCGCCTCGGCCCGGGCCCGGATCCCGGGGCTGCTCGACGACCTCGCCGCGGGCCGGCTGACGCTCGACGTCGACCTGCTCGTGACCCACGACGTCTCGCTGTCGGAGGGGCCGGCGCTGTACCGCCGCAGCGCCGAGCGGGAACCGGGCCTCGTCAAGGCCGTCCTGCGACCGTGACCGGCGCAGGCGGGGTGTCAGCCCGCGTCCTTCTGCTTCATCACGAGGTCGACGGCGAGGGCCGACGCGAACCCGAGGGTCCGGACGGGCTCGACCGCCGCCGGGGTGAAGGTGACGGCGTAGCTGTCGGCGTCCGTGAACGCCTCGGTGAGCAGTCCCCGCCACTGCTTCGTGACCTCGGCGACGTGCTGCCCGCTCCCGTCGTGCACGGCGAAGTCCCGCGCGCGCCAGTTGCGGGCGAGCACCTCACCCGCCGGCACACCCCCGGCACCGGCGAGCTCGAAGCGGGCCTTGCCGAGCCGCAGCCGCTTCGTGACGGACCCGACCTCGGTGCCGTCGGCGAGGACGACGTCCACCCGCCAGGTGAACCACGGCTTGTGGAGTGTGCGCACGGGGGCCGCCTCTCCTCTGAACGCGGCCAGCCGGCCACGCCACGCGGACGGTACTCGGCGTCCCCGTCGTGCCCCACCCGTCCTACCCTCTGGCCCCGGCGCCCCGGGTCGGGCGCCCTCCGCGACCCCCGCAGGACGCGCCCGTGCCCCGCCTCCTCGTCGTCCACCACACCCCCTCGCCGGCCTGCCAGGCGCTGCTCGAGGCGGTGCTCGCCGGCGCGGGCAGCGACGCGCTCGCCGACGTGGAGGTGGTCACCCGGCCGGCGCTGACCGCCGGCGCGGCCGACGTGCTCGCGGCGGACGGGTTCCTCCTCGGCACGCCGGCCAACATCGGGTACGTGAGCGGCGCCCTGAAGCACTTCTTCGACCAGGTCTACTACCCGGTGCTCGACGCCGCCCGGGGCCGGCCGTTCGGGGCGTGGGTCCACGGCAACGACGACACGACCGGCGCCGAGCGGGCCATCGAGACCATCACGACCGGGCTCGGCTGGCGCCGCGTCGCCCCGACCCTCTCGATCGTCGGCCCGCCGAGCACCGACGACCTCGCCGCCTGCACCGAGCTCGGCGGGACGCTCGCCGCGACCCTGCTCCCGTGAGCGCCGCCCCGGTCCCGACGTTCGCGCCGCTGCAGGTCCCCGCCTACCGGCGTGTCTGGAGCGCCGCCGTGGTCAGCCACGTCGGCACGTTCCTGCAGCTCACCGCGGCGCCGTGGCTGATGAACGAGCTGACCGGCTCGCCGCTGCTGGTCGCGCTGGTCACCACGGCGCTGACGCTGCCGCGGCTGCTGCTGACCCTGCCCGCTGGGGTCCTCGCCGACGTCGTCGACCGTCGGACGCTGATGCTCATCGGCACGCTCGTGTCGGCCGGATCGGTGGCGCTGATGGCGGTCGCGACCGCCGCCGGCGCGATCACGCCGACGACGCTGCTCGCGCTGTGCTTCGCGCTCGGCGTCGGCAACGCCATCAGCCTGCCGTCGTTCCAGACCCTCGTGCCCGACCTCGTCGACGCGCCGCTGCGACCGCAGGCGATCACGCTCAACTCGGCGGCCTTCAACGTCGCCCGGGCCGTCGGGCCCTCGATCGGCGGCGCCCTGGTCGCCGCCGGGCTCGCGTCGGCCGCGTTCGGGGCGAACGCCGCGAGCTACCTCGGCATCCTCGGGGTCCTGCTGACGTTCCCGCGCCAGCAGGTCGAGGACCCGAACCGCCAGACGATGTGGCGCTCCGCCGCCCTCGGGGTCCGCTACGCGCGCTTCACCCAGCCCATCCGGGTCCTGCTCGGGGTCACGGCCGTGTTCGCGCTCACCGCGTCGAGCGTCCAGGCGCTGCTGCCCAACGTCGCCTCCGACGACCTCGGCGTCGGCGCCACCGGCTTCGGCATCCTGTACGGGCTGTTCGGCGCGGGCGCGCTCGTCGGGGCGTTCACGCGGGAGCGGGCCCGCGTCGCCCTCGGCACGTCCCTGCTGCCGGGCGCGGTCACGGCGTTCGGCGTCGGCGGGGTGGTCTTCGGCCTGGCCCCGTCCCCGGCGGTCGCCGGCGTGGCGCTGGCCCTGTCCGGCGTCGCGTGGGTGTGGACGCTCACCACGCTCAACGCCTCCATCCAGCTGCTCGCCCCGCGCTGGGTCCGCGGTCGGGTGGTGTCGCTGTACATCCTCGCGGTCGGCCTGCAGCCGATCGGTGCGTTCGTCGCCGGTGTCGTCGCGGAGGTCGCCGGCGCGGGTGTGTCGGTCGCGGTCCTCTGCGCGGGGACGGTCGTGCTGGGGGCGGCCGCGTTCCGCCTCGAGCTGCCGGTGCTCGGCGACATCGACGAGCCGATGCAGCCCGAGGGGTGGTCGCCGCCGCGCCACGCGGTCTCGGTCGCCGGCACGCCGGTGCTGGTCGCGACGACCTTCGAGGTCGACCCGGACGAGGTCCACGAGTTCCTCGGGGTGATGCGGGAGCTGCGTCGTCAACGGTTCCGCACCGGCGCGCACCGCTGGTCGCTGTACCGCGACGCCGACCGGCCCCACCGCATCACCGAGTTCTTCGTCGTGCACGACTGGGAGGAGCACCTCGCCCAGCACGCCCGCGTCGACGTCGAGGCGTCGCTGGTGCTGGCGAGGGCGCGCGCGTTCGACCGCGCCGGGGGCCCGGTCACACGGCACCTCGCCGGCCTCGACGTGGTCGACGCCGATGCCCCGCCGATCGAGGCGCAGCTGCTCACGGTCCACGAGGAGCTGCACCGGACCGATGGCTCGGTCCCCCTCGACCCGCACGGTGCCGGGGAAGCCTGAGCGCCACCGGCGCGTTGCCCCGGACGCACCGCTCCCCGCCCGCTCCCGCTCCCCGCCCGCAGGAAGGTCCCCCGCCGTGCTCGTCGAGGTCTGGTCCGACGTCGTCTGCCCCTGGTGCGCCATCGGGCGCGCCCACCTGACCGAGGCGCTCGATCGGTTCGAGCACGCCGACGAGGTCGAGGTCGTGTGGCGCAGCTTCGAGCTCGACCCGCACGCCCCGACCGAGCGCGAGGGCGAGTACGCCGCGCTGCTCGCCGCCAAGTACGGCATCTCCCCCGCCGAGGCGCAGGGGATGATCGACCGGATGACGCAGGTCGCCGCCGGCGACGGGCTCGACTTCCGCTTCGACCGCGTCCGGCCCGGCAACACCTTCGACGCGCACCGCCTCCTGCACCTCGCGCTGGAGCGCGGCGTGCAGGACGAGCTGAAGGTGCGGCTGTTCGAGGCGTACCTGACCGAGGGCGAGCCCATCGGCGACCGCGACACGCTCGCGCGGCTCGCCGGCGACGTCGGTCTGGACGCCGACGAGGTCGCGGCCGTGCTCGACGGGGAGCGCTACGCCGACGCCGTGCGCGCCGACGAGGCGCAGGCCCGCGAGTACGGGATCTCCGGCGTGCCGTTCTTCGTGCTCGACGGCCGCTTCGGCGTCTCGGGCGCCCAGCCGGCCGACGTGCTGCTGCAGGGGCTCCGCCAGGCCCACGCGACGGCCTCCCCGCTCGCCATGGTGGGTGCGGTGGCGCAGGACCACGCGGGTCACGACCACGGGACCGGCGACGCCTGCGCCGACGGGTCGTGCGCGGTCTAGGGCCCCGCTCGTCTCGACGGTTCAGGGAGCCTCGATGCCGTCGGTGACGGCGCCGAGGTCGAGGTCGGCCCCTCCCGTGGCCGCCGACGAGCTCCTCGGGGCTCGCGGCGAGCCGGACGACGAGGGGCGCCCCGACCGGGGCGCCCCTCGCGGTGTCAGCCGCGGCCGTGGCGGTCAGCGCGTCGACACGACGACGTCGAACAGCGTGGTCGTGCCCGACACCTCGTTGCCGACCACGAGCATCGGTCGGCCCGTCGGGCTGTCGGAGGCCCGCACGAACAGCAGGCCCTCCGGACCGAGGTCGCCCGCGTGCGGATCCTCCGCGGGGAAGGAGAAGTCGCGGGTGGTCGCGTAGGTGACGAGTCGCACGTCGCTCGGGTCGGTCACGTCGTGCACCATGACGCCGCCGACCCGCTCCAGCCCGACGAACGCGTAGGACCGACCGGCCACCGTGCCGAGCACGACGCCCTCCGGCTCGGGGCCCTTGTCGTCGCTGCGCGAGTCGAACGAACGGTTGTCGCTGTTCGTCGCGTTGAAGGCGTCCCTCGGGAGCTCGCCCGACTCGATGAGCCCGGCGATGGTCCGCTCGTACGTGGCGCCGGAGTCGTACACCAGCCGGCCGTCCGCCCCGAAGATGCTCATCGAACGTGCCCCGTACGCGTGGAGCGTCTCGAAGCAGCCCTCCCCCTCGCGCTCCCCGAGCGTGTCGGTGACGCGGAGCCGGCCGAGCCGGTCGTCGGCCTGGATGCCGGCGGGGAAGGCGTCGGCGCACAGGGGCAGGTCACGGGCGCGGACCTCCTCGCTGAACGCGTCGTAGTCCCGGGCGTCGCCCTCGTTGGCGGTCACGATGAGGTCCTCCCCACCGACCCGGTAGGTGGCGATGGCGTCGGGCTGGAACAGCCCGACGACGGGCCAGGACGCGATGGCGATGCGGCCGTCCCGATCCGACGGGTCGAGCTCGTTGCCGGGCACCCCGTGGTCCTTCGTGCCGAGCGGGAGGAGGTCCGTGACCGTCGCGGTGCGGATGTCGACGACGGCGATCGCGTTGTTCTCCTGCAACGAGACGTAGGCGGTCCGACCGTCCCTCGTCACGGTGACGTACTCGGGCTCGAGGTCCTGGGACACGCTCGCCCCGGGGCCGAAGACGCGGACGCCCTCGGGCAGCGCGTCCCCCTCGAACGCCTCGAAGGTCGCCGTCCGGACGTCGGAGGGGCGGAGGCGCGACAGGGGCCCCCGCAGGTCGACGATGCTGACGCTGCCCTCGGGGTCGATGGTGTACTCGTCGTTGGGCTCGCCCTCGTTGGCGACGAGCACGGTCCGACCGTTCGGCGTGAAGGTGACCATGTCGGGGTTCGCCCCGACCGGCAGCACCACCTCGGGCGCGGTCCTGCCGGCCACGAGCTCCTCGGCCCGGTACAGGGAGAGCACGCCCGGCTCGGTGACGGGGTCCGCCGCGACGACCACCGCCACGACCCCGCCCACCACGGCCACGGAGTTCGCGCTGCCGCCGGCGAGCGGCGATGGGACGGTGCCGACGAGGGTGGGGTCCGTGGGGTCGGCGACGTCGAGCAGGTCGACGGTCCCGGCGTCGGCGTTGACGACGAACACGGTCTGGGTGCGGGGGTCGTGGGCCACGACCTCCGCCGCGCTCTCGTCGAAGGCGCCGCCGGCGTGGGTGCCGAGGGGTTCGAGGCGGACGGTGGGCGCGGGATCGGTGCGCGGCGCCGCGAGGGCGGTGGTGGCGCTCAGGGCGAGCAGGCTGACCGCGAGCGGCAGGACCGGTCGGCGGATCGGGACGGACGGCATGGTCGGTGGCCCCTGGGGTCGGTGACGGGGTGCAGCAGCGACCCTGTCCCACCCGGGTGACGCGCCGGCGGCCGCGGGATGACGGGGCGGTGGCCGGACGCCTGCACCTCCGCCACCTGGGGGTACGGACGGGTGGACACGAACGACCCGTCGCGCGCGGCGCCGGGTGGCAGTACGGTTGTCCACAGCGCGCCTGCCGAGCTGTCACGCCCACGAACCGTAAGTGGGCGACTCGGCTTCACCGCGTTCGCAAGGGATACCGCACATGCCAGAGGGCACCGTCAAGTGGTTCAACGCCGACAAGGGTTTCGGGTTCATCAGCCCGGACGAGGGCGGCGAGGACCTGTTCGTCCACTTCTCCGCGATCAACATGCAGGGCTACAAGAGCCTCGATGAGGGCCAGAAGGTCTCGTTCGAGGTCGGTCAGGGCCAGAAGGGCCCGCAGGCCCAGAACGTCCAGGCGGTCTGACCTGCCGATCGCGAGGCACCCTCTCGGCACCGCATCAACGCACCGCCAGCAGAGCCAGTGACCTCACCGACGACCCCGCCCCCGTGGCGGGGTCGTCGGCGTTGCGGGCCCCCCACGACCCGGGCTCGCTGCCCCACCTGATCGACAGCCGGGAGCCCGACGTGGCGACCCTCTGGTCGGACCCGGGGCGGACCGCCGCGCAGGGATGTGCGTTGAGCGCACTCACCAGGTGTCGATCCAGCGGGCCGGTCGCTCGTCCCACGGGCGAGGCCGGTGCAGCGCCAGGGCGTCCGCCACCCGCCGGCGCGTGTCCGCCGGGTCGACGACGTCGTCGATCTCGGCGAACGACGCGACGTTGACCGCGTCGGCGTGCGCCTGGGCGAGGGCGACCATCTGCCGCTCCCGCTCCGCGCGCTCGTCGGGGTCCTCGATCGCCTCGAGCTCGCGGCGGAAGCCGAGCCGGACGGCACCCTCGAGGCCCATGGGGCCGAGCTCCGCGGTCGGCCACGCGATCGTCAGCGCCGGCGCCTTCGTGTGGCCGCCGAGCATCGCCTGGGCCCCCAGCCCGTAGGCCTTGCGGGTCACGACGGCGACCAGCGGGACCGACACGTTCGCGCCGACGACGAACATCCGCGAGACGTGGCGCACCGCCGCGCGCTCCTCGTGCTCCGGACCCACCATGAACCCCGGCGTGTCGCACAGCACGACGACCGGCAGGTCGTGGGCGTCGCAGAGCTGCAGGAACCGCGCGGCCTTGTCGGCGCCGTCCACGTCGACGGCCCCGCCGAGGTGGGTCGGGTCGTTGGCGAGCACCCCGACGGCGCGCCCCTCGATGCGGGCGAAGGCCGTGCACATCCCCGGGGCGAACCCACGCCGCAGCTCCAGCACCGACCCGGTGTCGGCGAGGGTGTCGAGCAGCGCACGGACGTCGTAGACGCGGGTGCGCCGCTCCGGCACGGCACCACGGAGGGCGCCCTGGTCGGCGGCCTCCCACCCGTCGAGGTGCGGGGCCCGCAGGTGGGTGAGGACCCGCCGGGCGACGTCGACGGCCTCGGCGTCGTCCTCGACGAGCACGTCGACGACGCCGACCTCGTGCTGCTGCTCGGCCGGGCCGATGTCGCCGGGCGCGACCACCCCGAGGCCGCCGCCCTCGATCATCGCCGGCCCGGCCATCCCGAGGTTGGCATCGCGGGTCGCGACCACGACGTCGCAGACACCGGCGAGCGCGGCGTTGCCGGCGAAGCAGTACCCGGTCACCACCGCGACCAGCGGGACGCGTCCGGAGAGCTGGGCGAGCAGCGCGAACGCCGGGACGTCGAGCCACGCACCGCCCGTCACGTCGGTGTCGCCGGGCCGGCCACCTCCCCCGTCCGCCCACAGCAGCACGGGCAACCGCCGCTCGGCGGCGAGCCGGAACAACCGGTCCTTCTTCAGGTGGTTCACGTGCCCCTGGGTGCCCGCGAGCACGGTCACGTCGTAGGCCGCCACCGCGACGTGAGCGCGGTCGGCCGGGACCCGGTCGGCGTCGACCGTGCCGACGCCGGTGACGAGGCCGTCGGCCGGCGTCTCGCGCTGCAGCCGCTCGACGCCCCTGCGACCCCGCTGGGCGGCGATCGCGAGCCCGCCGTACTCGGAGAACGAGCCGGCGTCGAGCAGGTCGTCGAGGTTCTCCCGGACCGTGCGGTGCCCGGCGGCGTGGCGGCGGGCGACGGCCTCGGGACGTGCGGCGTCGTCGAGCAGGGCGCGGCGCTCGCGCAGCCGGCGCAGGTCGGCACGGTCCGCGCCGGCGGTGGGCTCGTCGCCCCCGCCGGTCCCACCGCCGGCCGCCTCGGGATGGTCCGCGGCGGCGCCGGCAGCGAGCACGACGAGCGTCTCGCCGGCCTCGACGGCCACCCCGACCGCCGCGCGCACCTCGAGGACCACGCCGGCCGCCGGCGCGGCGACCCGGTGCTCCATCTTCATGACCTCGACGTACGCGACGGTCGCGTCGGCCGCGACGCGGTCGCCGACGGCGACGCGCAGGTCGGTCACGACGGCCGTGAGGGGGCTCTCGACCGCCACCCGGTCACCGGCGCCTTCTCCGCCCGGTCGGACGCTGCGCTCCCCGTCACCCACGCTGGTCTCCCGACTCCCGGCCGACCATCGACCGGCGCGGTCGGACCCTACCGGCGACCGCCGTACCCTCCGCGGCCGTGTCCACGCGCATCCTCTCCCCCGACGAGATCGACGTCGCCGCGGCCCTGCTGGCCGACGGCGGGCTGGTCGCGTTCCCGACCGAGACGGTCTACGGCCTCGGCGCGGACGCGACCGACGCCGAGGCCGTCGCCCGCGTCTTCGCGGCCAAGGGGCGGCCCGCGGACAACCCGCTCATCGTGCACCTCGCGGCGGCCCGTGACCTGCGCGGCGTGGTGGCCGAGGTGACCGCGCTCGCGGAGGACCTCGCGACCCGGTTCTGGCCCGGCCCGCTCACGCTCGTGCTCGATGCCGACCCGTCGCTGCCCCGTGCGACGACCGGCGGGCTCGGCACGGTCGCCGTGCGGGTGCCCGACCACCCGGTCGCCCGGGCGCTGCTGCAGGCCGCCGGCGTCCCGGTGGCCGCCCCGAGCGCGAACACCTCGGGACGCCCGTCCCCGACGACGGCGGCCCACGTCGCCGCGGACCTCGGCGACGCCCTCGACGCCATCCTGGACGGCGGTCCGTGCCCCCTCGGGGTCGAGTCCACCGTGGTCGACGCCCGTGGGACCGTGCCGGTCGTGCTGCGCGAGGGCGGGATCTCCCGCGAGGACCTGGGGCTGCCGGCACGGGACGAGCAGGGCACGGAGCGGGACCTCACCGCGTCGCCGGGGACGCGGTACCGCCACTACGCCCCGCGCTGCCGCGTGGTCGTCGCCGACGTCGGGACCGGCCCGGAGGTGGCGGGCGCGGAGGCCGAGACGGGGGACGTCCGCGTGGGTCTCGTCGCGCCGGGGCGGGCACCGCTGGGCGTGACCGCGCTGGCCCGCCCGCAGGACGGGCCGGCGCTGGCCGCCTGCCTGTACGCGACGCTGCGCGCGGCGGAGGACGAGGGGCTCGACGTCGTGGTCGTCGAGGCCGTCGCCGAGGTCGGCATCGGCCGGGCCGTCATGGACCGCCTGCGCCGCGCCGCCGGCGAGGCCGGGCCGGCGAGCGGCACGGGCGCCGACGGCACGGCCTGAGCGACGCCGGCTCAGCGCAGGTGCTGGCCGGGCGGGTCGTAGCGCAGGGCGTCGCCGAGGTTCGAGTTGCCCTCCAGGAAGCCGATCGACGCGACGTCGTCGGATCCGGGCCCGGTGTAGCGCAGCACGTAGAGGCCGTTGCGGACGTCGACGACGTAGACCAACCCGTCCTGGATCACGGGGAACGACCAGAACGCGACCTTGTCCTGCCCGGCCGTCAGCGCCGGGTCCTCGAACGACACGCTCGGCAGCGGCGTCGGCACGAAGGCGCCGACCTCCTCCGGGGCCGTCGGGTCCTCGAACGCCACGACACGCAGGCCACCGGCGTGCCAGGTGATGAACGCGAGCTCGTCGGTGACGGTCGGGTTGTGCGACGCGATCGAGGTCGACGGGCGGGGCGCGTCGGTGGTGCAGAAGTCGACCTCGTTCTGGTCGAGCTTGTACTCGCCGATGACCTCGAGCCGCTCCCGGTCGGAGATGTCGACGAAGCGGGCCCAGCCCCACGGGCAGCCGTGGTCGCCGAGCGCCTTCAGCGCGTCGCCGTAGACCTCGTCGGTGACGAGCGCGACGTCGGTGCCGGGCAGGCGCAGCGCGGAGTGGGCGCCCTCGCCGTCCCAGTCGGCGACCCCGGAGACCTTCGTGACGAGCTTCGGGGTGGTCTTCACGCCCTTCGCGATCTCGGTGGTGTCGATGATCGCGTACCCGCCGGTGAGGTAGGCGAGGTGGGTCTCGGTGCCGTCGCTGGTCGGCGTCATCGAGTGCAGGCGGCCACCCGGGATGGGGGGCTGCCAGCTCGTGAGCTCGGTGAAGACGCCCTCGCGCGCCCGCGAGATGTCGGTGACGATGAGGCGGTTGCCGCTGGTCGCCGAGATCCACAGCAGCGCCCGGGCCGGGTCGGCCGGGTCCTGCCACAGGTAGAACTCGTGGGGGTTGGAGGAGGGACGGTAGGTGGCGACCCGCTCCGGGGCCCAGCGCTTCTCGCCGGCGATGTCGTAGAACGCGAACTCGTCGGGCTTCTTGCGCGGCGAGCAGCCGTGGATCAGCTCCGAGCAGTTGGACCCGAGGTTCTGGACGATCAGCAGGTCGGCCTCGGGCCACACGCGCAGCTCGCGGGAGGTCTGCCCCTCGACGCCCTGCAGCGGCGGACCGATCTCGCCCACGACCTCGGGCTCGGTCGGGTCGGAGACGTCGACGATGGCGATGCCGTTGCCGAGCAGGTCCGCGGTGGTGCCGGCCGGCTTGCCGTCGGTGCGGCTGCCGACGTACGCGACGTCACCGTGCACGGCCAGCGCCGCGTTCATGCCACGGGCACCGAGGTCGGTGTGGCCCACGAGCTCGAGGTTCTCGGCGGTCGGGGCGACCGCGGCGGGGAGGCCCGCGGTCGCCGCCGGCGCCGCCTCGAGGGCCGCGGCGACGGTCCGCTCGGCGGCGGTGTCGATCCCCGTCGCCGACTCGGCGTGGCCGAGCACGGTCGACAGCGGCGCGGCCGCGACGAGCCCGGCGGCGAGCAGGGGCAGGGCCCGGAGCTTGGAGGGACGCTGGATGGTGCGCTTCACGGCGGTGGCCTCGGGGGTGGCGGACGCGGGATCGCTCGACGTCGAACTTCCACGCCGGGGGCCCCGACTCCTGCCCGCCGTCTCAGATGACCAGGCGCTCCCCGGCCGCGCCGGCGGCGAAGCGGGTGACCGACAGCGGCGACACGTCGATCGCGGGCGCCTCGTCGGCGGCCAGGGCCGCGACGACCCGACCGACCGCCGCGGCGTGCTGCACCCCGTGGCCCGAGAACCCACACGCGTCGATCCAGCCGTCCGTGCCGGGGTGGACCCCGACGACCGCGTTGCCGTCCGGGGTGACCTCGTAGAACCCGGACCACCCGGCGCGCTCGTCGATGGCCTCGTCGGCGAACCACGGGAAGCGGCTGACGGCGGCCTGGAGCACGCGCTCCAGCCAGTCGGGCGCCGCCGGCGCGTCGAAGCCCGGCGGCTGGGCGTGGTCGGAGCGGCCGAACAGCACCCGCTCCCCCTCGGTGCGCCAGTAGACGCCGCTGGTCAGGTCGACGGTGAGGGGGCTCGGGGTGCGCCCGGGGCGCGGCGCCGTGAGGTGGATCAGACGACGGACGGGCACGACCGGCACGTCGAGGCCGGCCAGCGCGGCGACCTGGCCCGACCAGGCGCCGGCGGCGTTCACGACCACCCGCGTGCCCAGCACGTCGCCGCCGCCGCCGCCGGCGGTCGCGACCTGCCACCCGCCGCCGCCCGGCTCGACGCCGACGACCTCGGTGCGCAGCCGCAGCCGCACCCCGAGGCGACGGGCCTCGTCGAGGTACGTGGTGGTGATGCCGTGCGGGTCGACCGTCCCGTCGAGGGGCCCGAAGGTCGCGCCGGCGAGGCCGGCCCGCACGATGCCGCCGGCCCGCTCCGCCGCCCGGTCGAGGTCCCAGACCTCGACGGGCGCCCCGACGCGACGCTGCGTGTCGACGCCGGCGAGGTGGTCCTCCCACGCGTCCTCCCCGACCAGCAGCAGGTAGCCGACGTCGCGGTACCCGCTGACCTCCCCCATCCCGGCGTACTCGCGGATGGACGCGAGCGAGAGCGCCACGTTGACGGGTTCGGCGAACTGGACCCGCACCCCCGCCGCCGAGCGGCCCGTCGAGCCGGCCGCCGGCGTGTCGGCCGCGTCGAGCACCACCACGTCGAGCCCGGCCTCGGCGCACCGCAGCGCACACGCGGCCCCCACGATGCCCGCCCCGACGACCACGACGTCCGTCACGCCCGCGCCTCCCGGCCCGATCGACCTCCCTGCCCTCGGTCCGACGCTACCCCGGCACGCCCCTACGCTCCGCCACGCCGGGCCATCCGACCGCCCGGCGCGACGAGACGACGAGGAGCGACACGATGACCTGGGACCCGCGCGGCAGGGTGGCGGTGGTGACGGGCGCGTCGTCCGGGCTCGGCGAGGCCACGGCGCTGCGGCTCGCCGCCGCCGGGATGACCGTCGTCGCCGTGGCCCGCCGGACCGAACGGCTCGAGGCGCTCGCCGCCGGCGAGGACCGGATCGTCCCGCACACCGCGGACGTCACCGACCTCGCGTCGCTCGAGGCGCTCGCCGCCCGGGTCGAGGCCGAGCACGGCGCCTGCCACGCGCTGGTCAACAACGCCGGGATCGGTGGGGCCAGCTTCGTCGGGCGCGACGACCTCGACGACGTGCTGCGCACCCTCGACGTGAACCTCGCCGGGGTGTTCCGGTGCCTCGCGGTGTTCGCCGACCTGCTGGAGCGCTCCGCCCCGAGCCGGGTCGTCAACGTCGCGTCGGTCGCCGGCAAGCTCGGGATCGGGCCGGCCGGGTACGCGGCCAGCAAGTTCGGCGTGGTCGGGCTGTCGGAGGCGCTGGCGCTGTCGTGGGCCGAGCGGGGCATCACGGTGAGCCAGCTCAACCCGGGGTTCATCGAGACCGAGGGGTTCCCGCAGGAGCAGGTCAAGCGCAGCCCGATGGGTCGGCTGGTGGGCCAGCCGGAGCTCGTCGCCGACGCGGTGCTCGACGTGCTGCGCTCCGGCGACGTCGAGCGGACGGTGCCACGGTGGTACCGCCCGTTGGTGGTGCTGCGCCACACGGCCGCGCCGCTCTACCGAGCCGCCGCGGCGCGCCTCGACCGGGCGGACGGGTCCCGCGACTGACCCCCCCACCGGGTGTGTCCGCGGGTCAGGCGCCGGCGGCGCGGGCGGCGGTGACCGCGCGCCGGTGGGCCGCGGCGTCGAGCACCAGGAAGGCCTCGGCGAGGCCGCGACCGCCGTCGAGCGCGATGGCGCGCCACCGGTCGAGGTGCAGCACCGCGGTGAGGTCGAACGCGCCGGCGGCCGTCTCGTGCGCCACGAGGGCCGCCCGCTTGCGGTCGACGACGGCGCCGACGTCGACGAGGCGGTTGGGGACCACGGGCACGTGGCAGCCGTAGCTCCAGACCTCGACCCGGCGGGGCAGGGCCGCAGCCGCGACGGCGCGGGCGGCGGCGACGTGGTCGGGGTGGCGGTCGAGCGGCCACGGGACCAGCACCATGTCGGTCTCGGCGGCGGCGACCTCGCGGGCGACCTCCGCCGCGAGGGTCTCGACGTGGTCGAGGAGCCGGCCGTCCGGCAGCCCGAGCGCTCGGGTCGAGGTCACCCCCAGCACGCCGCCGGCGCGGACGGCCTCGGCTCGTCGCCGTGGTCCGAGCGCGGTCGGCGGAGCTGCGGGGCTGATGGTCGCCTCGCCGTCGGTCGCCAGCAGCACCCGGACCTGCGCACCCGCGTCCGCGAGCAGCGCCACCGTGCCCCCGCACCCGATCGTCTCGTCGTCGGGATGTGGGGCCACCACGAGCACCCGCCGGGCTGCCGGCGCCCCGATGACGACGGGCCCGGCGACGAGCGACACCACCGTGGCGACGGCGGGCCAGACCTCCTCCGGCGTGATGCCGCGGAGGCGCAGCGCGGTCCGCGCGAGCGTCCGCCCGACCCGCACTCCCGACCGCACCCGCGGTCGCACGATCGATCGCGCCACCGTCCGCAGCACGGTCCGCATCACCAGCGAGGGACCGCGACGCCGTCCATGGGCGGCTCGACGGCGGTGCGCAGCGTGGCCGGGGAAGTCGCTCCGTGGACCTCGAGCATGCGGGCGACCGTCTGGTCCCACCCGTACCCCTCGGCGAGCTGGCGCGCGGCCTGGCGGCGCACCGACCGAGGACGGACGACCAGGCGCTCGACCGCGTCGGCCAGCCCGACCCCCGAGACGGCTCCGACCGCCCCGGCGACGGGCTCCCCGACGAGGAGCTCCCGGATGGCCCCGCCGTCGACGGTGGCGACGGCGACGCCGCTCGCCAGCGCCTCGAGCGCCGCGAGCCCGAACGTCTCGATCTCGCACGGGGCCAACAGGACGTCCGCCGACGCGACCACGGCGGCGAGGGTCCGGCGGCTGCCGAGGTGGCCGCGCCAGTGGATCGGGGCCCCACGGCCGTGCCGTTCGAGCCGCCGGCGCTCCGGCCCGTCACCGGCGACCGTCAGGGACGCCGCGACACCTCGACGGCGCAGCTCGACGAGCGCGTCGACGGCGCGCTCGACACGCTTCTCGCGGCTCAGCCGGCCGACGACCAGCAGCCGGAGCGGCCCCTGGTCCTCCCCACGGCGAGGACGGGGGCGGAAGCGCTCGAGGTCGACGCCGAAGGGCACGACGGTCGCCGGGACGGGGAGGCCGGCCGCGGCGTGCCGGGACGGGGCCACGACCGCATCCACGCCCACCAGCGCCCGGTCGAGGCGGGCGACCACGGCTCGGCCGCCGACCGGCAACCAGGTCGCCACGGTCGCGTCGAGGCGCTCGTGGGCGACGAGCACCGCACGCACGCCGCGGGCACGGGCCCACGGACCGACCCAGCCGAGGCTCCAGCGGTCGTTGACCTCGACGGTGTCCGGCTCGAGCTCCTCGAGGACGCGGACGACCGCCGCGCGGTCGACGAGCAGGCGGTACCCGCCCGACCGGGGGATGGCCCAGCCCGGCAGCGTGGTCACGGTGCCGCCGGGACCGGGGACGCGGCGACGGTGTGCACCCGGGACCACGAGGTGCCGCTCGTGCCCGGCCGCGGCGTACCCGGCCCCGGTCCGGTCGAGGTAGGTCCGGATCCCGCCCGAGGTGGCGGTGACGAGGTTGGCCAGCTGGACGATGCGCACGGTCGGGCTCCGTTCGGTCGGGCGAGGGGGACGGACGGATCAGGCGGCGGCACGGCTCCGGTCGCGCAGGGCGACGGCCCGCAGGTGATCGAGGAGCTCGTCGCCGAGGCGCTCCCACGAGCGCCCGGCCACGGTGGCCGCCCCGGCGGCGGCGAGCCGCCGGCGCTGCCGCTCGTCGTCGAGGAGCTCCGCGACGACACGCCGAAGCGACGACGGATCGGTCGCGTCCCACCAGCGGCCCGTGACCCCGTCGGTGACGAGGTCGCGGGGGCCGCCGGCATCGGGGACCACCACGACGACGCCGGACGCCATGGCCTCCTGGACGGTCTGGCAGAACGTCTCGTGCGTCCCCGTGTGGACGAACAGGTCGAGGTCGGCGAAGGCCCGGGCGAGCTCGGTCCCCCGCAGCACACCGGTGAAGGTCGCGCCCGGGAGCCGGCGCTCGAGGGCCCGGCGCGCGACACCGTCGCCGACGACCACGAGCTCGGTGCCGGGGAGGTCGACGAGCGGGGCCAGCCGTTCCACGGCCTTCTCGGGCGCCAGCCGGCCGACGTAGCCCACCCGGAGGACCGCCGGCGCCGACGGACGGGTCCGCAGGCGCGGCGTGAACCGCTCCGCGTCGACACCCCGTCCCCAGACGTGGACGTCGCGCACGCCGGCGAGCCGGAGGTCGCGGGCCACGGTCGGCGTGGCGGCCAACGTCCGGTCCGCGAGCGCGTGGGTGCGTCGGACCCACCCCCACAGTGGCCGGGCGAGCGGTCGCAGCCGGTACCGGGTCGCGAAGCCCGGCAGGTCGGTCTGGTGCACGGCCAGCACGGGGACGCCGAGGTCGCGTGCGATGCGGCCGCCGGCGTGGCCGAGGACGGCCGGCGAGGCGAGGTGGACGACGTCCGGCCGGAACGCCTCCAGCGTCTCGCGCAGGCGTGGCACGGGGAGGCCGACGGGGAGCTCGGGGCAGAGAGGCAGCGGCAGCGAGGGGACGCGGACGACGGGGACACCGTCGTGCCCGTCCTGGCCGGGCCCGGGGGCGACGACCACGACCTCGTGTCCGCGCCGGCGGAGGTGCTCCGCCACGCGCGCGACCGTGCCCGCGACGCCGTTGACGCTGGGCGGGAACGACTCGGTGACGATTGCGACCCGGAGCCGGCTCACACCCGGTCCACCGAGTCGGTCCGTGCGGCGAGCGGTCTCGCGACCGTGGCTCGCTCCACCGCCGTGCCCGCGAGCCACGAGAACGTGCGGCTCGGGACCCGGTGCACGACTCGGGCACCGGCGCGCTCGATGGCGGCCAGGGAGCGGCCCGCGGGGACGTTGACCTCCCCGAACCACCCGGCGAGGCCGGCCTCGGCGACCATGCGGTCCATCTCCGCGGCGAGCCGGTGACCGATCCGACCGTCCCGGACCCGGGCCGTCAGGTTCAGGTGCCCGTGGGCCGGGAACGGAGGGGCGACGCCGTGCCGGAGGGCACCGACCCCGTCGAGGACGCGGAGCCGCACGAAGGTCGCGCTGGCGCCCCGGAGCCTCCCGGTCGCGGCGCGGCGCGCGGCACCGAGCGCCCACCGGACCGCGCGCGGGCGGACCCACCGGTCGTACGCGGTCTGGTCGAGGCAGGCGAGCAGGTAGCCGACGACCTCGCCGTCCTGGAGCACGACCCGGGCGTGGCGGGCACCGGGCCCGAGGTACCAGTCGAGGCACAGCCGGGCGTAGCCGTCCAGGGTGTCCGGGTCCACCGGCGCCGGGGACCCGAGGACGACGGTCTCGGCGAAGATGGCACGGACCGCCCCGGCGTCGGCGTCGACGTAGGGCACGACGAGGGCGTCGCGCAGCGGGCGGGTGTCGGAGCGGACGGGTGGGCGCGTCGTGGTGTCCATGCCACGAGTCCACCGTCGGGACGTTGCGCGAGGGCGAACGTGACGTACCGCGTCGAGCACGTCTCGGCGACGTGCCGGCCACGGCCCGGTGGGCCCCCCACCCACCGAGCCGGGCGTGTCACGTCAGGGGCGTGGCAGCACGACCCCGCCGACCTGGCGGGCCCCGGCCGTGCCCCGGTCCACCTCGAACGCCGCCAGCGTGGAGATCCGCGCGTTCGGGTCGTCGAGGTCGGCGACGACCCGGTACTCGGTCCGCCACACGTCGGGGGTGAGCTCGACGATGGCGTAGCCGTGCTGCTCGCCCTCGTAGAAGCGGATGTGCGGGTTGCTGGCGAGCAGCGCCCCACGGATCGCGGCGTTGGTCCCGTCCGGGAACCCGGACGAGGTGATGGAGGTGCCGACGAACTCGGTGGCGACGGTGCGCGACGTCGGGTCGTTGACGTCCTCGTCGAGGTCCGCGACCCAGTGCGTGTGGATGTCGCCGGTGATGACGACGCAGTCGGGCACCTCCGCGAACGTGTCGAGCAGGACGCGGCGGTCGTGCTGGTAGCCGTCCCACGCGTCGCCGTTCAGGGCGACCGTCGTCGCGAGCGGCGAGCCGTTCGCCCGCAGGAGCGACGCGACCGGCTCGGGCGTCCCGGCCAGCCGGATGGTGTGCACCTGGAGCTGGTTGGCGAGGGCGCGCCACGCCGTCGCGGACGTCGTGAGCTGCTGCTGGAGCCACGTCCGCTGCTCGGGTCCGAGGATGCTGCGGTCCTCGCGGTCGACGTCGGAGGTGGCCGCCGGGATCTCGGGGGTGACCTGGTCGTCGCGGTGCTGGCGGGTGTCGAGCACCGAGAGGTCGAGCAGGTCACCGAACCGCAGCTGGCGGTGGATCCGGAAGTCGGGTCCGGACGGCATCCCGGCCTCGGTGAGGCGGATCGGCATGTGCTCGTAGTACGCCTGGTACGCGGCGGCCCGACGGGCGCTGAACGACTCGAGGGTCGCGTTGCCCTCGGCGGCGTTGCGGTTCTCGGGGACGAGCCCCGCGTAGTTGTTGTCGACCTCGTGGTCGTCCCAGGTGACGATCCACGGGCACGACGCCCGGGACGCACGCAGGGCCGGGTCGCCCTGGTACAGCGCGTACCGGTTGCGGTAGTGCTCCAGCGTCGTGGTCTGCGGGCCGACGTGCGCGCGCCCGTTCCCCGAGCCCGATCCCTCGTACATGTAGTCGCCGAGGAACACGACGAAGTCGAGACGCTCGCCGGCGAGGCCTCGGTGGGCCGCGTACCGGCCGGCGGGGAAGTTCTGGCACGACGCGAAGCCGAAGCGGACCAGCGACGTCGGCCCCTCGGGGGCGGTGCGGGTCCGCCCGACGCGGGACGTCACCCCGAGGGCCTCGAACGCGTAGAAGTACTCGCTCCCCGGCTCGAGGCCACGCACGTCGACGTGGACGCTGTGCCCGAACGCCTCGGTCGCGAGGACCATCCCCTGCGCCACGACGCTGCGCAGACCGGGGTCCCGCGCGACGGTCCAGTGCACGGGGACCTCGCGGTCCGCCATCCCGCCGCCGTTGAGCGGGTCGGTCGCGAGACGGGTCCAGAGGATGACCGAGTCCGGGAGCGGGTCGCCGGAGGAGACGCCGATGGTGAAGGGGGCCGGGTCGAACTCGACCCCGAGCGGCGCCGCGGCCGCGAAGGAGTCGAGCCGCGAGAAGCGGTGGTCGATCGGCAGCGCCGCGGCGAGCCCGGCGGCGGTGCCGGACGCCAGCGCCGACTGGATGAGCTGGCGGCGGGAGATCGTGGTGCCCATGCGGGGAGCTTCCTCCGGGATCGGCAGTCGGTGGGGAGTCGGTGGGTCGACCTCCGGCATCGTTCCGGGCGGGGCTCCCCGACCCCTTCCGTCGTCACGCCGCGGTGCCGGACCGTTCACGGACCCGTCAGCGGGCGTGCGCGCCCCGCGCCGGCGACGTGCGCAGGACACCCCCGCGCTGTGGACATCCCACCGCATCGCTGGGGACATCCTGTGCACGTCCTGTGGCTCTCCTGTGACTTGCCCGCAACCCCTTCCCAACCTCCCTCGCAGCACGTACGGTCCTCCTCACCGGAAGGGCGGCTGCGACAGACGCCCCGCCGGGCCCCGAGGGGTCGCGCAGGCCTCACGGGGGTGGTGGTGAGACGGACCTCCAGCGTCGCGAACGGCCTCCGGGCCGGGCGTGGCAGGAGGCCCCGAGGATCCACCGGCCCGACCGCCGCTGCGCCCGGCGCTCGGGAGGTCCCCGGAGGACGCAGCTCCGGACGACCACACGCGACGCGGCACCGAGAGGACCCCGTCGCCGCGGAGCCCCGGCCCGACCCTTGCGGCGGCCGGGGCTCCGTCGTGTCCGGGCCGGCTCCGGCCGCGGTCCTCCACAGACCCGGCAGGACGCAGCCGGCGCCGCGGCCCCGCCCGGGCGAGGCTCGACGCTCCCGATCCGCCGAGGAGCCGCGCCGTGCCGTCCACCGACGCCCCCACCTCCCCCACGGCCGCCCCGACGGCGCCGTCCGACCCGACCCGCCCGTGGCTCACCGGGTGGCGTGGCGAGCAGGTGGTCGCGACCGTGGGGCTGCGACGCCACCCCGCCGGCGGGCTCCGCGGTGCGCTGGTGGAGGCGCTCGCGCTCGTCCTGGCGCTCGGCGCCGACCGCCTGCAGCTCGTCGCCCCCGCCGAGGCGCGACCCGACGTCGGCCCGGCCCGCGCGGCCCTCGCGGTCGTGCTCGTGGGGACCGACCGCGACCGGACGGTGCTGCTGGGACTCGACGGCGTGCTCGCCGAGGTCGACGACGCTGCCGGGTGGGTGCCGGCGCTGCTCCGGGCCGCGCTCGAGGCCGGCCCGTCCCTCTCCCGCGTCAGCGCGGCGGACGTGGCCGCGCAGCACCAGCGATGCGTCGAGCGGGGCCACCTCGTCGTGACGCCCTGACCGCCGGGTCGCCGTGGAGCACGTCGTCGAGGTGGAGGGGCACCTGCACGACGATGGTGTTGGGCCGCCGGCGCAACCGCGCCGCCAGCAGCAGGGCCGTCTGGTTGTGCAGCACCGCCTCCCACCAGCGGGTGACGACGAACTCCGGGATGACGACGGTGACGAGGTCGTCGTCCGAGACCTCGTCGAGCTCGTCGACCAGCTCCAGGAGCGGACGCGAGAGCTCGCGGTAGGGGGACACCAGGGTCCGGAGCTCGACGTGCTCAAGGCCGAACCGCTCCCACTCGTACCGGCGCGCCTCGGCCTCAGCCTCGTCGTCCACGACCGTCACCGCGACCAGCCGGTTGGGTGCCAGCATCCGGGCGTACTCGAGCGCGTGGAGCGTCCCGCGGTGGACACGCGCCAGCAGCACCACGACGGTGTGCTGGCGCGGGATCGGCCGCCAGGTGGAGGGGACACGCAGCGCCGCCCGGACCTCGTCGTAGTGCCGGTGGATGCGTCGGAAGATGGCCATGATCGCGGGGACCACCACCACGGGGATCCAGGCACCCGTGGTGAACTTCGAGACGACGACCACCAGCAGCACGAGTCCGGTGGCGGTGGCGCCGACCGAGTTGATGACGAGCCCACGCCGCCAACCCGCCTCCCGTCTCGCCAGGTGGTGGCGGACCATGCCCACCTGCGAGACGGTGAAGCCCGTGAACACGCCCACGGCGTACAGGGGGATCAGCGCGGTCGTGACCCCGCGGAACACGACGAGCAGCAGGCCGGCGAACCCGGCCAGCAGGAAGATGCCGTTGGAGAACACGAGTCGGTCGCCGCGGTGGGTGAGCTGGCGCGGCAGGTACCCGTCCCGCGCGATGAGGGACGAGAGCCGGGGGAAGTCGGCGAAGGCGGTGTTCGCGGCCAGGAACAGGATGGCCATCGTGGTGAACTGCAGCGCGAGGTAGGCCACCGAGCCGCGCCCGAACACGTGCCCCCCCAGCAGTGACAGGATCGTCTCGTCCTCGCTGAGGGTCGGGCGGAGCCGGTCCGCGAGCAGCGAGATGCCGAGGAAGAACCCGCCGAGGATGACGGCCATCAGGCCCATCGTGGCGGCAGCGTTGCGCGGAGCCGGCTCACGGAAGGCCGGGACGCCGTTCGTGATCGCCTCCGTGCCGGTGAGCGCGACCGCCCCCGACGAGAAGGCGCGGGCGAGCAGGTACAGGCCCGCGAAGCCCGCGAGCCCCCCGGGCTCGCCGTGGGTGAACGCCGCGAGCGACGCCTCGTCGACCGGCATGACGCCGAGCGTCCCGGTGTACGAGCGGTACAGCCCCACGGCGATGAGCGAGCCGAGCGCGACCACGTACGCGTAGGTCGGCACGGCGAAGACCGTCCCCGACTCCTTGGCGCCCCGCAGGTTCGCGTAGGTGAGCACCGCGAGGACGAGGAGAGCGATGCCGACCCGGTGCGTCCGCAGCTCCGGGAACGCGGAGACCACGGCGGCCACGCCGGCGGACACGGAGACCGCCACGGTGAGCGTGTAGTCGACGAGGAGGGACGCCCCGGCCAGGAGCGACGCGCGGGGGCCGAGGTTCTCCCTGGCCACCACGTAGGCGCCACCGCCGTCGGGGTAGGCGAAGATGGTCTGGCGGTAGCTCATGACCACGATCGCGAGCACGACCATCACGACGCCAGAGATGGGCACCAGGTCGTCGAGGGCGGCCATCCCCGCGACGGGCACGAGGATGTGCAGGATCTCCTCGGTGGCGTAGGCCGTCGACGAGATCGCGTCCGACGCGAAGACGGCGAGACCGATGCGTATCGGCAGGCGTTGCCCGTGCTCCTCGTCGGGGTGGAGCGGACGGCCGACGAGGAGCTGCTTGACGGCGGACACGGCGACGTGACCCTCGGGAGCGGGCCCAGACGGTCGCGGCGACGCCGTGCCGGAGCTGGTGCGACGCACCACGAGTACCACGCGACGGCCCGCTCCGTGCGCCGTCGCGACGGGAGATCAGCCTCGGCGCTGCTCCGCCCGGTGCACGTGGTCCGCGACGAGCCCCGACAGCGTCGGCACCAGCGGGGCCGGCAGGTCGTGGCCCATCTCCTCGACCTCGACGAGCTCCGCCCCCGCAACGGCCGCGGCGGTCGCCCGCCCGCCGGAGACGTCGATGAGCGGGTCCTCGACGCCGTGGACGACGAGCGTGGGGACCTCGACCCGGGCGAGGCGATCGGTGCGGTCGCGGTCGGCGAGGATCGCGAGGAACTGGCGGGCCACGCCCTCCGGGTTGTAGCCACGCTCGTACGCGGCGAGGATCCGCCGCCTGGCCTCGTCCTCGTCGAACAGCGTCGGACTGGCGATGGCCCGACTCGAGCGCACCGCCACCTCGACGAAGCGCTCGGGGTCGTCACGTGGCGGCGCGGTCATGAGGGCCTGCAGCGCCGCCGGGGTCGACTGGCCGACCTCCGGGTGCCCCGTCGTCGACATCACCGAGGTCAGGCTCGCCACCCGGTCCCCGTGGGAGAACGCGAGGTGCTGCGCGATCATCCCGCCCATCGAGGCCCCGACCACGTGGGCGCGCGCGACCTGCAGGGCGTCGAGGAGGCGGACCGCGTCGGCCGCCATGTCCCCGAGGGTGTACGCGAGGGGGGTGTCGTGGTCGCCGGCGAGGCGCGCCTGCACGTCGCGCGCGGTGCCGGGCGCGCCGTCCAGCCACGTGGAGCGGCCGACGTCGCGGTTGTCGTAGCGCACGACCCGCAGGCCCCGCGCCACGAGCCCGGCGACGAACGCGTCCGGCCACCAGACGAGCTGGGCGCCGAGCCCGGAGACGAGCAGGACCAGCGGGCCGTCGTCACCGTGCAGCTCGTGGGCGAGCGTCAGCCCGCCGAGGTCCACCTCGGGCACGCGGTCCTCCCGGCGTCGTGCGTCGGCGGGACGCTAGCGCGACGCCGGGGCCGGGGCCGGGCCCGGGGTCAGGCGTCCTGGGTCGCGTCGTGTGGGAGCACGACGACCGGGCAGGTGGCGTGGGCCGTCACCTGGTGCCCGACGGAGCCGAGCAGCAAGCCGCGGAACCCGCCGAGCCCGCGCGAGCCGATCACGATCATCTCGGCGCCCTCGGCCTCGCGCAGCAGCACGGTGGCGGGCCGGCCGGTGACGACCTTCTGCTCCACCTCCACCCCGGAGGTCGCGGTCTCCTCGTCGACGAGCCGTTCGAGCTGGCCGGCCGCCTCGTCCTCGAGCCAGCTCGGGTCGATCGGCGGCATCGCGATCCCCTCGACCAGCAGCGGGCTCGTCGGCAGCGCCTCGGCGACGGCCCGGACGGCGACGATGCGCAGGTCGTGGCACCGGGCCTCCCTCACGGCGTGGCGCAGGGCCTCGCGCGACCCCGGCGACCCGTCGATCCCGACGACGATCCGGCCCCGTTCGGTGTGCTCCACGACGACGCTCCTGTCCCATAGCTCCCGCACACGCGGGCTGGTGACACCCCCTCCACGGTGACACGTGCCCTTCCCAGCCGGAAGGTCCGACGGTCCCGTGGCCACGGGACCGTGGACCCTGCCCCGGGCGACCCGGTGGCGCCCACCATCGCGGTGCCGATCGAGGAGGTCGAGACGGTCCGGGGCGACACGTCGCTGTGGGTGGCCGCCGGGACGATGCTCCGCGACGAGATCCGGCACCTCGTGGTCCTCGACGCGGACGACGAGCCCTCGGGGGTGCTGTCGATCCGCGACGTGCTGGCCGCCGCGATCGAGGCGTCGGAGCGCCTCGGCGACCACGTGGAGCGCGTCACCCTGCCGAGCTAGCCGTCCCCGACCCCGGCACCGTGCCCGTCCGCCGCCCCGGCCGCGAGCCGGGCGACCAGGCCGGCGGCCGCGGCGGCGTCGAGGCCGGCGCGGCCCGCGAGGTAGCACGCCACCGGCGCGGCCCACCGCTCGGTGCCGTGCGCGGCGTCCCGCGCGGCGTCGAGCAGGGCCGCCACCTCGTCCCCGCGGAGGCGCGGCGTC
This sequence comes from Actinomycetes bacterium, assembly GCA_046566145.1. Lineage (GTDB taxonomy): Bacteria > Actinomycetota > Nitriliruptoria > Nitriliruptorales > Nitriliruptoraceae > JBKHXF01. The sequence goes on from JBKHXF010000003.1 coordinate 156,557, forward strand.
CCGGTCGCGTCCGCGAGCGCGTCGGCGAGGCGACGTCCGGGTCCGTCCCCGTCCGGACCGAGCCGTGGGGCAGCGGACCCGCCGGCGCGGGCGCCACGCTCGTGCGGGTCGTCGGGGTGGGGCGCCTCGGCCACGGCGTCAGCTCCGGTCGGGTGGCGGCTCGCGACTACCGTAGCCACGATGCCGGACACCACCGTCGCCGACGCCCGCACGCTGCTCCGCTCCTGGTGCGGCGCGCCTGCCGTGGAGGAGGTCGCCCGGGACGCCGCGCTGGGCCGCGTCGCGGCGGGCGAGGTCCGCGCCGGCGAGGACGTCCGACCCGAGGCGACCGCCGCAATGGACGGCGTGGCCGTCCGGGCCGCCGACACGCCCGGTCGGCTCCGACGCAGCGGCGAGGCACGCGCCGGCGGTGCGCACACCACCACGACGCTCGCGCCCGGGACGGCCGTGCCGATCTCCACCGGGGCGGTGCTGCCGCCCGGCGCGGACGCGGTGGTCCGCCGGGAGCACGTGACCGGGGACGGCGCGGCCGTCACGGTCGGCGCGGTCGCGCCGGGCCGCGACGTGCGACCGGCGGGGACCGACCTCGCACGCGGGACCCCGGTCCTCGCGCCGGGCGAGGTCGTCGGGCCGGCGCACCTCGGGGTGCTCGCGACGCTCGGGGTGGGACGGGTGAGCGTGCACCGCCGACCGCGGGTCGCGCTCGTGGTCAGCGGCGACGAGGTGGTGGACCCGACGACGACCCCCGGGCCGGGGCAGGTCCGCGACGCCAACGCGGCATGGCTCGCAGCCAGGCTCGCCGAGCTCGGCGCGGACGTCGCCGCGCCGTCACGCGCGTCCGACGACCCGGCGGCGCTCGCGACCGTGCTGGCCGACGCCGCCGCCGGCGCGGACCTCGTGGTGGTGACCGGCGGGGCGAGCGTCGGACCCCACGACCACACCGCGACGGTCCTCGGGACCGTCGGCGAGGGCAGGTCGCTGTCGCTGCCGCTCCGGCCCGGTCGGCCGTGCGTGGTCGGACGGGTCGGCACCGTCCCGGTCCTCGGGCTGCCCGGCACGCCGCTGGCGGCGTTCGTCGTGTTCGAGCTCGTCGGGGCGCCGACGGTCCGCGCCGCGGCGGGGCGCCGGGACACCGTCCCCCCGGTGCTGCCGCTGCGGGTCGCGACCGCGACGGAGGCGCGGGACGACGGACGCACCTCGGTCGTCCCGGTCCGCCTCGTCGACGGCACCGTCGTCCCGACGGGGTGGCGAGGATCCTCGCAGCTGATCGGCGCCGCCGGGGCGGACGGCCTGGCCCTGCTGACCCACGACGTCGAGGCCGGCGCGGTCGTCCCGGTGCTGCTCCTCACCGCCTGACGGGACGACCCGGCCCGGTCAGGTCGGCGGCTGACCGACCTCGGGCCGCAGCAGCCGCGCGACGTCGTCGGGGGTGTCGACGTCCCCGGCGAACGTCACGTCGAGCCCGACCGTGGCGAGCTCGGAGGCCGTCACCACGCGCAGCTCGAGCCGGGCGAGCACGTCGCGCACCGCCCGGACCCCCTCCGCCAGCGACCGGCGCACCGCCGGCGCGGCCGACGGCGACCAGCTCGCGTGCAGCGGCTGCCACCGCCCGTCCACCTCGCAGAGGGCGACGTCGGCCTCGCCACGGACCTCGCGGAGGTGCCGCAGCAGCCCGGGGTCGGGACGCACGTGGTCGACCGCGAGGACGGAGAGGTCGGTCGCGCCGGACACCGCGGCGTGCTCGAGGCCGGCCAGGACCCCGCCGAGCGGCCCCGCGTCGGCGACGGCGTCGGCGAGGTGCGCGTCCGCCGCCGTCACGAGCGGACGCATCCCCTCCGCGACGACCACCCGGTCGCAGACGGTCCCGAGGGCGGCGACGGCCCGGTCGACGAGCCGCCCACCGTCGACGCGCAGCAGGGCCTTGTCGGTGCCGAGCCGTCGGCTGCGCCCGCCCGCGAGCACGACCCCCACGGTCCCGCCGTCCGTCGCCACGTCGACTCCCGTCCCGGCCGGCGGTCCGCCGGCGCCGGTCCCCGAGGACGGTAGACCCGCGACCCCACGAGGCGCTGCAGCGACGGGGACGGGAGCGGTCTAGCGTCCGCGCCCGCAGGAGCCCGCGTCGGGAGCGCGGGCGGACCGGGAGGAGCACGCGTGACCACGACCGTGACCGAGCACCACCTCGGCCGTCTCGCCGAGCGGGCGTTCGAGGGGCACGACCCCGACGCCGCCACGATCCTGTTCGAGGGGACCTGGCACACCCGCCGGGAGCTGTTCGAGCGGGTGACCCGCCTCGCCGGCGGGCTCGCGTCGCTCACCGAGCCCGGGGACCGGGTCGTGGTCCTGATGGCGAACAGCCCGGACGTGGGGGTGCTCTACCAGGCCTGCTGGCGGGCCGGGCTCGTCGCCACGCCGGTGATCTTCCTGCTGCCCCCACCGGAGCTGCGCCACGTGCTCGTCGACGCCGACGCCCGGGTCCTGGTCACCTCGCCGGAGTTCCTCGCCGGCGTGCAGGTCGCCGTGGACGGGCTCGACGTGACCGTGGTCTGCCCGGGTGGTCCCGAAGGCACCCTCGACCTCGAGGACCTCGCCGGCGCCGACCCGCTCGGTGTGGTCGACCGGGCCGACACCGACCTCGCCGCGCTGCTCTACACCGGCGGCACGACGGGCCGGTCCAAGGGCGTGATGCTCAGCCACGAGAACCTGTGGCACGCCGGGTCGATCGGCCACCGGACCACGGCCCACGACCACCTCGCTCGCACCATCGTCCCCCTGCCGCTGTCGCACTCCTTCGGGCTGCTCGTCACCGTCACGGGGCTGCACGACCCGAACGAGACCGTCGCCGTGCTGCAGCGCTGGTTCGACCCGGCCGGCTTCGTCGACCTCGTCGAGGCCCACCGCGTCGAGCAGGCCGCGGTCGTCCCGACGATGCTGCGGCTGCTGCTCACCCTCGACCTCGCCGGCCGGGACCTGTCGAGCCTCCAGCGCCTCGTGTGCGGCTCGGCCCCGCTGCCCCGCGAGGTGCTCGAGGCGTTCGAGCGGGCCGTCCCGTCGGCCACGATCTGCGAGGGGTACGGCCTCACCGAGACGGCCGCCGCGACGACCGTGAACCGCCGGGAGGCCCGCCGCCTCGGCACGGTCGGGCAGGCCCTGCTCGACATCGACCTCCGCGTCGTCGACGACGAGGGCGAGGAGGTCCCCACCGGCGAGCCCGGCGAGGTGCTCGTGCGCTCCCCCACCAACGCCCTCGGGTACTGGGGCTCGCCGGAGGACACCGCCGCGACGTTCACCGCCGACGGGTGGGTCCGTACCGGGGACATCGGCGCGCTCGACGCGGACGGGTACCTGACCATCCTCGACCGCAAGAAGGACCTCATCATCCGCAACGGCTTCAACGTCTACCCGCGGGACGTCGAGGACGTCCTCCACGCGCACCCCGGCGTGGGCGCCGCGGGGGTGGTCGGCCGGCCGGACGACGCCGTGGGCGAGGAGGTCGTCGCCTTCGTCGCGCCCGCGCCCGGCGCGACGCTCGACCCGGAGGAGGTCCGGGCGTGGGCGAAGGAGCACGTGGGCGCGAAGTCGTACCCGCGCGACGTCCGGGTGGTGGAGGCGATCCCGCTCACCCCGGTGATGAAGACCGACCGCAAGGCGCTGCGCGACCTGCTCTGACCGGCCCGGGCCGGCG
>JBKHXF010000004.1:0-61160 GCA_046566145.1 Actinomycetes bacterium
CTGCCGGCGGTCGGCGACCTCGTCGACGTCGACGTCCCCCGTGACGGCGGGGCCCCGGTGCTGTGGGGCGGGGAGGCCCGCACCTCGTGGCGCACGGTGCTTGGCGGGGTGCTCGGAGGAGGGGTCGGCCCGCTGCTGCTGCTCGGCGCCCTGTTCGGCGCGTGGGTCGAGCGCCTGGTCCTGTCGGTCGGGCGGACGCCGACCATCGGTCGGACCCTCGCACGGCTCGTCGCCGCGCTGGTGCTGGCCGGAGCCGCCGGCGGTGCGGTGAGCGCGTGGCACGGGCGGCTCGCCCGGGGGGCGGAGCCGACGTCGGCCGAGGTCGTGGCGGCGTACCGGGACCGCTTCGACGGCGACGTGCGCGTGGCCCTCACCGACCCGGCGGACCCGCGCCGCGACCGCCACCTGTTCCTCGAGGTCGAGCCGCGTCCGCGCGTCGGTGAGGTGCTCGACGTCCGGCTCGCGCCCTTCGACCTCGTGCTCGACGCGGACGGCGCTGAGCTCCGCCAGCCCGACGACCCCTTCAGCTTCGTGGGGTACGGCGTCGTGGGGTCGGCGCTGCTCCTCGGGTTCGTCCAGGTGGTCCTGCTCGGTCGGGCCCTGCGTGCCGGGTTCCGGGAGCGCCGGCGGCGACGGCCCGCCCGCTCCCGCGTCCGTCGCGGTCGGATCGACCGCCGGCAGCGCCGGCTGGCGCACGGGGTCGCCGGACCACGCCGCCGGCGCCGGCGGGGCTGACCCCCGCCCGCGGTCACCCGTCGAGGTCGAGCACCCGTCGCAGCCAGGCCCGCTGGTCGGCGTTCGCGCGTGCGAAGCCCTCGCCGACGTACACGTCGAAGTGGGCGAGGTCCGCGTACTCGACGAGCTCGCCACGGGGTGCGGCCGCGGCGGCCGCCCGCGCCGGCGCCGGCGGGGTCACCGGGTCGTCGGTGCACACCACGACCAGCAGCGGACACCGGATGGCACCGGCGTCGCGCCCGGGCCGGTCCCGCGGCAGCTCGAGCGCGATGCGGGCCGCGACCTCGTTGCGCCAGGCCACGCCGTCCGGCACGAGCATCCGGATGGCGCGCTCGGCCCCGGGTCCGGCGATGACGGCGCCCGTCCCGAGCTCACCCGCGACCGGCACCAGCAGCGGCGGACGGCCTGTCGCCGCCCGGAGGCGGTCGGCGAGGGCGTTGCGGACGAGGTCGAGCCCGTGCCGGACCCAGTCCGCCCGGGAGGGGCCGGTCGCGCCGCCGCCGGCGCGGGGCCCGGGCTCGCGCCGGCGGGCCGGTCGCAGCGTCGCGGGGCCGTCGGTGAAGGGGACCTGGGCGACGACGCAGGCGAGGTCGGGGTCGCGGGCCGCGACGTGCAGGACGTGGCCCCCGGAGAAGGAGGTGCCCCACAGCCCGATCCGGGCCGGGTCGAGCTCGGGGCGTCCGCGCGCCCACGCGAGGACCGTGGTCCAGTCGACGCGCTGCTGGGCGATGTCGAGCACCTGCGGCTCGCCGCCGGAGTCGCCGAAGCCCCGGTGGTCGAACACGACGGTGGCGATGCCGGTGGCCGCGAACGCGTCGGCGACGGCGTCGAGCCGGCACGCCCGCGTCATCGCGAACCCGTGGGCCGCCACGAGCGCCGGGTGGGGGCCGGGTCCGTCGGGCAGCGTCAGCCAGGCGGCGACGGTGGTGCCCCCGACGGGGATGGTGACGTCCTGCCGCTCCACGCTCGCTCCTCCTCCCCGCTCCCGCTCGTGGATCCGTCACCGGGGGGTGCCGGGCGGGCCCGGTCGGTTCGGTGCCCGACCCCCGCGGGTGGGGCGGCGCGTGGATGGTGACCGTGCGTCGGTGGACGCAGCGGATGACCGGACGACCGCCGCGCGTTACCATGGCAGACCCGCTCCAGCCGGCGCGGGACCGCTTGACAACTGCACAGCGTCGATGCACCACACACCCGACCCCGGGGCTGACACGGTTTCGACTGTGGTCAGGCCGGTGCCAGGGGAGCGTGCCGAGCACCCAGCGTGAGCTCGTGAATCCCTCGCTGGAAACGATAGATGCCACCGACGAGATGGCCCTCGCAGCCTGACAAGGCTGTGACGTTCCGCCGCTGACGCCTCATAGGCGGACCGGAGCGACATCATGAGGCTCCACCCGTGACGTCCGACCGTCGACCGAGCGGGAACACCTTCTGACGGTATGGGATGCGGAGGTTGTCTGGCCTCGGAGCACCGCACCCGAGAACATCCGGTGGCCTACGCACGTAGAGCCTCGAGCATCGGGACCGCAGGACGGGGGTTCGACTCCCCCCAGCTCCACTGGCGTACCAACGCCACCCAGGGTGCCGGTCCACGCACCGGTCGCGTCCCCGCCAAGGGGGAGCGGCCGGGGGTGGGCGACCGGCCGGACCGCCACCAAGGGCGGCCGGCACGGGTCCCATCCGAGCCGCCGTCACCCGCCGGCGCATCGACGCCATGCAGGCGCGAGACCCCGCACCGTCCTCGGTGCGGGGTCTCCGTGTGTCCGAGTCCGTGCGTCCGTCTCGGGTCAGCCCTCCGCCGATCCGCTCGCCACGACGACTCGGTCTCCGCCGATCCGGGACATCCGGACCTCGTAGGTCCCGGCGAGGGGGAACACCTCGACCTCGGTGGACCACCGTCCGTCCCGGGGTTCCTCGTCGACCGGGATCTCGAACCGCATCCCGTCCTCGAGCTCGAGCGTGAACCGGTGTGGACCGTCCCAGGTCTCCACCTCGCTCACCAGCACGGGCAGCAGGTCGTCGCACGGCTCCACGAAGCAGGTCAGCGCCGCGAACGCCCAGCCCAGCGGGGCCTTCGCGGCGACCCTGAGGTCGGTCGGCACGTCGTCGACGAGGAACCTGACGGGTCGGGCCCCCCGTCCTCCGTAGGTGACGTAGAGGTCGACGTACCGGGTCAGGTCGGCGACGCGTCCCTCGTCGTCGTGGCCCTTGACCTCCCGCGTCGAGCCGTCCCGGTGGGTCAGCCGCCAGCGGTCCGACAACGGGAAGTCGTCGACGTGCTCCGCGGCCACGACGTCGCGGAACGTCGCGTCGAAGTGGCGACGCGAGAGCGACCACCCGCCGGTGTCGCCGGGCGTGAGCTCGGCATCGATCGTCACGATCCCGGCCTGCTCGCCGGGGCTGGCCACCACCGCGCTCGCCCACGCCGCGTCGAGGTCCCCGGCGAGCACGTGCTCGACGAACGCGGTGACGGCGGGGTCGGAGGGCTCGCCGGGGCCGGTCAGCAGTGACCACCCGGCCAGGACACACCACAGGGCGGCGAAGAGGGCGACGAGGCCGCCGACGAGCGCGCCGACGACCTTCCCGATGACCACGAGCACCTGCACACGCCCCCCCTCGGCGCCGAAGTGTGGGCCGCCATGGCGGGCCGGTCAAGGGGCCGGGGCGGCGCGCGGCCGGTCCGATCGCCGGGGCCTAGGGTGGCCGTCGAGGTCCTGGGCGAAGTCTTGGGCGAACCGAGCGAGGAGTCGTCATGCGTGTCCTGGTCACCGGAGCACGGGGGAAGGTCGGACGGTTCGCCGTCGCCGCCCTGCAGCGCGCGGGGCACGAGGTCACCGCGACCGACCTCGCCCCGCCCGCGTACGAGCGGGACCCCGAGGGGGAGGCGGCCTACGTCCGCGCTGACCTCGCCGACCGCGGCTCGGTCGAGCACCTCGTGCCGGGCCACGATGCCGTGGTCCACGCCGCGGCCATCCCGGACCCGATCCACGACGCCCCGCACGTCGTCTGGGCGAACAACCTCACGTCGGCGTTCCACGTCGTGGAGGCGTGCCTCCGTCACGGCGTCCCGCGGCTGGTGAACATCTCGTCGGAGACCGTGCCGGGGTTCATCTTCGACCATCTCGACCGGTTCCCCGAGCGCCTCCCGATCGACGAGACGACGCCCGCCGGCGCGCACGACCCGTACGGCTTCGGCAAGGAGACCATCGAGCGCTGGTGCGACCGGACCGTCGAGCGTGCGCCGGGGCTCTCGATCGTCTCGATCCGCCCGTCCTGGGTGTCGTGGGTGGGCAACTACGAGCGCAACCTCGGCCCGCTCGTGCGAGAGCCGTTCCAGGACTCCCGCAACTTCTGGTCCTACACCGACGCCGAGGACCTGGGCGAGGCCGTCCGGCTCGCGTGCGAGGTCGACCTCGACGGCCACGAGGTCGTGTACGTGGCCCAGCCCGACAACTGCACCGGGGAACCCCTCGCGGACCTCGTGGCGCGGGTCTACCCCGACGCCGGCATCGCGCTCCCCGACGACCTGCCGCGCCCCGACGCGTCGGGCATCGACAGCTCCAAGGCCGAGCGCCTGCTCGGGTGGCGGGCGACCCGGTCGTGGCGCGACCACCTCGACGCGGACGGGCGCACCCGCCCGGAGGCGCCCGCGGGCTGAACTCGTCCCGGACGTGCGACGGCCCCGCCGGGTGGGCGGGGCCGTCGACGTGCGTCGGGGTGCGCGTCACTCGGTGGCGGGCGCCTCGACGACCACGTCGGTGGTGACCTCGGCGGCCACGTCGGCGTAGCCGCTGCTGGTGGTGAGGGTGTAGGCGCCCGGCGCGACCTCGCCGAACGACAGCGCCCAGGTCCCGTCGGCCAGCGCGACGCCGGTCCGCGTCACCGTCGAGCCGTCCTCGGCCGTGAGGGTCGCGGTGACCAGGCCGCCGAGCGTGAACTCGGTGTTCCCGGTCGCGCTGTCGAAGTCGAGGAAGACCTTGAAGAACCCGGCCGCGCCCGGCTGCGAGGCGGCCGACAGGAACAGCTGGTCGCCCGGCAGGTGGCCCAGCGTCGAGATCGGCGCGTCCCAGAACAGCACGCCGCCGGCGAGGCCGCCGTCGACCGGCTCGGTCTCGAAGCCCCCGTCACCGTCGAAGTCGAGGGAGGTGAAGACCTGCGCGGGGTCGGCCTGTCCGACGGCCGAGTTGAAGGCCGACGAACGCCAGGCGTGGAGCTCGGCGCCGGGCCGGGACGAGCCGTTCAGCGGGATGACCCAGCGGGTCACCTCGGGCAGCGACTCGACCGCCGGGATGGCGTCGGCGAGGGCCAGCTCGACGCGCAGGCGCTGCCCCTCCTGGCGCAGCGTGACGGCGTCGAGGTCGTGGCCGACGCCCGGGACGGCGGCGTCACCGACGGCGTCGTCGAGCACGAGGAGGCTGCCTCCGAAGGAGAGGGAGCCGGAGACCTCGAGCGTGCCGGCATCGGTGGTGACGGCGTCGGCGGTGAGCTCGACGGTCGGCGCGTCGTCCTCTGCGGCGAGGGTGGTGAAGGCCAGGGCGGCGACGGCGAGCGTGGCGGTGGTCCTGCGGAGCATGGTGTCCTCACGGGAAGGCGGGGGGGGGGTCGAGTGGTGCGACGGCGGGGAGCCTCGTCACGCCCCTTCGCCGCGGTTCCCGCCGACTCCTGCCTGCCCGGTCCCCCGTGCGCGACGGCTCGGAGCCGGGGCGGGCCCGACTCAGGCCGGCTGGTGCACCCAGTCCTGCAGCCGGCGCAGGCCGTGCACCCGGTCGGTGGTGGTGGCCACGACGACGTCGCCGGCGCGCACCACCGTCTCGCCCCGCGGGACGAGCACCCGACCGTCCCGCACCACGGCTGCGACCACCATGCCCGCCGGCGGCGGGCAGCGCCGCAGCGGACGACCGGCCAGCGGTGAGCCCTCCGGCACCGTGAGCTCCAGCACGTCGAGCTCGACGTCCTCCAGTGGGATGGCGGCCGCGAGGGACGCGGAGGGTCGGCCGTCGACCGCGAGCCCGAGCCGACGGAGGACCGCGCCGGCGGTCGTCCCCTGGACCACCGCGGACATCACGACGACGAGGAGCACCACGTCGAGCACGGTCTGGCCCCCCTCGACGCCGGCGGTGGTGGCCAGGGTGGCGAGCACGATGGGGACGGCGCCCCGCAGCCCCAGCCAGGACACGGCCGCGACGTCGCGGCTGCCGAAGCCGAGGCCGCCGAGGCCGACGGCGACGGCGAGCGGCCGGGCGATGAACAGCAGCACGGCGGCCACCGCGAGGCCGGGCAGCACGACCGCGCCGAGCGCGGACGGGACCACCAGCAGGCCGAGGAGGAGGAACAGGCCCACCTCGACGCCGGCGGCGAGCGCGGTGTGGAACGACAGCAGCGCCGAGCGGCGCCGGGGGGCCTGACGGGCCACGACGACACCGCACAGGTAGACCGCGAGGAGCCCGGAGCCCCCGATGTTCGCGGCGGTGCCGTAGGTGACGCCCGCGACCGCCAGCGCGAGGATCGGGTACAGCCCCGCGGAGCCCAGGGCGACCCGGCGCAGCAGCAGGGCCCCGAGCCAGCCGCCGGCGATGCCGACCGCGCTGCCGGCGAGCACCTGCGCGGCCCCGAAGGCCAGCCACGTGCTCGCGGCCGGGTCGACCTGCCAGGTCGACAGCAGCCCGACGGTGAGCAGGACGGCGACGGGGTCGTTCGCCCCCGACTCGACCCGCAGCACCGCGGCGAGCCTCCCGGGCAGCGGCGTGCGGCGCAGGAGGTCGAAGACGGCCGCGGCGTCGGTGGAGGCGACGACCGCACCGATCGTCCACGCGAGCCGGGCGTCGAGGTCGAGCAGGAGCATCGCGCCGACCGCGGTCGTCCCCGCCGTGATCGCGACGCCGACGGTCGCGAGCACGAGCCCGGGGGCGGCGCCCTCGCGCAGGTGCGACGGTTCGGTGGTGAGCCCGCCCTCGAACAGGATCACCGCGAGCGCGGCGATGCCGAGGCTCTGGACCAGCACGGGGTCCTCGACCGACACGAGCGCGACGCCTTCGGGTCCGAGCACGAGGCCGAGCCCGAGGAACAGCAGCCCCGCCGGGACGGGGAGACGGGAGCCGAGCCCGGCCACGAGGACCCCGGCGAGGAGCACGGCCGCACCGAGCAGCAGCGGGGCGTCCACGGCGAGCGCGGCGGAGAGCCCGCCGCCGGCGTCCGCGACCCGTGGACCCGCGACGACGGCCAGCAGTGACGCGACGACGAGCGTGCCGGTCAGCACCAGCGCGAGCGACGCGAGCACGACGCGCAGGCCCGCGACGCCGCCCTCACCGAGGTCGCCCGGGGGCCCCGGGCCGGGAGCGCCGTCCCGGCGCAGCAGCTCGTGGGCGACGGCCGCGGCGACCATCCCGAGCCCGACGGCGAGCCCCGTCCGCCACCCCGCGCCGAGGACGGGGCCGGGCGTCGACGGCCCGAGCAGCGCGCCGACCCCGATGGCCACGAGCACCGCCGCGGTCAGCTTGACCGGGTGCAGGGCGGTGCGGGCGACGTGGACGAGCTCGGTCCCGAGGAGCCGCCAGGTCGACGGGCCACCACGCCCCGGCGCGCCGGCGCCGGGACGGCGCTGGACGCGGGTGACGGCGCGGAGCAGGGGGTTCACGCGGGGGACCGTACTGGCCCGCCCGGTCCCGGCCCGCTCACGACGAGCCCCTCCGTCCCGGCCGGCTGGCCGTTGGGCGTCTGGACGGGTGGCCGGACAGACCCACGCCCGGTCGCGGGGTGCGTACGGTGGAGCGTCGTCGGTCCGCTCCCGCGACCGACCCGCGATCCGCCGGGACGTCCGCCCGGCTCGATCGCCGGACACCCGCCGTTCGGACGAGACGGCGGGCACACCGGGCGCTCTACTACTGCGATAGTAGGCGCCGACCCGGAGCACCACCGTGCCCCGGTTCCCGCCCCACCCCGAGCACCACGCTCGGGACCCGAGAAGACGGAGACACCACGATGCGCACCTTCCGCAACCGCGCTGCCGCTGCCGCCCTGGCTGCCGGTCTCGCCCTGACCGCCGCCGCCTGCTCCGACGACGACACCGTCGTCGACGAGCCCGGCGACACCACGGTCGAGGAGACCACCACCGAGGAGACCACGGTGGACGAGGGCGTCGGGGAGACCGAGATGGAGACCGAGACCTCGACCGAGGGCTGAGTCCTCACCACACCGCTTCGGCACGGGCCGTCCCTCCGGGGACGGCCCGTCGCCGTGTGCGGCGTCAGTTGTGCCGGAAGATGTCCGCGTCCTCAGGGGTGAGCCTCCGCACGAGCAGCTCCACGAACGCCGCGTCCGGGGCCGCGCACACCGGCGCGCTGGCGGTCGCGTGGTCCGCGCCCGGGTCGAGCGGCAGCAGCGGGCTCCCGTCCAGGGTCACGACCTCGCCGCCAGCCTCCTGGACCAGCAGCGCGCCGGCGGCGACGTCCCAGACCTTGGGCACGACCGAGATCGCCGCGGCGCCCGTGCCGTCGGCGACCAGGCACAGGTCGAGGATGGCCGAGCCCATGACGCGCGGGTTCAGCCGCAGGCGGGGCTGAGCACGCGCCCGTCGCACGGTCCCGGACGTCAGGAACAGCGGCACGTGCCGGTTCGCGGGGTCGTCGACGTCGGGGGTGGGCCGTACCGCGAGGCGCGCCGGCGTCCCCGCGTCGGGCACGAGCACGGCCCCGGACCCCGCGACCGCCTCGTATCGGCGCGCAAGCGGTGGGACGTCGACGACGCTCGCGACGGGCAGGCCGTCGAGGCACAGCGCCACCGCCACGCACCAGTAGGGCACCCCCGCGGTGAAGTTCGACGTCCCGTCGATCGGGTCGATGACCCAGGTGAAGCGCGCGCCGGGGGTGACGTCGGCCTGCTCCTCGCTGACGAGGCCGTGGTCGGGGAACCGGGCCCGGATCGCGTCGACCAGCGTCGCGTTGACCTCGTGGTCGAGGTCGGTGACCGGTGTGCCGTCGCGCTTCACCTCGGGGGTGATCGCGCCGGCGGCCGCCAGCAGCCGCGGGCGGAGGTCCGCCAGGACCGCCACCACGAGGTCGCGCGCCGCCTCGACCTCGGCACGGTCGGCGTCGTGCAGGGGCTCGGGGCGGGGTTGGACGATCACGTGCTCGACGGTACAGCGCGTGGCCGGTCGGCCGGCAGCGGAGGAACCTACGGTGCCGTAACCTACGCGCTCGTAGGTTTTCCCCGACACGCAGGACCGATCCCCGTGGCATCCCTCACCACCCCCACGCCGACCCGCCCCGAGCCGGCCGACGACCCCCGCATCCGCGGGACCTTCACGCCCGACCCCCGGACCCAGCGCTGGCAGCGCTGGTCCATGGTCGGCATCACCGTGGTCCCGCTCGCCGCCCTCGTCATCGCCATCGTGCGGCTGTGGGGGACCGGCATCTCCGGGCTCGACCTCGGGCTGCTGCTCGGCTTCTACGCCTTCACCGGGCTCGGCATCACCGTCGGGTACCACCGCCTGTTCACCCACAAGTCGTTCACGGCCGCCCCGTCCGTGCGCCTCGTCCTCGCCGTCGCGGGCTCGATGGCCATCCAGGGCTCCCTGATCGACTGGGTCGCCACCCACCGTCGCCACCACGCGTTCTCGGACGAGGTCGGCGACCCGCACTCGCCGCACCTCGACCCCGAGGCGTCCTTCGCCGGGATCCTCCGGGGCCTGCTGCACGCGCACCTCGGCTGGATGTTCGGCGGCGACGGGACCGACCCCGAGGTGTGGGCGCCCGACCTCCTCGACGACGAGATGATGGTCAAGGTCTCCCGTGCGTTCCCGTGGCTGCTGGTCGCGTCGTTCCTCGCGCCGGCGGTCCTCGGTGGCCTGCTCTCGTGGTCCGTCTCCGGCGCCCTGACCGGCCTGCTGTGGGGCGGCTTCGTGCGGGTGTTCCTCCTGCACCACGTCACCTGGTCGATCAACTCCATCTGCCACTTCTTCGGCACCCGCCCGTTCGACTCGCACGACGAGGCCCGCAACAACGTCGTCATGGCGCTGCTCGGCTTCGGCGAGGGCTGGCACAACGCCCACCACGCGTTCCCGGCCTCCGCGCGTCACGGCCTGCGCTGGTGGGAGATCGACCTGTCGTGGATCACGATCCGGTCGCTGCAGCTCGTCGGGCTCGTCCGCGACGTGAAGCTGCCCTCCCCGTCCCAGCTGCAGCGCCGCAGCCGTCGGGCCCGCGCCGCCGCCTGAGCGACCGGGGCGCGTAGCCTCCCCACGGCGCCCGGCACCGCCCGGCGCCGACGACCCGACGGGGGCCACGTCCGATGAGCGACACCAAGCGCGTCCGGATGACCGGACAGGAGCGCCGGGAGCAGCTCGTCGGCGTGGCCCGCTCCGTCTTCGCGGAGCGCGGGTACGAGGCCGCCACCGTCGAGGAGATCGCCGAGCGCGCCGGCGTCTCCAAACCCGTCGTGTACGAGCACTTCGGTGGCAAGGAGGGGGTCTACGCGGTCGTCGTCGACCGTGAGATCCGCGCCCTGACCGAGGGCATCGTCGCGGCGCTGCGCAACCCCCGTCCCCGTGCCGGCGCGGAGCAGGCCGCCGAGTCGTTCCTGCGCTTCATCGAGGAGCGGGAGGAGGGGTTCCGCATCCTCGTCCGAGACGGTCCCGTCGGTACCGGCCGCGGCTCCTACGCGTCGGTCCTCGCCGAGGTCGCGAACCGCGCCGAGGAGCTGCTCGCGAGCGTGTTCGAGGCCCGGGGGTACGACCCGGCCACCGCACCGATGTACGCCCGGATGCTCGTCGGCGCCGTGGCGCTGCTCGGGGAGTGGTGGGTCGAGGAGCGCGAGCCCCCGCGCGAGCAGGTCGCCGCCCACGTCGTCAACCTCATGTGGCACGGTCTCGGCGACCTGCGGGTGGTCGAGTAGCCGCACCCGCCTACGCTCGGGCGACCACCACCACCGCCGGGAGCCACCGTGGTCGACGTCCCCCTCGCCCGCCGCCTCGACGCGATCGCGCCGACCATCTTCAGCGAGATGACCGCGCTCGCGCAGGCACACGACGCCGTGAACCTCGGTCAGGGGTTCCCCGACGAGGACGGCCCGGCCGCCGTGCTCGAGGCGGCCCGCGCGGCCGTCGCCGCGGGGCACAACCAGTACGCACCGGGCCCCGGCATCCCGGCGCTGCGCGAGGCGGTCGCCGCCCACGGCGCACGGTTCCACGGGCTCACCCACGACCCGGACACCGAGGTCTCGGTCACCTTCGGTGCCACCGAGGCGCTGTCGGCCACCCTGCTGGCGCTCGTCGACCCGGGTGACGAGGTCGTGGTGGTGGAGCCGTCCTACGACGCGTACGACGCCGCGATCGCGCTCGCCGGCGGGCGGCGCGTGCCGGTGCCGCTCACGCCGCCGGCGCCGGGCAGCGGCGGTGGCGCCACCCTCGACCTCGACCGGCTCGCCGCCGCCGTCACCGACCGCACCCGTGTGCTGGTGCTCAACTCGCCCCACAACCCGACCGGCTCGGCGCTCGGCGACGAGGAGCTCGCCGGCATCGCGCGGCTGCTCGACGACCATCCGCGGGTCGTGGTCGTCTCCGACGAGGTCTACGAGCACCTCGTGTTCGACGGCCCGCACCGCTCGATCGCGCAGCAGCCCGGGATGCGCGAGCGCACCGTGCGGGTCTCGTCCGCGGCGAAGACGTTCTCTGTCACCGGGTGGAAGGTCGGGTGGGCGTGCGCGCCGGCGGACCTCACGGCCGGCATCCGGCTGGTGAAGTCGTACACCACGTTCTCCGGCGCCACGCCGTTCCAGCACGCCGTCGCGCTCGCGCTCGGCCTCGACGACACGGTGTTCGAGGCGTTCCGCGCCGACTTCGCCGCCCGCCGCGACCACCTGGTCGCCGGGCTCCGCGCCGCCGGCCTCGACGTCGCCCCGCCGGCGGGGACCTACTTCGTCGCCGCGGACGCCGCGCCCCTCGGGGTCACCGACGGCGTCGCGTTCTGCCGCGAGCTGCCCGCCCGCGCCGGCGTCGCCGCGATCCCGGTGGGCGTCTTCTGCGAGGAGCCCGGCCCGTGGGCCTCGTGGGTCCGCTTCGCCACCTGCAAGCGGCGGGAGGTGCTCGACGAGGGCGTCGCCCGCCTCGCTGCCCTCGCCGACGCCTGAACCGGCCGCCCGTCCCGCCCCGCCCCGCCCCGAGAGGAGCCGTCGTGCGCATCGCCGCCATCCAGCCCGACACCGTCTGGGAGGACCCCGCCGCGAACCTCGCGGACCTCGCCCCCCGCGTCGCCGCGGCCGCCGGCGCGGGCGCCCGTCTGGTCGTGCTGACCGAGATGTTCTCCACCGGGTTCTCGATGGCGACCGACCGCATCGCCGAGCCGGCCGACGGGCCGAGCGCGACCTTCCTGCACGAGCAGGCCAGCCGTCACGGGGTGTGGATCGCCGGCTCGTACCCCGAGGCCCGGGAGGACGACGACCCGCGCCCGGCCAACTGCCTCCTGCTCGCCGGTCCCGACGGGCAGGCGCACCGGTACGACAAGCTCCACCCGTTCACGTACGCCGACGAGCACGAGCACTACCGGGCGGGCACGCGCCACGTCACGGTCGACGTCGAGGGCCTCCGGGTCACGCTCTTCGTGTGCTACGACCTGCGGTTCGCCGACGAGTTCTGGGCGACGGGCCCCGACACCGACGTGTTCCTCGTCCCGGCGAACTGGCCGTCGACCCGGCGAGCCCACTGGTCGACGCTGCTGCGGGCGCGCGCGATCGAGAACCTCTGCCACGTCGTCGGCGTCAACCGGGTGGGCGCGGGTGGGAACGGGCTGGAGTACGCCGGCGACTCGGCGATCGTGGACCCGACGGGGGAGGTGCTCGCCGCCGGCGCCGGGCGTCCCACGATCCTGCTGGCGGAGGTCGACGCCGAGGTCGTCGCGGCCACGCGGGAGCGGTTCAGGTTCCTGCAGGACCGACGCGACCCGGTCGAGGTCCACGGCCCACGGTGACTCGGCTCAGCCCAGGGCGGACGGCTCGACGGTGACCTCCGCGTACGGCTCGCGGTCGAGCAGGCCGCCGCCGGTGCCGAGCAGGTGGCGCTCGAACCACGCCCGTGTGTAGTCGATGGTGATCGCGTGGGTCCGGGCGCCGGCCGTCGACCCGGACAGGCCGAGGACCTCGGACACGGGGCTCAGCAGCGGCAGCAGGGTCACGTCCCGGTGCTCGGTGCCGGCGATGGACATGCGGCGCTCCGGCCCCGTCGAGGCCGCGTGCAGCCGACCGAGGACCCCGTCGTTCTCGTTGCCGACCCACTCGGCGCTGCGGATCGACAGGACCGGCTGGGCCAGCCCCGCGCCGATGGTGGCATCCGCGAGCGGCTCCACCCAGGGGTCGAGCCCGACCACCGCGCCACACCGGGCGTCGCGGGCGCACAGGGCCACGGCGGCGCCGCCCCCGGTGGAGTGCCCGACGAAGCCCACGGCGTCGAGGTCGAGGTCGATCCCCTCGAGGGCGGGTGCGAGCGGCCCACGCTCCAGCGTGTCGAGCAGGAACGTGAGGTCGTCGGCGTAGGTCGCGACCAGCTCGCTGGCGGCCGCGTCGTAGACCTCGTCCGGCACCCCCTCCGGGAGGGCCGCCGGGTCGATCGGGATCGTGCTGCCGTCGGGGAGCTCGGTCGCCACCGACCCGTAGGTGTGGTCGAGCGCGATGACCACGTACCCGGCCGCGGCGAGCTGCTCGGTCAGGTCGAGCTGCACCCCCCGGAAGCCGCCCCACCCGTGGACGTAGACGAGCACCGGGTACGGCGTGGAGCGTGCGGAGGCCGCCACGTCCGCGGGCGTGCCGGTCCGGACCAGGCCGAGGTGCGTCAGGGTGAACGGGGGCAGGCCGAGGAACCCACCCACGGCGTCGGCGAACGCGTCCGCGTCCGCGACGAACGGCGCCGGCGAGCGCTGGGTCGGCGCCGTCGGGTACCACGCCTGTGCCACGAGCCGGCGCGGACCGCCGGGCTCCGGCCCGTAGCGCTCCTCCCGCGCGTCGTCGACGAGGAGCACCGAGGTGGTCCCCACGGAGACCCCGGCGGGCAGCGCCGGGAGCGACGGGACCGGCAGGGCCCAGGCGAACAGCGCCGAGGCGGACGTCATCAGCAGGCCGAGCGCGGCGGCGCTCGCGACGATCCTGGGGTCACGGCGCAGGTCGGGCCCGCCGGGCACGGCCCCGACGAGCAGGCCGGCGGCCACGACGTAGACGGGGACGAGCTGCCAGCGTCCTCCCTCCAGCACCAGGTGCAGGGCCACCACCAGCGCCGCCGTTGCCGCGCCCACGCTGCGCAGCGCCACCGAGCCGCGCAGCCGCGGCGACAGCGCACGGACCCCACCGGCGAGCGCGGTGAGGAGCAGCAGGATCTCGAGGGGACGCACGACAGGGGGACTCGTCGGACGGGGAGGGTGCGGTGGGGGACGCACCCTCCGGTCGGGGGCGCCGCGAGCCTAGGTCGCGTCCGGCTCCGGGATGGCCACGCCGGCGAGCTCGGCGACCGGCGGCGGGGGTTGGGGGTCCATGGCTCGGAGCGTGTCGGCCAGGAGGGTCGCCACCGCGACGTCCCGGACCCACTTGCGGTCGGCCGGGACCACGTACCACGGTGCCTCCGCGGTCGAGGTCTCCGCGATGGCCTCCTCGTAGGCCGCCTGGTAGCGGTGCCACGCCCGGCGGGCGTCGAGGTCGGCGACGTTGAACTTCCAGTGCTTGTGCGGCTCGTCGAGCCGGGCCTGCAGCCGCTCGCGCTGCTCCTCGGCGGAGATGTGGAGCCAGACCTTCCGGACCACGGTCCCCTCGTCCGTGAGGAGCCGCTCGAACGCCCGGATGTGCTCGTACCGCCGGCGCCAGCGCGCCTCGTCGACGAGGTCGAGCACGCGGACCACGCCGACGTCCTCGTAGTGAGAACGGTTGAAGACGCCGATCTCGCCCCGCCGCGGGGCCGCACCGTGCACGCGCCACAGGTAGTCGTGCGAGAGCTCGACCTCGCTCGGCTTCCTGAACGACACCACCCGCAGGCCCTGGGGGTTCACGGCCCGGAACACCCCGCGGATGGTCCCGTCCTTGCCGGAGGTGTCCATCCCCTGCAGCACCAGCAGCAGTGCCCGGGCGCCCTCGGCCCAGAGCCGCTCCTGCAGCTCGGAGAGCTCGGCGCCGAGCTCGCGCAGCCGGACCCTCCCCTCCGCCTTGTCGGCCAGGCCCAGCGTGTCGCGGGTGGCGCGACGGTCGAGCCCCGGGCTGGTGCCGGGGGCGATGCGCAGCGCGTCGAGCACGGGTCCTCCTGCGGGCCGGGGGGCGCCGGTCGTCCGGGTAGCGTGCGCCGCCTCCCAGAGCCTTCCACACCGGAGCCCGCCGTGCCCCGCGTCGCCCTCGCCTCCGCCCGCGGTCTCGACCCCATGGACCAGGACGAGGGCGTCCTCGCGCCCGCGCTCGCGGCACGCGGGGTCGACGTCGCCGTCGTGCCCTGGGACGAGCCCGGGGCTGACTGGGGCGCCTTCGACCTGGTGCTGGTCCGCTCGACGTGGGACTACGACGACCAGCGCGACGCGTTCGTCGCCTGGGCCGAGCGCGTCGGGACGCTGACCACGCTGCGCAACCCGGCCGAGGTCGTCCGCTGGAACACCCACAAGGGCTACCTGCTCGAGCTGGAGGAGCGTGGCGCCCCCATCGTCCCGACGGCCTGGCTCGGGGCCGGGGACCGGGTGGTGCTCGACGACCTGCTGGCCGACCGCGGCTGGACCGACGCGGTCGTGAAGCCGACGGTCGGCGCCGGGGCCCGCGGGCTGTCGCGCGTCCGACCCGGGGACGCGGCCGGACAGGTGGCCCTCGACGCGCTGTTGGCGCGCGGCGACGTCATGGTCCAGCCGTTCGTCGCCGACGTGACGAGCGCCGGCGAGCTGTCGGTGATCGTCCTCGACGGGCGGGTCAGCCACGCCGTCAACAAGGTCCCCGCGCCCGGCGACATCCGCATCCAGATCGAGCACGGCGGCACCTACCGGGTCGTCGAGCCCGACGCCGACACGGTCGCGCTGGCGGAGTGGATCGTGTCCTCCACCGGGCAGGACCTGCTGTACGCCCGCGTCGACCTGCTGCCCGACGGCGTCGGCGGGTGGATGCTGGGCGAGCTCGAGGCCACCGAGCCGAGCCTGTACCTGCGCTGGAGCGAGGCCGGCACCGGACGGCTCGCCGACCTCGTGGTGCGCGCCGCCGGCGGCTGACGCGCCCGACCCGGCTCGTCGGCCACCCGTCCGGGTGCGCGGGGCGGGACGAAACTGCGACGATGCCCCCACGGGCACATCCGACCCCACCCGACCTGCGGAGGACCACGTGGCTGCCGACGACCGACTGCGCGTCGCCATCACCGGATCGACCGGCCTCATCGGGGAGGCGCTCGTCGCGCGGCTCACCGCGGCCGGACACACCGTCCACCGTGTAGTACGCGACCGTGCGCGCGCGACCGGCGGCGACGTCTACTGGTCGGTCGCGGACCAGACCATCGACCAGGCGGCGCTCGAGGGCGTCGACGCGGTCGTCCACCTCGCCGGCGAGCCGATCGGCGCGAACCGCTGGAGCGACGAGGTGAAGGCGCGGATCCGCGACAGCCGCGTCGACGGGACCCGCCTGCTCACCGAGGCGCTCGCGGGGCTCGACCGCAAGCCGGCCGCGCTCGTGTCCGGGTCGGCCGTCGGGTTCTACGGCAGCCGGGGCGACGAGGTCCTGACCGAGGACTCCACCGCCGGGGACGACTTCCTCGCCGGCGTCACCGTGGCGTGGGAGCGCGCCGCCCAGCCGGCGCTCGACGCCGGCATCCGCACGGTGTTCGCCCGCACCGGCGTGGTCATCGCGGAGGACGGCCCGCTCATCGAGAAGGTCGAGTTCCCGTTCAGGCTCGGGGTCGGGGGGCGCATCGGGGACGGACGCCAGTACGTCCCGTGGATCAGCCTCGAGGACGAGGTCCGGGCGCTCGAGTTCCTGCTCACCTGCGACCTCGATGGTCCGGTCAACCTGACCGCGCCCGAGCCCTGCACCAACGCGGAGCTGACCGAGGCGCTCGGCGCGGTCCTCAAGCGTCCCACCATCCTGCCCACGCCCGTGTTCGGCATCCGCGCCCTGTACGGCGAGATGGGCGTGACCCTGGCCACCGCGTCGCAGCGGGCGCTGCCGCGACGACTGCTCGACGCCGGGTTCGAGTTCCGCCACACCAGCATCCGCAGCGCGCTCGAGCTGGCGCTGGCGTGAGCGACCGGGTCGACACGGTCGTCGTCGGAGCGGGCCTGGCCGGGCTCGCCTGCGCGCGACGGCTCACCGCGGCGGGACGTCGGGTCACGGTGCTCGAGGCCGGTGACGCCGTCGGGGGACGGGTCCGGACCGACGTCGTGGACGGCTTCCGGCTCGACCGCGGGTTCCAGGTCCTGCTCACCGGCTACCCGGCTGCACGGTCCCAGCTCGACTACGACCGGCTCGACCTGCGGCCGTTCGCCCCGGGCGTGACCATCCGCGCGGGCGGTCGCTTCCACACCCTCGCGGACCCGCTGCGCGACCCGCTGCGTGCGCTCGGCGGGATCGTGACACCGGTCGCCACCATCCCCGACGGGCTGCGCCTGCTGCGGCTGCGCACCCGCGTGCTGCGCACCCCCGGCCACCGGCTCGCGACGGCCCCGCAGGTGCCGATCCGCCAGCGGCTGGTCGACGAGGGGTTCTCGCCGCGGATCATCTCGTCGTTCTTCCGGCCGTTCCTCGCCGGCGTGTTCTTCGACACGGACCTCACCACGTCGTCGCGGATGTTCGACCTGGTGTTCCGTTCCTTCTTCCGCGGCGAGGTCGCGGTGCCGGCGCTGGGGATGCAGGCCATGCCCGAGCAGCTCGCCGCCGGCCTGCCGCCCGGCACCGTCGAGCTCGGCGTGGAGGTCGCGGACGTGGCCCCCGGGCGGGTCACGACCACCGCCGGCGCGACCCACGAGGCCGACCACGTCGTCGTCGCCGTCGACGGCCCGGCCGCGTCGCGGCTGCTCGGCGACCGCGTCGAGGTCGCACCCGGCCGCGGGACGGTGACGCTCTACTACCGCGCGCCGGTCTCGCCGGTCGGGGAGGGGATGCTGGTCCTCGACGCCGACGGCGACGGGCCGGTGAACAACGTCGCCGTCATGAGCGACGTCTCGGCCGCGTACGCGCCGCCGGGCGAGTCGCTGGTCAGCGTGTCCGTCGTCGGGCTCCCCGACGGCGGTGACGAGGCCCTCGACGTCGCCGTCCGCGCCCAGCTGCGTGGGTGGTACGGACCGCCGGTGGACGGGTGGGCGCGCCTGCGGTCGTACCGCATCCCGTACGCGCAGCCCCGGCAGGACCTCGACGACCTGCCGACCCTCGCGCGTGACGTGCGGCTCGACGACGGGCTGTGGGTCTGCGGGGACCACCGGGACACGGCGTCCATCCAGGGCGCGCTCGTCTCGGGCCGCCGCACCGCGGACGCGATCCTGGCCGGCTGAGCCCGCCGCGCCTCGTCGGTCCCACCACGGCCGCGCCGGCGGCGTGGTGGGACCCACGGCGTGGCCCCGCCGCCGCGTCCCTCGGCAGGGGCGGTGCAGCCGCGCGGCGAAGACCTCGCGACGTGGGGCCGTCGGGAGAGGGAGGCACCCGTGGGAGTGGCGCGTCGCGGGCGAGGTCGACTCGGCGTCGGCGGGCTCGGCGCCGGCCGGGGCGGCCGGACGGGGACGACCCTCGCCGTGGCCGGGCTGCTGCTGGGCGTGCTCGCCGCGCCGGCGGCCGCCGACCACGCCAGCGGGCACCGCGCCGCGCCCACGGAGCCCGCCCCGGTCGAGTTCGCCGAGGACTTCACCCCGCCCCTCGACGACGAGTACGGCATCCCGCTCGGTGGCTTCGGGGGGACCGAGCGCGGCGCGCCGCTGGCCCACATCCCGATCGTGTTCGTGCACGGCAACCAGGCCGACGCGCAGAACTGGCACGTGGTGCGCGACCAGCTCACCGCGGAGCTCGGCTACTCGCCCCAGGAGCTGTGGGCGCTCTCCTACGGCGGCCTCGGGTACGTCGGCGGCTCGGCGCCGCTGACCACCGACGGCGGCGAGGCGGCGTACGTCGCCGAGCACCCGCAGGCCGGCGTGAACGGCACCCCGCAGGCCAACGACGTCAACGTGCCCGACCTCGTCGCGTTCCTCGATGCCGTGCGCGACTACACGGGCTCGGAGAAGGTCCAGGTCGTCGCGCACTCGCTCGGCGTGACCATCGTGCGCAAGGCCATGCTCGTCGAGCCGGCGCTGCGCGAGCGCATCACCGCGGTCGTCGCCATCGCCGGCGCCAACCACGGCACCTCGGTGTGCCGGGGCGTCGAGGACCGCTACTACGGCTGCGACGAGATCGGCCCCGGCCAGCCGTGGCTCGACGAGCTCAACGCCGCCGGCGAGGCGCCCGGCCCGACCCGCTGGATGACGGTCTACGACGGCTCCGGCGTCGCCGACGTGTTCTTCAACCCGCAGGACGCCGAGTCCCCGCGGCTCGAGGGCGCGGAGGTCAACCTGCGCCTGCCGGGGACGTCGCACAACGACCTGCGCGTCGCGCCGGCGATCGTCGCGCGGTACGCGGCGTTCCTCCTCGACGTCGAGGCCGACGTGCTGGCGGCCGGGTTCCGGCTGCCGGGTGCCGACGTCGCGCCCGCGGCCGGCGGGGGCGACGGGGTGTCGACCGACGCCGCCGGCGCAGCCACCGGTGCGGACGCCGGCGGCGGGGCCCTGCCCGCGACCGGCGGCGGCGGGGCGCTCGCGCTCGTCCTGCTGCTCACCGCGGGGGTGGCCGCCGGCCGCCGGCGCTGACCGCCACGTTCCCCCGGGGCGGTTCGGGCCGGGTGGGGCTCGTCGGTACCGTCCCGCTCGACATGGAGAGCCACCCCACCACGCCACGCCCGACGGGCCCCGCCGGTGACGTCGTCGCCGCGGTCCGACGGCTGGTCGAGCGCGCCGACGAGCACCTCAAGGCGGCCTCGAACCGACCCGACCCGACGCTCGGCTGGGAGCGGGCCGAGGCCCTGCTCGACGAGGCCGACGCGCTGCGGTCCGGCGTGGCCGACCCCGCGACCCGGGACGACCTCGTGGTGCTCATCGGCCGCCGGCGCGACGACCTCGCCTGGGCCGTGCGGACGGCCGGCTCGCCGGCCTCCGACCCCGTGGACCGGCGACACACCCCGACCCCCCAGCCCGGTCCCGACACCCTCGCCCGACCGCGACCGGACGACCCGCGCCTGCCGGTCGACCAGCGGCTCGTCACGACGTTCCCCGTCCTGCACGTGGGTGCGACGGTCCACCGGACCCGCGAGGAGTTCGTCCTCGTCGTCTCCGGGCTGGTGGCCGGCCGACGCCACCGGCTGTCGTTCGACGACCTGCGTGCCATCGGCGAGGTCGACGTCACCGCCGACTTCCACTGCGTCACCGGCTGGTCGCGGTACGACAACCGGTGGACCGGGGTGCGGGTCTCGGCCGTGCTCGACCACCTCGGGGTCGACCCGGCCGCGACCCACCTGGTCTGCAACGGCGCGAACGCGTACTCGGCGAACCTCGACCTGCCCACGGCCCGACGCGACGACGTGCTGCTCGCGTGGGCACACGATGGCGCGCCGCTGACCGACGAGCACGGTGGCCCGGTCCGCCTCGTCGTCCCGTCCCGCTACGCGTGGAAGAGCGTGAAGTGGGTCGAGTCGCTGCAGCTGTTCGACCGGGACGTGCCCGGCTACTGGGAGGCGCGCGGGTACCACAACGTCGCCGACCCGTGGCTCGGCCAGCGCTACGCCTGAGCGCCGGCGCCAGCGCGGGGGGCGTCGGGGAGCGTGCACGAGGGGGAGGAGTCCGTGCCGAGCGTGTCGAAGGCCCTCCGACACCACTGGACACGGAGCCGCCCATGCGTCGCACCCGCGCCGTCGCTGCACTGCTCGCCCTGCCCCTCGCCGTCTCGACGATGGCGGCCCACGCGCCCGAGGGGTGCTACGTCGCCATCGAGAACGACCCCGACGACCCGACCGACGACGTCTTCGCCTGCGAGCGCGAGACCTACGTCGCGGACACCGCCGGGACCAAGGTCGGCAACCTCTACACCGCCGACGCGGCGACCCTGCCGACGTTCGTCGACGACGCCCCGGCGCAGTCGGTGCGGGCCGGCGCCGGCGCGGGCTTCCTCGGCACGTCGCTGCTGCAGCTCGCCGAGGACGACTACAACGACACCGGCTTCGCGGTGGTCGGCGAGTTCGAGGGGCTCGTCGACACGATCAGCCTCGAGCTGCACGGCGTGCACAGCGGCTTCGGCCGCCTGCCGGTCAGCCCGACCGACCCGACCGGCCGCGAGCCGAACCCCACCGCGCCGGTTGATCGGGCGGCGATGACGGCGTACGTCTCGATCGAGATCGACGGCAACGCGGTCGTGGCGCCCCAGACGCTGATGGTCGAGTTCACCACGGACCAGGCCCCGACCGCGGCCGCCTCGGAGCGGTTCCGCGCCGTGCTGACCGGCGTCGGCGAGCTGTACGAGGCGTGGGGCATCGACCCGGCGGCGACGAACGAGGTCCTGATCCGCGTCACCCCGCGCTACGTCAACACCGACCCGGTGGTCGCGTTCCTCTACGGCACCACCGAGGTCCCGAGCTCCATCGTGTTCAACTCGCTGTCGGCCCCGGAGGAGGGCGTCACCGTCGTCGACGTCACCACCCCGGCGGCCTGAGCTGCCGTCCCACCACCCGGGCCCGCGTCGCGCGACGCGGGCCCGTCGGCGTCCAAGGGTGCGCCGGTAGCGTGGACGGCCCCGACCCGGGCGAGCCGAGCCGGGCCCGAGCAGAGCCAGGAGCGACGACGTGGCGAGCGAGCGCTGGACCGACCACGGTGAGCGGCTGACCCGCGAGGTCGCGTGCGCCTCGCACCCCGACGCGGTCGCGACCATCGTGCGGCTCAGCCACCTGTTCGAGGCGGAGAACCACCACGCCGACCTCGTGCTGTCGTGGCGGACCCTCACGCTCACGCTCACGACGCACGACGCCGGCGGCACGGTCACCGAGCGCGATCACGCCATGGCCGACGCCATCGACGCCCTGCTCGACGGCTGACGGACGCGGCGCCTCAGCCCGTGTCTCAGCAGGAGCCCTGCCCCTCGACCGACGGGGGCGGCGAGTCCTGGGTGTGTCCGACCTCGACGAGCACGACACCGATCTCGCGATCACCGACGCGGACCGCCGTCGTCTCCTCGACCGCGAGGCGCTGACCGCTGCCCTCGACCCTGACGACGGTCGACGGTTCGTTGGTCACCACCACCGTCCACCCGTCCTCGACGGTCAGGAAGTTGCAGGTCTCGTCGGGGAGCAGCAGCTCACCGCCACCACCGAAGGACGCGCCGCTGAGGAAGCCCTGGGGCACTCCAACGAGCTCCACGCCGACGCCGTCACCGCTCTCGTAGCCGAGCGCCACCACGACACCGTCAGGCTCCTCCCACGTGGCGAGCACCGTCCCCTCGGCCTCGAGCGCGGTCCGCTCCTCCTCGGTGAGTGACCGGACCGGCCCATCACCACCGTCGTCGTCCGACGAGTTCCCCTGCTCCGTCTGCGGCGCCGCGGAGTCACCGACCGTCGGCGAGGGGAGACCTTGGCAGGCAGCGAGAACCAGCGTGCAAGCGGCCAACGCTGCCGGGGCAGAGCTCCGGGTGGAGATGCTCGTCCCGATCTCGCGGCGTGCACGCGGGACGAACGGGAGACGGGATACCCATTGCCCACAGGGTCCCGTAAAGGCCGCTAGACGGGTAGTTGTCAACCGCGTAGACATGTGGTCCCATGACCTCACGTGAACTTCGCAGACAGCTTCGCAGATCCGGGTGCGTCGAGGTCCGCCAGAGCGGCTCGCACCTCTTCGTGCGGTGCGCTGACTGCCAGACCGTCTGCCGATCCATGGCGGTGACATCCCGCGTGGGACGCTGCGGAACATCGCTCGCCACCTGCGGCCGTGCTTTGGCGATCAGGAGTGGATGCCATGAGTACTGACACCGCCACCGCGGTCCACCGGTTCCGCGTCACGCGTGACGAGGAGGACCCGCGGGTCTGGCTCGCAGAGTGGGCAGGGGACGACCGCGTCCACACCTTCGCACGGTCGCTGGCGGACCTCGAGGACCTGGCGCGCGACGCCCTGGCCCTCTGGCTGCACACCGAGGCCGACGCGATCCAGATCGAGCTCGACGTCGTCCTTCCCGAGTCCGTGTCCCACGAACTCACCCGGTTCCGTCAGCAACGTGATGAGCTCGAGGCTCAGCAGGCATCCGTCCTCGATCGTCAGCGTTCGCTCGCGGTCCGCCTCGTCGAGGACCAGGACATGACCTACCGCGACGCCGCACGCGTCCTGGGCATCTCGCACCAGCGCGTGGCCCAGTTGGTCAACCAGAGTGCATGAGGAGGCGTCAGGCGCTTCCGCGGAAGCGCCCGTCGAGCGTCTCGCGGATCAACTCGGCGGACGTGTCGTCGCCCGGCAGCAGGTGGCCGTACCAGTCCCCATCGGTGATCGAGTGTGGACGTCCGTGGACTGACAGCGTGAATGTGACCTGTCGAGGAACCGTTGCTAAGCACCGGAATTCGCCAGAGTTCCCTTCGCGCGGATGAACACGCTGTCGAGCATCTCCTCGGTGAGCCTGCCGGTGAACGTGTTCTGCTGGCTGACGTGGTAGCAGCCGAGCAGCAGCGGCCCGCCGGGCGTACGGTACTCCGCCCCGTGGGTGAAGCGCGGCTTGGGCGACTCCCAGCCGAGGTGCGCGAGCGCGGCGGCCCAGGCGATCCCGCCGAGCGTGACGACGACCTCGACCGGCAGCGCCTCCAGCTCGCGGGTCAGGAACGGCGCGCACGCGTGCCGTTCCTGAGCGGTCGGCTGGTTCGCCGGCGGCGCGCACTTCACGGGCGACGTCACCCAGCAGTCGGTCAGGGCGAGCCCATCACCGATGTGGGTCGAGGTCGGCTGGTTCGCGAACCCGGCGCGGTGCAGCGCCGCGTAGAGCCAGTCGCCGGAGCGGTCGCCGGTGAACATCCGACCGGTCCGGTTGGCGCCGTGCGCCGCCGGTGCGAGCCCGAGGACGAGCACCCGCGCGCGGGGGTCGCCGAACCCGGGGACGGGGCGTCCCCAGTAGGTCTCGTCGGCGTACGCGGCCCGCTTCTCGACCGCCACGCGCTCGCGCCACTCGACCAGCCGTAGGCACGCACGGCAGCCGACGACCTCGTCACGGAGGTCGGCGAGCGCACGAGCGGGGAAGCGGGAGGGCATGGCCGGGAGGGTAGATGGACGCGCCACCTCACCGAGCGTGACGCTACATCGCGCAGCGCGAGCAGGAGATGGCCGCGCACGGGTGGAAACCTCCAGGGCCCCCTCCGCCGGCGTACCGCCGAGTGCGGCCGCTGCCCCCTGACGTTCCACGGACCCCGGGAGGACCCCGTGCGCATCCGAACCGCAGCCGTCGCGCTGCTCACCCTGCCCCTCGCGCTGTCCACGGTCGCCGCGAACCACGTCCCCGAGGGCTGCTACGTCGCCGTCGCCGGCGCGACCGAGGCCGACGACGTGATCGCCTGCCAGCAGCAGGTGTGGCTCCACCAGTCGACGACCAAGGTCAGCAACCTCGCCTCGCAGGGCGTCCAGCCCGACGTGTCGTGGAACACCACGGCGCCGACGGCGTCGGTCAGCAGCGGCGCCGGCGGTGGCGCCGCGGCCGCCGGCGCGAGCCGGACCGCCGAGGAGCGCGAGGCCGCCGCCCTGGTCGTCGAGGGCAAGTTCACCGGGGTGCTCGACCGCATGGACGTCGACCTGCACCTGCTCACGCCGCTGCGGACGGTCTACGCGCCGGACGACATCACCATCGGGATCACGGTGAACGGGGTCGAGATCGCGTCCCCGACCACCCAGCGGATCGTGAACGTCCGGCCGGCGCCGAACGCCAGCACCGGTGCCGCGTTCCAGCAGGACTTCGTGATCACCGGCCTGGCCGAGGCGCTCGACGTCTTCGGCGTCGAGAACCTGCCGACCACCGAGCACACCATCAAGGTCGAGTTCCGGCCGTGGTTCGTGAACTCGGGCAACTGGGTGTACGTGTTCGACACCACCGAGGTCCCATCGAACATCACCTTCAACGCCGTCACCCCGGACCCGGCCGCCGCGGTGCTGCCGGTCTTCTGACGCCGCCCGACTCCGGGACGCGCCGGCGGTCGCACTGCGACCGCCGGCGCGTCGCGTCGTGGCCGCCCGCACGTCCACGGTTAGGGTCGCGCCGAACCCGCGCGGGCAGCGGTCGACGGAGGAGCATCGCGTGACGACGTGGCAGGTGGCCCTGTGGGGCCTCGGGGCCGTGCTGGCCATGATGACGGTCATGTGGGTCTGGTCGTACCGCATCGAGGACGTGAGCCTCGTCGACCGCGTGTGGGGCATGGCGTTCGTCGTGCTGGCGTGGGTGTGGGGGGTGCTCGGCGACGGCCTGCTCGAGCGGCGCGTCCTGCTGGTCGCCCTGGTGACGGTCTGGGGTGTGCGGCTCAGCGCATTCATCACGTGGCGCAACCGCGGCCACGGCGAGGACAAGCGCTACGCCGCGATGCGACGCAGGGACCCGGACGGGTTCCCGGTCAAGAGCCTGTTCACGATCTTCTGGTTCCAGGGCGCGCTCGCCTGGATCATCGCCGGGACGTTCTACTACCCCATGGTGCGCGCCGACGCCGGGCTGAACTGGCTCGACGCGGTCGGCGTGCTCGTGTGGGCGGTCGGCGTGTACTTCGAGGCCGTCGGTGACTGGCAGCTCGCCCGGTTCCTCGCCGACGAGTCGAACCGCGGCAAGGTCATGGACCGGGGCCTGTGGCGCTACACGCGCCACCCGAACTACTTCGGCGACATCACGATGTGGACGGGCCTCTACCTCGTCGCGCTCGCGTCGGGTGCGTGGTGGGCCTTCTACGGGACCCTCACCATGGGCCTGTTCATCTACTTCGTCTCGGGCGTGAAGCTCACCGACAAGGTCATGTCGTCCTCGTCGAGCAAGCGCGAGGGCTACGACGAGTACGTGGCGCGCACGAACGCCTTCTTCCCGGGCCCGCCCAAGGCCGGCTGAGGCTCGTCCTGAGGATGGTGGACCTCCGCGCCGGATGCCGGCGCGCCCGCCTCGCGGCGAGCGCGTAGCCTGCGGGGTGCATCCGTCTGAAGGACCGTGTTGGGAAGCCTGTGGCCGCAGATCGGCCTCGTCGCACTCCTCGTCCTGCTCAACGCCCTGTTCGCGGGCAGCGAGATCGCCCTGATCAGCCTGCGGGAGAGCCAGCTCCGTCGGCTCGAGCAGGAGGGCGGCTCCGGTCGTGCCGTCGCCGCGCTGGCGCGCGACCCGAACCGGTTCCTCGCCACGATCCAGATCGGCATCACGCTCGCCGGCTTCCTGGCCTCCGCGACGGCCGCGGTGACGCTCGCCGAGCCGCTCGTGCCGGTGCTGTCGGACCTGCTCGGCGACGCCGCACGTCCGGTGTCGATCGTGCTCGTCACGGCCGTGCTCACCTTCGTGACGCTGGTGCTCGGCGAGCTCGCCCCCAAGCGGCTCGCCATGCAGCGTCCGGTGGGGTGGGCCCGCGCCGTCGCCCGCGGGCTGCTGGCGACCTCGACCGCCGCCCGCCCGTTCGTGTGGCTGCTGGGGCGGACCACCGACCTCGTGGTGCGCCTCTTCGGCGGGGACCCGGACCTCGGCCGTGACCGCGTGACGGTCGACGAGATCCGCGACCTCGTGACCACCGCCGGGCTGTACGACCGTGACGAGCGACGCATCATCACCGGCGCGCTCGAGGCGACCGAGCGCGTGCTGCGCGAGGTCGTCCGTCCGCGCACCCAGGTCGTCGCCCTGCAGCGGGACACCTCCGTGCAGGAGGCCGTGCAGCGGCTGGTGGAGTCGGGCCACAGCCGTGCCCCCGTCTTCGCCGAGACCCTCGACGACGCCGAGCACACGGTCGCGCTGCTCGACCTGGCGACGGCCGAGGGGCAGGTTGGCGACCACGCCCGCCCCGCCGTCCTGCTGCCGGAGTCGCTCGGGCTCGTCGACGCCCTGCGAGCCCTCCAGGAGGCCCGCCAGTCGCTCGCCCTCGTCGCTGACGAGTACGGCGGGCTCGAGGGGATCGTCACCGTCGAGGACCTCGTCGAGGAGCTCGTCGGCGAGATCCACGACGAGGCCGACCGGGACGTGCGCGAGGTCGAGCGCCGGCCGGACGGTAGCCTCGTGGTCCCCGGCACCTTCCCCGTCCACGACCTGGTGGACGTCGGCGTCGGTGCCCCCGCCGGCGACTACGTCACGGTCTCGGGGCTCGTGGCCGACCGGCTCCAGCGACTCCCGGTCGCGGGCGACGCCGTGGAGGTCGACGGGGTCCGCTACGAGGTGCTCTCGACGCGGGGCCGAGCCGTGGCGCAGCTCCGCGTCTCGAGGTCGTCCGAGGGGACCCAGGGACCGGTCGAGGGGCCGAGCGTCCCACCCGTCGACGAGGAGCCGGCCGCCGACGGCTAGCGTCGGCGGCATGGACCCACAGACCGGGCGCCTGACCGCCTACAGCCACGGGGCCGGCTGAGCCTGCAAGCTCGGCCCTGCCGAGCTGGCGCAGGTCCTGCGCCGCCTCGCCCCCGTGTCCCACCCCGACCTGCTGGTCGGGTCGGACACCGCCGATGACGCCGCCGTGTGGCGTCGGCCGACCGGGCCTGCCCTGGTGTCGACGGCCGACTTCTTCACGCCGATCGTCGACGACCCGCGCACCTGGGGGCGCATCGCGGCGACGAACGCCGCCAGCGACGTGTTCGCGATGGGCGGCCGCCCGCTGTTCGCGCTCAACCTGGTGGCGTGGCCCCGCGACGTCCTGTCGCTCGACCTGCTCGGCGAGGTCCTCGCCGGCGTCGCCCAGGCGTCCGAGGAGGGCGGTTGGGTCGTCGGCGGCGGGCACACGGTCGACGGGCCCGAGCCGATGGTCGGCCAGGCCGTCGTCGGCGAGGTCGACGAGGCGCACCTGACCCCGAACTCCGGCGGGCGCCCGGGTGACGCCCTGGTGCTGACCAAGCCCATCGGGACCGGGATCGTCGCGACCGCCGTGAAGCGCGAGCCGCCGGCGGCGGTCGCGCCCGGTGGCGCGCTCCACACGGTGGTCGAGGCGGCGGTCGCCGAGATGGTCCGGCGCAACGACGTCGCCGCCGAGGTCGGCCGGGCGCACCGTGTCCACGGTGCCACCGACGTGACCGGCTTCGGCCTGCTCGGCCACCTCCACGAGCTCGCGGCCGCGTCCGGCTGCGACGCCGTGCTCCACGTGGCGGCCGTGCCGGTGCTCGACGGCGTGCCCGACCTTCGTGACGCCGGGTACGTGCCCGGCGGGACCCTGCGCAACCTCGACCACGTCACGGACCACCTCGTGGCGGGTCCGACCGACGAGGCGACCCGGGTCCTCCTCGCCGACGCCCAGACCTCCGGCGGGCTCCTGCTCGCCCTCGACCCCGCCGCGGCCGACGACGCCGTCGCGGCGCTCGTCGGGGCCGGCCACCGGGCCGCCCGGGTGGGCGAGCTGCGGTCGGCCGACGACGCGCCGGGCCGGATCACGCTCGACTGAGCGCGCTACCGTCGCGGGGCCGCTCCGCTCCGAACCGTGTGACGGGCGACATCCACCCCGACCGCCCGCCGAGCCCGCTGCGCCAACCGCCCGAGCCCGAGAGCCCACCGTGCACGACGACGTCTACGAGCTCGACCGCGCCACCTTCGACGCGCTCGTCGAGCACGCCTGGTCGGACTTCCCGTTCGAGGTCTGCGGCCTGCTCGGCACGGCCGAGGACGGCACGATCCACCACTTCCCGATCACCAACGCCGAGCGGTCCATGACCTACTACGTCATGGACGGCCGCGAGATGCTGCGGGCGATGCGCACCATCGAGGACGAGGGGATGGCGCTCGCCATCTACCACTCGCACACGCACACGCAGGCGTACCCCTCGCAGACCGACATCCGGCTGGCCGCCTACCCGGACGCGACCTACCTGATCGTCACGCTCCAGGACCGCGACCGGCCCGCCATCCGGGCCTTCTCGATCGTCGACGGCGAGGTCAGCGAGAAGCGCGTGGTCGTCCGCGAGCTCGACGCGGCCTGACGGGGCGCGCGCCACGGCAGGGCTCAGCCCGACGGCACGAGCGTGGGCAGGACCTCGACGCGGCCCGAGCCGGCGAGCGTCGCGCGGTACAGCGCGTCGTCGATGGCGGACAGGTCGATCGCGTCGGCGCGGAACCGCCCCACGCCGGCGCACATGCCGAGCCGCCGGTGCTGCGCCGGCGGCGGCGGGACCCAGTCGGCGACGTCCGACACGATCGCCGCCGCCCGCTCCGCCGCTGCCAGCCGCCCCATCGCCGGGGCGAGCACGAGGAACGCGTCGTCGCCGGTGCGGACCAGCACGTCGGGCGGTCGCATCCGGGCGCGGACGATGGTCGCGACGGCGCGCAGGGCCGTGCCGCGCAGCGCCTCGCCGTGGGCGTCGGTGAGATCCCCGAGGCCCTCGACCTCGAAGGCCAGCAGCGAGACCGCCGGCGCGCACCGGCCGGCGCCCCGCAGGTAGCGGGACAGCGCGCGACGGT
This sequence comes from Actinomycetes bacterium, assembly GCA_046566145.1. GTDB lineage: Bacteria > Actinomycetota > Nitriliruptoria > Nitriliruptorales > Nitriliruptoraceae > JBKHXF01. Next base: position 29,326 of record JBKHXF010000004.1, read on the forward strand.
CGTGGGCCCCGGTCGTCGGGTCGCGGTGCGCCTGGGGATCGGACAGCGCGAGGTCGAGCACGAGGTGGGTGACCTCCTCGGCGGCGGCCTCGATGGTCCGGGCGAGCACGCGCCGGGCCCGGTCGGGGGGCTGGGCCTCCGCCCGGGCGGCGGCATCCTCGACGGCGTCGGCGAGGTCGCCCGGGAGGCGGGCACCGAGCAGCTCGACCAGCCGCCGGGCGTGCTGGGCGACCACGCGGGGGTCGCAGGAGACGTCGTGCTGGAAGACCCGCCCGAGCTCGAGGGACGCCGCGGGCACGGACGTGTGCTGGTCCACCGCGGAGAGGACGCCGGCGACCTCGTCCCCGAGGACGAGCACGCTCCACTCCCGGGCGAGCGGCTCGTCCGGGTCGAGCCGCACCTGGGCGAGCCCGGCGGGGACCGGGCCGTCGCCGGCGAAGGCCACCACGACCGTCAGGTGCTCGGCGAGCGCCGCGTACCGCGCCGCCGACCCCGCGAAGTAGGCGTGGTCCTGGAAGGTGGTCAGCAGCAGCGGCCGGTCGCCCTGCCACGCGTCCTCGTCGGCCAGCCACTCCTCGAGGAGCCGACTCACGCGCAGCAGCCCGCGCTTGGTGGCGAGCTGCCCGACATCCGTCCTGCGGTCCACGGTGACGCTCCGTCACCCCCCGGTGGTCCAGCCGGGCCCGGTGGTGTCCGACCACCGTCGCCGGTCTGCTCACGCTAGCGAGCGGAGCGCCGGCGCGAGGTCCCCTCGGGGTTCGACCTCGACCTCGCCCGCCCCCTGCCACCGGGCGAACCGGACGAGCTCGGCGTGGAGCGCGCGCGCGACGCGCGGCACGTCCGCGCCCGGCTCGTGCCAGGCGGAGCGGACCAGCAGCCGGCCGCCGGCGCGGTCGAGCTTGAGGTCGACGCGCGCGACGAGCCGGTCGTCGAGCAGGAACGGCAGCACGTAGTAGCCGTGGACCCGCTTCTCGGCCGGGACGTAGATCTCGATGCGGTAGTGGAAGTCGAACAGGCGCAGCGCCCGGTCCCGGTGCCACACGACCGGGTCGAAGGGCGAGAGCAGGCAGGCGGCGCCGACCTCGCGGGGGACGGGCACGTCCGGGTGCACGACCGCCGGCCGGCCCCACCCCGGCACCTCGACCGGCTCGAGGACGCCGTCGGCCACCAGCGAGGCGATGCCGGCGCGCGCCTCCCGGATCGGGATGCGCCAGTAGGCCGCGAGGTCGTCCTCGGTCGCGACGCCGCACGCGCGAGCGGCCAGCTCCAGCAGCGCCCGCTGGGCGATCGGGCGCGGGACGACCTCGGTCGCGAGGACGGCGGGTGGCACGACCCGTTCGATGAGGTCGTAGTGGAGGGTGAACGAGGCGTCGCGCTGGGCGACGCCGAGCCGGCCGCGGGAGTAGAGCCACTCGAGCGCGATGCGGCCGCGGTTCCAGCCCCACCAGGACCCGGTGCGGCTCCCCGGGTCCGCCAGGTCGCCGACGGTCAGCGGCCCGTCGGCGGCCACGTGCTCGTGGACCTCCTCCACGTAGCCGGGGTGCTCGTCGAGCAGCGACGCGACGGCCCGCCACGGGTGACGCTGCTCCATCCGGTGGCGCAGCAGCGTCCAGGTCGCGAGCGGCGTCACCGACGCCTCGTGGCCGAGGTACTCGACGTTCTCGCCGCTGCGCCACAGCCAGTCGTCGAACCGCTCGGTGTCGTAGGGGCCGAGCCGGGAGAACGCCGGCAGGTAGTGGGCACGGGCCGCGACGTTCACGGAGTCGAGCTGCACCACCCCGGTCGTCGCGAGCACCCGACGGTGGTGCCGGACGTCCACGCGCCCCTCGACGCGTGGGCGCGCCAGCCCGGTGGCCCCGAGCGCGAGCCGACGGGCGCGTTCCCGGGTGAGCTGTCGTGGCACCGGGTGCTCCTGCGGGACGGGACGGCGGGGAGGCCGGTCGCCTCGCCGCCGGGCGACGCTACCCGCGGGAAGGTCCGGCCGGTTCGGCGCGTTGGCACCGTCCCGACCTGCCGGGGCCGGGACCGCCGGCGGTACGCTCCGCCGGCGTGCGACGAACACCCGTGTCCCCCAGACGTCCGCGTCCCTCCCCGCGCACCGTCCCCGCGACCCACCCAGCGAGAGTCCGCCATGGCCACCGTCCGCATCCCCACCGTCCTCCGCAAGCACACCGGCGGCGAGGCGAAGGTCGAGGCCGCCGGCGCGACCGTCGGCGAGGTCTTCTCGGCGCTCATCGCCGAGCACCCCGGCCTCGGGGAGTCGCTGCTCGACGGCGACCAGGTCCGCGGCTTCATCAACGTCTACGTCGAGGACGAGGACATCCGCTACATCGACGGGCTCGCCTCCCCGGTCGAGGACGGCGACGAGATCGCCATCATGCCCGCGGTCGCGGGCGGCGCGGCCTGAGACCCACGTGCTCTTCGACGACATCGCGCAGGCCATCGGCAACACGCCGCTGGTGGGACTGCCGAACCTCTCGCCCCCCGGCTACCGCATCTACCTGAAGCTCGAGGGCCAGAACCCCACCGGCTCGGTCAAGGACCGGGTCGCGAAGTACCTCGTCGAGCAGGCCGAGAAGAACGGTGACCTGCGCCCGGGGCAGCGCGTGCTCGAGCCGACCTCGGGCAACACCGGCATCGGGCTCGCCGCCATCTGCCGCGTCAAGGGCTACCCGCTCACGTGCGTCATGCCCGAGAACACCTCGGAGGAGCGCACCCAGGTCCTCGAGCTGTTCGGCGCGGACATCGTCTACTCGCCCGCCGAACAGGGCTCCAACGGCTCCGTGCTCATGGCGCGTGAACTCGCGGCGGCCGACCCCGACCTGTTCATGCCGTTCCAGTACGGCAACCCGGCGAACGCCCTGGCGCACTACGAGACCACCGCGCCGGAGATCATCGCCGACCTGCCCGACCTCGCCGCGTTCGTCGCCGGCCTCGGGACCGGCGGGACCGTCACCGGCGTGGGCAAACGGCTCAAGCAGTACCGGCCTGACATCAAGGTGTTCGCGGCCGAGCCGGAGTACGGCGACCTCGTCTACGGGCTGCGCAACCTCGACGAGGGCTACGTCCCCGAGGTGCTCGACCAGTCGGTCCTCGACAGCCGCATCAAGGTCGACTCGCTGAAGGCGCTGACGATGACCCGTCGGCTCGCCGCGGAGGAGGGCATCTTCGCCGGGGTCTCCACGGGCGCGTCGCTCCAGGTCGCCATCCGGGTCTGCCGGCGCCTGCCGGAGGGCTCGAAGGTCGTGGCGCTCTCGCCCGACGGCGGCTGGAAGTACCTCTCCACCGGGGCCTACGCGCCCGGGTCGGTGGAGGAGATCGCCACGGCCATCTCCGGGACGCTGTGGGCGTGAGGGAACGGCGGTCCGCGCGGCTGACGGCCGAGCGCCCGACCCCGTAGGCTCCGCGGGCCCACCGGCGACGTGGCAGGCCGGCGGGGGAGCGGGGAGGCTCACGTGGCGTTCGACCTGACGGTGCTCGGCTCGGCCGGGTCCCACACGGGTGCCGGACGCGCCTGCTCGGGGTACCTGCTGCAGTCGGGCGGGTCCCGCATCGTGGTCGACGCCGGCAACGGGTCGACCTCGAACCTGCAGCGCTACGTCGCGGTGGAGGACGTCGACGCCATCGTGGTCACCCACAAGCACGTCGACCACTGCGTCGACCTCATCGGGATGTACTACGCGCTGCGGTTCCACGCCGACGGGCCCCGCAGCGTCGACCTCTACGCCGCGCCGGAGGTCGTCGACAACCTCGTGGCCCTGCTCAGCGAGGACTCGGCGTTCGAGTTCCGCGAGGCGTTCCGCTGCCACGAGGTCCGGGGCGGCGACCACCTGTCGCTCGGTGGGTTCGAGGTCGACGTGTTCGACGCGAACCACACCGTGCCGACGGTGTCGCTGCGGGTCGCCGCGGAGGGGCGGGTGCTGACCTACTCGTCCGACACGGCCGGCGACGACGTCCTCGTCGAGGCGGCCGCCGGCGCGGACCTGTTCCTGTGCGAGGCGACCTGGCAGGGCGAGCCCGCCGACGTGCCGCCCGGCATCCACCTCACGGCCTCCGAGGCCGGGAGGGTCGCCGGGCGCGCCGGCGTGGACCGGCTGCTGCTCACCCACATCCTCCCGACCCTCGACCGGGACGTGACGCTGGAGCAGGCGAGCGCCACCTGGGACGGGTGGCTGTCGCTGGCGGACGACAACCAGTCCTGGTCGCTGACCTGACCGGGCCACCACCGGCGTCGCGGGCGTGGCCGGTCGCGGCCGGTGAGTAGCCTCGGCGGCCACATCCCCGCCACCAGGAGCCGCGCGTGCCCCGTGCCGACGGTCGTGCCCCCGACCAGCTGCGTCCCGTCTCGTTCGTCGTCGACGTGCAGCCCTCGCCGGCGGCGTCGGTCGAGGTCTCCTTCGGGGCGACGCGCGTCCTCGTCGCCGTGTCGGTGGAGGACCGCACGCCACCGTGGCGCGGCGACGCCGGGTGGCTCACCGGCGAGTACGCGATGCTGCCGGGCGCCACGACCGACCGCGCCCGCCGCGAGCGCACCGGCCCCGGCGGACGCAGCAAGGAGATCGAGCGGCTGCTCGGTCGCTCGCTGCGGGCCGCCGTCGACCTCGACGCGATGCCCCCGATCACGCTGACGGTCGACGCCGACGTGCTCGTCGCGGACGGCGGGACCCGCACGGCGGCGATCACGGGCGGCTGGGTCGCCGTGGCCCGGGCGCTGCGGGCCGTCGGCGCCGAGGCCGCGCTGGTCCGCCAGGTCGCGGCCGTCTCGGTGGGCGTGGTCGACGGCGAGGTCCGCCTCGACCTCCCCTACGAGGAGGACGGCCGGGCCGAGGTCGACATGAACGTCGTGGCCGCCGCCGGCGGCGACCTGATCGAGGTGCAGGGCACCGCCGAGGGCGCCCCGTTCAGCCGGGCGCAGCACGACCGGATGCTCGACCTGGCGCTCGCCGGGGTCGAGGAGCTCGCCGTGCTGCAGCGCGCCGCCGTGGAGGCCTGAGCGTGCGGATCGTGCTGGCCACGAACAACGCGAAGAAGCGCGTCGAGCTCGAGCGCATCCTCGCCGGCCTCGACGTCGAGCTCGTGCCGATGGGTCAGCTCGGGCTCGACTCGCCCGTCGAGGACGGCGACACCTTCGAGGCCAACGCGCTCATCAAGGCGCGCGCCGCCAGCGAGGCGAGCGGGCTGCCGGCCATCGCCGACGACTCCGGCCTGGAGGTCGACGCCCTCGGCGGGGCCCCGGGCGTCATCTCTGCACGCTGGGCCGGGACCGACGGCGACGACGACGCGAACAACGCGAGGCTCGTCGCCGAGCTCGCGAGCGTGCCCGAGGACCGGCGCGGCGCCCGGTTCGTGTGCGTCGCCGCGCTCGTCGACCCCGACGGCACCGAGATCACGACCCGCGGGACCATGGAGGGGACCGTGCGCGCCCACCCCACCGGCGACGGCGGCTTCGGGTACGACCCGTACTTCGTCGCGCGCGGCAACGTGGTGTCCAACGCCGAGCTCGCCCCCGAGCAGAAGGACGCCATCAGCCACCGAGGCGCCGCCTTCCGCGCGCTGCGGCCCTACGTCGAGGCGCTCCTCGACGGCTGACGCCCGCCGTCCGGGCGCCCCCCGGCCGACGCCTGGGGGTTCCTGCCTGCACGTCGGCCGGACGGGCACCGCCGTCCGGCGGCATCTCGGCGGCCGCATGGACGGGTTTCGACCGGCTCCCCTGTCCGTCGTGCGTCGGTGGGTGGTGGCGCGGGTTGACGGTGTCGACGACGGTGTCCTCGCACGCCCCGCACGACCCGCCGAGCGAGAGGAACCCACGTGTCGAGCATCACCAAGTCCGTCGAGGTCGAGGTCCCCGTCCAGGCCGCGTACGACCAGTGGACCCAGTTCGAGGACTTCCCGCGCTTCATGGAGGGCGTCGAGGAGGTCGTGCAGGTCGACGACCGTCACCTGCGCTGGAACGTCCGCATCGCCGGCGCCGAGCGCACCTTCGACGCCGAGATCACCGAGCAGCACCCCGACGAGCGCGTCGCCTGGAAGGCGACGGGCGAGACCATGCACGCCGGGGTCGTCACCTTCCACCGCCTCGACGACGGCAGGACGAAGGTGACCCTCCAGATGGACCTCGAGCCCTCCGACTGGGTCGAGCGCGTCGGTGACGCGCTCGGCATCGTGGACGCCCGCATCCAGGGCGACCTCGACCGGTTCAAGGAGTTCATCGAGGAGCGGCACGTGCCGACGGGCGCGTGGCGCGGTGAGATCGACCGGCCCCGCTGAGACCGGTCGACGCCACGCGTCAGCGGAGCGTGGCACCAATGGGCCCCCCGGGGTCGCGTGGCCAACGACGCCCGCGCGAGCCCGGGGGGCCCGCCCACGTGTCCGATCGTGACCGCTCACCCCGGTAGCATCCGTCGGCACGCCGCACGAGGGATGCGGCCCGCGAGGGTGGGGACGCGATGGGTGGGGTGGACGAGCCGCACGGCGGGGCGGACGCGGAGCGCGAGGCCGCAGCGCTGCGCGCCTGGGGTGCTGGGCTCCGCACCGGCTGGGTTCCGCTCGCGGTCGCCGGTGTGCTCCTCGGCCTGGTGGCCGGACCCGTGGCCGTCGCCTTCGCGGAGCGGGCCGGACCTCGCGGTGCGGGCGTCGTGTTCGCCACGCTCGTCGCGGCAGCGGCGTTCCTTCTGGTCGCCGCCGCCGTGCTGCTCGGCGGGTCGGTGCTCCTGGCCCGCGCGCAGGCCGCCCCGTTCGACCGTGTCCTGGCCGGGACCCCCGACGTCGAGGCGGAGCTCGTCGGGATCCTCCGCGACGGGCCGCACGGGCCCTACCAGCTCGCCGGCTCCCTCGGGGTCGATCGCGCCACGGTCACGCGCGCGCTGCGACGCCTCGAGGTCGCGGGGCAGGTCCGCCGGGAGGGCAGCCTGTACGTGCTGGTCGTCGACGCCTGAGGGCTGGTCAGCAGCCGGCGAGCAGGTCCCGGCAGTCGAGCCCGTCGAAGGCGTAGGCGCTGCGCAGGTAGCGGGAGAGGTGGGCGGCGCGCGGCTCCCCGGCGATCGTGTGGGGCACGTTGCCGCCCGTCGCCGGGTCGAACCGGCCGGCCCCGATGGCGGAGCGGTCGGCCGAGCCGTCGAAGGTGGTGGCGGTCAGCCGCCGGCGCGCGTCCGCGGCCTGGGCCAGCCGCTCGCTCGCCGGGAGGGTCTCCGACCCGCCCTTGAGCCAGCGGTCGAACCACGCCAGCGTGTAGTGCATCGCGACCCGCTCGCCCTCCGACGAGGCCGGCAGGATGAGCGGCACGTAGGTCCACTCGAGATGGGTCGACGACCGCAGCGCCACCTGGTGGCTCGGCACCCCGGCGGCGCGGAACCGCTCGAACGTCGCGGTGCCCGCGTCGCGGTTGGACGGCGGGAACGGGGTCGGGGTGAAGAAGAACTCGGCGTTCTGCCCCATCGTCGGCACCCGCGGGGCCAGCGGCACCCGCGACACCGGGTCGGTCTGGGGCAGGGAGATGTTGTCCCAGCCCACGACCGCGTCGATCTCGATGTCGGGGCGGCTCGGGACGGGGACCTCCCGGTTGCCGACGGCCGTGACCGCCGACGCCCCGAGGCTGTGCCCGGCGAGGCCGAGCCGCCGCTCGTCGAGCAGGCCACGCAGCGGGTTCGCGGGGGACACGAAGAAGTCGAGCGCGTCCTCGGTGCCCTCGAAGAAGTTCGCGGCCTGCTGGAACGGGACGCCGGGGCAGCCGTCGGTGCCGCACCACAGCGACCCGTCGGGCCGGTGGCCGAAGGTCTCCGAGTGCCCCTGCCCCTGCACGTCGTAGGTCAGCACGAGGTAGCCCGCCTCGGCGAGGCCCTGGGCGGCCCAGAGGTACATCTCCTCGTAGCCCTGGATCGAGCCGGTGGTGATCACCACCCCGGGCAGTGGGCCGGAGGTGGTGCGGCCCGTCACCGGGTCGGTGAACGGGAGGCGGGGCGCCCAGACGTGGCCCTGGATGCGGGCGCCGACCCGGTTCTCCCACTCGACCGCGACCTGGACGCCGCGGCCCTGCTCCTCCCAGCGCTGCCGGAACGGGTCCGTCGTCGAGCCACCCGGGACGGTCTGCGCGGCCGTCATCATCGGGCGGTCCGGGTTGCGGGCCTGGTCGAGCAGCCCGCGCGGGTACGTCTCCAGCGTCTCGACCCCGAGGGCGGCCAGGAACGCGGGGCTGCCGTACTGGTCGGCGAGGCGACCGTGGGCCCGGACGGCGTTCTCGGTGTCCTCGACCGGGCCCGACGCGGTCGGGGCCGGGACGGCGGCGACGAGCGCGAGCGCGGCGGCGAGCGGTGCGAGCAGCGAGGTGCGACGCACGACGTCCTCCCGTGACGGTGGGTGCACCCGGGAGGGTTCGCCGCGGCGCGGTCCGGTCCCTGCCGGGGGTGCGCGCCCGCCGGCGTAGGCTCCGCCCCATGAGCGCAGCCACCCCTCCACCGTCCTCGCCCGACCAGCACGCCCACCCGCTCGTGCGGCTCTGGCGCCACGCCGAGCGCTTCCGCACCCGCATCGTGCTGGCGACGCTCGCGTCGGTCGCCAACAAGACCTTCGACCTCGCCCCGCCGTTCCTCATCGGCGCGGCCGTCGACATCGTCGTGCAGCAGGAGGACTCGTTCGTCTCGACGGTCCTCGGGGTCGTCGACGTGCGCGACCAGCTGCTGGTCCTCGCCGCCCTCACCGTCGTCATCTGGGTGCTCGAGTCGGTGTTCGAGTACGCCTTCAAGGTCCTGTGGCGCAACCTCGCCCAGGACGTGCAGCACGACCTGCGGGTCGACGCCTACGCCCACGTGCAGGACCTCGAGCTCGCGTGGTTCGAGGACCGGTCCACGGGCGGGCTCATGTCGGTGCTCAACGACGACGTGAACCAGCTCGAGCGGTTCCTCGACGTCGGCGCCAACGACATCCTGCAGGTGCTCACGACCGTCGTGCTCGTCGGCGGGGCCTTCTTCGTGCTGATGGGCAACCTCGCGTGGTGGGCCTTCGCCCCGATCCCGGTCATCCTCTGGGGCTCGTTCCGGTTCCAGCGCACCCTCGAGCCGCGGTACGCCGAGGTGCGCGAGCGCGTCGGGCTGCTCAACTCGACGCTGTCGAACAACCTCTCCGGGATCGCGACCATCAAGGCGTTCACGGCCGAGCAGCGCGAGGTCGACCGCGTCGCCGCCGAGTCGACCGACTACGCCGACGCGAACCGCGGTGCGATCCGGCTCTCGAGCGCCTTCGTGCCGCTGATCCGCATGGCGGTCCTCGCCGGGTTCACCGGCATCCTGGTGCTCGGCGGGTTCCGGGCCCTCGACGGCGGGCTCGACGTCGGCATCTACTCGGTCATGGTGTTCATCTCGCAGCGGCTGCTGTGGCCGCTGACCCGGCTCGGCGAGACGTTCGACCAGTACCAGCGCGGGATGGCCTCGACCCGGCGCATCCTCGACCTGCTCGAGACCCCGGCCGGCATCACCCAGGGCCCGACCGTGCTGCCGGCGCCGGTCGCCGGCGAGGTGCGCTTCGACGGGGTCCGCTTCGCCTACGCCACCGGCGACGAGGTGCTGACCGGCCTCGACCTGCACGTGCCGGCCGGGGAGACCCACGCCATCGTCGGGGCGACGGGCGCCGGCAAGTCCACCGTCGTGAAGCTGCTGCTGCGCCTGTACGACCCCACCGCCGGCGCGGTCACCGTCGACGGGCACGACCTGCGCGAGCTGACCTTCGACTCGCTGCGCGGGGCCATGGGCCTGGTGAGCCAGGACGTGTTCCTGTTCCACGGCACCGTCCGCGAGAACCTCGCCTACGGCCGGCCCGACGCCACCGACGAGGAGGTCCGCCGGGCCGCCGAGCTCGCCGAGGCCCACGAGTTCATCGCCGCCCTGCCCCTCGGGTACCACACGGTCGTGGGGGAGCGGGGGCAGAAGCTGTCGGGGGGCCAGCGCCAGCGCGTCTCCATCGCGCGGGCGATCCTCGCCGACCCCGCGATCCTCGTGCTCGACGAGGCGACCAGCGCCGTCGACAACGAGACCGAGGCCGCCATCCAGCGCTCGCTCGACCGGGTGGCGCGCGACCGCACCACCATCGCGATCGCGCACCGGCTCTCCACGGTGCGCAACGCCGACCGCATCCACGTGCTCGAGCGCGGACGGGTCGTGGAGGCGGGGACGCACGACGAGCTGCTCGCCGCCGGCGGGCTCTACGCCGCGCTGTGGCGGGTGCAGACCGGCGAGGCGGTCCGCGCCGGCGGCTGAGCGTCGCCACCCGGTCCGTCCGTCCGGACGGGGTCGCGACCGGGCCCCGGCCGCGAACCTCCCCCACGTCTCCGGCCGCGCGCCGTGCGGCTCCCGTGCACCCGATCGACAGGCCACCCGTGGCGAACGGCATCGGCTCCACCTTCTCGACCAGCGTCGACGAGGGCACCTACCGGCTCAACCGCACCACCCCGTCGCTGCTCGCGACCGGGTTCGTCGGGGGGCTCGACGTCTCCGTCGGCGTCCTCGCCGCGCTGCTGGTGCTGCAGGGGACCGGAAGCAGCCTGCTCTCCGCCCTCGGGTTCTCCATCGGCTTCATCGCGCTCACGCTCGCGAACTCGGAGCTGTTCACGGAGAACTTCCTGCTCCCCATCGCCGCCGTGGTGGCCCGCAAGGCGCGGATGCGCGCGGTCTGGCGGCTGTGGGCAGGCACCGCCGTCACGAACCTGCTCGGCGGCCTGCTCATGGTGTCGCTGATCATGCTCGCGTTCCCCGAGCTCGGGGCCACCGGGGTCGAGAAGGGCGCGCTCTACCTGGAGCGCGGCCTGTCCTGGTCCGGCTTCGCCTCGGCGGTGCTCGCGGGCATCGTCATCACGCTCATGACGTGGATGCAGCAGGGCACGCAGTCGACCGGCGCCCGGATCGTCGCCGCGGTCGCGGCGGCGTTCCTGCTGTCCTACGGGCACCTCTCGCACGTCGTCGTCGCGAGCCTCGAGGTGTTCGCCGGGATGTTCGGCGGGGCCGGCACCCCCGTCGGGGAGTGGGCGGCCCTCGCGGTGATGTGGGCGCTCGGCAACGCCGTCGGGGGCATCGGGCTCGTCACGATGCTCCGCATCGTGCAGGTCGGTCCGCGCCGGCTGCGTGCCGAGCAGGAGCGCCAGATCGCCGAGACCGACGAGTCGATGGTCGACCTCAGCGACGACGAGCGGGCCGCCGCCGAGCGGGCCGAGCGGGCCGAGGATGCGGGGGCGGCCGAGCCGAACGAGGCCGTGTGACCGCCACGCCGTCACCGCCGTGCCCGTGCTCGTGCTCGGATGCGGATGCCCGGGTCCGACGTCCTGGTTCGACCGGGCGGGTGCTCGTCAGGCCTCGCCGGCGAGCATCGCGGCGTAGCCCTCCCGGAACGTGGGGTGGGTCGGGGCCCAGCCGGACGCACGCAGCCGGGCGTTGCTGCAGCGCTTGTTGCCGCGCGACGAGCCGCCGTCCTCGACCACCCGCGGCGCCGGTGCACCGACCTGCGCGGCCAGCCACGTGAGGACCTCACACCGCTCGGCGGGGTCGTCATCGGTGCCGAGGTACACGTCGGCGGGGTCGTCCAGCGTCAGCAGGTGCGCGAGCGCGGACGCGCAGTCGTCGCGGTGGATGCGGTTGGTCGGGTCGGGGCCCGGGCCGCAGGTCGCCTCGCCGGCGCGGACCTGATCGACGAGGCGTGTGCGTCCCGGCCCGTAGATGCCGGTGAGGCGCAGCACGGTGGCGGGGAACGGTCCGTCGAGGACGGCCCGCTCGGCCTCGACCAGGATCCGGCCGGTGGGCGAGCTGGGCTCGGTCGGGCTGTCCTCGTCGACGAGCTCGCCGTCGGCCTGCCCGTACACGGCCGACGACGACGTGAACAGCACGCGCCGGACCGGGTCGCCCCGCTCGGCGAGGAACGCGAGCAGCGTGGTCGGTCCGTCGACGTAGGCGGCGCGGTACAGGTCGGGGTCGCGGCCGTCCGCCGAGGCGGTGACCACCACGGCGTCGACGTCCGGCGGGACGGCGTCCAGGGTGGCCGGGTCGGTGAGGTCGGCGCCCACGGCCCGGATGGGGGCGGGGATGCGCTCGGGCGACCGGCGGATGCCGGTCACGTCGTGTCCCTCGGCGGCGAGGCGCAGGCCGAGGGCCGTCCCGACGTAGCCGCAGCCGGCGATGAGCACGTGCACGGTGGGATCCTCTCGGGTCCGGGGTCGGGGGTCGGGGGTCGGGGGTCGGGGGTCGGGTCGGGGGTCGGGGGCGGGCTTGGGCTACAGGGCCGCGGCGATCGCGTCGTTCAGGCCGGGCCAGCGCTCCACGGCCCACTCGCCGAAGGGTTCGTCGCCGAGGAAGGCCGCGGCGCACCCGCGCGTCGGGTCGACCCACAGGAACGAGCCGGACTGGCCGAAGTGCCCGAACGTCGCGGGGTCCTGGCTCGCACCCGTCCAGTGCGGGTCCTTGTGGTCGCGTACCTCGAACCCGAGCCCCCACGTGTTGTCGTCCTGGCGGCCGTACCCGGGCAGCACCCCGGACAGGCCGGGGAACGCCACCGAGGTGGCCCGGGCGTGGAGCTCCTCGTCGAGCAGGGTCGGGCGCAGCAGCTCGCGGGCGAAGCGCAGCAGGTCGGCGACCGAGCCGTGCCCGTCCCGGGCCGGGGAGCCGTCGAGGTGGGTGTCGTGCATCCCGAGGGGGGTCAGCACCGAGGTCTGCAGCCACGAGCCGAACGGGCGTCGGACGGCGACCTCGACGTGCTCGCCGAGCAGGTCGAAGCCGAGGTTGGAGTACACCCGCCGGCGCTCGGGGGCCGTGGCTGGGGTGCCCGCCTCCGGCCCCAGCCCGGAGGCGTGGGCCAGCAGGTGTGCGACGGTGCGGCCCTCCCCGTCGACGTCGTCGTCGAGGTCGATGCGTCCCTGCTCGACAGCCACCAGCACCGCGGTGGCGGCGAGCGGCTTGGTGACCGACGCCAGCGGGAACACCGTGTCGACGGGGCCATGCGTGGCGAGGTCGGTGTCCGCGTCGGTCACGCCGACCGCGCACGTGGCGGGCGCGGACCAGCCGTCGACCTGCGCGAGGGCGTCGGCGAGGGCGTCGGTGTCGGGCACGTCGGACCGTCCTGTCGGCCCCGAGGTGGGTCGGGGTGGGTGGACCGGACGCTACCGACCCGCGGGGACGCTGACTGGCCATCCTTGTGGTGCCGGCGGATGATGCCGGTCGTGTTCCCGGATCGCCCGTGTCACCGCCACGGCCGCTCACCCTTCGAGGGTCAGCCTGAGTTCTGCGGGGCCGGGTGGTTCGGGACGCGCGAGACCGGCGACAGGGCTGTGCGCCATGGAGCGCCGATCAGTCAGCCTCCGGCTGCGCGTCCCGAACCGGGAGCACTCGTCACTGCTGGCACAGTGAGAGGCCCCACGATGAAGGATGGCACCAACGACGTCGCTGCGCCCACGGGCGCGATCGACTGGGCGAGCGAGAAGCACGTCGGCGCGGTCGTGGACCACACCGGCCGTCTGGTCGCCCGCTACGAGTTCGCCCACACCGCAGCCGGTCTGGCATCGATGCTGCGCCGGTTCGCACAGCACGGTGTGGACCGGGTCGCGATCGAACGGCCCGACGGCCCGGTGGTCGACACGCTGCTCGATGGCGGGTTCACCGTGTTCGTGATCCACCCGCGGCAGCTGAAGAACCTGCGTGGCCGCTACGGCAACGCGGGGAACAAGGACGACGCACTCGACGCGTTCGTGCTCGCCGACGTGCTCCGCACGGACACCCTGCGGCTGCGGCCGCTGGAGCGGGACACCGACGCGACCCTGGCACTGCGGGCGCTGACCCGGGCCCGCAAGGACCTCGTCGAGGCACGGGTCGCGCTGTCCAACCAGCTGCTCGCGAACCTCCAACTCGTCCTGCCGGGCGCGGTGGGGCTGTTCTCACGGTTGGACTCGCCGATCTCGCTGGCGTGGCTGCGCCGGTTCACCACCCAACAGCAGACCGACTGGCTGTCGCCGAAGCGGTTCGACTCGTGGCTGCGCGGGCAGGGCTACTGCGGACACAAAACCGGCGCGGAGCTCCACCAACGGCTCGTCGACGCCCCCCGCGGACTCGTCGGCGTGGAAGCCGACGCCCGAGCGGTCGTCACCCTCGCCCTGGTCGACTCCATCGAGCAGCTCAACAGCCGCATCGACGACCTCGAACGACAGCTGCGGGAGTCGCTCGAGCTCCACCCCGACGCCCACGTCTTCATCTCACTCCCGAAGGCCGGGATCGTCCGAGCCGCCACGATGCTCGCCGAGATCGGTGACGCCCGCGGCCGGTTCCCCACCGACGACGCGCTCGCCGCACTCGCGGGCTGCGCCCCCTCGACCCGACGGTCTGGGAAGCTCCACGCCGTCACGTTCCGGTTCGCGTGCGACAAGAAGCTCCGCGACGCGATCATCAACTTCGCCGACGACAGCCGCCACGCCTCACCCTGGGCCGCCGACATCTACCGGCGAGCGCGCGCCCGCGGCTGCCGCCACCCCCACGCCGTCCGGATCCTCGCCCGCGCCTGGATCCGCGTCATCTGGCGCTGCTGGCAAGACGGCACCGCCTACGACCCGACCAAGCACGGCGGCCACCAGAGAACCCTGACGACCGCCGCTGCTTGACACAGGGCTACTCAGGCGTGCTCGGGGTGGTCCAGCAGCCAGCGAGCGAAGCGGTCGATGCCCTCGGGGAGGTCGATCCGGGGTCGGACCCCGACCGCCTCCTCGAGGTCGTGCACCTCGGCGTGGGTCCGGGGCACGTCGCCGGGCTTGGCGGCCTCGTGGACCCGGTGGGCGGGACGTCCGAGCGCCCGCTCGAGCAGGTCGAGCACCTCGGTGACCCGGTGCTGCCGACCGCGACCGACGTTGTAGAGCCGGAAGGGGGCCGTCGACGTCGCGGGGTCGGGGGAGCCGGCGGACCAGGCCGGGTCGGGGGCGGCGGGCTGGCCGGCGACGGCGAGGACGGCCTCCACCACGTCGTCGACGTAGGTGAAGTCCCGCTCCGCCGAACCGTCGCCGAAGATGCGCACGGGCTCGCCGGAGAGGATGGCGCGAGCCCACGCGTAGTAGGCCATGTCGGGGCGACCCCACGGGCCGTACACCGTGAAGAACCGCAGTCCCGTCGTGGGCAACCCGTGGATGTGGCTGTAGGAGTGGGCGAGCAGCTCGTCGGCGCGCTTGGTGGCGGCGTACAGGCTCACCGGGTGGTCGGCGGGGTCGTGCACGGAGAACGGCGTGCGCGAGGTCTCGCCGTACACGCTCGACGACGACGCGTAGACCACGTGCTCGACGTCGGTCAGCCGGGCCGCCTCGAGCACGTGCACCGTGCCCATCAGGTTGGTCCGCGCGTAGGGGACCGGGGTCCGCAGGGCGTGGCGGACCCCCGGCTGCGCGGCGAAGTGCAGCACCCGTGTCGGCCGTACGTCGGCCACGACCTCGGTCGTGCGCCCCTCGTCGGCGATGTCGAGGGTCGTGAACGTGAAGGCGGGGTCGCGCAGCCGCTCGAGCCGTGCGAGCTTGAGGTGGGGGTCGGTGTACGGGTCGAGGTTGTCCACGCCGACGACGCGCTCCCCGCGGTCGAGCAGGGCGCGGGCGGTCGCGGCGCCGAGGAACCCGGCGACCCCGGTCACGAGCCAGGTCATGCGCGGGACGGTACCGAGCGAGCGTCCCTGGCCGGTCGGCCACGGCCGGGCAGGCAGGGTCGGCCACCCGTCCTGACGACCGGTCAGCGGTCCGCACGGGCGGTCCCCATCGGCGGCGCGGCACGTCACGGTGGGGGTCGCGCTCGACGACCGTGTCCGCCGCGACCCGACACCGCGCACGCGGGCACCGACCGACCCGACCAGGACCCGACCGACCGCAGGAGGTGGTGGGAGTGGACACGATGGTGGACCTACAGCTCGCGCAGGCGAGTGGCGTGCCAGCAGCAGTGGACGTCCCGGCCGTGTTCGACTCGGACCCGCTCGCCGGCCAGCTCTCCTCGCTGCCCGACTGGGTGTGGATCGCTGCCGGCGTTGCCGTCCTCGCCCTGCTGACCCTGGTGGTGGTGGCCCTGCGCCGACGTGCCAGTCGCCGTCGCCGGCTGCGGACCCACTTCTCGTCCGAGTACGACCGGATGCTGCTCGAGGGACGCCGACGCGACGTCGAGACGGCCCTGGAGGAGCGGCTCGACCGCCGGCGCGAGATCCGTGCCACGCCGGTCGACCGTGACGAGGCGGACCGCCTCCGCGGGCTCCTCGACGACCTGCTGGTCGGCTTCGTCGACGCCCCGGCGGCCACCGCCGCCGCGGCCGTCGAGGTCGCCGGCGCCGCGGCGATCGCGCGGGGCTACCGGCCCGCCGACGGGGCGGACCGGCCGGTCACCGCCCACGGGAAGGTCGGGGTGGACGACGCGCTCGACCTCGCCAGCGTCGACCACCCCGACCCGGTCGCGGCCCTGCGTCGCGCGGAGCAGCAGCGACGTGACGGCGGCGACGGCGACGGCGCCACCGAGCGCGCCCGTCGGGTGGTGCTGGCGGCACGCTCGCTCGTCGACCTGCTCCTGGCCGCCGGCGGGGACGTCGACGTCCGGCGTCCGCTCGAACTCGGCGCCCGCTCCTCGACCAGCGACACGCGCCCCGACCGGCCCGCCGCCGGCGCGTCCGCCGCGGTCGGCTCGGCGCCGAGGACGACCGCCGCCGACGACCGGGGTGCCTGACGCGGGGCGCGCCGGTCCGGCCGCGAACGACGACGGGACAGACCCGCCAGATCCGAGGGTGCGAGCGGGGAGACTCGAACTCCCACAGCCGTGAGGCCACCGGGACCTAAACCCGGCGCGTCTGCCAGTTCCGCCACGCTCGCGTGCCGGCGGAGGGTAGACCGCCCGGGCGACGGCCACGTGCGGCGGGTGGGCCTACACTGGCGGCCGCGTCGTGAGCAGGAGAGCCGTGGAGACCGTCCCCCTCCGCTCGTACCGCCTCGCCCCACGACGGTCCCGGATCGAGCTCGACGGCGCCACGGCACACCTGCGTCTGCCCGGCTGGTTCGGCCGACGCGTCTGGAGCGTCCCGATCCGCACGGCGGCGGTCATCGACCTCACCGACGACGCCGACGGCTCGGTGCTGTCCGACGAGGTCGTGTTCGCTCGTCGGCTGCGGATCCCGTACCTGTGGACGACCGGCCCGGCGACCGCCCCGACCATTGCCCTGCTCTTCGCCGAACCACAGCGCATCCCGCCGCTGCGGTGGATGCTCGCGTTCGCGAGCGGCGTCGACCTGCCGGTCGGGATCCGGGCCTCGCGCTCCGCCGCTGGCGCGACGCTCGACGGCGTGCTGCTGCGCGCCGTCGACCCGGAGGCGGCCGTGGCGTCCCTCGTCGCCGGCGGGGCCGAGCGGGTGACCGAGGCCGGCGGCGTCGCGTGGCTCGCGGCTCGCCGGCAGCTCCGCACCGACCCGGCCGAGGTCGCGGCGCTCGAGGAGGCGGTCGCGGCGCTGGAGGGGCGGGGTCGCATCGCCGCCGTGACCCTGTGGGTCGGCCTCGGCCTGTGGGCGGCGACCGCGGTCCTCGACACGCTCCTCGACGGCCGGGCTCCCGGTGGCGCCCTGGGCGCGGGGCTCGCGCTCGGGCTGGTGCTGGTGGCGACGTCCGTCGTGCGGCTGCGGCAGGTCGAGCGTGCGGCCGACCGGTTGGACCGTCCCGACGCGTGAACGTCCTTCGCGGCTCGCCGGAGGCCGTACCGTCACGGGACCGTGAGCCCGGCGGGCCCCTCCGTCTCGACCCTCCCGCGAGCCGCCCGTGCACCCCACCGCCTCGGATCCCGCCCGCCTGCGCGTCGGCATCGCCGCCGCGCTGCTCTCGTCCGCGGCCTTCGGGACGTCCGGGCCCTTCGCGAAGTCGCTGATCGTCGCCGGGTGGTCACCGACCGCCGTGGTGGTGGCGCGCCTCGCGGGCGCCGCCCTGATGCTCGTGCCGGTCGCTGCGCTCACCGCCCGCCGGCGGGTGCGCATCGACGCGCGGTCGGCCCGCAGCCTCGTCGTGTACGGGCTCGTCGCGATGGCCGGCGCGCAGGTCGGCTTCTTCAACGCGGTCCGCACGCTCGACGTCGGCGTCGCGCTGCTGCTCGAGTTCCTCGCGCCCGTCCTGCTGCTCGCCGTCTCGTCGCTGCGGCTGCGGCGGCTGCCGTCCCGGCGGACCGCCGCCGGCGCGGCGCTGACCTTGGTCGGGCTCGCCCTCGTGCTGGACCTCACCGGGCCGGGCGGGCTCGACCCGGTCGGGGTGCTGTGGGGCCTGTTCGCCGCCGCGTGTCTCGCCGGGTACTTCGTGCTGTCGGCCCGGCGCGACGACGCCCTGCCGCCCGTCGTGCTCGCCGCCGGCGGTACCACGGTCGGAGCGGTCGCGATCGCAGCGATCGGGGCGACCGGGGCGCTGCCGCTCACGGCCTCGGCGTCCGACGTCACGCTGGCCGGCGCCACCCTCCCGGTGCTCGTCCCGCTGGCGCTGCTGGTCGTGATCTCGACCGTCGTCGCCTACGTCACCGGCATCGCCGCGGTGGTGCGGCTCGGGACGCGGACGTCGTCCTTCGTGGCGCTCACCGAGGTGCTGTTCGCCGTGCTCGCCGCGTGGCTGCTGCTGGCCGAGCTCCCCGGTCCGATGCAGCTCGCCGGCGGGGTCTGCATCGTCACGGGCATCGTGCTCGTGCAGCGCGGCGAGCGGGTCGTGGCCGAGGCGGCCCCGACCTCCGAGGCCGCGCTGGTGGCGACCCCGGACCACTGAGTCCGGTCAGGACGTGTCGGCGAGCCGATCGATGAGCGTCCGCAGCCACGGCCCGAGGTCGCCCGGGTCGCGGGACGACACGAGCGCCCCGTCGACGACCACGGGCTCGTCCACCCAGTCGGCGCCGGCGTTGACCATGTCGTCGCGGATCGCACCGACGCTCGTGGCGCGGCGTCCGCGGAGCACGCCGGCGGAGATCGGCACCCAGCCGGCGTGGCAGATGAAGGCCACCGGACGGCCCGCCTCGTCGAAGGCGCGGACGAGGTCGAGCGCGGCCTCCTCTCGCCGCAGCCGGTCGGGGGCGAACCCGCCGGGGATGACGAGCGCGTCGAAGTCGTCGGCGTCGAACGCGTCGATGCGGCCGTCGACCTCCAGGGGGCCGTGCCCCTTCTTGCCCGTGACGGCCGCACCGTCGGGGCTCGCGACGACCACCTCGGCGCCCTCCTCGCGGAGCCGGTGGACGGGGTAGAGGAGCTCGCTGTCCTCGAACAGGTCGGCCGCGAGGACCAGCACGCGACGGTCGGTCAGGAGCGGGTCGGGCAGGGCGGTGGACACGGGTGCCTCCGGGGGTCGGGTGGGAACGGGCGAGGGGCGGGCGTCGGTCGGTCGTCAGCGGTACTCGGGGTTGGGCCAGTCGAAGCGGGCGCCGTCGTCCCAGGCGGTGCGCTGGTTGCCGTGGGCGGGGACCCCGCCGGCGTCTCGGAGCAGCCGGGCCAGGTGGAGCAGGTTCCACGTCATGAAGGTGGTGTTGCGCGCCGTGAAGTCGTTGTCGAAGCCGGCCCGGGTGCCGTCGTCGAGCTCGTCGCCGTAGCTCGGTCCGGGGCCCGCCTCGCCGATCCAGCCCGCGTCGGCCTGCGGCGGGATCGTGTAGCCGAGGTGCTGCAGCGAGTAGAGGACGTTCATGGCGACGTGCTTCACGCCGTCCTCGTTGCCGGTCACGAGGCAGCCGCCGACCCGGCCGTAGTAGGCGTACTGCCCGGCGTCGTTGAGCTCGCCGGAGAACCCGTAGAGCCGCTCGATCACGCGGGTGCACACCGAGGACTTGTCGCCCAGCCAGATCGGCGTCGCGAGGACGAGGATGTCCGCGTCCATCACCTGCTGCTGGATGGCCGGCCAGTCGTCGCGCTCGGCCCCGTGCTCGGTCATGTCGGGGTGGACGCCCGGCGCGATGTCGTGGTCGACGGCACGGACGACCGTCACGTCCACGCCCTGCTCGCGCAGGATCGCGGCGGACTGCTCGACGAGCAGGTCCGTGTGGGACTCCTCGGGCGACGGCTTCAGCGTGCAGTTCACGTACACCGCCGCGAGGTCGTCGTAGCGGGCCGGCGGGGTGGGGGACGCGTCGGGCACGGTCGGCTCCTCGGGGTCGGTGGGCTCTCGAGCGGCAACGCGACCAGACGGCCGGAGCGTCCGCCACGGCCGGACGGCCGTCGGCGCGGGCGCAGGGGCCGACGTCGGAGAGGGCGAAGTACTCCCGTGGCACCGGCACGGGCGAGGTCGGCGCACGACGGGGGGAGCACCGGGGTGTCCGAGGACGTGACGAGGGGCCGGTCGGGGGTTGTCCTGCTGGCGTTGCTGGTCGGGGCGGTGGTGGTGGCGGTGGTCCTGGTGGGTGTGGCGGACGCGGGCCGGTCGGGCGAGCGCGACGCTGCGGGGTCCGACGTGGACGGGGTGGTGCTGGCGACCGACCGGTACAACACCTTCGAGCACATCTTCCTGACCAGCAGCGTGCTGCGGGTGACGGCGGCGGGGTTCCGGCCCGCTCCCGACGACGGGAGCTGGCCGACGGTGGACCTGCTCGTCCACGAGGTGGTCACGGACCTCGACGCCGCCCGCCGTGACCCGGTGCTCGGTCTGGCCGACGCGGCGACGATGCGGTCGGTCTCGGACGAGCCGCTGGTCCTCGGTCGGGAGTACCTGGTGTTCGCGAACGTCAGCGAGGGGACGGTCCCGCCGTGGCGGGTCGCGTTCGCGTTCGATGCCGAGACGATGGAGCCGGCGCCGGGGTACGGGACCCCGGAGGCGCTGGAGACGCTCGAGCGGCTGCGGGAGATCGCTGCTGATGAGCCGTCGATGGACCTGCTGGAGGTGGTCGTCGCGCTGATCGTGGAGCAGCGGGCCGTGCAGGGCCTGCCGTCCCAGGGCCGGGGGGTGGTCGACCGCACGCCCATCAGCGACCTGCTGTACGGCGACGTGTCACCCGTCGGGGCGCGGGACGCCCTGGACGAGCTGCTCGCCCGCTCTCCGCTGGAGCGGTCCCTGCCGGGGATGCGCGACGAGGTCGTCCCGGGGTTCGCGGAGGCGTTGGGGGTGGAGCTGGTCCCGGTCGAGGTCGCGGTCGTGGGTGGCGAGCACCTCGCCGGGGACATCGTCTCGCTCGGGCTGCACTTCGACGAGGTGGGGGTGCTCGGGTGGTCCGCGGTGCAGGACGACGTGTTCGCCCTGATCGGGCTGGGTCCGGCGGGTGTGCCCTACGAGGTGCTGCCGCGGTACGCCGACGGGACGATCGGGCCGCCGATCACGATCGGTGGGGCAGGGCCCGACCAGCGGGCCACCGCTGACCTGCTCGCTCCCTCGGGCGGGGAGCTCACGGTCGTCGCGACCGTGCGGGACGATGGCAGCGTCGAGCTGGCACGGATGGGACGGCTGCAGTTCGACGAGTACCTCGAGTCCGTCGCCACGGCCGGCCAGCCATCCCCGGAGGGTTGACGCGCCGGCGGCTCAGCGCGCCGGCGGCGTGTGCCCGCCGGCGGTCGCACCCCCACCCGCGCGTCCGGCCCCGCCGGCGCGGGCGAGCAGCAGCGCCACGTGGGCAGCCCGGGCGCCGGCGGACGTGCGCAGGTCCAACCCGGTCTGCTCGGCCAGGCGGCGGACCCGGTAGGCGACGCCGTTGGGGTGCAGGTGCAGCAGCGCCGCGGCGCGGGTCAGGTTGCCGTCCGCGTCCAGGAACGCCGTGACGGTCGCGCGCGCCTCGGCGTCGTCGGTGAGGTGGGCGATGACCGGCGCGAGCGCGTCGCGGAGGTCCGCGGCGTTGTCGAGCACGGTGCACGCGAGCCAGTCGTCGTCGAACGCGACCACCGGCTCGTCGAGCTCGATCGCGGCGCGCAGGGCCGACTCGGCCTGCCGCAGCGTGCCGCCGCCGGCGGTGACGCCGGCGCGACCCCGGCCGGTCCCAACGTGCGTCGCGCCGGCGGTGCGCAGCGCACCGGCCAGCGCGGCGTCGACGTCGACCTCGCCCGAGCCCTCCTCGTGGGCGAGGCCGGCGGACACCGCCGCGGCCTCGGTGAGCAGGACCACCGTGTGGTCGCCCTGCTCGACGCCGGTGCCCACCGGCACCTGGGAGGCGTGCAGCCCGCGGCAGGCGGCGACGTGGAGCGTCGCCGCGGGGTCGATGCCGGCCTCGAGGGCTCGCTCGATGACCACGGCGGCGTCGGCCCCCCGCAGGGCCTCGAGCAGGGCGTGGACGCGGCGCCGCTGGTCGACGTCGAGGGCGGTGGCGCGGTCGCGGTAGCCGTCGGCGACGGCGGAGGACACCGCGTCCATCGCGCCCCACACCAGCGCCGCCTGCTCGGCGAGGGCCGACACCGCGGCGGGGCCGTGGAGGTGGGCCGCCTCGCTCAGCGACTCCCAGACGGCGAGGTAACCCACCCGGAACGCGCGGAGCAGGTCGGCGAGCGCGAGGCCCTGCTCGGCCCGACGGACCCCGAGCTCGCGGCGGACCGCGAGGTCGGGCTCGCCGGGCAGCTCGCCGGTCACGAGCGTCACGAGGACGAGCTCGACGTTGCGGCGCACCGACCACCACAGGTCCTCGCGTGGCACCACCCGCGTCGGGGCGTAGCCGGCGATGGTCTCGAGGATCCGTCCGGTCGCGCGGTCGGTCACGTCGTCGACGCCGTGTGCGAGCTCGGCGGCGACCGCGGTCAGCGGACGTGCCGGGTCGACGAGGTCGGAGACGTCGGCGAGGACCGGGCGGCCGAGGTCGCCGGGCAGCGCCGCGCCCGCCGGTGTCCGGGCGAGCTCGGCGGGGAGCCTCGCGCTGTCCGCGGCGTCCGTCACGCTGGCCTCCCGTGTCCGTGGTGCGCGCGTCGGTCCGTGGATGCCACGGTAGCGGAGGGCCTTCTCGTCGGAATCCCCAGCAGGAGGGGAGGTGTCGCGTGTGGAAACCACGGAGAGCGGCAGACCCGGTTCGCGTGGCAACGACCGACGGGTCAGGGAGACGGCGCGACGGCGCCCCGCCGCCCGACGGCACACCCCCGGGTCGTCGGACCACACCCCGCCAGGGGCACCGAACCACAGGGAGGGAACGGTGACCGCACCCCACCGAACGACCCGCTCGCGCACCGCGCTGGCGCTCGGGATGACGGCCTCGATGGCCTTCGCGCTCGTCGCGCCGGCCGTCGGCCAGGAGGCCGACGACCCCGCCAGGACCGGCCGGGTCTCCGAGCCGTTCGCCGAGCCGACCATCCAGGGTCGCGAGACCGACGCCTACTGCATCTACGGCATGTCGCGGGAGGGCGACGAGCACGACGGCCTCAAGGTCGAGTGCAAGCCGACCGCGACGTCGATCGCCGTGCTCGGTGACGGCGACGTCGTCTACTGGAACGGACTCGAGGACACCGAGGAGGTCGAGACCGGGATCGCGCTCGAGTTCGGGAAGGACTCCATCCACACCCAGGTCCGTCGCATGGACATCGGGTCGCGGACCTGGCGGACCACGGACCCGAACGACGCCAACACCTCGCCTGCCGGCACGCCGCCGAACGAGCTGATCCCCGGTGCGGGGCTCGCCTCCCGCGAGGCCTACAACGACGACGTGCTGTTCTGCGCCGCCCTGTCGTTCCTCGCGGGCGGTGAGGTCATCACCGTCGGTGGGACCGTCTACTACAACGAGCCCGACGTCCCCGGCACGCCCTACGGCGTGATCGAGCTCGAGGGGTCGAAGAAGACCCGCCTGTTCGACCCGGACGAGAACACCTGGACCGAGCTCGGCGACATGAGGTGGGGTCGCTGGTACCCGACGGTCGTCGCGCTGCCCGACGGCGACCAGTTCGTCGCCGGCGGCGTGAGCAAGCTCATCAAGCCGGTCTACACCGACGGGCGCCCCCCGCAGGACTCCGGCCGCAACGTGGTGCAGACCGAGATCCTCGACCGCACGACCGGGGAGTGGACCGAGAACCCGGACTCGGCCGACAAGACCCTGCCGCTCTACGCCCGCCTGCACCTGCTGCCCAACGGCGACATCTACTACAACGCCGCCGGGCAGGTCTTCAACCCGTCGGGCCAGGCCTACGACGAGGCGCTGTGGAACTTCGCCTCGGCCCTCGACCTCGACACGATGGAGTGGACCGACCTCGGGATCCCGGGGCTCGGCGTGACCGCGACCCCGGGCTTCCGCGGGTCGACGTTCTCGGTCATGCTCCCGCTCGAGCCGGACGAGGACGGCGCGTACACGCAGGCGTCGTTCCTGACCGCCGGCGGCATCCTCGGGACCACCCCCGGCACCTACTTCGCCGTCGCCGACGGGCGCATCGACACCGTCGACACCGAGACGATGGAGCTCACCACCGAGGCCACCGGCTCGCTGAACCAGCCGCGCTGGTACGGCACCGGCGTGCTGCTCCCGACCGGTGAGGTCGTGGTCGCCAACGGCGCGTCCGCCGACGAGGTCGTCGGTCCGGGCACCGCCGTGCCGGTCCGCACCCCGGAGGTGTGGAACCCCGAGACCGGGGAGTGGACCCAGCTCGCGACCCAGAGCGAGGACCGGACCTACCACAACACGGCCGTGCTGCTGCCCGACGCCACCGTGCTGCTCGGCGGGCACGACCCGATCTCGACGCTGTACGGCAACAACCGCACGCTCGTCCCGGGCACCACGACCCAGAACGAGACGCGCAACCCCACCTTCGAGATCCTCGAGCCGCCCTACCTGTTCCGCGGGGACCGGCCGGTGATCGACAAGGCGCCCGGGTCCGTCGCCCCCGGCGACACGTTCGAGGTGAAGCTCGACGAGGAGGTCGACGTCGACTCGGTCGTCCTGGTCCGCCGGACCGCCCTGACGCACATCGTCGACGGTGGCCAGCGCTCCGTGGTGCTGCCGGTCGTCGAGCAGAAGGGCGACAAGCTGACCCTGCGTGCCCCGGCGTCCAACGACGTCGTGCCGCCCGGTCCGTACATGCTGTTCGTCAACGGCGCGACCGACGAGGGCCCGGTGCCCTCCGAGGCGGCGCTCGTCGACGTGACCGCGGCGGACGCCGTCGCCGAGGACGTGGCCGTCGAGACCACCGAGGCCGCGACGGCCGCGGAGGTCGAGCCGGCCGCGGGTGCCGTGGCCTCCGCCGCGGACGCCGCGTCGGCGACGAGCACCCGCAGCCAGGGCGT
This sequence comes from Actinomycetes bacterium, assembly GCA_046566145.1. Classification (GTDB taxonomy): domain Bacteria; phylum Actinomycetota; class Nitriliruptoria; order Nitriliruptorales; family Nitriliruptoraceae; genus JBKHXF01. The sequence goes on from JBKHXF010000004.1 coordinate 54,446, forward strand.
CGCCGAGCAGGACGCCGCCGCGCAGGACGTCACGGCGATGCTCGCCGAGGCCCTCGCGTCCACGGACGTCGCCTCCGTCGGCGGTGTCCCGGTCGCGGGCGAGCTCGCGTACCACGAGATGCAGGAGCTCTACGCGCTGGCCGGCATCCCCACGCCGGAGCAGGCGGCCGCCGACGCGCAGCAGCGTCGGGCCACCGGCACCGCGATGGGGCTGTTCACCGTGGCCCTGCTCGCCCACGTGGTGCTCCGCCGGCGAGGTGGCATCGCGACCGGCTGATCCCCACACGATCCGTGGGGCGGGTCGCCACCGCCGCGACCCGCCCCACGCGCCACCACCCCGACGCCCCGGTCCACGAGGACCGGGGCGTCGGGCGTGCGGGGGGCGCCGGCGCCGTGGCTCAGTCCCGGCGAGCCGCCGGCGTGGTGGTCGCCGGCAACCGGGTCACCTCGTAGGTGATCTCGGCGCCGTGGAACGCCGCGTCGTCGTGCACCGCCTGCATGACCTCGCCGACGGCGGCGTTCACCGCCGCCGCGTCGAGCTCGACCGTGGCGCGCAGGTGGGTCGGCTCGCCCTCCGGCCACCAGATGAGGTGGTCGCGGACCTCGCCGAGGGGCTGCAGCACGGCCAGCAGCGCGGCCGACGCGTCCCGGCCGTCCTCCTCGGTCCGGACGGTGACGTCGATGGCGATGCGTTCCGGCAGCTCGACGGTCGTGGGCGCAGCCTCACCGGCGTGGGCCACGGCGGAGGGCAGGTCGTCGGCGACGTCCGCCTCGTCGGCGGTGGGGCCGACGTCGAGGGCGACGACGAGGGTCGCGTCGGGGGCCGCCCACGCGAGGTGGGTGGTGGCGTTGCGCAAACCGGCGGCGGTCGGCGCCACGGCCGCGACGATGAGGTCGCTCGGCCGCGCGATCGCCGCGACGGCCTGGTCGGTGCGGCGGGGGTCGTGGTGGACGCGGTCGCCGAGGGCGGCGAGGTGGGTCGGCAGCGGCACGTCCCGCGCGCCGGTTCGGACGAGCGCGACGTCGAGGTCGCGGCGGAGGCGCGCCGTGACGGTGGCGGCGAGGTCGAGGCCCCGCTCGCCCCCGGGCTCGAGGTGGTCGGCGGAGAGCGGGAGCAGCGCGCGGGTGACCGGGACGCCGCCGGCGCGGACGACGAGCAGCGGCACGCGGCTGCGGCCCACGACGGAGTCGATGAGCTGGCCGAAGACCTCGGTCGTGGTGCTGCGCCCGGCCCATCCCATCACGACGAGCGAGCCGCCGTGGGTCTGGACCGCGTCGAGGACCCCGTCGGAGGGTCGGGCGGCCTCGACGACGATGCCGTCGACCGGCACCCCGTCGACCGGTGTCGCCCGGACCGTGGCGACGGTGGCGGCCGCCTCGTCGCGGACCCGCTGGGGCGCGTGGCGGGGGACGACCGTCACGGCGGTGATGCGACCGGCGTCCGCGTGGGCGATCCGGGCGGCGAGCCGCAGCAGCGGCACCGCCGAGTCCGGGTTGGCGATGGGGACGACGACGTGGGACCCGAGCGCCACCGGTGCACCTCCCCGCTCCGACCGTCAGCGTCCGGTCAGGCTACCGGCGCTCGCTGAGCGTGGGCTGACGGACGGCTGGCCTCCCGGGCGGTGGGACGGCGACGGCCCGGCTCCGTGAGGAGCTGGGCCGTCGGGGAGTGCGCCGCCAGGGACTCGTAACCCCGAACCTGCCGCTCCAGACGGCACGCAGACCGATGCATGTCACGTGGCGGGAACTCGCGGCGAACGGCGCCGAGCCCCTCCGCAAGGGCCAGCGGGTGATTGTCCCTGGCCGGATGAAGCGCGAGGAGTACGAGAAAGACGGCCAGCAGCTCAGCGTCGACAAGATCGACCTGACGGAGGTCGGTCCGTCCCTGCGGGGCGAGGGCCGATTCCAGCGTAACGACCGGAGCGGGTCGCCGTCGGCGATGGCGAACGTCCCGCCCCTGGTCAGCGACGACGTGCCGTTCTGACGTTCTGCGCTGGGTGCGCGGCCACGAGGGGATGCTCCACCCTGTGGTAGCTCGTCAGCGCGGCACTACGGGACCAGGTCTACCGAGTGCAGACCAAGGGCCCGCTCGGCAGGGGCGTCGTCACAGCCGACACCCCGCCGCCGAGCGAGGTCCGCCGCCGCCGCGACGGTGGCGTATGGGCGTGGTCCGTGCTGGTGGACGTCCTCGACGACCTCGAGGTCTAGTAACCGACCGACGCCAGCGGAGGGGGACTGCGGCTCGACGAGGGTGGCGGGAAACTCGACCGGCAGCTGCTCGGTCACGCCCAGTGGAGTCTCGACGACCTGACCTCCGGCGCCCGCCGCCGGCGGGTCGCCATCGACATTGCGAACCGTCACGGGACCGAGGACCGCGATTAGATTGACCCAAAGACGACGGCCCGGCGTTCGCGCCGGACCGTCGTACTACCGAAGGGGTACGGGTGATGAAGCCGCACACCAACGGCAACGATAGCACGCCGGCCAAGCGTGGGCCGGGACGTCCGCCGTCCGCTCCCAAGACCATCCAAGAGGAGCTGGCTCGCTATCCCGCGGGCCTCGTGGATCGGATGTGGGCCGCCTACGAGCGCGTCGACCGGGCCGACCAGGAGTTCGCCGCTGCGCACGAGGAGAAGGACGCGGTGTTGTTCGAGATGGTGCAGCACACCAGCCAGCGGGCCGTTGCACGCATCGCCCCCGCCACGCGTGTCGCCATCCTCCAAGCAGTGAACCGTCACGTGGAGCGCCAGCTACAGCGCTGCGCGGACAATCTCGGTTAGGCGGTCGACCTGCGCCGACAGCTGGTGCAGGGAATGTCTGACCTCGTCGACGTCGCGTCGAAGGGCGACCACCTCCGCGGCCGATGCTTCGTCGAGTGTGGGCATCTCCAAGCCCCCCCCGTTGAGGATTGAGTGGATCGCCCCTGTCGGCCAACGGAGGGCCCGCTCCACCAGCCGGGCAGAACGCCCCGAGTAGCTGTCGCGGGCGGCTGACGTCATGTTCGAGATCGTCCGGTGGCTAATACCCCTTCCTTGATGGTCGATGCGCTTCGTTTCCGCGGCGAGACTGACCTGCGTCCATCCGAGCTCGTCCATGCGTGCACGGACCAGCTCGGCCAAACGCTTCGTGTCCGCCTTCATGGTGGCCGTCCCTTCGTTCGAGTCGGCCCGCGTGTCCGCGCGGGCGGAGTGGCTGCACGGTACACCCGTGGTCACTGCCCCACATTCAAAACTCTTCGTCAACCTGCCACGATATTTGACTAAGTTTTGGTCATCGATACGTGCAAATACGCATCATCTTGCCAATCACAGCGCGCATATGGCCCAACAAGGAGAACTCCGTGTCCGATTTGTGCTACGAGCAAGTCCATCGTGCGGCGCCACCTGGTGCCGGCCTTCGGGCACCTGCCCCTCGCCAACCTCGACCCGTCGAGCGTGCAGCGGTGGGTCAACGAGACGGCGGCACGGGACGGGTCGGCGGCGGTCGACACGCAGGTGCCCATCCTGCGGGCGGCGCTGGCGTCGGCCGTGCGCCGGCGGATGGTCCCGCACAACGTCGCGACGATGGTCGACCTGCCGTCGCACGCGGCGAAGCGGATGACGTTCCTCGAGCCCGACGAGCTCCGCGCCCTGCTGGAGCACGAGGACCGGGAGTGGGCGCGCGACGCGGTGCTCGGGCTGGCGTTCACGGGCGCCCGCTTCTCCGAGCTGGCCGCGCTGACCCCGGCGGACGTCAACCTGCTGCACTCGACCATCGACATCTACGCCACCAAGACCAAGACGCACCGGACCATCGCCATCGCCGGACCCCTGCGCCCGGTGCTGGAGCGGCGGCTGGCGGCGGGGCACGAGCGGGTGTTCACCACTGACTCGGGCGCCGTCCTGCGCGCGCCCAACTTCCGCAGCCGGGTGTGGTATCCGCTGTGCGCACGGGCGGGCGTCTCCGACGTGCGCGTCCACGACCTCCGCCACACCTGCGCGTCGTGGCTAATCGGCTCGGGAGCCAACCCCGTGCAGGTGTGCGCGTGGCTCGGTCACTCGAAGCCGACGCAGACGCTCGACACCTACGCCCACATCTTCCGCACGGACATGGAGTCGCTGGCTGACTCCCTCGACCGGATGTGGGCCACGTCTGAGTGTGGTGAGAATGTGGTGCCGACGTTGCGAGCGGGGGGTGCCTCCTAGGTGTTTCCGCTGGTCAGAGTGTGTTTCTAGGTGCGCCGCCAGGGACTCGAACCCCGAACCTGCCGGTTAAGAGCCGGATGCTCTACCAATTGAGCTAGCGGCGCGAGCCGCGCGGACGGTACCCGAAGGCGTTCCGGCCACGCGAGTCGAACGCGGGGTGGCTGAGGGGACTTGAACCCCCGGCCTCCTGGACCACAACCAGGCGCTCTAACCGAGCTGAGCTACAGCCACCATGGGTCGCACGCCTGTGGGCCGGAGCCCTCGGCGCGCGGGCGGGATGGTACGGGGCGGGGCTCAGGCCGGCAAAGCGGCCGCCCACCCCCGCCCACGCCCTCACCTGACCTCGATCCGCGTGTCGGGCTGGAAGGCGAACCACACGAACCAGAACGTGTCGTCCCGGGGGACCTCCGCGAGCCGGGCGCCAACGAGCTCGCCGTCGACCGCCCGGCCGAACAGGTCCCACGTGGTGCCGGTCTCGGCGTCCACGACGCGGGCGGAGGCGTCCGGCGCGGGGGAGAAGGTGAGCACGCGCCCGTCGAGCGTCCGCTCGAACACGGCGGTCTGGCCGACGTCCTCGCCGGCGGCGACGGTGTCGGCGTCCAGCGCGGAGGCCTGGCCGGGCGCCCAGAAGGCGACCAGCGGCTCGCCGTCGACCTCGAGCTCGACGACGCGCTCCTCGACCAGGCGGTCCCACGGCACCGCCGCCGGGTCGACCTCGGCGCCGACGCCGAGCACGCGGCTGTCGGGGTCGAGCCGCTCGTCGGTGGGGCCACGGAACAGGAACCCGGAGCCGTTGCCCTCGTGGCCGGGGTAGGGGTTGCGGCCGTAGTCGCGCCCCGGGACCGACTCGCGCGCCAGCACGAGGCCGTCGGGGAAGGCCGCGCGGAACTCGCTCCACGCGACCAGCGACGTCGCGACGCGGTCGAGGGTGGTGCCGACCACCTCGGGCTGGCCCCACACGGCCTCACCGGCGAACTGCGACCACAGGGTGCGGGTCTGCCGGTCGTACATCACGAGGTTCGAGCGGTAGAGACGCCCGGACGTGCCGAAGTCCCACGCCTCGCCGTCGACGACGCGGGAGAACGCGAGCCCGGAGTTGCACAGCGGGCAGTAGGTGACCACGAGCGGCTCGCCCCCGACCACGTCGTTGACGATCTCGTGCTGGGTCATGATCCGCAGCGGGTAGGCGCGGGCGTCCCCCTCGACCTCGACGACCATCACCGACTCGGCGTCCTCGAGCCACGTGTCGGCGACGGCGACCGACTCGACGCAGGGGTCGTCGACCGGGAGGATGCCGTCGGGCGGGGGACCGCCGGGCAGGACCTCCTCGGTGTCGAAGCCCTCGAGGGCCACCACCGGCTCGTCGTCGGACCCCTCCCACGGGAAGAAGCCCACCGGGTTGGGGTGCGGTGATGCCACGGGCACGCTCGCCGACCCGCCGTCGACCTCCTCGACCCGCGTGCAGGCCTCGTCGCCGCCGGCGGCCGGCTCGCTGCCGGCGTCGGTGGTCCCGGCGCCGCCCGCCGCACCGCCGGCGCACGCGGTCGCCACGAGGGCGAGGACCAGTGGGACGGCGATCCGGGCGAGGCGACCGAGGCGAGCTGCGGGGAGGGGGCCCGGGGTGCCCGTCGGGTGCGCCGGGAGTGGGGTCGAGGGCGTCGGCATCGGCTCGGCTCGGGGCGGGTGCTGGTCCGGGGGGTCGCCCGGGGCAACGCCCGGCGCCCCCCGGTGTTCCCACCCGCCGCCCCACCGACCTTCGGTCTGCCCCGGTGACCGTCGGTGGGCGGTTCGCGCGCGACCCTCGACCGGGGTCCGCCGCCCACGGTCCCGACGCCCCGCCGACCTCGGCGGGGCGCCGCCCGTTCAACAGGTCAGCGCGGCCCGGAGCGCCTCCACCCGCTCGGCGTTGACGCCGAGGTCGTCCGTCCCGACCCGCGACGCGGACCGGACCTCCACGCCGCCGGCGGTCGCCAGCAGCTCGAGGTCGTCGACGAAGCCGAACACCCGGCTCGTCGCCGTGAGGTGCGCGTACCCGGCGGCCTCGTCCCGCTCGACGAGCTCGGTGCGCGGCAGGGAGGTGGCGGCGGCGACGGCCGCGTCGAGGGCCTCCGCGGGCGGCAGGTCACACGCGAGCGGCTCGACCTCCGCGACGGGTGGTCCGGAGGTCGACACGCAGTTCGGCGTCGCCGGACACGCGGCGAGCGCACCACCGTCCGGGCCCGCGGCGACGGGCTCCCCGGACCCGGCGTACAACCGGCCGAGGCCGACGACCGCGACGAGGCCGAGAACGACGAGGAGGGCAGCGCGGACGGGCGCAGGCATCGGGCGCCTCCGGGGACGGGGCCGTCAGGGGGTCGCGGCAGGGTTCGGGGCCGCCGGCGGCCCGGTCGGGGACGGAGACAGGAGCGGCCGCAGCCGCTGCATCGCCCACGTCCCGAGCGCCGGCCCCGGGGCGAGCAGCACGAACGCCCACCGCCACGAGGCCGCCTCCGCGACGAGCGGCACGAGCCAGATGGTGACGACCGTGAGCG
>JBKHXF010000005.1:0-10787 GCA_046566145.1 Actinomycetes bacterium
GGATGTCGGGGCGGTTGGTCGCCGCGATGAGGATCACGCCGCCGCGCACGTCGAAGCCGTCCATCTCCACCAGCAGCTGGTTCAGCGTCTGCTCGCGCTCGTCGTGCCCGCCGCCCATGCCGGCGCCACGGTGGCGGCCGACGGCGTCGATCTCGTCCATGAAGATGATGGCGGGGGCGTTGGCCTTGGCCTGCTCGAACAGGTCACGGACACGCGACGCACCGACACCGACGAACATCTCGACGAAGTCCGAGCCGGAGATCGAGAAGAACGGCACACCCGCCTCGCCGGCGACGGCGCGCGCGAGCAGGGTCTTGCCGGTCCCGGGGGGGCCGAACAGCAGCACGCCCATCGGGATCTTCGCGCCCATCGCCTGGAACTTGGCCGGGTTCTCGAGGAACTCCTTGATCTCGCGCAGCTCCTCGATGGCCTCGTCGGCGCCGGCGACGTCACCGAAGGTCACCTTCGGCGAGTCCTTGGAGACGACCTTGGCCTTCGCCTTGCCGAACTGCATGACGCGGCCGCCGCCCCCCTGCATCTGCTGCATCAGGAAGAAGAACAGCAGGAAGATGAGCACGAACGGCAGCATCTGGAACAGGAAGCTGACCAGCGCGCCGGTCGCCTCCGCGTCCGCGGCGAACTCGATCTGCCCGGCGTCGATGAGGCGCTCGACCTGGGGGGCGTTGATCTCGGGCGAGTAGGTGGTCGTGAACGGGACCGTCTCGCTCGGGTTCTCCGGGTCGACGTACTCGCCCGTCACCGTGTTGGAGCGCAGCCCGAAGCTCTGGGTGAGCTCCTCGTCGGCCATGGCGCCCGACTCGGCCAGCTCGAGGAAGCGCGAGAAGCTGATCTCCTCGGGCTCGGCGGCGCGCTGGACCAGGCTGACCGTCGCGTAGAGCGCGACCATCAGCACCAGGATCCACACGAACGGGCCACGGAACAGACGCTGGGCCTTCACTGATCCCACCTTGCGTGAGGGGGCCGGTGGCGTGGACGCCCCGGCGGTTGCGACGGGTGCTCCCGTGCGACGCCCTCACCGGCCGGGCCGGAACGGACGCGTCCAGGGCGCATCGACCGATGTTCGACTCTACCACCGGAGGCGGGTCGGTCCCCGGGGGGCGGGCCGTCCGGACGGTGCCGTCCGCCAACGGCCCGCACGCGGCGAGCGTTCCCGCGCCTGCGCGCCCCAGGCGCAGGTCCGCCGGCGCCAGCGCCGGCAGCCTGGGGGAGCCCACAGCAGCGGACCCACCTCGATCACGCACCGGGGGGACGTGTGTGATGTGACCGAGGTGGGTCCGACTGCGTGGCGGACGGCGAGGGCTGCCGGGTTCCGATCGCCCACCGGGGGGACGTGTCGGGCGATCGGCGTTTCCGGTGCTCGTGCCTTCCGACGGCCGGGATGGTGCAGGAGGCGGATGAGAGGGGGATGAGTCGGGGCGGACCGGACCTCGTCGTCCGCCCTGCGCTCACCAGCGGTCCACGGGCCCTCGCCGGCGGGCCCCCGCCGGCGGCGGTGGCGCCCCGCCCTGCCGCACCGTGCCGCCCAGCGCCACGACCCAGACCGAGAGCCACGCGAGCACCCAGAGCACCTCGACGGGGTCGGCCCCGGCCGGCAGCGGGGGGAGCCCGGGGAACGGCGCGAGGAGGAGCACGGTGAGCACGTGCTCCTCCTCCGTCGGACCGAACCGGGCCGGACCGGGCCGGCGCTGGCTCCCGCCGGGAGGCTGCGCGCCTAGTCCGTGCGTGTCACCCCCTCGGTACCCCGGGACACGCCGCCGAAACGGATCTCTCGGGCCGACAGGACACCCGCCGCGAGGACGAGCGCGAGCGCGACCCAGCGCAGGGTGCGCTCGGGACCCGATCCCGCCGGCAGCACGGCGTCCCGCAGGACCCGCCCGGACGCGACCGTCTCCGCGTCGTGGAACCAGGGGTGGGTCACCTCGGACGTGGCGGCCCGGACCGGCGCGTCCTGCTCGACCGCCGGCTCGTCGGCCGTGGCGGCCTGCGTGCCGTCCGCACCGGCGTCCGCCGCGCTCGCCGGGGCGGGGTCGGCGTCGGCACCGGCCGACGGTGCGGCGTCGGGGGCGTCGTCGGGCTGGGTCTCGACCACGGGCGCCTGGCCCGCGTCGGGGGTGGTGCCGACCGTGGTCTCGAGCGCCTCGGTCGGGTCGACCGCGGCGGCCGGGCCGACGCTGGAGAGCCGGGGGTCGACGTCGCACGAGCGGTAGAGGTGCCGCAGGGCGCGCAGCGCCACGGCGTCGGACGCGCCCGGTCGCGGCAGGGCGGCCATGACGTCGCTCGCCACGTCGACCCGCCCGACCCCGAGGGCGAGGGCGAGGGCGTGGGTCACGAACGTCTGACGACCGGCGGCCTCGGCCTGCTCGACGCGGGCCCGGTCGAGGCGCACCGCGGCGCTGCGGATGCGCACGTCACGCACCGTCACCTGGGCGTCGGCCAGGGCGGCCGTCTGGCCCCACGCGAGGTCCACCTGACCGTCGGAGCGGGCGCCCTTGGCGATCGTCCCGCTGTAGCGCAGCACCGTGCGCCCGACGGCGGCGTTGATGCGGTCGACGACGGCCGGCAGCGCCGCGTCGAGCACGGCGTCGGGGGCCGGGCCGGACGCGAGCTCGTCCACGAGCGCGACGGTGCCGTCGACGAGCCCCGAGGTCGTCTGCTCGGGGACCCGGATCTCGATCGGGGGGATGCAGGCCTCGAACCCGTGCGCCGCCGGCAGCAGGGGCTGGTGTGCCCCGCCGAGCGTGTCGTTCGACCACGTCTGGGTGCGGCCACGCGGGTCGCGGGGGACCGCGGGGTTGTTCCCGACGTGCCCGGCGCCGCGCCCGGCGCGGGCCTGCAGCGCGCGGTGGTCCGCGACGTTCCAGTGCGAGGCCAGGTAGGAACCGCGGCGCGGTGCGGGGTGGAAGTAGGTGTCGCCCGTGCAGTCGAGGAGCCGGTCGCTGTGGTCGCCGGCACCCGACGTGCGCGAGTTGCGGTCCTGGCAGCGGACCTGGACGCGCACACCGGCCTCGTCCGCGTAGCAGAGGAGGTCCCACTCGGTCGTGCAGTGGCCGCCCCGGGTCGCGCCCGGCGCGGAGGCCTGCACGGCACCGAGCGTGTGGGTCAGCTCGTGCGCCGCGATCGAGTGGAAGCCACGGTCGCCGGTGTCCCAGCAACGCCGGTCGACCCGGGCGTACCCCACCTGCACGTTGGCCGCGTTCGTGGAGACCTTGCGGTCGTCACGGGGGGCCGTCGCGAGACCGCAGTACCGGTCATGGTCGACGAACAGCAGGTAGGTGCGCCCGGACTCGGCCCAGCCGGCCGTGCGCAGCGCCCCGACGGTGCGGCTGAAGTCCCCGATGGCGTCCTTCGGCACGCTCACCGAGCGGACGTCGAGCCGGCACCCCCGGGAGGCCCGGGTGGTGACGAACCGGACGGTGCTGGTGGCCCCGCGGCGCTCAGCCGACGCCCGGAACGTCCAGGCGACCTGGCCCGCCCAGCGGTCGATCGACCCGGCGAGCGACGCCCGCCGGTCCGGCGTCCCGGCGGCGTGCACGTACAGCACCTGCACCCGGTGCCCGTCGATGCCGTCGGTCTCGCAGGCGATCGGGGCGGTGGGGAGCGCACCTGCCGTGCGCGTGCCACCGCTCGCCGCCGCTGCCGTGAAGGCGTCGCCGTCGGCGTCGTCCCCGTGGGTGCACAGCACCTGGTCGCCGAGGTCGAGCACCGCCTGCAGGTCGCTCCCGCAGGCGTCGTCGGGCACCTGACCCGCCGGCACCACCCCGACCAGCGCCGGCAGGGCGACCGCCACCGCCAACGCCGCCATCCGTCCGTGTCCCGCCATCGTGACCCTCCCATTGACTAGTCACTTAGAGCTACTTGAGGTAGCGTTAAGTGACGGGGTGAGAGGTCCGTGAGGACGGTCGTGAGAACGAGATGAGTCGCGCGGCGGCCGTGCCCGGGACGCCGGAACGGTCGTGGCGTCAGCCCCCGTAGGCGCGGGGGTGGAGCGTCCCGATGAAGGGCAGGTTCCGGTACCGCTCGGCGTGGTCCAGCCCGTACCCGACCACGAACACGTCGGGCACCTCGAAGCCCACGTACCGGATCGGCAGGTCGACGCGGTGCTGCGACGGCTTGGTCAGCAGCGCCGCCACCTCGACCGACGCCGGCCCGCGGGAGCGCAGGTTCTTCATCAGGTAGTCGAGCGTCAGCCCCGAGTCGATGATGTCCTCGACGATGAGGACGTGCCGGTCCTCGATCTCGGCGTCGAGGTCCTTGAGGATCCGCACGACGCCCGACGACCGGGTCGACGACCCGTACGACGAGCAGGCCATGAAGTCGACGCTGACCGGGATGGTCAGCCGACGTGCCAGGTCGGCCATGACGACGAAGGCCCCCTTCAGCACGCCGACGAGCAGGAGGTCCTGGCCCTCGTAGTCGGCGCTGATGCGGGCGCTGAGCTCGTCGAGCTTGGCGTCGATCTGCTCGGCCGGGATGAGGACCTCGTCGATGTCCTCGAGGAGAGCCGGAGCCACGTCGCGGTCCACGTCAGGGCCTCGCACGGTCGGGGGCGGAGGGTGGCAGGGGCGTCGGGGCGACGCTACCGCGCCGGGACGACCACGAGGTGCACGGCCGGGTCGTGCCGGCCGGCGGCCTCGAGCTCGGCGTCCGCCGCGACGCCCGGGACCCAGAGCACGCGGTCGGCCACGGCGACGAGCGGGACCACGTCACGCAGCGCCCTCGGCACCCCGGCGTCCACGAGGACGTCCTGGAGCTTCCGCGTCCCACCGGTCGTGGTGATGCGGTCGCCGGGGAGCCGGCTGCGCACGACGGGGACCGGTGGGAGCGGTCCGAGGACGACCTGGCCGAGCTCCGGTGTCCCGCCGGGCGGGACCGCGCGGGGGTCGACCTCGACCGAGGGCGGGTGCCAGACGCCGCCGAGGTCGAGCAGGAGCTGGTCCCCGCCCGACGCCCCCTCCGCGGCGACGGCGGAGGTCGTGGCGAGGACCGCCACCCCGGCGGGCAGCCACGGGGTGCGTCCCGGGACGGCCAGCGCGACGGGTCGCGACGGCAGCAGCCCGTCCGGGACGACCGCGAGCCAGCCCCCGCCGCGGGTGACCACCGCGCCCGGGACGTCGAGCGCGGCGCCGGCGGGCAGCGCGAGGGCCGCGAGGACGTGCGCCGCCGCCGGCGGGTCGCCGCCGGCGAGGACCTCCTGCACGGCGGCGCGGACGAGCCGGGTGGCCACCGCGGGGTCGGCCTCGACGAGCACGTCGTCGGGGAGCGCCACCCCGGGGCCGTACCGGCGCACGCCGCCGGCGCGGGCGACCTCGAGGGCCCGGGCGTCGAGCGCGGCGGCGTCCATGCGCGCGAGGTCGGCCAGCCGGCACAGCGCCCCGACCGGGTCGGGGCCGAGCCGCGCGAGGTGCGGCAGCAGCCGGCGCGCCCGGGTCCGGAGGAACCGCTCGTCGTCGTTCATCGGGTCGTCGGCGGCCGGGAGCCCCTCGTGGACCACGAACCGGCGCACGTCGTTGCGCCGCACCCGCAGCAGCGGCCGGACGAGGCCGCCGCGGCGGGGCGCGATCGCCGCGAGCCCGGGCACCCCGGTCCCCCGCACGAGGCGCAGCAGCACGGTCTCGGCCTGGTCCTCGGCCGTGTGACCGGTCAGGGTCCAGCCGGCGCCGACCTCGGCGGCGACCCGCCGCAGGGCCCCGTAGCGCCGCGCCCGGGCCTCGGCCTCGAGCCCGTCGCCCCCCTCGGGCACGTCGACCTCGCGCACGTGCAGGTCGACGCCCAGGAAGGAGGCGTGGGACTCGACCGTGGCCACGTCGTGGCGGTCGTCGCGGAGCCCGTGCCGCACGTGGGCGAGCACGAGCACCAGGTCGGGGCGCGCCTCGGCGGTCAGGAACGACAGCGCGGTGGAGTCCGGTCCGCCCGAGGTCGCGACGACCACGCTGGCGCCCTCGGGCACGTCCGTCAGCGCGCGGGCGACCTCGGCGACCAGCTCGTGCCGGGCGAGGCCCTCCGGGAGCGCCCCGACGGCGACCTGCGCGTGGGGGTCCACGGGCTCAGCCCGCCGTGACGCGGGCGACCCAGGCGTCCGGTGCGTCGATCTCCTCGACGGTCGGGAGGTTCCCGGGGGCGTCCCAGGCGCGGTTGAGCGTCGCGACGCCCCCGCGGTCCACCACCGCGCGGACGAACGCCTCCCCGTGGGCGTACTGCCGGCGCTTGAGCTCGAGGCCGGCCACGGCGGTCAGGACCCTGGTGGTGACGTCCTCGCGGCGGCTCGCGAGCGCGTCGCGCACCGCGTCGGGGTCGTCCACGACGTCGCCGCCGCCGGTGAACATCGCCGCGTTGCCGTGCCCCTCGAGCAGGCTCATCAGGCCCTGCGCCTCCGCGACGACCTCGGCCTGCTCGGGGGTCAGCACCGACTCGACGATGGGCTGCACGCTGCCGGTCTCGCGGGCGCGCGCGACGGCCTCCGGCAGCCGCCCGGCGGCGTCGAGGAGCGCGCCGGGGTCGACCCGGGCGTGCTCCAGGTAGCGGGTGAGCAGACCGCGGAGGTGGTCGCCGAGCCACCCGACCGCGTCGAACTGCAGCCGGTGCACGACCTCGTGCAGCAGCACCGTGCGTCGGATGTCCCCCGCGAGCCCGCCGTGCTCGTCGGCGAGGTCGAGCAGGTTCGGGCCGACCACGACGAGCCGTCCGGAGCCGGGACCTGCCAGCGGGAGCACGAACTGTCCCAGCACCTTGGTCGACAGCAGCCCGAACAGCGCGCCGAGCTGGACGCCCAGGACGCGCGCCGCGACCCGACGGTCGCCTCGGAGCTTCTCGGCGAGCGGGTCGAACGCCCCGTCGAGCACCGCGAGGTTCGCCCGGACCCACCCGACCCGCCCGAGGACGGTGCAGGTGGTCGCCGGGAGGTCCGCACCGAGGCCGGACCACCGCCGGGCGGCGGCGTCGATGGCCGGCAGGTCGGCGAGGACGTCGGCCCGCAGCCGTGCGACCTCCGCGGGGTCGGTCCGCCGGGTCGGGGCGACGAGTCGGGCGGTCGCGAGCGCGATGCGCCGGTCGAGCAGCGGCGTCGCCGCGCTCACGAGGGGGTGCCGGCCCGGCGGGTCACCTGGTGCCGGCGCGCTGCTTGGGGCGGACCACCAGCAGCCAGTAGAGGCCGCCGAGCGCGCCGGCGCCGAGGAAGATGAGGACGAGCAGGCCGACGGCCGCGCCCCACAGGAAGTTGGCCTCGTAGTCCGCGGGGGCGAAGTCGTTGTCGAGGTTCGGGTCGGGTCCGGGGTTCTCGCCGATCTCCTCGACGGCGAGGACGATCGCGGCCGACTCGACCTCGGGCTCCGGAGCCGCCACGGCGGCGGTCGCCGGCAGCAGGACGGCAACGACGAGCAGCGCGGGCAGCAGGATCCCGGCCAGACGGCGACGCATGGGGGTTCCTCGAGGAGGTGGGGAGTGGATGCGGGCGCCGAGCCTATCCGACCTCCCGCGCGGGACGGGAACCGCGCCGGCGGGTCGTCCGCGGCCGATCAGCGCTGGCGCGCCTCGGTGTCGTCGACGCTCGCGCTGGCCCCGACGTCTCCCTGCGAGGGGGACGCGGCGCCGCCCGTGAGGCCGCCCTCGGGGAGGTCGACGCCGCTGCCGCCGGCCGGCGGGGTCGTGCCGCCGGCGCCGCCGCCGGTGGCACCCGTGTCGCTCTGGTCCCCGACCCGCGTGGCCTCATCCGTGCCCCCGCCGTCGCTCCCGGCCGGTGTGCGCGGTTCGCCCGAGCTGTCCGTTCCTGCGCCCGCTTCGGGGTCGTCGGCCGCGGCCGCCTGCTCGTCGGCGCGGCGGGTGACCTCCTCGATGGCCCCGGACACCGTCTCCACGACGGGGCCGACGATCGCGTCGACCAGGCCCGGGTCCGCGGGCGCCGGCGCCGGCACGTCCGGGCGGGTCTGCAGCGCGACGAGCCGTCGCCACTCGGTGGTGATGGTCGGGTCGTCGGTGGGTTCGGCCGCCAGGGCGGCGAGCAGCGACTCGCCGGCGCGTTCCGCCGCGTGCGCGAGACCGCCGGCGGCGACGTCGTCCGTGGCCTCGCCGGCGGGCAGCGCGTCGACCTCGCCGGCAGAGCGCACCTCACCGTCGGAGGGGGGCTCGGCGACGGTCGACAGGCCAAGCAACGCGAGCGCGACGAGCACGCTCGCGACCAGGGCGGGGGCGCGGTCGGGGCGGGCACCGTGCCGGTCGGGCGCGGCGCTGGACCAGGCGGGCTCGGAGGGGGTGGGGAGCGTGGGAACGCCGGGATCCGGCCGTTCCGCGGCGTCCGCGCCCATCCGCTCGTCGTGCCGGAGCAGGGCCAGCGTCGGCGCGAGCACCTGCTCGGCCTCGTGCTCGACCTTCGCCGCCGCGGCCGCCTCGGCGAGCCGGTCCTGGAAGCGGGCCAGCAGCACGTGCTGCTCGGCGAGCACCTCGGCCGCGGCCTCGGGCTGGCCCGCGAGGAGGAACGCGTCGGAGCGCAGGACCGCCTCGTGCAGGCGGACCCGCAGGTCGGCGACCTCGCGGGTCACCTCGGTCGACAGGCGCGACGACGCGTGCGACGACGGGCGGGCGTGCCCGATGCGCTCGGCGTGTCGGTCCATCCTTGCGGCCTGTCTCGTCGATCGCCCCGGCGACGGGCGGTGGCGGGCGGTTCCCGCTGCGTGAAGGCTTCCACGCGGACCGTACGGGTTCCTGCCCTCCCCACCGTGCAGGTGGCCCGTGGCCCTGTGGACCGGGTGCGACCGGACGGGGGTGTGCGGTGGGCGAGCGGACGCTGCGTCCGAGCGGCTCCACCCCGGGAACGGGCGGGCCCCGACCGGCGTTCGAGCCGACGCCGCCACCGCGGCGCCGGACCGTGCACCCTGCGGCGGCGCCCCCCGACCGACCAGGCCCGCCGTGATCGACGACCTCGACCCGCCCCACCACGACGACCCCGACGCGCCCGTCTCCCCCGGCGAGCGCGCCGGCGGCGACGCGGGGGGGCCGCCGGGCCGCGACCCCGACGACCTCGACGGCTACGAGACGTCGATGACCCGCCTCGTGTCGCGCGGGATGCGCTGGGTCGCGGCGCTCGTCGCGCTGCTGCTGCTCGTCCCCGCCGGCGGCTGGATCGTCGACGAGCTGCGCTTCCGCTCCAGCGGCCGTGCGGTCGAGGAGGCCGCCGGCGGCGCGCTCGCCGACTCGGTGTTCCTCGTCCGCAGCCTCGGCTGCGCCGGCAGCGCGGGCAGCGGGTCGGCGTTCGTCCTCGACGTCGGCGACGGGCCGGTTGTCGTCACCAACCGCCACGTGGTCGAGGGTGCGGCGAGCGTCGGGCTGCGGACCCTCGACGGGCGCGACGCGGTCCGGGTCACCGGGGTCCGGCTGGCCCCGACCGTGGACGTCGCGGTCCTGACCGTCGACGACCCCGACGCGCTGCCGCCGGCGCTGCGGATCGGGCCCACCGTCGGCGTGGGCGACACGGTCCGCATCGTCGGCTTCCCCGCGGCCGTGCCCTACACGACGTCCGGGACGGTCGTCGACGACCAGCAGGGGCCGCTGCTGCTCGACGCGCGGGTCGACCCGGGCGCGTCCGGCTCACCGGTCGTCGACGGGCAGGACCGCGTGGTCGCCCAGGTGTTCGCCCGCACGGACGAGGGCCTCGGCGTGGCGACGCCGGCGGCCGCGGTCCGGGCCGGCGTGCGCGCCGCGGAGGAGCCTCCACCCTGCTGAGCCGGTCGCCCGTCCGACGCCGCTCAGGCGTCGAGGGCCACCTCGCCGAGGGCGACGTCGCCGTGCGACGCGTCCGCCGGCGCGGTCACGAACGCCCACAGCAGGCTGGCGAGCGCCGTGTCCCCCAGGTCCGTCTCCGTCGCCCGCTCCTCGCCGTCGAGGACGAGTCGACGCGTGACCGTCCAGGCGGCCGGCGACCCGTCCGCGTCGATCACGCCGCTGACGGCGCGACGCACCTCGAGGGTCCGGGCGGCCGCCGGCGCCTCGCCGGCGCCGAGCGTCACGTGCAGGAGCCGCAGCGCCTCCACCCCGTCCTCGTCGAGCAGCGCCGGCACGAGCCCGACCACCTGCGAACCACGGTGCAGGGCCAGCAGGTGGATGCCGTCGCCGTCGACGTCGTCGCTCACGACCCGCTCGTCGTCGAGCCGGAACAGCCCGAGCACGGTCGCGCCGGCGGGCTCGACCGTCACGGTCGTGCGCGCGACGGCCGCGGACCGCATCGACACCGCGAGCGCCCGCAGGCCGCGAGCGCCGAGCTCGTCGGGACGGGCCGGGTCGAGCTCGAGCTCCCCCGTCACCCGGAGGGTGTGCAGGACGGCGGTGAGGGCCGCGTCACGGGCCGGCGGGTCGAGCCGACCGAGCCGCGGCGCATCGAGGAGTGGGTCGGGGTCGGCGTCCGGTTCGGGCCCGAGCAGGTGGAGCTCCTCGTCGGTGAGCTCGCACAGCACGACGGCACCGCGGCTGGCGGCCGCGTCGAGGAGATCGGCGTCGAGCCGGCCGTCCGTGCCGAGGCACGCCCGGACGTCCGTGAGCTCGCCCATCGCGTCCCGGACCTCACCCCGCGCCTCAGCCACGGCCTGCCCCCGCCCGCAACCGCTCCACCGCCGCCACCAGCTCCTCCGGCCGCCCCGACCCCAGCACCCACACCACCCGCCCCGCACGCTCCGGACGGCCCCACACCTCGACCTCCACCGGCACGTCCGACGCCCGCGACCCCGTCGCCCCGTACGTCTGCAACGGCGACCGCCACGCCGCCGACGGCGACCACCCCGCCC
>JBKHXF010000006.1:0-53061 GCA_046566145.1 Actinomycetes bacterium
CGAGGGGCGCCACCGCCGTGGTCGGTCGCGCCCCTCGCGTGTGCTGGACGGGGACCTGCTCACCGTTCCCGGCGTCCTTCCCCGGGATCGACTCCGACGAGGATGACGGCGGGGCGTCAGGCGGGACGACTTCCCGACCGATGCGGCAGACGGTGCGCGGCTGGTACTCGCCAGGCTGGGTTCCAGCGCCGGCCTAGCGGCCGAGCACCTCCAGGGTCCCGGTACGACTGTGGGTACTGCTCAACGGACCACCTCCTTCCTCTGGTGGCGCGAGGATGCCACGCCGCGCCGGCGCGCGCTGCAGCGCGGACACATCGCACCTGCAGCGGTTCGCCGGGCCGGCGGTGGACGTGCGACGGCCCCGCGTGACCGGGGTCTCGCGGGGCCGTCGAGGTGTGGACGTCGGGTGGACCGGATCCCGTGCGTTGTCCGGGCCGCCGTCCGTCGACGTGCACACCATGCCCGTCGGCGCTGAAGCCCGTCTGAGCGGCGCCTGAAGGTCGACTGAAGATGGCGTGCGCCCGGTACCACCGCGCCCCCGACGGCCGGGTCGCCTGTCCTGCGCGAGCCCCAGCGGGTCCTAGCCTGCCCGCCATGCGCACCGCGAACCCCCGCATCCTGCTCGTCGAGGACGACGCCTCCGTCCGCGACGCCGTCGCCGTCGCCCTCCGGGGCGACGGCTACGAGGTCGCGGACGTCCCTGACGGCTCGGAGCTCCCGTCGCTGCTGGAGCGCTTCCGACCCGACCTCGCCGTGCTCGACGTCCGGCTCGCCGTCGGCCCGGACGGGCTGAGCCTCGCGCGGGCCATCCGGAGCCGCAGCGACACGCCGGTGCTGTTCCTGACGGCGGCGGACTCGGTCGGGGACCGCCTGAAGGGGTTCGACGCGGGGGCGGACGACTACCTCGTCAAGCCGTTCTCGATGGCCGAGCTGCTCGCGCGGACCCGGGCCCTGCTGCGACGCGCGGACCGGCTGGCCTCTCCGACGTGGCAGGTGGGCGACCTGACGGTCGACGAGGCGGCGCGCAGCGTCATCCGCGGTGACGTCCCGGTCGAGCTGACCCGGACGGAGTTCGACCTGCTCGCGGCCCTCGGGCGCCACGTCGGGCAGGTGGTGCCGAAGTCGAAGCTCCTCGCGATGGTGTGGGAGTTCGACTCGTACGACCCGAACCTCGTCGAGGTCCACGTCAGCGCCCTGCGACGCAAGCTCGAGGTCCACGGGGACCGCCTCATCCACACCGTGCGCGGTGTCGGCTACGTGCTGCGCGGCTGATGGTCTGGTTGAGACCACCGAGGTCGCTGCGCCGCCGCGTGGTCCTGCTCGGCGTCGGCACCCTCGTCACGGCGCTCGTCGCCCTCGACCTGTTCGTCGCGATCGCCCTGCGGGGGGAGCTCGAGGACAACGTCACCGCGCTCCTCGCCGCGCGGCTGGAGCTGGCCACCGAGCTCGCGGTGACCCTCGACGACGAGTCGCTCGCCGAGCGGCTCACCGCGCTCGGGATCCCGGCGGCCGTCCGCGGGGCCGACGGGCGCGTGCTGCGGGCCGACCCGGCGTCCCCGCGCTTCGGCTCGGGGGCACCCGCCGGGGCCGACGTGCCCGCCGGCGCGTTGCCGCCGCCCGTCGTGTCGCGCTCGGCGCCGCTCGCTGGCGGGGGCGAGGTCGAGGTCTACGCCACGAGGGCCGGGGCGGTCGGGACCTTCCGGGACCTGCTCCTGTTCGAGGTCGGCGGGTCGCTGCTCGTGGTCCTGCTGGCCGGGACCGCCCTGTGGTGGCTCACCTCCGCCGCGTTCCGTCCGCTCGACGAGATCGTGGACGTGGCCCGGGCGACGGCCTCGGGGGAGCGCGGGAGGCGCCTGCGACCCGAGCGGGTCGACACCGAGCTCGGCGTCCTGGCGGCGGCCATCGACGGGATGCTCGACAGCCTCGAGGAGACGCTGGCCGCCTCCGAGGACCAGGAGGCCCGCTCGAGACGGTTCCTCGCCGACGCGGCGCACCAGCTGCGCACGCCCGTCGCCGGGATGCGGGCCAGCGTCGAGACGCTGCTGCGTGAGCCTCCGACGGCCGATCGTGAGCGGCTGCTGGTCAACCTCGCCAGCGAGGCGCGCCGGATGGGACGTCTGCTGACCAGCCTGCTGCGCGTCGCCGAGCTCGACCAGGGGGACGCGGCCGTGGCGACCCCGCAGCCCCTGGTCCCGGTGCTCCGTGCCGAGGTCCGGCGCGCCGAGGAGCGCGACGACGCCCACGCCTACACGCTCGCCGTCGCCGACGGTCTCGACGACGTCGAGGTCGTGGCGGAGCCGCTGGGGCTCGGCGAGGCCCTCGCGAACCTGCTCGACAACGCGCGGCGACACGCCGAGCGGGCCGTCCGGGTCGAGCTCCTCCCGGGGCCGATGTCCGACGTCCTCGTCCGGGTCGTCGACGACGGGCCCGGGGTCCCCGCCGGTTCGGAGGAGCTCGTCTTCGACCGGTTCGTCTCGCTCGACGGGGCCGGTGGCTCGGGCCTCGGCCTCTCGATCGCCCGGGGGCTGGTGCGCTCGATGGGAGGTGACGTGGCGTGGCGGGACCGGGCGATGGAGGTCCGGCTGCGGCGGGCGTGACGTCGGCGGGCGAGCCGCGGCCCCGTCCGTGCGGTCCCCGGCCACTCGGCCACTCGACCGGGTTCCCGAAGTGCACCTTCAGGGCCGCTTCAGGGAAACTTCAGCCGGGCGCTCGACCATCGTGCCCGCTCCGGCGCTCCGAACGGTCCAGACGCTCGAGCCGCCCCGGCTCCTGCCGAGGGTGATGGTCCGAGGGTGAGCCGACCGCCCCGCACCGCCTGACCACCCCGACCGCCGCCCCGTGGTCCGCCCCCGTCCCGCCCCCCGCACCTGGAGGCTCCCGTGCTGCCGGCCCTGCTCGTCGCCGCCCTCGTCGCGGCGCTGGTGCCGGCGGTGGCCCGCCGGTCCATGGCGCGGGCCGGCGAGGTCGGCGCGGTCGGTCTGCTGGTCGCGACCGCCCTGCTGGCCGCTTCCGGCGGCGGCGAGGTCTCGGTCGCGTGGCTGCCGTCGCTCGGCGCCGACCTGACCCTCCGCCTCGACGCCCTCGCCGGGGTCTTCGTGACGATCGTGCTCGTCATCGGCGCGGCAATCCTCCAGCACGCGGGTCGCACCCTGTCCGACGACGTCAGCGGTCGACGCACCCTGTCGCTGCTGACCGCGTTCGCCGGCGTGATGCTGCTGCTCGTGCTCGCGGGCGACGGCATCCTGCTGCTCGTCGCCTGGGAGGCGACGAGCGTGCTGTCGTTCCTGCTCATCAGCGGGGACGGCCGAGGGGCGGCGCCGGCCCGTCGGGCGCTGCTGGTGACCGCGGCCGGCGGTCTCGCCCTGCTCGCGGCCGTCGTCCTCGCCTCGGCCATCGTGGGCACCACCGACCTCGCGGTCCTCGTGCAGGAAGCGGACACGATCGCCGCGGGCCCCGGCGGGCACGCGATCGGTGCGCTGCTGCTGCTCGCCGTCGTGACGAAGTCGGCCCAGGTGCCGGTGGGGTTCTGGCTCCGTGGCGCGATGGTGGCGCCGACCCCGGTGTCCGCCTACCTCCACGCCGCGGCCATGGTCAAGGCCGGCGTCTACCTGCTGGCGCGTCTCGGTCCCGTCGGCGCGGCGCTGCCGTGGTGGACCTCGGTGGTCGTGGGCATCGGCCTCGCCACCGCGATCGCGGGTGGCGTCGCGGCGCTTCGGGCCCACGACCTGAAGGCGCTGCTGGCCGGCTCGACCTCGAGCCAGCTCGGGTTCCTCGTCGCGGCCCTCGGCATGGCGACCCCGGTCGCCACCCGTGCTGCGCTGACGCACGTGCTCGCCCACGCCGGCGCGAAGGCCGCGCTGTTCCTGACGACCGGGCTCGTGGAGAAGACCGCCGGGAGCCGCGACATCCGGGAGCTCTCCGGAGTGGGTCGGGCGCACCCCGTCCTCGCCGTGGTCGGGACCGTGGGCGCCGCGTCGCTCGCCGGGCTGCCACCCCTGCTGGGCTTCGTGTCGAAGGAGGAGATCCTCGCGGGCGCGATCGAGCTCGGTGGGTCCGGCCTCGTCGCCCTGTTCGTGCTGGCCGCCGCCATCACGGTCGGGTACTGCGTCCGCTTCGTCCGCGGGGCCTTCGCCGGCGCGACGCCGGCCGAGGTGAAGCCGCTCCCGACCGGCTCCGCGCTGGGGCCCGTCGTCTGCGCGGCGTCCGTCGTCCTCGCCGGGCTGGGCGTGGCGCTCCTCGACGTCCCGCTCACGAACGCCGGGCTCGTCGGCGGCGTCGCGGCCGAGGGGCACCTCGCGCTCTGGCACGGCTTCAAGGGCCCCCTGTACGCGTCGTTCGCCGCCTTCGCGCTCGGTGCCCTGGTCGTGTCCGCGCCCTGGCAGCGGTTCCCGGTCGAGACCGACGGGGCGCGCGCCACCGACCGGCTCGTCGATGCCACCGTCTCCCTCGGACGTCGCCTCGGCGACCCCTTCGCCGTGGCGCTCGCCGGCCGACACGTCGGGACGGTGCTCCTCGCCGCGGCCGCCCTGCTGCTGCTCTCGCTCCGGTTCGCCGAGGTCGTGGGTGACCCGGCCCCGTCGAGCCTTCTCGAGTGGGTGGTCGCGGCCCTGCTGGCCGGGACGCTGCTGACGACCATCGCGCTGCGAAGCCGTCTGGGCGTCGCCGCAATGCTGGGCGCCGTCGGCTTCCTGATCGCCCTCGCCTACGTCGGCCGAGGTGCGCCCGACCTGGCCCTGACGCAGCTGCTCGTCGACGCCCTCACGGTCGTGCTCGTCGTCGGGGTCTTCCGGGGGATGCCGGAGTCGTTCCAGCCTGCGACCGCCTTCCGACACCGCGTCGGTGTGACGGCCGGGCTCGCCGTCGGTCTCGCCGCGTTCGTCCTCACCTACGTCACCGTCGGCCGTCGACCGCGCAGCCCCGTGACGGAGGAGCTCCTGGCGGGTGCGCCGGCGCTCATCGGCGGGGACAACGTCGTGAACGTCATCCTCGTCGACTTCCGTGCGCTGGACACCTTCGGCGAGATCGCGGTCGTCGGGGTCGCCGCGCTCGGCGCCTGGAGGCTGCTCGCCGGCCGGGGGGAGTCCTCGTGAACACGTCGTCCATCGCCGTCACCACCGGGCGGGCGCTGCGTCCGCTGCTGCTGTTCGTGGCGCTCTGGCTGCTCTGGCGGGGCCACGACGACCCCGGCGGCGGGTTCATCGCGTCGCTGGTCGCCGGCGCGGCCATCGCCCTCACGCACCTGCTGACGCCGCCGGCGCCGGAGCGGCTCGCGGCTGCCGGACGCACGATCGGCATCGGGCTCGCGCTGTCCGCCGCGGTCGCCGTCGCCCCGCTGCTGCTGGGCGCCGAGCTGCTCACCAGCACGAAGGTGGTGGTGCTCGGCAAGGAGCTCGCCACCAGCCTCGCGTTCGACGTCGGGGTGCTGCTCGTGGTCGTGGGCGCCGTCGAGATGTTCACCGTGGCCGTGCTCCGCCACGGCGCACCGGACGTGCAGGCGTACGCCGGTGGCCCCGCCGACGTGCCCGACGACGGGGAGGTGCGCGCGTGAGCGGTGCCGTCGTCGTCGCCCTGCTCGCCGGCTCGGGCGCGTACCTGGTCCTCCAGCGGGGCATCGTGCGCGTGGCCGTCGGCTTCGTCCTGCTGAGCCACGCCGTCAACGTGCTGCTGGTGCTCACGGGCGGTCCCGAGCTCGGCGTCCCGATCGTGGGCGCGCCCGGCACCCCCGGCGACCCGCTGCCCCAGGCGTTCGCGCTGACCGCGATCGTCATCAGCTTCGCGCTCACGGCCTTCCTGCTCGCCCTCGCCGGTCGGCTCACCGACGAGCCCGACGAGGAGGACGGGACGTGACCCGGCTGCTGCTCGTCCCCGTCCTGCTGCCCTACGCGGGCGCCGCGGCCTGCGTGCTGCTGCGGCAGCGGCTCCGAGCCCAGCGGGCCGTCTCGCTCGCCGTCGCGTCGGCGGTCCTTGCCTCGGCGCTCGCCCTGGTGGTCGGCACCCTCGAGGGACCCCTCGCCGTGCGGGTCGGCGGGTGGCCGGCCCCCATCGCCATCACGCTCGTGATCGACACCTTCGCCGCCCTGGTGCTGTCCGGCGCCGCCGTCGCCGCCGTCGCGGCGCTCGCGGCGGCCGCCGCGGACGGCGCCGACCGCTCCCGGACGTACCACCCCGTCGCGCTCGCGATGCTGGCCGGCGTCGGGCTCGCATTCACGACCGGCGACCTGTTCACGCTGTTCGTCTCGTTCGAGGTGCTCCTCGTCGGGTCGTACGTCCTGCTCACCGATGACCTCCGCGGACGCGGGCTCCGAGCAGGCGTGGCGTACGTCGCCGTGAACCTGACGGCATCCGTGCTGCTCGTCGCCGGCATCGGCCTCATCTACTCGGCCGTCGGCACGACCAACCTCGGGGACCTGGCGCGGGTCGGCCTCGGCGGCACCGCGCCGCTCGGGGCGGCGCTGGTCCTGACGGCCGTGGCGGTGAAGGCCGGTGTGGCGCCGGTCCACGGGTGGCTGCCGGTCGCATACGGCCGCACCGCGCCGGCGGTCGCCGGGCTGCTCTCGGGCGTGCTGACCAAGGTCGGCGTGTACGCGCTGTACCGACTGGTGACCCTGCTGGACGTGGACGGGGCCGTCGTCGCCGGGCTGCTGGCCACGCTGGCCATCCTGTCGATGCTGCTGGGTGTGGTCTCGGCCGTCGGACGGAGCGACCTGCGTGAGATCCTCGCCTTCCACTCGACCTCCCAGGTCGGCTACATGGTCATGGGTCTGGCGCTGCTCGACCCGCTCGCCCTGGCTGCCGGCACGGTCTTCACCATCCACCACAGCGTGGTCAAGTCCGGGCTCTTCCTCACCGCGGGTGCGGTCGAGCGTGAGCGCGGGTCGGGACGCCTGTCCGTCGCCGGCGGCCTCGTCCGGCAGCGCCCGGCCATCGCCGCCGCCTTCGGGGTCCTCGCACTGGCGCTCGCCGGGCTCCCACCGTTCTCCGGGTTCGTCCCGAAGCTCGGCCTGCTGCGCGCTGCCGCCGAGCAGGAGGCGTGGCTGCTCGCAGCGGCCTCGGTCGTCACCAGCGTCCTCACCCTCGCGTCGATGGTGAAGATCTGGCAGGGCGGTCTCGGCGAGGGCATCGTCGAGCCCGCTGATTCCACCGACGTGTCGGCACCCACGTCCTCGTCGGGCGGCCGCGTGGCGGTCCCGGCCGGGGCCGCCGCCGACGACGGCCCGGCGGCACCGCCGACGACCCGACGTCCCGCCGCGGTCGGTCCGGCGATCGGGCTCGCCGCGGTCGCCGTCGTGCTCGGCCTCACCGCGGGCCCGCTCCTCGAGGTCGCGGTGACGGCCGCCGAGGGCCTGCTGGACCCCGCCGTCTACATCGAGACCGTCGGGACCGGGGTGGAGCTGCCGTGATCCGCGTCCTGACCCACCCCATCCGCCTGGTCTCCCTCGTGGTCTGGTACCTCGGCACGCTGGTGCGGGCCACGGTCGCCGTGACCCGGGAGGTCGTGACCCCGACCTACCACAGCCGTCCCGGGCTCGTCCGCGTCCCGGTCCGTCTCACCGGTCCGGGCCAGCGGGCCCTGCTCGCGCACCTGGTGACGCTCACCCCCGGCACGGTCGCGCTCGACGAGGAGGACGGGATGCTGCTCGTGCACGCGCTCGACGTCTCGGACCCCCAGGCCATCGCCGACGAGGTCCACACGCTCGAGGACCGCATCGAGGGGGTGACGACGTGACGCTCGTGCTCGACATCGCCCTCGTGCTCCTCGTCGTCGGCTTCGCCCTCTCGCTGGTCCGCATCGGCCTCGGCCCGACCATCGCCGACCGCGCCGTCGCCGCCGACGTGGCCTACGTCCAGGTCATCGCAGCGCTGGCCCTGCTGGCGGTGCGTGCCGACGCCGGCCCGTTCGCGGACGTGGTCCTGGTCGGCTCGATCATCGGGTTCCTCGCCACCGTCGCGCTGTCCTGGCTGCTCGAGCAGGGGAGGGTCTCGTGAGCCCGCTCACGGAGCTCCTCGTCGCGGTCGCGATCCTCAGCGGAGCGGTCCTGCTGCTGCTGGCCGCCCTCGGTGCCGTCCGGCTGCCGGAGACCATGGCCCGCATGCACGCGGCAGCGAAGGCCCCCGCGATCGGGCTGCTCCTGCTGCTCTCCGGGGCGGCCGTGCTCGCCCCGGGCCGCCGGGCGAGCGTCGTCCTGGTCCTCGCCGCGGTGCTGCAGCTGGTCGTCTCCCCGCTCGCCGCCCACCTCCTCGCCCGGGCCGCGAGGCGTCACGACTCCATCGAGGGGACGGTGACGCCCCCGATCGACGTCGAGCGCAGGACCCGTCCGTGACCCCTCCGACCGCGCCGGGCCGGGCGATCGGCACGTTGGCACCCGACCACCGCCGGCGCTACGTTCCCGACCCCCACACGGGCGCGTAGCTCAACGGGAGAGCGCTGTCTTCACACGGCAGAGGTCGGAGGTTCGACACCTCCCGCGCCCACCAGCACCCGAACCCGACGAGGCCCCGCGGACGTCCGCGGGGCCTCGCTCGTGTCCGTGATCGTGCCCGTGGCCGGCCCGTCGTCGACCGCGGTGCTCAGCCGAGGTCGAGCACCTCGTCGTCGGCGAGGCGGCGGGCGAGCACCGTCCCCGCGACCGCCGCCCCGCCGGCCGTGAGCAGGATCGGCAGGGACCGCGAGACCCCGCGGTCACGCCCGTGCAGCAGGGTGGCCGCCAGGTCCCCGAGATCGGACAGCGCACCGGCCTCGAGCCAGCGGCGCGCGTCGCCGCCGCCGGACAGGGCCGTGAGGGCCCCGAGTCCGATCGCGGCGTCCCGCACGCCGAGCCCGCGGATCATCACCTTGGCCCCGGCGGAGGCCGCGTCGTCGCCGATCCACGCGCGCGTCGAGAGCGTCGGCGCGGCGAAGAGGGCCGCGCCGATCGCGACGCGGACGGCGGCGAGGGCACGAGCGGCGGTCCGGGGGTCCACGGTGGCTCCTGGCGGGTCGGGCAGGCGGGTTCGAGGGGGGTGCGAGGTGCCGTCGGGGCACGGCCCCGGCGCGTCGGGCACCCTAGCCCGCGCCGGCGGAGCGACCGCCGACGAGGGAGGCCGGACGGTGGGCGTCGAGCGCCCGGGGACAGCACGCCGCGGCCTCGCCCCGGTCGCCCTCGTCGCCGTGCTGCTGCCGGGCTGCGCGCTCGATGTGGCCGTGCCACCACCCGACGCGCTCGCGCCCGCGACGCGCCAGGTCCTCGCACCACCGCCGGCGCCGGCGGGCGTCGCTCCGGACGACGCGCCCCTGCAGGAGGCGCTCGACGCGGTCGCGGCGGCCTTCCTCGCCGCCGACCCCGATGCCCTGCGGCCGTGGCTGGCGGACCCGGATGGCGACTTCGGTCGTCGCTGGCTGGCCCGCGCCGAGCACCTCGCGGCGCTGCCGCTCGCGTCGTACGACCTGACGCTCGAGCCGTCGCTGCCGGACCTCGCCACGGCGGACGTCCGAGGGCGCCTCGGCGCCCGGGCCCAGGTCCGTGCCGTCCGTGAGGCGCTGGTCCTCGACGGGTTCGACGCGACCGGCCCGGCCGTCGAGGACCTCTACCTCACCCTCGTGCCCGACGGTGACCGGTGGAGGGTCGCCGGCGATGCCGACGCGGAGCCGCTCGGCCTCCTCAGCGTCGACCACCTCTGGGACCAGGGGCCCGTCGCCACGACGGCCTCGGCCCGGTTGCTCGCGATCCACCACCCCGGGCAGGCCGGCATCGACACCATCCTGTCGGAGGCCGAGGCCGCGCTGGACGACGCCCGTGCCAGGTGGCCGCTCGACTGGCCCGGGCGGGTGGCGGTCGTGGTCCCCCGCGACGAGGCGGAGCTCGCCACGCTGCTGCACGTCAGCTTCGACCTGTCGAGCTTCATCGCGTTCGCCACGGCGACGCCCGAGGGTGAGCTCGGCGACCACCGGCTGACGGGCCCCCGGGTCGTGCTCAACACGCCGCGGTTCCTGTCCCGCCCGTCCGACGTCCGACGCAGCATCCTCGTCCACGAGCTGGTCCACGTGGCGACCAGGCCGTCGGCCGGTCCCGTCACCCCGTCGTGGCTGGAGGAGGGGGTCGCCCAGAGCCTCGGGGAGCGTCGCTCGACGACGGGCACGGGTCTGCTCGACCGGCTCGTCGCCGCCGGGTTCGACGGGGCGCTGCCGACCGACGGCCAGTTCACGACCGGCGGCCGCGAGCGCATCTTCCTCAGTTACCAGCTCGCCTGGTCCTTCGTCGACCACCTCGTGCGGACCCGCGGGGCGGACGAGGTCGCCGCGTTCTACGCCGAGCTCGGGCGCGGGTCCGTCGCTCGTCCGGGGACCGAGCCGTGGCACGTCGACCGCGCGGCTCGGGAGGTCTTCGGCGCGGACCTCGCCGCGCTCCGTGCCGAGTGGCGCGACGCCGTGCGGCCGTCCCGCTGAGGGGCACGGCCCGGGTTCAGCGGCGCAACGTCGCCGCCGCCGCGACGACCCCGCCCGCCAGCCCGACGAGCAGGAACGCACCCGCCCGGTGGGGCGCGGCCGAGCGACCGAAGCCCCAGACGGTCATCAGCACGAGCCACCCGAGGCCGAGTGCGACGACCAGCCGCGGGAGCCGCCGGCGTGGCGCGTCGCCGCGGGCACCGGCCAGCCGTGCGAGGGCCGCGGCGCGCCGGTCCGCGGGGCGGGCGACGGGGTGACCGGGGCGGGCGTCGTGGTCGGGCTGTCGGGGCGCGTGGTCGTCCATGCCGGGCAGGCTACGGGCCCGATCCTGCGGGCCGCACGCGGTGTCGGCCCCCGGCTGGGTCGGGGGCCGGGTCGCGCGGGCAGTAGCCTCGGCCGCCACGCCCCGCAGGAGTCCACCGTGAGCACCATCGTCGTCCGCAACGGCGAGCGCACCGAGCGCGTCGAGCCCGGCACCACCGCCATCCAGGCCCTCAAGGCCCTCGAGGCCGTCCGCGGCCAGGTGGTCGCCGCCCGCGTCGCCGGGCAGGAGTGGGACCTCGACCGCCCCGTCGACGAGGCCGCCGGCGTGGGCGGCGAGGTCGAGGTCGAGGCGATCCTCGGTGACACCGAGGAGGGCCGCGCGATCCTGCGCCACTCCGTCGCCCACCTCATGGCCCAGGCCGTCACCGACCTCTACCCGGGCGCCAAGTGGGCCATCGGCCCGCCGGTCGAGAACGGCTTCTACTACGACTTCGACGTCGAGAAGCCGTTCACCGCCGAGGACCTCGAGCGCATCGAGGCCCGCATGACCGAGCTGATGCGCGAGCGGCAGTCGTTCGTGCGCGAGGAGCTCTCGGTCGACGACGCCCGCACCCTGTTCGCCGACCAGCCCTACAAGCTCGAGGTCATCGACCGGGTCGCCGCTGGCGGCGCCGACGTCGACGCCGCCGCGGACGGGGGCGGCGAGGCCGCCGACCCCGTGTTCACCGTCTACCGCAACGTGCGGCCGACCGACGACGGGGGCGAGGAGGCGTGGGTCGACCTCTGCCGCGGGCCGCACATCCCGTCGTCCGAGCGCGTCCCCGCCTTCAAGCTCCTGCGCACCGCCGGCGCGTACTGGCGCGGTCGCGAGGACCAGCCGATGCTGCAGCGCATCTACGGCACCGCGTGGGAGTCGAAGAAGGCCCTCGAGGCGCACCTGACCATGCTGGAGGAGGCCGCCAAGCGCGACCACCGCAAGCTCGGTCGCGAGCTCGAGCTGACCCACTTCCCGGACGAGCTCGGGCCCGGCCTGTCCATCTTCCTGCCCAGGGGCGCGATGGTCCGCAAGCAGATGGAGGACTGGATCCGCGACGAGGTCCTGCGCCGCGGCTACGAGGCGGTCTACACCCCGCACGTCGCCAAGGAGGACCTGTGGCGGATCTCGGGGCACCTCGAGAACTACGCCGAGCTGATGTACCCCGGCATGGAGCTCGAGGACTCGGACGCGGCCTACCGGCTCAAGCCGATGAACTGCCCGTTCCACATCCTCGCGTACAGGAGCCGGGTGCGGTCGTACCGGGAGCTCCCGCTGCGGCTGTCCGAGCTCGGCACCGTCTACCGCTACGAGAAGTCGGGCGTCGTCAACGGCCAGCTCCGGGCGCGCGGGTTCACCCAGGACGACTCGCACATCTTCTGCCGCCCCGACCAGGTCGTCGACGAGGTCGAGGCGTGCGTGCAGTTCGCCCGTGACCTCTACCGCGCGTTCGGCTTCGGTGACCCGTCGCGCGTCGCGATCTCGACCCGCCCGGCCAAGTCCATCGGGGACGACGCCGACTGGGACCTCGCCGAGGCGGCGCTGAAGGAGGCCGTGGAGCGCACCGGCCTCGCGTACGAGATCGACGAGGGCGAGGGCGCCTTCTACGGCCCGAAGATCGACATCCACCTGCGCGACGCGATCGGTCGCGAGTGGCAGACCACCACCGTCCAGGTGGACTTCAACCTCCCCGAGCGGTTCGACGTCACCTACGTCGCCGAGGACGGGGAGAAGCACCGGCCGTTCATGGTCCACCGGGCCCTGTTCGGCTCCATCGAGCGGTTCTTCGCCGTGATGGTCGAGTCGTTCAACGGCGCGTTCCCGACCTGGCTCGCCCCGGTGCAGGTCAACGTCGTGCCGGTCGCCGCCGAGTTCGACGGCTACGCCCGCGAGGTCGCCGACGTGCTGCGCGCCGCCGGCGTCCGGGTCGAGGTCGACGCGTCGGACGACACCCTCGGCAACAAGATCCGCAAGTCCACCACCTCGAAGACCCCCTACACCCTCGTGGTGGGCGGGGACGAGGCGGAGGGACGGGCGGTCGCGGTGCGGCCCTACGTCGGGTCGCAGCGGAAGATGGTCCCGCTCGACGACTTCGCGGCCGAGGTGGTCGAGGAGATCGCCGAGCGCCGGACCCGCGACCCCGAGGACGCCTGAGCCCCGGGGCGTGGCGCCGGTGGCTCCGCGGTGCCCGCGTCACGCCTGGTCGACGTCGCCCGTGCGCACGAGCGCGAGCTGGAACGCGCCGTAGGCCAGCAGTCCGAGGGCGACGGCGCCGATGAGCCACGGCCCGGCGGGGGCCTCGGCCAGCGACTGCAGGGCGCCGTCGAGGCCGCGCGACTCGTCGGCGTCGCGTTGCACGGCGGCGCCGGTCACGAACCCGCCGATCAGGAGCCAGGCGACGCCGCGGGCGGACGAGCCGACGACCCCCAGCGTGCGCACCGCCGGCGCGGTGCCCTCGACCCGCTCCGCGACGTCGCCGCGCACGACCTCCACCCACTGGCGGACCCCGACGGCGGCGACGGCCAGCCCCACGAGCGCGACCAGCACGGCCCCGCCGGGCAGGTCGAGCACGCGGGCGGTCATGGCCGACTCGGTGCTGCCCTGCCCGCCACCTCCGCCGGCGCCGAGCAGCGTCGAGGTCGCGAGCCCGGCGAGGACGCCGTAGACCAGCGCGCGCCAGCCGGCCTCGACCCGGGCCCACGCCCCGTCGTCGTCCTGGAAGCGGGTCCACAGCGCCTGCGCCGCCCGCCACAGCGCGTGCGCGACCAGGCCGACCGCGAGCACGCCGAGCAGGACGCGACCGAAGGGCTGCGCGGCGACCGCGTCGAGCGCGCCGCGTGACGAGGCGTCGGCGCCGTGGTCACCGAGGGCGACCCTGCCCGCGAGCAGGCCGGTCACGAGGTAGAGCACACCCTTGCCGCCGAGCCCGAGCCGGGCGGCGGTGTCGACGTGGGCGCGGTCGGGAGCATCGGGCGGCATGGGGCGCAGCGTCGCACGCCGGGCCCGGCGGGCACCCCGGCCGACCGGCCGGGCAGGGCCGAAGGAGTACCGTCGTCGGCCCCACGACGTCCGCTGCCCGTCGCCGTCCCAGCCCACCGTCCCGTCGCCCCCGCGCCGGTCCGCCACGAGGTCCCCGATGCACCCCGACGACCCCGACCCGCTCGGCCCGGAGACCGTCGGGCAGGTGCGTCGCGACGGACGACACGACCAGACGGGCGTCGCCGTCGAGGACCTGCAGCGCCTGTGGGCCCCGTGGCGGTACGGGTACGTGGCCGGGGGTGACCCGGTGGAGGGCTGCCCGTTCTGCGTGCTGCCGGCCCGCGACCCGTCGGAGGACCGGTCGTCGCTGATCCTGCACCGCGGCGAGCGCGCCTTCGTCATCTTCAACGCCTACCCGTACAACCCCGGCCACCTGATGGTGT
This sequence comes from Actinomycetes bacterium, assembly GCA_046566145.1. Lineage (GTDB taxonomy): Bacteria > Actinomycetota > Nitriliruptoria > Nitriliruptorales > Nitriliruptoraceae > JBKHXF01. The sequence continues at coordinate 14,144 of JBKHXF010000006.1, forward strand.
GCCCGTACGCCCACGAGGCCGACCTCGAGACGCTGGACGACGACACCGCGGCCGAGGTGTGGGAGCTCGGGCGTCGGGCCGTCGCGGCGCTGAAGGCCCGGGTCTCGTGCCAGGGCGTGAACCTCGGGATGAACCTCGGCCGGGCCGGCGGCGCGGGCATCGCGGAGCACCTGCACCTGCACGCGGTCCCGCGCTGGATCGGCGACACCAACTTCATCTCGACCGTCGCCGCCGCGCGGGTGCTCCCGCGCGCCCTCGACGAGCTCTACGAGGAGCTCGCCCCGGCGTTCTCGGAGGTCTGAACGGTGGCCCTCCTCGGCGACCCCTGCGCCGGCTGCGAGCTGCGTCCGGCGGACGTCCGGACCTGCGACGCGCACGTCGACGCCGGCACCGGCGGTGCGGCCCTCGGCGACGGCTGCTGTGGCGGCACCCACGGGGCCACCTCGATGCGCTCCGAGCGGGCCACGCTGGCCGCGTCCGGTCTGGTGACGGTCCTGCTCGCGCTCGTGCCGCTGACGCTGGCCGCCGGTCGTCACGCCCTCGTGCTCGCCGTCCTCGTCCCCACGGTGTCCGCCGGCGTCGTCGTCGCGTGGCTGGGGGGCAGCGCGCTCCGCCGCGTGGACGCCGAGGCGGATGCCCGCGTGGCTCGGGCGGTGCGCCTGCTCCCGATCGCCGCGGGCGGGCTGCTGGTCACGTTCGGGCTCACCGTGGCACGCTTCGTGCTGGCCTGACGCGACCCGCCGACCGGCCGGCCGGGCCCGGCTCCCCGGGCCGGGCGGCCGCGGTCGGCTACCGTCGGCCCGGTCGTCGACGAGGCGACCCGTCCCCCCGAGGCACCGTCCGTGGCCCTCCGCTCCAACTTCCCGACCTACATCGAGGCCATCGTCGCCCCGATCGGTCGCGGCATCGCCCGGACCGGGTTGAGCCCGAACCACCTCACGACCATGGGGCTCGTGCTGACGGCCGCCGCGACCGCGCTGGTGGTCGTCGGCGACCCGGTCCTCGGCGGCTGGGTGCTCGTCGGCGGCGGGCTCATGGACACCTTCGACGGTGCCGTCGCGCGTGCCCGCAACGCCTCGACGCCGTTCGGCTCCTTCTACGACTCGATCTCCGACCGCATCGCCGACGGCATGATCCTCGCGGGGCTCGCCTTCTGGCTGCGGGGCAACCCCCGGCTCTTCGCGCTCGCCGCCGTCGCCCTCGTCGCCGCGCAGGTCACGAGCTACATCCGTGCGAAGGCGGAGGCCATCGACCTGTCCTGCTCGATCGGGCTGATGGAGCGGGCCGAGCGGGCGATCCTGCTCATGGTCGGACTGGTCTTCCACCGGTGGCTGCTCGAGCCGGTCCTGTGGGTCCTGGCGGTCGGGGGAGGCATCACGGTGGTCCAGCGCATCCACCACGTGTGGTGCCAGATCGACCGGGACATCCCCGACGAGCTCATGGAGCTCCTGCGCGGGGACCGTGCGTGGAACCGCGCCTTCACGGCCGCCGCGCGCCGGTTCTACGGTGCCCAGAACTTCGACGCGAACCTCGAGCGCGAGCCGCAGGCGAGCCAGGCGGGGTCGAGCGTGGCCGGGTCGTGAGGCACGACGACGCGCGCTCCGCCGAGCGGCGGGCCGCGGCCCTCGACGCGCTCCCGCCCCCCACGGCGGAGTCCCTGTCCAAGCGGGCCGTCTACCTCCAGTACCTCGCCGTGTGGGAGCTCGTCGCCCGGATGCCCGAGCCGGTGGCCCGCCGGGTGCCCGACCGGCTGGGCGCCACCTGGTACCGGCTGGCGGCGGAGCGACAGCGCTCGCAGGTCCGCGCGAACCTCGCCCGCGTCGCCGGCCACCCCACCAGCTCGGAGCTGGAGGCCCTCGTGCGGGACGCCTACGTCTCGTACGCCCGCTACTGGGTCGACGCGTTCCGGCTGCACCGCATGGACGCCGCGGACGTGGCCGCCCGGTGCGAGAACGAGAACCTCGGCGTGGTCGACGAGGCGCTGGCGGGCGGGGAGGGCGCGATCCTGGCGACCGCGCACCTCGGCTCGTGGGACATCGGCGCCCTGTGGTCCACGCACCGCGGCTGGCCGATGACGGTCGTCGCGGAGGTCGTCGAGCCGCGGCGGCTGTTCGAGCGCTTCGTCTCGCTCCGCCGTCGCGCCGGCATCGGCGTCATCCCGCTCGTCAAGGGTGGCGACATGCTCGACCGCCTGGAGGGTGTCGTGCGGGGAGGTGGCCTCGCGACGCTGCTCGCCGACCGCGACCTGACCCGCAAGGGCCCGGTGGTCGAGTTCTTCGGCGAGCCGTGTCGCCTGCCTCCCGGCACGGCCGCGCTGGCGCGTCGCACCGGACGACCCGTCGCCGTCGGGGCGTTCGTCACCCAGGGCGACGGGTACCGGGGCGTCATCCAGGGCGATGCGCTCGACATCGCCCACCTCTCGGTCGAGGACGGCACCCAGGCCGTGGCGCGTCGCCTCGAGGAGCTCATCGGACGCTTCCCGTCGCAGTGGCACGTGTTCGTGCGCAACTGGCTCGAGGAGCGCGAGCCCGAGCACCCGGCCGTCGCCACGTGGCGCGCCGAGCGAGGGTGGTAGGCGTGCGCGTCGCCATCGTCTCGCCCTACGACCTCGACGTGCCCGGCGGGGTGCAGGCGCACGTCGTCGCGCTCGCCGAGGCGCTGCGCGCCGGCGGCGACACCGTCACGACCCTGGCGCCCGGGAGCTCGCCGCCCCCCGGGGTGCCGCGTGGTGCGGGCGGCCACGTGCCGCTGGGCGGATCGGTCCGGGTCCGCTTCAACGGCTCGGTGGCGCCCGTGGCGCTGTTCCCGCCCGCCGCCCGCCGCACGGTCCGGGCGCTCGCCCGGCTCGCGCCCGACGTCGTGCACGTGCACGAGCCGGCGGTGCCGTGGGTGGGTCTGGCCGCGGCCACCCGCAGCCCCGCGCCGGCGGTCGGCACGTTCCACGCCTGGTCCGACGACGACCGCCTCTACCGGCTGGCGCGACCCCTGCTCCGCCGCGTCGCCGGCGGCCTGGCCGACCGCATCGCCGTCAGCCCCGCCGCGGCCGAGTACCACGCCCGGGCGCTCGGCGTCCCGCAACGGTCCTTCACCGTCGTCCCCAACGGGGTCGACGTCGGACGGTTCGCGGGCGCGAGCCCCCTGTCCGGGCTGCGGGAGCGCGGCGACGGAGCGATCCTGCTCTTCGTCGGCCGGCTCGAGGAGCGCAAGGGCCTCGAGCACCTGGTCCGGGCGTTCCCGATCCTCAAGACCACGCGCCCCGACCTGCGGCTCGTCGTCGTCGGCGAGGGTCCCGAGCGTGACCGGGTGCAGGCCCTGCTGCCGCCGGCGCTGCGGGTCGACGTCGACTTCCTCGGTCGCGTGGAGACCGACGACCTGCCCGCGCTCTACGCCGCCTGCGACGTCTTCGTCGCCCCGAGCCTCGGGGGGGAGTCCTTCGGCATCGTGCTCATCGAGGCGATGGCGGCCGGGGCGCCCGTCGTCGCCTCCGACATCCCCGGTTACGCGTCGGTCGTGACCGACGGCGTCACCGGACGGCTGGTCCCCCCCGGGGACGCCCGCGCCCTCGCCGCGGCCCTGGACACCCTCCTGGCCAACCCGTCCCTGCGCCGTGCCCTCGCCGACGAGGCGCGGGCCCGCGTCGACGCCTACGACTGGCCGGCCGTGGCCGCCCGGGTGCGGGCCCGGTACGAGGCCGTCCTCACGGCCCGGGCCACCGACGAGGGCTAGCATCGACACCGGCCGCGACGCGGTCGTCCCCGGGGGAGAGGAGAGCAGCGTGCTTCCCACGTTGATCGTCGTCGGTCTCGTCGCGCTGGTGGCGGTCTGGGTCATCGGCCTCTACAACCGCCTCGTGCGGTTGCGCAACCGTGCGGAGGAGGCCTGGGCGCAGATCGACGTGCAGCTGCGCCGCCGGCACGACCTCATCCCGAACCTGGTCGAGACCGTCAAGGGCTACGCCGAGCACGAGCGGGGCGTCTTCGAGGCCGTCACCGAGGCGCGGTCGCGCGCCGTCGCCGCCGGCGGGGTCAAGGAGCAGGCGCAGGCCGAGGGGATGCTGACGTCCGCGCTGCGGAGCCTCTTCGCCGTCGCGGAGGCGTACCCGCAGCTGCAGGCCGACCAGAACTTCCGCGAGCTGCAGGCCGAGCTGACCCGCACCGAGGACATGGTCGCCGGGTCCCGCGCCGGCTACAACGCGGCCGTGCGCGAGTACGACACCGCCCGCGAGGTGTTCCCCACGAACATCGTGGCCGGCGCCTTCAACTTCGCCCCGCGCGAGTACTTCGAGGTCGACGACCCGGAGGCCCGCGACCCCGTCCGCGTCGAGTTCTGACCCGACACCACCGACCAGCCGCGGCGACTCGTCCGGCGACTCCCCAGGACCGAGCCTTGCGCCCCTCCCGCCGACTGGCGGCCCTGCTCCTCGTGGCCGCCCTCGCCTCCGCCTGCAACCGCGGCCCCATCCCCGAGGCCGCCCCGAGCCCGGTGCCCTCGCCGTCGCCCTCGCCGAGCCCGTCGCCCTCCCCGAGCCCGTCGCCCTCCCCGATGCCGGTGGCGCCGCTGACCGGCGTCGAGGTGACGGACCCGGCCGTGCTCGACCGCCCGGCGCTGACCGTCAAGGTCGAGAACACCCGAGCGGCGCAGCCGCAGGCGGGCCTCGAGGACGCCGACATCGTGTACGAGGAGCTCGTCGAGGCCGGCATCACCCGGTTCCTCGCGGTGTTCCACTCCGAGCTGCCCGACGTCATCGGGCCGGTGCGCTCGGGCCGGCTCGTCGACGCGCAGGTCATCCCGGCCTTCGGCGGCGCGCTGGTGTACTCGGGCGGTCGACCCGACGTGCAGGCGGCACTGCGTCGCACCGGCGTCGCGCTCGTGACCGAGGGAGACGGCGGCGTCTACCGCGACCGCTCGCGCCGGGCGCCGCACAACCTGTTCGCCTCGGGCCCGCAGGCCCTCGAGACCGGCGTCGCGCGCGGCGCGGACACCCCGGTGAGGCCCCTGTTCAGCTTCGCCGCCGAGCCGCCGGCAGGGGAGCGGGACTGCGCCGGCCCCGAGGCGACCTGCGACCCGACCGACCTGACCGTGCGGATGTCCGGTCAGGCGCAGACCGGGTGGACCTACGACGAGGCCGCCGGCGTCTACCGCCGGGCGCAGAACGGGACCCCCCAGCCGACCGCCTCGGGCGATCCCGTCGGCGCGGCGAACGTCGTGGTGCTCGGCATGAACGTGTTCGCCGGCGGCTGCTGCGACACCGCCGGCTCCCGGTACGTCGAGACCGAGGTCACGGGACAGGGCCGCGCGGTGGTCCTCCGCGACGGCCGCTGGTACGAGGCGACGTGGCGCAAGCCCTCCGTCGGGGACCACCTGGAGCTGCTGTCGGGCTCGACGCCGCTGGTCCTGAAGCCGGGGCCGACGTGGATCCACCTCGCCCGTGCGGAGAGCCTGCCTCCCGCACCGTGACGCCGTCCGGCGGGAGTACCCTCGACGGGGACGCCGACGCCCCGTCGAGGACCGCCGGCGTCCGCGGCCCCCGCGCGCGACGAAGCCGGGGTGCGGACACCCCGACGGCGCGGACGCACCGCCGACTCGCCCCCTCCTGACCACTCCCACCCCCGTGCGAGGCACCACGATGTCCGAGAACACGACCGGCACGACCCGCGTGAAGCGCGGCCTGGCCGACATGCTCAAGGGCGGCGTCATCATGGACGTCGTCGACGCGGAGCAGGCCCGGATCGCCGAGGAGGCCGGCGCCGTCGCCGTCATGGCGCTCGAGCGCGTCCCGGCCGACATCCGCCGCGACGGTGGCGTCGCGCGCATGTCCGACCCGGACATGATCGACGGCATCATCGAGGCCGTGTCGATCCCGGTCATGGCGAAGGCCCGCATCGGCCACTTCGTCGAGGCGCAGGTGCTGCAGTCGCTCGGCGTCGACTACATCGACGAGTCCGAGGTCCTGACGCCGGCCGACGAGGCGCACCACATCGACAAGTGGGCCTTCGAGGTCCCGTTCGTCTGCGGCGCGACCAACCTGGGCGAGGCGCTGCGTCGTCTCGGCGAGGGCGCGGCGATGATCCGCTCCAAGGGCGAGGCCGGCACCGGCAACGTCGTCGAGGCGACCCGCCACATGCGGTCGATCACCGGCGAGATCCGTCGCCTCGCGACGATGGACGAGGCCGAGCTGTACTCGGCCGCCAAGGAGCACCGCGCCCCGGTGGATCTCGTGCGCGAGGTCGCCGAGACCGGCCGACTGCCCGTCGTGCTGTTCACCGCCGGCGGCATCGCGACCCCGGCCGACGCCGCCATGATGATGCAGCTCGGCGCCGACGGTGTCTTCGTCGGTTCCGGCATCTTCAAGTCCGGCGACCCCGAGAAGCGCGCCCGCGCCATCGTCGAGGCCACCACCAACTTCGACGACCCGGGCGTCGTGGCGAAGGTGTCCCGTGGCCTCGGCGAGGCGATGGTCGGCATCAACATCGACACGCTGCCCGAGTCCGAGCGTTACGCCGGCCGAGGCTGGTGACGTCGAGGGCCCTCGCGGCCCGCGACCCCGACGCCCGGGCACAGCCCCACCCGAGGAGCCCCCGCCCGTGACCGCCACCGTCCGCCCCGGGTGGGTCCCGGGGGAGCGCCTCGTGCGCCCCGCCGGTCGACGTCCCGCGTCGGGCCGTCGCGCCGACGTGGACGGCGCCCCGGTGGAGGCGTGGGACGCCCCGCTCGACGGCGACGCGCCGACGGTCGGGGTGCTGGCCCTGCAGGGCGACGTGCTGGAGCACCTGCGGGCCCTGCGGCGGGTGGGTGCCAGACCGGTCCGCGTCCGCCGTCCCGTGCACCTCGAGGGGCTCGACGGCGTCGTCCTGCCCGGCGGTGAGTCGACGACCATCGGCAAGATGCTCGTCCGGTTCGACCTGTTCGACCCGCTGCGCGACGCGATCGGCGCGGGGCTGCCGGCGTTCGGCACGTGCGCCGGCATGATCCTGCTGGCGCGCGAGCTCGAGCAGGACGTCGAGCAGCCGGTGCTCGGCGTGCTCGACGTGCGGGTCCGCCGCAACGCCTTCGGGCGCCAGGTCGACTCCTTCGACACCGCCCTGGAGGTCGCGGGCATCGCCGGCGGGCCGGTCGACGTGTCGTTCATCCGCGCCCCGTGGGTGGAGCGGGTCCTCGCCGAGGACGTCGAGGTCCTGGCAGCCGTCGGCGAGCACCCCGTGGTCGTGCGCCAGGGCCACGTCCTGGCGGCGTCGTTCCACCCCGAGGTGACCGGGGACGACCGCCTTCACGCGGCGTGGGTCGGGGGCCTGCGCGCCTGACCGTGCCGCACGGCGCGCGCGCCGGCTAGCGTCCGCGGCGGGAGCGGGCGATCGGGAGCGAGGCGTGGGCAGCGCGGCGCCGGGCACGACGGTCATCCGGGGTGGGAGCCTGCACGACGGCACCGGCGCCCCGGCGAGGCCCGCCGACGTCGTCCTGCGCGACGGCGTGGTGGCCGAGGTGCTGCCGCCCGGGGCGCCGGCGCCCTCGGGTGACGTCGTCGACGCCGCCGGCTGCTGGGTCACGCCGGGGTTCGTCGACCTGCACACCCACTACGACGCCGAGGTGGAGGTCTCGCCGGGCCTCACCGAGTCGGTGCGGCACGGCATCACGACGGTGCTGATGGGGTCGTGCGGCCTGTCGATGGCGGTCGGGGAGCCCGAGGACCTCGCCGACATGTTCTGCCGGGTCGAGGGCATCCCGCGCACCGAGGTGCTCCCGCTGCTGGAGCGCATCGTCACCTGGACGACGCCGGGGGAGTACCTCGACCACCTCGCGTCGCTGCCGCTCGGCCCGAACGTCACGACCATGCTCGGCCACTCGACGATCCGGGCGCACGTGATGGGGCTCGACCGGGCACTCGCCGACGACGTGGACCCGAGCCGCGACGAGCTGCTGGCCATGGGCCGACTGCTCCGGGCCGCCTGCGAGGACGGCTTCCTCGGTCTGTCCATCAACACGCTGCCGTGGGACAAGATGGACGGCCCCCGGTTCCGGTCCCTCCCGACGCCGAGCGTCTACGCGTCGTGGGACGAGTACCGCTTCTTCACCCGCATACTGCGCCGCTACGGCGCCATCCTGCAGGGCGTGCCGAACGTCTCGACCAAGGTCAACCTGCTGCGGTTCATCGCGGAGTCGGCCGGGCTCGGCCGGCGCGACCCGCTGCGCACGATGATCATCTCGCTCGCCGACCTGCGCTTCGACCGGACCGTCGCGCCGACGGTCGGGGCGCTCGCCCGGCTCTGCAACACCGTGCTCGGTGGCGACCTGCGGCTGCAGTCCCTGCCGGTCCCGTTCGACATGTTCGTGGACGGGCTCGAGGTGCCCGTCATCGAGGAGTTCGGCGCGGGGACGACCGCACTCAGCCGGCTCGACCCCGACGACCGCGCCGGCCTGCTGCGCCAGCCGGAGTTCCGCGAGCGGTTCCGGCGCGAGTGGACCGCGTGGCTGCCCGGCCGCGCCTACCACCGCGACCTCGACGAGGCCCGGGTGCTCGACTGCCCCGACGCGGCCGTCGTCGGACGCAGCTTCGGCGAGATCGCCCGGGAGCGGGACGAGGACCCGGTCGACACGTTCCTCGACCTGCAGGCCGAGCACGGCGAGAAGCTGCGCTGGTACACGGTCGTCGCCAACGACCGCATCGAGCGGCTGCGGTGGATCATGGACCACCCGGACGTGCTCATCGGGTTCTCCGACGCGGGTGCCCACCTGCGCAACATGGCCTTCTACAACTTCCCGCTGCGCATGCTGAAGCGGGTCCGCGAGGCCGAGCAGGCCGGCGAGGCCTTCATGACCCCGGAGCGCGCCGTGCACCGCTGCACGCAGGAGCTCGCCGAGTACCTCGGGATCGCCGGAGGTGTCGTGGCACCGGGCGCGCCGGCGGACGTCGTCGTCCTCGACCCCGTCGCGCTGGACGGCCCGGCGGTCGAGGACGTGCACGAGGCCCCGATGGAGGGCTTCGGCCTGCGGCGCTACGTGCGTCGCAACGACGACGTCGTGCGGGCCACCTTCGTCAACGGCCACGCCCTGTGGCGCGACGGCGCCGCGACCGCGTCCCTCGGGACCGAGCAGGCCGGTCGACTGCGGCGCCCCGTGGACCGGCCCCTGGGAGCGTCCGCGGCGGCCGCCGCCCGCGCCCGCGGCTGACGGGACGGGGTCAGCCGTCCCAGGTGGGCGCGTTCGCGGCCGCGAACGGGGCGCCGTGCCCGGGCACGAGCAGGGTCGCGACCTCGAGCACGCGCGCCCGGTTCGCCCGCAGGGCGTCGGGATCGGTGGCGCGCGGGTCCGGGCCGATCGCCCCCGACCACCACAGGTGGGTCAGGGCGACGACGCCACCATCGGTCTCGACCAGGGTGGTGACGTCCTGCGGGGTGTGCCCGGCGGTCTCCCACAGCGTCACGCCGGGCGCCAGCTCGACGCCCTCGGCCGGCCGGGAGCGCCACTCGTCGCGCACGTACGTCGCCCAGTGGTCGTGCACCGCGACGTCCTCGCCGAACAGCGCGATGTTGACCGTGTGGTCCGGGTGGTGGTGGCTCAGCACGACGTCGGTGACGTCGGCGGGGGCGACCCCGAGGGCCGCCAGCGGGTCGAGGATCGCCGCGCGGGAGGGGACCATGCCGGGGTCGACCACGACCACGCGGTCCCCGGCGCGCACCAGCGACACGGTCCCGGCGACCCGGTCCCCGACGTAGCCCTCGAACAGGACGTCCACCGTCGCCACGTGCGTGCTCCTCGGTCCGCGGGCATCGCCCGTCCCGCATCGTGCGGCGACGCTAGCCGCCGTCGTCGCGTCGGTACCCTCGGACGCCGACCCGACCACCCACGCCAGCACCGGAGGCCACATGGCCGGCCACTCCAAGTGGGCGAACATCAAGCACCGCAAGGCCGCGCAGGACAAGAAGCGCGGCAAGGCGTTCGCCAAGCTCATCCGCGCCATCGAGTCGGCGGCGCGCGAGTCCGGCACGTCCGACCCGGACATGAGCCCCTCGCTCGGTCTCGCCGTGCAGAAGGCGAAGGACGCCGACGTCCCGAAGGACACGATCGAGCGGGCCTGCAAGCGCGGCGCCGGCGAGCTCGACGGTGCCAAGGCCTACGAGCAGGCGCTGTACGAGGGCTACGGCCCCGGTGGGGTCGCGGTGCTCGTCGAGATCCTGACCGACAACCGCAACCGCACGGCCTCCGACGTCCGGTCGGCCTTCACCAAGTCCGGTGGCTCGCTCGCCGAGCCCGGCGCGGTCTCGTTCATGTTCTCCCGGCGCGGCCAGGTCGTCGTGGAGTCCGACGGGGTCACCGAGGACGACCTCATGCTCGTGGGGCTCGACCACGGGCTCGAGGACCTCGACGCCGAGGGCGAGGTCTTCACCGCCTGGTGCCAGCCGACCGACGTCGCCGACCTGCGCAAGGCGCTGGAGGAGGACGGCGGCGCGAAGGTGCTCGAGGCCGGCTCGACGATGGTCCCGTCGACCGCCGTGCCCGTGAGCGACGTCGCCGACGCGAAGAGGATCATGAAGCTGATCGACGCGCTCGAGGACAACGACGACGTCCAGGAGGTCTGGGCGAACTACGACATCCCCGACGAGGTCCTCGACCAGCTCGACGACTGACCCCGGGGCGACCTCGCCCCCGACGCCGTCGCGCCTCCCCGGCGCGGCGGCGTCGTGCTGGTAGCGTGGGAACAGGTGTTCGACTCGACGCCGCCCTCGCCGCGCCACCCGTCCCGGGAGCCGACCGTGACCGACCGCGACCGCCCCCTGCGGGTGCTCGGTGTCGACCCGGGCCTCACGCGGTGCGGCATCGGGGTCGTGCAGGGACCGCCGGCGCGCCCCGACCTGGTCGCCGCGCTCTGCGTCCGCACCTCGCCCGACGAGGACGTGTCGAGGCGGCTGCTCGCCGTCCACGATGGCATCGCCGAGGCGATCGAGGTGCACCGGCCCGACGCCGTCGCCGTCGAGCGGGTCCTCTTCAGCGTGAACGTGCGCACCGCGATGGCCACCGGGCAGGCCGCCGGCGTGGCGCTGCTCGCGGCGGCCCGCGCCGGGCTGCCCGTCACCCCCTACAGCCCCACCGAGGTCAAGGCGTCCGTCGCCGGGTACGGCGCGGCCGACAAGGACGCCGTGGGACGGATGGTGGCGGCGCAGCTGCGCCTCGATGCGCCGCCCACGCCGGCGGACGTCGCCGACGCCCTCGCGGTCGCCCTGACCCACCTGTCCCGGGCCCGGTTGGTCGCCGCGTCGGGGCCGTCCAGCGCGACCGCCGCGCTCGCGGACGCCGTCGCGGCGTCGCGCCGTCCGGGTCCCGCCGGCGGCTGGGCCGCCGTGCTCGACAACCCGAACCTCCGCGAGGTCGGCGGCGCCTGACGAGAGCCCCCGCCGACCGCCGACCCACACCCGACCCCCACCACACCCACGACCCCGACCACCCGGGAGACGACGATGATCGCCCACCTGCGAGGACGCATCGCGCACCGCGACGCCGCCACGGTCGTCGTGGACGTGGCCGGGGTCGGCTACCTCGTGCACGTCGCCGGGACCGACGGCATCCCGGCCCGGGGCGAGGAGGTGGCGCTGCACACCTCGCTGCAGGTCCGCGAGGACTCGATGACGCTGTACGGGTTCCCGGACCGCCAGGGGCTCGCGCTGTTCGAGCTCCTGCTCGGCTCCTCCGGGGTCGGCCCGAAGCTCGCGATGGCGGCGTGCGCCACGCTGCGCCCCGAGGTGCTGGTCACCGCCATCGCGACCGGCGACCTCGACACCATCACGCTGGTCCCGGGTGTCGGCAAGAAGGTCGCCCAGCGGCTCGTGCTCGAGCTCAAGGACAAGGTCGGCTCCCTCGGTGGGGACGTGCTCGGTGCGCTGCCCGGGCGCAGCGTCCACGTGGGCGCGGACGTGGCGAGCTCGACGACCACCGTCGGCGAGGTGCGCGAGGCGCTGGCCGCCCTCGGCTACGACGCGACGGAGGTGCACGCGACCCTGGCCGCCATCGACACCGACGGTGACACCGCCGAGGTCCTGCGTCGGGCGCTGAAGGCGCTGGCTGGCCCCGTGGGGGTGGGCAGGTGAGCGGGACGACCGACCCGACCGCCCCCCACGACGGGGACGACCTGCTCGACGGCGCGGCCCAACGCGGCGAGGACCACCAGGACGCGAGCCTGCGCCCAGCCCGGTTGGACGACTTCGTCGGGCAGCCCCGGGTGCGACGCCAGCTCGAGCTGGTCCTCCGCAGCGCCCTCAAGCGTGGCCAGCCGGCCGACCACGTCCTGTTCTCGGGGCCGCCCGGCCTCGGCAAGACGACGCTCGCGGGCATCGTCGCCCACGAGCTCGGGACCAGGCTGCGCGCCACGTCGGGTCCGGCCCTGGAGCGCCCGGGCGACCTCGCGGCGATCCTGACGAACCTCGAGCCGGGTGACGTGCTGTTCGTCGACGAGATCCACCGCCTGCCCCGAACGGTCGAGGAGGTGCTGTACCCGGCCCTCGAGGACTTCACGCTCGACATCGTGGTCGGGAAGGGTCCGGGGGCACGCAGCATCCGGCTCGAGCTGCCGCGCTTCACCCTCGTGGGCGCCACCACGCGCACCGGTCTCATCGCCACGCCGCTGCGGGACCGGTTCGGGTTCGCTGCGCACCTCGACTACTACGACACCGACGACCTTCGGACCATCGTGACCCGTTCGGCGGCGCTGCTCGACGTGCCGCTGACCGAGGCCGGCGCGCAGGAGGTGGCTCGTCGCTCGCGGGGCACCCCCCGCATCGCCAACCGACTGCTGCGACGCGTGCGGGACTACGCCGAGGTCGAGGCGGACGGACGCGTCGACGTGGACGTCGCCAAGGCCGCGCTCGAGCTGTTCGACATCGACGAGGTCGGTCTCGACGCGCTCGACCGGCGGGTGCTCGAGGCCGTCGTGCGGCGCTTCGGTGGGGGTCCGGTCGGGCTCGCGACGCTGGCGACGTCCGTGGGGGAGGAGACGGACACCGTGGAGGACGCGGTGGAGCCGTTCCTCATCCAGCGGGGCTTCCTGCAGCGCACGCCCCGGGGTCGGGTCGCGACGGCCGCGGCGTGGGCCCACCTCGGCGTCGAGCCGGCCGTCGGGGCCGTCCGGGACGGCGACGACGGACCGACGCTGTTCGGGGTGTGACGGTGCGGTGGGCGCGCCGCTAGGCTCGGCCCGCGCGCCCGCCATCCGCGGGCGCTCCCTACGTGCCCGGACGGACCGCCTCGGCGGGGAGTCCCGCCCACCGCGCCGCGGCACGCGTGCCGACGACGCAGGGAGACGACGTGGACGGCCTCGCCAACACCTTCATCCTCGTGGCCTTCTTCGGGATCATGTACATGGTCCTGATCCGGCCCCAGCAGAAGCGACAGAAGCAGCACCAGTCGATGCTGCGGGCGCTGACGGTCGGCGACGACGTCGTGACCATCGGCGGCCTGCACGGGACCGTCGTCGCCCTGACGGACCTGCACGTGGACCTCGAGGTGACCGACGACGTGGTCCTGCGCTTCCAGCGCTCCGCCATCGCGAAGGTCGTGACCGACGCGGAGGCCGCCGACGTCGTCGCCGGCCTCGACGAGGACGACGACGCGTGACCGACCAGCCCGCGCCGCGGCACGACGAGGGGGCGCCCGCCTCCTCGTCGGTCGACGACGCCGCGGCCGACCGGGCCGGCCGGGTCAGCCCCACCGTGGCGCCGGACGCGCCCTCGGCGCTGCGCGACCCGGCCTCGGCCGTGGGGGAGTCGGCGGAGGCCGCACTACTGCGTGGGCTCGACGCGGACGCGGCCGTGGCCGAGGGGCAGGCCCTCGCCATCGACGCCGCGCGCCGCACGGGCGCCGAGGTCGACATCCTCACGGCCTTGCAGCAGGACCGGACCGTGTCCGCGTTCATCAAGCTCGCCGACCAGTCGCTCGGCGCGCTCGGGTTCACGGAGCACGGCTTCCGGCACGCCAACCTCGTGGGTCGGATCGCGCACAACGTGCTGCACCACCTCGGGGCCGACCAGGACCTGTGCGACCTGGCCGCCGTCGGCGGCTACCTCCACGACGTCGGCAACGTGGTCAGCCGCATGAACCACGGGCTGTCGAGCGCGTGGATCGCCTACGACGCCCTGTCACGGCTCGACCTCGACCCGTACCGGATCGGTCTCGTCCTCTCGGCGGTCGGCAACCACGAGGAGCAGTACGGCTCGTCCATTGGGCCGGTCGGCGCTGCGGTCATCCTCGCCGACAAGGCCGACGTCCACCGCAGCCGGGTGCGCAAGGGCGCCGACACCGCGGCGGACATCCACGACCGCGTGAACGACGCCGTGACGCACAGCTTCCTGCGCGTCGACGCGGACGCCGCCACGATCACCCTCGAGCTCGAGCTCGACACCGACCGGTCGACGGTCATCGAGTACTTCGAGATCTTCCTCGACCGCATGATCATGTGCCGTCGAGCCGCCCGCACCCTCGGGTGCGAGTTCCGCATCACCGCCAACGGCGTCCCCCTCGGCTGACCGCCGCGCCCCCGACCCGTCGTCGACGCGCCCCAACGAGGCGTCCAGGAGCACCCCCAAGTGAACCGTCGCAACCACATCGTCACGCTCGTGGCGGTCGTGCTGCTCCTCGGCCTGGCCGGGGCGTACCTCGCCACCGGCGCGCGGCCACGGCTCGGCCTCGACCTGCGGGGCGGCATCTCGGCCGTCTACACGCCGGTGCTCGCCGAGGGACAGGAGCGGCCGGAGGACTTCGACGAGGTCCTCGACGAGACCACCAACGTGATCCGCTCGCGCGTCGACGCCCTCGGGGTCGCCGAGCCGGAGATCTCGCGCCAGGGCGATGACATCCTCGTCCAGCTCCCCGGCGTCGACGACGCCGACCGGGCCCGCGAGATCATCGGCACCACCGCGAAGCTGACCTTCCGCCGCGTCGAGGCCATCGTCGCCCCCGGCGAGGAGGGCTACGACGAGACCCCGCCGTGCGACGGGGTGCAGGAGGACCTCGCCGACGACGAGTCGGGCCTGGTGTGCGCGGCCCCGGTGGAGGTCGGGGAGCTCACCGGGGAGGACACCGAGGAGGCGCCCGACCCCGCGACGCTGCCCAAGTACCGGGTGGGCCCGGCCGAGCTGACCGGCGACCAGGTCACCGAGGCGTTCGCGACGCTCGGCGAGGGCGGGGGCTGGGCGGTCTCCCTCGAGCTCGACGAGGCCGGCGGGGAGGCGTTCCAGCAGGTGACCGCCGACCTCGCGTGCGAGCGCGACCAGGGTCAGGGGGGCCTCTTCGCCATCGTGCTGGACAACTACGTCGAGTCCGCCCCGGGCGTGAACCAGACCGTGCCGTGCGGTGTCGGCATCGCCGGCGGCCAGGCGTCGATCTCCGTGGGCTCCGCGGGGACGGCCCAGGACAGCGGCCAGGCGGAGGCGCAGGACCTCGCGCTCGTGCTCAAGACCGGCGCGCTGCCGATCACGCTGGAGCCGTCGACGTTCGAGACCGTGTCGCCGACGCTCGGGGCCGAGTCGCTGCGCTCCGGCTTGCTGGCTGCCGCGCTCGGCCTGCTGCTCGTGTCGATCTACCTCGTGTTCTTCTACCGCTGGCTCGGTGTGGTGGCCATCGGCGCGCTCACCATCTTCGGCATCGTGTCGTTCACCATCGTCACGCTGCTCGGGTCCGCCGGCTTCACGCTGACGCTCGCCGGCGTCGCCGGCCTCGTGGTCTCGATCGGCATCACGGCGGACTCGTCGATCATCTTCTACGAGCGGATCCGCGACGAGGTCGCGCTCGGCAAGACCGTGCGGACGGGGGCCAAGAAGGCCTTCGACTCGGCGTTCCGAACCAACCTCGCCGGGAACACCGTCACGCTGGCGGCCGCCATCATCCTGTACTTCCTCGCCGTCGGACCGGTGCGCGGCTTCGCGCTGACCCTCGGCATCTCCACGGCGCTCGACATCGTCATCCTCGCCACCTACTCGCGGGCCGCCGTCGGCCTGCTGTCCAACACCAAGCTGCTGGCGCGGGCATCGATGCGCGCCGAGACGCCGGCGACGGCCGCTGGAGGCAACGCGTGAAGACCCCGAGCTTCGACTTCATCGGCAAGCGTCGCCGTTGGGCCGCGATCTCCGTCGCGCTGTTGCTGGTCAGCCTCCTCTCGCTCGCGGTGCGCGGCCTGAACCTGTCCATCGACTTCGTCGGTGGTACCTCGTTCCGCCTCGACGGCGTGACGGTCCCCGACCTGACCGCCGCCGACCTCCGCGATGCGGTCGAAGGGGCGGGTGTGACCGGGGCGAGCGCACAGGTCGTCACCGAGGACGACATCGCCGTCGCTGCCCTGGTGCGCACCGGGGCGATCGAACCCGGCTCGGCCGAGGACGACGCCATCCGGGCCGCCCTGGTCGAGGTGTCGGGGGCCGACGACGTGCAGGTCAGCTTCGTCGGTCCCTCGTGGGGTGAGCGCATCTCGCGCAAGGCGCTCGAGGCCCTCGTGGTCTTCCTCGTCGTGGTGGTCGCCTACATCTCGGTGCGGCTCGAGTTCAAGATGGCGGTCGCGGCGGTGCTCGCCCTCGCCCACGACGTCGTCATCACCGTCGGCCTGTACTCCCTGGTGGGGTTCTCGGTCAGCCCCTCGACCGTGATCGCGCTGCTGACCATCCTCGGGTACTCGTTGTACGACTCGGTGGTCGTGTTCGACCGGGTCGAGGAGAACGTTGCCAGCATCGGGGGGCCGGGCCGGCGGACCTACGCCGAGACCGTGAACCTCTCGTTGAACGAGGTGCTGTGGCGCTCGCTCAACACGTCGTTCACCTCCCTCATCCCGGTCGGTGCCCTGCTGCTCGTCGGCGCCCAGTTGCTCGGCGCCGAGACCCTGCAGGACCTCGCGCTCGCCCTCTTCATCGGCATCGCCATCGGTGCCTACTCCTCCATCTTCCTCGCCACCCCGTTCCTCGCGTGGTGGAAGGAGAAGGAGCCGGAGTACGCCGCGATGTCGGCGAAGCTCGCCGAGCGGATCGAGCGCGGCGAGGCGCCGGCGGTCGAGGGCCCCGGGGCGCGCGCCTCCCGGGCGCCGATCACCACCGAGTACGTCCGGGGCGAGGGCAAGCGGAGGAAGCGGCGCCGCTGAGCCGCGCCAGATGCCGCTGCACCTGACCGACACCCCCCGACCGACACCCCCTGACCGGCAAGGCACCCACGTGCGTTTCGAGCTCGACCGTGCCCTCCTCGACGCGAGGGTCCGTGACGTCCCGGACTTCCCCACGCCCGGGGTGGTCTTCAAGGACGTCACCCCGCTGCTGCTCGACCCGGTGACGCTGTCCACCGTGGTCGACGCGCTCGTGGTGGCCTTCGGTCGTGGGACGGTCGACAAGGTCGTCGGCATCGAGTCGCGCGGGTTCATCTTCGCGGCGCCCGTCGCGTACCACATCGGTGCCGGTTTCGTCCCGGCCCGCAAGGCGGGCAAGCTCCCGGCCGCGACCGCCTCGCGGACCTACGAGCTGGAGTACGGCACCGCCACGCTCGAGATGCACACCGACGCGATCGAGCCGGGGGACCGCGTGCTCATCGTCGACGACGTGCTCGCGACCGGCGGGACGGCCAGGGCCACGGCGGAGCTCGTCGAGGAGCTCGGGGGCGAGGTCGTGGGCCTCGGGTTCCTGATCGAGCTCACCTTCCTCGACGGGGCGAGCAGGCTGGGCGGCCGCGAGCACGTCAGCCTGCTCACGTACTGACGGTTGCACCGCGGAGTACCCTCGGCCCACGACGACCGACGAGGGAGGCACGCAGCTGGCCGGTGAGCAGAGCCGCGAGCACCGCGCGCCCGCACCGCCCCCGCCCCGGCCGTCCGGGGTGAAGGGGGTCCTGTCGCGCCTGCCCATCGCGTCCCGTGACCTCCCGGAGCTGCTGCACGAGCTCGCCGCGCACATCCGCGAGTCGAGCCCGAAGGTCGACCTGCGTGAGGTCGTGCGCGCCTACGAGTACGCACGCGACGCCCACGACGGACAGGTCCGCAAGTCGGGCGAGCCCTACATCACCCACCCGATCGCGGTCGCGACCGAGCTCGCCGACCTCGGGCTCGACACCGACACCATCGTCGCCGCGCTGCTGCACGACGTCGTCGAGGACACCCCGACGTCGCGCGACGAGATCGCCCAGTACTTCGGCCCGTCGGTCGCCTCCCTCGTCGACGGCGTCACCAAGCTCGACCGGCTCCAGGTCGAGTCGAAGGAGGAGCAGCAGGCCGAGACGCTGCGCAAGATGATCCTCGCCATGGCCGAGGACATCCGGGTCCTGGTCATCAAGCTCTCCGACCGTCTCCACAACATGGAGACCATCGAGCACATGCCCCGCGAGAAGCAGAAGCGGATCGCGCAGGAGACGCTCGACATCTACGCCCCGCTGGCGCACCGCCTCGGCATGCAGCAGTTCAAGCTGCGCCTCGAGGACCTCGGGTTCCGCACGCTGCACCCCAAGCGCTACGAGGAGATCGTGGCGATGGTGGCGGAGCGCCAGCCCGAGCGGGAGGCGTACATCGACGAGGTCGTTCAGGCCGTCCGCGAGCACCTGCGCGAGGTCAAGGTCCGCGCCGAGATCACGGGCCGTCCGAAGCACTACTACTCCATCTACGAGAAGATGGTGCTGCGTGGCAAGGAGTTCGACGAGATCCACGACCTCGTCGGCGTGCGGGTCATCGTCGGCAGCGTGCGCGACTGCTACGCGGTCCTGGGCCAGATCCACGCGGCCTGGCGTCCCATCCCGGGGCGCTTCAAGGACTACATCGCGATGCCCAAGTTCAACCTCTACCAGTCGCTGCACACCTCGGTGATCGGGCCCGGTGGGCGGCCGCTGGAGCTGCAGATCCGCACCCGGGCCATGCACCACACCGCCGAGTTCGGTGTCGCCGCGCACTGGAAGTACAAGGAGACGGGCCGCGTCCCGCAGGCGGGAGCGGGCGGGGGCGGCGACCTGCGGTGGCTCGACCAGATGCTCGAGTGGCAGGGTGACGTCGAGGAGCCCGAGGACTACCTCGAGAGCCTGAAGATCGACCTCTACCAGGACGAGGTGTTCGTCTTCACGCCCAAGGGACAGGTCCGCGCGCTCCCGCAGGGCTCGACCCCGATCGACTTCGCGTACGCCATCCACACCGAGGTCGGCCACCGCACCATCGGCGCCCGGGTCAACGGTCGGCTCGTCCCGCTCGAGCAGCAGCTCGTCAACGGCGACACCATCGAGATCCTGACCTCGAAGGCCGAGGACGCCGGGCCCTCGCGCGACTGGCTGCAGATCGCCGTCTCCCAGCGGGCCCGCTCCAAGATCCGCGCCCACTTCAACCGCGAGCGGCGCGAGGACGCCGAGGACCGCGGCCGCGACGCGCTGGTGCGCGCCCTGCGGCGCAAGGGACTCTCCTACGCCCGGGTCGTCGCCAGCGGCGACCTCGCCGACGTCGCGGCGGCGATGAACCTCAAGGACAACCCGACCCTGTTCCGGGCGATCGGCGAGAACCACGTCGCCGCCTCCACGGTCGCGCAGGCGCTCGTCGACGCCATCCTCGAGGAGGACGGGGACGGCGACACCGACGAGTCGACGGCGACCGGCCCGACCCCGATCCGCATCGGGCGACGCAGCGACCGCGATGACGGCGTCGAGGTCGAGGGCGACGCCGGCATGCTCGTGAAGCTGGCGCGGTGCTGCACCCCCGTCCCGGGCGACGACATCCTCGGCTTCGTCACCCGCGGCCGCGGGGTCAGCGTCCACCGGACCGACTGCACCAACGTGGAGGACCTGCGCAGCGAGCCGGAGCGCTTCGTCCCGGTGGACTGGTCCGGGGAGGCGGGGACCACCTTCCTCGTGACCGTCCAGATCGAGGCGCTCGACCGCAAGCACCTCCTGCGCGACATCACGGCCGTCCTGGGTGACATCCACATCAACATCATGAGCGCCCAGGTCACCACCCGCCGCGACCGCATCGCGGTCCTGCGCTTCTCGTTCGAGCTCGCCGACCCGACCCACCTGGACTACGCGCTGCGCTCCGTGCGGCGGGTCGAGGGCGTCTACGACGCCTACCGCGTGGTGCCCCAGACGCAGTCGAGCGCCACGGGGTGAGCCCCGCCCGGGCGCCGGGGTCCCGGGTGCGGGTCGCTAGCCTCGGCGCCCGACCCTGCCCTCCTCGACCAGGCCCCCACCCGTGTCCGCATCCGTCCGCGCAGGCACCGATCGTGACCTGCTCGTCCTCGGCGCCCCCCTGGGACGCTGGCAGACCAACTGCTACGTGGTGGGCGACCGCAGCGCCGGACGCGCCGTCGTCATCGACCCGGGGGAGGGCGCCGCCGAGGCGGTCCCCACGTGGCTCCGCGACCACGGGCTCACGTGCGAGGCGATCCTGCTCACCCACGGGCACATCGACCACTTCTGGGGCATGCCGGAGCTCTCACGTTCGCTCGACGTGCCGGTGCTGATGCACGAGGACGACCGTTGGCTGTGGGAGCAGCCCGACGCCGGGCTCGGCTCCATCCCGCCGGGGATGCTCGAGCAGCAGCTCGGCATCCGCTGGGACCCACCGACCGACCGGCTCGAGACGATCACGGACCGGCAGGTGCTGCCCCACGCAGGCCTCGACCTCACCGTCCGGCACAACCCGGGGCACACCCCCGGGCACGTCACGTTCCTCGGCCGCGGCCTGCGCGACGCGGAGGTCCGGTTCGCGTACGGCGACCCCGCGCCGGCGGACGGCGTCCTCTTCTCGGGCGACCTGGTCTTCGCCGGCTCGATCGGGCGGACCGACTTCCCCCGCGGGTCCACCGAGGCCATCCTCCGCTCGCTCGCCGACACGGTCCTCACCCTCGAGGACGACGTCGTCATCCTCTCTGGCCACGGCCCCGACACGACCGTGGGGCGCGAGCGCGCGACGAACCCGTTCGTGGCCCAGGCCCGCCAGCGCCACGGGCTCTGACCGGCACCCCACCCGCCCGACCAGGAGCCCGACGTGGCTGCCATCGACGCCAACCCCGCCTCCGGCACGCGCGACTTCCTCCCCGACGAGGTCGCGCGCCGCGAGCGCGTCTTCGCGACGATCCGGGAGGTCTACGGCGCGCACGGGTTCGCGCCGATCGACACCCCCGCCTACGAGCGGCTCGACGTCCTCACCGGCAAGTACGGCGAGGAGGGCGACCAGCTCATGTTCAAGATCCTGCGTCGCGGCGAGCACGAGGACTCGGGTGAAGCCGACCTCGCGCTGCGCTACGACCTCACCGTGCCGCTCGCGCGATTCGTGGCGAGACACGGCGGCACCCTCGGCGAGCCGTTCAAGCGCTACCACATCGCGCCGGTGTGGCGGGCCGACCGCCCCCAGAAGGGTCGCTTCCGCGAGTTCTACCAGTGCGACGTCGACACGGTCGGCTCCGACTCGCTCGTCGCCGACGCCGAGGTGCTGCTCGCGGTGTCGGCGGTCCTCGACCGGCTCGGGCTCTCCGGGTTCGAGGTGCAGCTCAACTCCCGCCGCGCCCTGCGCGGGCTTATCGAGGCGTACGGCATCCCCGAGCAGCTCGAGGGCACGACGCTCGTCGCCATCGACAAGCTCGACAAGGTCGGGCCCGATGGTGTCGCCCGGGAGCTCGCCGAGCGCGGGGTCGCCGCCGCGGCCGTCGAGGCGCTCGTCGCCGACGTGTCCGCCGACGACGTCGAGGCCGTGCTGCGCGAGCGGCTCGCCACCACCGAGCTCGGTCGGGCCGGCATCGACGAGGTCGACACCGTGCTCGGGCTGGTGCGTCCGAACCAGGCCGGTGGCTCGGTGCGCTTCGCGCCCGTGCTGGCGCGCGGCCTGTCGTACTACACCGGCCCGGTGTTCGAGATCCGGCACGCCGGCCTCGGTGTCTCCCTCGCGGGCGGAGGGCGGTACGACGGTCTCGTCGGGATGTTCTCCAACCGCGACATCCCGGCCACCGGCGGGTCGCTCGGCATCGAGCGCATCCTGCTGCTGCTCGAGGAGGAGGGCGCCGGTGCGGCCGCGCCACCCGTCCTCGTCACCGTCCTCGACGACGACCTGCGGGCCGACGCGGTCGCGCTGGCCACGCGGCTGCGCGCCGCCGGGCTCGCCACCGACCTCTACGTCGCCTCCGGCAAGCTCGGCAAGCAGTTCAGGTACGCCGACCGCCGGGGCACCCGCTTCGCCGTCATCCGGGGGGCCGACGAGGTGGCCGCCGGTACCGTCGGCGTGAAGGACCTCGCCACGGGGGACCAGGTCTCGGTTGCCGAGACCGACCTGGAGGCCCACCTGCGCGCGGCGCTCGCCGCCGCCCACCGCGCCCCCGGCGACCCCGCCTGACCCGGTCGCCTGACCCGGGGCCCGACCCGGGTGCTCCGCGGGCAGGCCGCTCACCACGACCACCCCACGATCGAGAAGGACCCCGCTGTGGGCATCACCCCCTTCGGCTCCCTGCGCACCGCCGGCGCGGGCACGCTGCGCCCCGAGCACGCCGGCGACTCCGTCACCCTCGCCGGCTGGGTCGACACCCGTCGCGACCACGGCGGCGTGGCGTTCCTCGACCTGCGCGACCGCAGCGGGCTCGTGCAGGTCGTCGCCGACCCGGAGCACTCCGAGGCCCTCGAGGCGGCCCACCGGGTGCGCACCGAGTGGGTCGTGCGGGTCACCGGCACCGTGCGCCAGCGCCCCGACGGGATGGTCAACGACCGCCTCGAGACCGGCGCGATCGAGGTCGTTGCCGAGTCGCTCGAGGTGCTCAGCGAGGCCGAGACCCCGCCGTTCCCGATTGCGGACGGCGTCGACGTCGACGAGACCATGCGTCTGACCCACCGCTACGTGGACCTGCGACGTCCCCGCATGGCCGAGATCCTGCGGACGCGCTCCCGCACCACGTCCATCATCCGCCGCGTGATGGAGCGCCACGGGTTCCTCGACGTCGAGACGCCGATGCTCACCCGGGCCACCCCGGAGGGCGCCCGCGACTTCCTCGTGCCGAGCCGCCTGTCGCCGGGGGAGACCTACGCGCTGCCGCAGTCGCCGCAGCTGTTCAAGCAGCTGCTGCAGGTCGCCGGCGTCGAGCGCTACTACCAGATCGCGCGCTGCTTCCGGGACGAGGACCTCCGCGCCGACCGGCAGCCCGAGTTCACGCAGCTCGACGTCGAGCTGTCCTTCGGGGACCAGGAGGACGTCATCGGGCTCTCCGAGGAGCTGGTCGCCGAGGTCTGGCGCGAGGTCCTCGGCGTCGAGGTCCCGACACCGTTCCTGCGCCTGACCCACGCGGAGGCGATGGACCGCTTCGGCTCCGACAAGCCCGACCTGCGCATCCCCGGCCTCGAGCTCGCCACGCTCGACGAGGTGTTCGCCGGCACCGAGGTCGGCGTGTTCGCCGGCGTGCTCGGCGCCGGCGGCAGCGTCGTGGCGCTGGCGCTGCCCGGCGGGGGTGAGCTGACCCGGCGGGAGCTCGACGAGCTGGTCGAGTGGGCCAAGCGCCGCGGGGCGAAGGGCCTCGCCTGGGCGATCGTCGAGGAGGACGGCTCGCTGCGCTCGCCGCTCGCGAAGTTCATGACCGAGGCCGAGGTCGCCGGGGTCAAGAGCGCCGCCGGCGCGGGTCCGGGCGACGCCGTCTTCTTCGGCGCCGGCGACCGCCGGTTCGCGCTCGACCTCATGGGCGCGCTGCGCAACCACGTCGCCCGGCTCCGGGGCCTGATCGACGAGTCCACCTTCGCCTTCTGCTGGGTGGTCGACGCGCCGATGTTCGAGCCGGTCGAGGACCGCGGCACGGCGGTCGGGACCACCGCCTGGACGCCGACGCACCACCCGTTCACCGCGCCGACGCCGGAGTTCGTCGACTCGTTCGACACCGACCCCGAGCACGCGCTCTCCAACGCCTACGACGTGGTCTGCAACGGCTACGAGCTCGGTGGTGGCTCGATCCGTATCCACGACCGAGCGGTGCAGGAGCGCGTCTTCCGGTTCCTCGGGATCTCCGACGAGGAGGCCCAGGAGAAGTTCGGGTTCCTGCTGCGCGGGCTGTCCTACGGCGCGCCGCCCCACGGGGGCATCGCGTTCGGGCTCGACCGGATGGTGATGCTGCTCGCCGGCACGTCGAACATCCGCGACGTCATCCCGTTCCCGAAGACCCAGTCGGGTGCCTGCCTGCTCACCGACGCGCCGGCGCCGTACGAGGGCCGTGCGCTCGACGAGTTGCTCCTGCGCGTCGTCCCGCGGCCGGAGTCGAAGCCATCGGCTGGGAAGGGCTGACCGTGCCCTGGGTCCGGACCCCCGCCCTCCACGTCGCCGCGCCACCGGAGGCGGTGTGGGACGTGCTCGCCGACTTCGCCCGCTGGGGCGAGTGGGCCGAGCGGTTCCCTCGGATGCGCGGCGAGGCCGTCCCCGGCGCGCGCCTCGTGCTGACGGCGCGTCTGCCGAAGCTCCCGCCGTCCACGCTGCCCGCCCGGGTCGTCGACGCCGAGCGGGGGCGTCGCCTGTCGTGGCGCGGGGGCGTGCCCGGGGTGTTCGGGGCGCACCACGGCTTCGACCTCGAGCCCGACGGCGCGGGCACCCGGGTCGAGCACTGGGAGCGGTTCGACGGGCTGCTCGGCCGGGCCCTGGTCGCGGCGCTGGGGCGCGACATCGAGCTCGCGTACACCGAGCTCAACGTGGCGCTGGCCCGACGGGTCGAGGGCGCCTGAGGTCGTCGCCGGTACGGTCGCCGGCCTCATGCGCGACACCCTCGACTTCGACGAGCAGCCGGACGACCCGGCGGCACGGACCGACGCCACCGCCGCGGTGGGGCACCTCGCCCCGCTCGCGGCCCGCATGCGCCCGCGGACGCTCGAGCAGTACGTCGGGCAGCCGGAGGCGCTGGGGGAGGGCACCCCGCTGCGGGCGGCGCTGGACGCGGGTGCCCTGCCGACCTCGCTCGTGCTCTGGGGTCCTCCGGGCACCGGCAAGACCTCGCTCGCCTCGGTCATCTCCCGTCACGTCCAGGCCGTCTGGTCGGAGCTGTCCGCGGTGACCGCCGGGGTGAAGGACGTCCGACGCGTCATCGACGAGGGGCGAGCGCGGGCGGAGATGAGCGGCCGACGGACGATCCTGTTCATCGACGAGATCCACCGATTCACCAAGGCCCAGCAGGACGCGCTGCTCCCGGGCGTCGAGGCCGGCTGGGTGACCCTCATCGGGGCGACGACCGAGAACCCGTTCTTCGAGCTCAACGCGCCGCTGCTGTCGCGCTGCCGGCTCGTCCGTCTCGAGCCGCTCACCGACGACGACCTGCGCACGATCCTCGCCCGTGCCGTCTCCGACGAGCGCGGGCTCGCCGGCGCGGTGACGCTGACCGATGAGGCCGTCGACCACCTCGTGGAGGTGGCCGACGGGGACGCCCGCACGCTGCTGACCGCCCTCGAGGTGGCGACGTCCGCCCTCGGGGACCGGACCGAGGTCCGCCCGGCGGACGTCGACGTGGCGCTGAGGCGCTTCCGCTACGACAAGGCCGCGGACCAGCACTACGACATCGCCTCGGCGTTCATCAAGAGCCTGCGCGGGTCCGACCCGGACGCGGCCCTCTACTGGATGTTCCGGATGCTCGCCGCCGGCGAGGACCCCCGCTTCATCGCGCGCCGCATGGTCATCCTCGCCTCGGAGGACGTCGGGATGGCCGACCGCGGCGCGCTGCCGCTCGCGGTCGCCGCGTTCGACGCGCTCGACAAGGTCGGGCTCCCCGAGGCCGAGTTCGCCCTCGCCCACGCCGCCATCGGCCTCGCGACGGCGCCGAAGTCCAACTCGGTCACCCGCGCCATGGGTGCCGCCAAGGCGCTCGTTCACGAGCAGGGCAACGCCCCGGTCCCGGCGCACCTGCGCGACGCGCACTACCGGTCGGCCCGGCGCCTCGGGCACGGGGTCGGCTACGACTATCCTCACGACCACCCCGGCGGCTACGTCGACCAGCGGTACCTGCCCGACGGCATCGACCGGGTGCTGTACGAGCCGTCGCCGTACGGGCACGAGGCCGTGGTGGCCGAGCGCCTCGCCCGGTGGCGGGGCACGCACGACACGAGCCACGACACGAGCGACGACACGGACGGGAGCACACGGTGAGCGGAGCGGACTGGGCCTGGATCATCGCGGCCAGCTTCTGGGGGGTGCTCGTCATCGCCCTGTGCGTCGCGATCGTGGCCGTCTTCCGGCTCATCAACCAGATCACCGACCTGGTCAAGGGCGTGACGGACCAGACCGTCCCGCTGCTCGGCGGGCTGAACGAGACCGTGGCCGGCGTGAACGTCGAGCTCGCACGCGTCGACACCATCATCGCGGGGGTGCAGTCCATCACCGCGACCGCGGACTCCCTCGTGGGCGTCGTGCACGCGACCGTCTCGAACCCGCTGATCAAGGTCGCCGCCTTCGCCGCCGGGACCGCCCGGGGCGCCAAGAAGCTGAAGGCCTGACGCGATGGTCAAGCGCATCTTCTCGATCTTCCTCGGGCTCGGCATCGGCCTGCTCGTCGGCGCCTTCGTCGTGCGCCGCATCGACGAGGCCACGCGTACCGCCTCGCCGGCCAACCTCGCGACGCAGGCCGGCCGCGCCGCCGGCGGCCTCGCCGAGCGTGCCCGCGCCGCCGTCGAGGAGGGCCGCGCCGCCATGGCCCAGCGCGAGGCCGAGCTGCGGGCCGAGCACCGGGTCGCCCCGCTGCGCGACACGCTCGGCGTCTGACCGCGCCCGACCGGCGCACCGGTCGGCCCGAACCCGCTCGTCACGTCCCTGACGGCCCGCCCCCCGGGCCCCCGCGAGGACCCCGTGGACTCCAACACCATCCGCCAGACCTTCCTCGACTTCTACGCCGAGCGAGGGCACCGCGTCATCGCCTCGGCGCCGCTGATCCCGAGCGACCCGACCCTGCTGCTCAACATCGCCGGGATGGTGCCCTTCAAGCCCTACTTCCTCGGTGACGCGCAGCCGCCGGCGCCCCGCGTGACCAGCTACCAGAAGTGCGTGCGCACCAACGACATCGAGAACGTGGGGCGGACCACCCGCCACCTGACGTTCTTCGAGATGCTCGGCAACTTCTCGTTCGGCGACTACTTCAAGCGCGAGGCCATCCGCTGGGCCTGGGAGCTCTCGACCGAGCGGTACGGCCTCGATCCCGAGCGCATCTGGGCGACCGTCTACCAGGACGACGACGAGTCGGTCCAGCTGTGGCTCGAGGAGACCTCGATCACCGAGGACCGCATCCAGCGGCTCGGTGCCGAGGACAACTACTGGTGGACCCACAACGCCGGTCCGGGCGGCCCGTGCTCGGAGCTGTACTACGACCGTGGGCCCGAGTGGGGCGAGGCCGGCGGCCCCGCCGTCAACGACGAGCGCTACCTCGAGTTCTACAACCTCGTCTTCATGCAGTACGAGCTCGACGACGACTTCAACGTGCTCGGGCCGCTCCCGGCGCAGAACGTCGACACCGGGCTCGGCCTCGAGCGGCTCGCGGTGATCCTGCAGGACGTCCGGGACGTGTTCGAGACGGACGTCTTCGCGTCGCTGCTCACCCGCGCCGGTGAGCTGACCGGTACCACCTACGGCGCCGACGCCGACGCCGACCTGTCGCTGCGCATCATCGCCGAGCACACCCGCACCGCGACGTTCCTCATCGCTGACGGGGTGCTGCCCTCCAAGGAGGGCCGCGGGTACGTGCTGCGCCGGCTGCTGCGTCGCGCCGTCCGCCACGCCCGGCTGCTCGGCTTCGACGGCGAGCTGATGGTGCCCATGGTCGACGCGGTCATCGCCTCGATGGGGGCCGGCTACCCCGAGCTCGAGCGGCAGCGTGAGCTCGTGACGCGCGTCGCCGGTGCCGAGGAGGGCGACTTCTCGCGTCGGATCGCGCAGGGCCTCGAGCTGCTCGACGAGGCCATGGATGCGCTCGACGCGGGCGCGCCCCTGCCGGGTGACGTCGCCTTCAGGCTCCACGACACGTTCGGCTTCCCGGTCGACCTCACCGCCGAGATCGCGGCCGACGCCGGCCTCGCGCTCGACCGCGAGGGGTTCGACGCGCTGATGGAGGAGCAGCGCCAGCGGGCCCGCGCCGCCGCGAAGAGGGGTGGGGAGGGCGTCCCCGTCGAGGTCTACCGCGAGGCTGCCGCAGCCGTCGGCGTCGTCGAGTTCGTAGGGTACGACGGGCTCGCCGCCGAGGCCGAGCTCGGTGCCATCGTGACCGCCGGCGGGCTGCTCGCCGCCGCCGGCGAGGGCGACGAGGTCGAGGTGGTGCTCCCGCGCACCCCGTTCTACGCCGAGGGCGGCGGCCAGGTCGGTGACGCCGGCACGCTCGAGACGCCGACCGGGCGGCTGGAGGTGCTCGACACCCAGAGCCCGCTCGACGGCCTGGTGGTGCACCGGGCCCGCGTCACCGCCGGCGAGGTCTCGACGGGCCAGCCCGTGAACGCCGTGGTGGACCCGGAGCGTCGCGTCGCGACGGCCCGCAGCCACTCCGCGACCCACGTGCTGCACGCCACGATGAAGGAGGTGCTGGGCGACCACGCCCAGCAGGCCGGTTCGCTGGTCCAACCCGGGCGCCTGCGCTTCGACTTCCCGCACTTCGAGGGGGTCAGCTCGGAGCAGCTCGAAGACATCGAGCGGACGATCAACCAGCGCGTCCTGCGGGACCCGTCGGTGACGACCGAGGTGATGCCGATCGACCAGGCCAAGGCCGCCGGCGCGGTCGCGAACTTCGGGGACAAGTACGGCCAGGTCGTCCGGGTCGTGACGATCGGCGACTTCTCCAAGGAGCTCTGCGGGGGCACGCACGTCCCCTCCGGCGCCTCCATCGGGACGATCCACATCGTCCGCGAGGAGTCCATCGGCTCCAACACCCGCCGGGTCGAGGCGCTGACCGGCGAGGACGCCTGGAGGCACGCCACCCGGGAGATGCACGTCGCGGAGGAGGTGGCGCGCCTCGTCGGCGTGCCGACGTCCGAGGCCGTCGAGCGTGTGCAGTCACTCGTCGAGCGCCTGCGCAGCGTGGAGAAGGAGCTCGACAAGGTCCGCAGTGCAGGCATCGCGACCCGGGCCCGGGAGCTCGCGGACGCCGCGGCCCGCGAGGACGGCCTCGCCGTCGTCGTCGCGGAGGTCGACGTCCTCGGGGACGACCTGCGCACGTTCGCCAACGAGGTCCGTGGCGCGCTCGGCGAGCGGGCCGTCGTCGTCCTCGGGGCCCACGCCGACGAGGGCAAGGCGCAGCTCGTCTGCGTGCTCACGTCGGACCTCGTCGACGCTGGCGTCGAGGCGCGCGCCATCCTGCACCCGGCCGCGCAGGTCGTCGGCGGCGGTGCAGGCGGCCGCGGCGACATGGCCCAGGCGGGCGGACGCGACGGGGCGAAGCTCGACGAGGCTCTCGAGGTCGCCGCCCGCGGGGCCCGCGAGCAGGCCGCCGGCGCGTGAGCGACGTGCTGCCCACCCGCGGACGGTTGCTGGCCGTCGACCTCGGCGAGGTCCGGGTCGGGCTGGCCGTCAGCGATCCCGACCAGCTCGTGGCCTCCCCTGCCGAGACGGTCGACGTGCCACGCGACAGCGGGGTCCCGGCGCTCGTGCGTCGCATCGGTGACGCCGCCACGGCCTACGAGCCCGTCGGGCTCGTGGTCGGCTACCCCAAGGACCTGTCGGGCCGGGAGGGGCCGGCCGCCGCCCGGGCACGCCGCGTCGCCGACGGGCTCCGCGAGACCACGGGCCTGCCCGTGGTGCTGTGGGACGAACGGTTCAGCACCGTGGAGGCGGAGCGCGTCATGCTCGCGCAGGACGCGTCGCGGGCCACCCGCCGGCGTGACATCGACCGCGTGGCTGCGAGCCTCATCCTGCAGGGTGTGCTCGAGTCGCAACGAACGAGGAGGTGACCGTGGCGCTCAGCACCGGTTCGAAGGTGTTCCTGGTCGTCCTGCTCGTCGTGTTCGGGGCCATCGGCGGAGGGCTGTGGTACGTCAACGACCAGCTCGCAGGTGTCCCCGGTGAGGGCGAGGTGGTGACCGTCGACGTCGCGATGGGGACGTCGGTGAACGACCTCGCCGTGGAGCTCGAGGGGCTCGGCGTCGTCAAGAGCGCGCTCGCGTTCCGGCTGGTCGCCCGCAACGAGGGCCTCGCATCGGACCTCAAGGCCGGCAGCTACGAGCTGCGTACCGGCATGAGCGTCGACGAGGCCATCGAGGCGCTCCGCATCGCACCCACGGGCCCGGCGGAGGTGCAGTTCACGGTGCAGGAGGGGCTCAGCCTGCCCCTGACGCTGGAGCAGCTGGACCGGGAGTTCGACGCGTACGACGTCGACGACTTCCAGGCCGTGCTCGACGCACGCATGCGCGCCGGCGGCAACGCCGAGGGCGTGCTCCGCCTGCCCGAGTGGCTGCCCGAGCCCGCGACCATCCCGGACGCGATCTTCGGGTTCGAGGGCGTGCTGTTCCCGAACACGTACCGCGTGCTCGCCGACGCGTCGCCCCAGACCGTGCTGCAGCGGATGGTCGACCAGCTCGAGCGCACCATGGAGGCCCTGCCCGCCGACGCGGTCGCGGCGGCCGAGGAGCGCGGCCTGTCCCGCTACGACCTGATGATCGTGGCGTCGCTGATCGAGCGCGAGACCCGTGTGGACGCCGAGCGGGCCCGCGTGGCGGGGGTCATCTACAACCGTCTCGAGCGGGGGATGCTGCTGCAGATCGACGCGACCGTGCTGTACGCGAAGGGGGAGTGGTCCGCCCGGGTCCTCACCTCCGACACCGAGATCGACTCGCCGTACAACACCTACAACGAGGGCGTGGTCCTCCCCCCGACCCCCATCTCCGGGTTCGGCGAGGCGTCGCTGCGGGCCGCGGTGCAGCCGGAGGAGACCGACTTCCTCTACTACGTCGTGGCTCCCGAGTGCGACGGGTCGCACCGCTTCGCCACCACCCTGGACGAGCACAACGCCAACGTCGCGGACTTCCGCGCCGCCGGGCGCTGCGCCGCGGACGGCTGATCGTGCGCGGTGCCGGACCCTGGCCGACCGCGCGCACGCGCGTCGTGGCCCTGCTCGGCTGGCCGACGGGGCACTCGCTGTCGCCGGCGATCCACAACGCCGCCTTCCGCGAGGTCGGTGCCGACCTGGTCTACGTCGCCCTCCCAACGCCGCCCGCGGACCTGCTCACGGTCGTGCGGTCCCTGGGCTCGGTGGGCGCGGCGGGGGCCAACGTCACCGTCCCCCACAAGGAGGCCGTGGTGGCGGCCTGCGACGCCCTGACGCCGGAGGCGGAGCTCGTGGGGGCGGTCAACACCCTGGCGTGGAGCACCGAGGGGCTCGTCGGCCACAACACGGACGCCTCGGGGCTCGGCCGGGTGCTCGCCGAGGAGGTCGGCATCGCCCACGGCGACGGTGCGGTGGTCCTGGGGACCGGTGGGGCGGCCCGCGCCGTCGTGGTCGCCCTCGCGCGACTCGGGTGCGGGGTGACCGTCGTCGGGCGCCGCGCGGAGGCCGCGGAGGAGCTCGCCCGGCTCGCGGAGACGGCTGGAGCACCGGCCAGCGACGCGCTCGACCTCGCCGACGAGGGCTGGTGCCGACGCGCGGTCGCGGACGCCCGCCTCGTCTGCAACGCGACCCCGCTCGGGATGGAGCGCGAGCCCCTGCCGGCCCCGTTCATGACGCTCGGGCCCGGCCAGATCGCCTACGACCTGGTCTACCGCCCGGCGGACACGCCCTTCCTCGTCGCGGCCGCCGGCGCGGGCGCGGCCGCGCACCACGGCCTCGGGATGCTGGTGGCGCAGGCCGCGGACGCGTTCGAGGTGTGGACCGGTCAGGCCGCCCCGACCGGGGTGATGTCGGCGGTCGCCATCGCCGGGCTCCGGGGCCACGACTGAGTGGCGCGGGCGTCCCACGCGCCGCAGGGTGGTGATGACATCACGTTGCGTGGGCTGTCGTGACGTACCGACGTCGGACAGGTCCAACACGTACGCTGTAGTCACAACAGTCGACTCAAGGCACGCGCTTCTCCTGCCGAACGTGGGGGGAGCGACCTGCGTGCCCGACGCTCGACGCTGGGACCGTACGGGGGTCCCGCCACCCAGGAGGGAGCGCTGACGATGTCCGACTCCAAGGCGCAGCGGCTCGCCGCGGCACTCGACGAGTTCATCCGTTCGAGTCCGGACGTGGAGGCCGCCGCCGTCGTGTCGTTCGACGGGCTGCCGATGGCCTCGGCGCTGCCGGAGACGATGGAGGAGGACCGCGTCGGCGCGATGTCGGCCGCGCTGCTCTCGCTGGGGGAGCAGGCCGCCATCGGGCTCGGTCGTGGGCAGCTGAACCAGGTCTTCGTCGAGGGCGAGCACGGCTTCGTCTTCCTCATGAGCGCGAAGGACCAGGCCGTCCTCGCGGCCGTGGCCCGGCGGACGGCCAAGATCGGCTACATGCTCTTCGAGATGCGTCGTGCGGCGAACCGGATCGGGGACGTCCTGCTCGACGGTCGTGACGAGGCGGACCCCTACGCCGGCGTGGTCGAGGGCCAGGAACCGGCGTCGTGGTGACCCTGCCCCTGACTCGCCCCCCCCTCCGGAGGTGACCCGTGCTCGAAGGGACCCTCGACTCCTTCACGCTCCCCGACGTCTTCCAGCTGCTGGCCTTCACCAAGAAGTCCGGGTGCCTGCGGCTGCGTGACGACGCGGAGCGTGGGCGGGTGTTCTTCGAGACGGGGCAGGTCACCTACGCGCTGTCGTCGCACGGCCGCCTCGCCCTCGGCCGGCGGCTCGTCGGTGCTGGTCTCGTGACCACCGAGCAGCTCCAGGGGGCACTCGCGAAGCAGCAGGAGGATCGCGGCGCGGGCGCCGGCGGTGCGGGGCTGCGGCTCGGCCAGTACCTGGTTGAGATGGGAGCGGTGGACGAGGAGACGCTCGCGACCTTCGTCCGCGAGCAGATCCAGGACGCCGTCTTCGACCTGATGCGCTGGACCACCGGTGCGTTCTCCTTCGACCAGCTCTCCGAGGTCGACGAGCCCATCCAGCTGAGCGTCACCGTCGAGAACCTCATCATGGAGGGCAGCCGGCGCCTCGAGGAGTGGGAGCAGGTGCGGCGCAAGATCCCGTCGCTCGACGCCGTCGTGGCGATGGCCCCGACCCCCGGCGACAACGGCGTCGAGGTCAACCTCAAGCCCGAGGAGTGGCGGCTGCTGTCGGTCGTGGACGGCCGTCGGACCGTGGGCGAGCTGGTCGAGCTCTTCGGCCAGGGCGAGTTCCAGACCTGCCGCGTCCTCTACGGCCTCGCCGGGGCCGGGCTGCTCGAGGTCCGCGACCCCGACGTGGAGGGCCCGCCCTCCATCCACGCGCTGCTGCAGCAGCAGGAGCTCCTGCGAGCGCTCGAGGACGCCGGAGAGCCGATCGACGGCGAGACCGAGGAGGACGACCTGACGCCCGCGCCGCCCGCTGACCCGGATCCGGGACCGTCCGACGCCCCCGAACCGGAGCCCGCCGCGACCGGCGAGGAGCCCGGCGGGGAGAGCTCCGGGGACGACGCTGCCACCGCGGACGGGGACGACGGCGCCGCCGTCGAGCCGCGCCTCACCACCGACCCCTCGATCGACGCGGACCTCGTCCGACGTCTGATCGAGGGCGTGAAGGGGCTCTAGGCATGGCGCGCCGTGACGTCAGGACCGTGAAGGTCGTCGTAACCGGCCCGTTCGGGGCCGGGAAGACCACCTTCATCCAGACCATCTCCGAGATCACCGTGCTCTCCACGGAGCGCAAGGTCAGCGACCACACGCGCTCGGTGAAGGGCCACACCACGGTCGCCATGGACTTCGGCCGCATCACGGTGGGGGGTGACCTCGCGCTGTACCTGTTCGGCACGCCCGGCCAGGAGCGCTTCGACTTCATGTGGGAGATCCTGGCCGAGGGGATGCTCGGCTTCGTGCTGCTGGTCGACGAGCAGCGCGACGGCGCCGTCGACGAGGCGACCCGCATCCTGCAGTTCTTCACCGACATCGCCGACGTGCCGTTCATCGTCGCCGTCAACAAGGTCGACGAGGACGCGGACGCCGTCACGGCGCGGATCCGCTCGCGGCTCGGCGTGCCGGACGGGGTGCCCGTCGTCGCCCTCGATGCGCGCGACCGGGAGGACGTGAAGGGCGGCCTCATCACCCTGCTCACCTCCGTGCTCGACCGTGTCGGCGGGGTCCGGGAGGTCGCCGGGTGAGGCAGCTCGGACAGATCCTCGTCGACGAGGGGCTCATCTCGGAGGCGCAGCTCGCGGAGGCGCAGGACGTCCAGCGCTCCCTCGGGAAGTCGCTCGGTCGGGTGCTCATCGACAAGGGGTACGTCACCGAGCGCGACCTGGTCGCGGCCCTCGCCACCCAGATCGGGATGGAGTTCATCGACCTCGGTTCGGTGGACGTGGACGCGCAGGCGGTCACGGCCATCTCGGACACGATCGCGAAGCGCTACACGGCGCTGCCCATCGGCTACGAGGACGGCAAGCTGGTCGTCGCGATGTCCGACCCCGCGAACGTGTTCGCGCTGGACGACATCCGGACGATCACCGGTCTGGACGTCAAGCCGGTCGTGGCGACCCGTGACGACATCCTCGACGCGATCAAGCGCTTCCACCGCATGGCCGACGAGATCGAGGCCATCGCCGACGACCTCGGCTCGCCCGACGAGGGCGAGGACCTCACGCAGGTCCGGGCGGTCACGGAGGAGCCGCCCATCGTCAAGTTCGTCAACCTGCTCATCACGCAGGCGGTGAACGACGGGGCGTCCGACATCCACATCGAGCCGGGCGAGCGGGACATCCGGGTCCGCTACCGCATCGACGGCGTGCTGCACGAGGTGATGCGCAGCCCCAAGTCGATCCAGTCCGGCGTCATCTCCCGCCTGAAGATCATGGCCGAGGTGGACATCGCGGAGCGCCGCATCCCGCAGGACGGCCGCATCGCCCTCTCGGTCGGCGGCAAGGGCATCGACCTGCGCTTCTCCACCCTCCCCACCGTCTACGGGGAGAAGGTCGTGATGCGCATCCTCGACAAGTCCGCCGTCATGCTCGGGCTCGAGGACCTCGGGTTCCTCGAGGAGAACGAGAAGCGGTTCGAGGAGGCCTACGTCAAGCCGTACGGCCTGATCCTCGTGACGGGCCCGACCGGGTCGGGGAAGTCGACGACGCTGTACGCGACGCTCAACGTCAAGAACACCGCCGACGTGAACATCATCACGACGGAGGACCCGGTGGAGTACCGGCTCCACGGGATCAACCAGGTCCAGGTGAACAAGAAGGCAGGTCTGACCTTCGCCTCGGCGCTGCGTTCGATCCTGCGGCAGGACCCCGACATCGTGCTCGTCGGTGAGATGCGTGACTCCGAGACCGCCACGATCGGCATCGAGGCGGCCCTCACCGGGCACCTCGTGCTGTCGACGCTGCACACCAACGACGCGCCGTCGGCCATCACCCGCCTCACCGAGATGGGCGTCGAGCCCTTCCTGGTCGGTTCGGCCACGGACTGCGTGCTGGCCCAGCGCCTCGCGCGGCGCGTGTGCTCGAAGTGCTCGGAGCTGGTCCGGCTCGACGGGCCGGCCTACCTCACGGCGGGCTACCCGCAGGACGTCGCGGACGACCGCCCCGAGGTGCCGAAGCCCATCGGCTGCAGCGCCTGCTCGAACACGGGTTACAAGGGACGCCTGGCGGTCCACGAGGTGATGTCGGTGACCGAGGACATCGAGCGGCTCTGCGTCGCTCGGGCCTCGTCCGAGGAGATCAAGCGGGTCGCGATCTCGCAGGGGATGAAGACCCTGCGCGAGGACGGACTGGCCAAGGTGTTGCTGGGACGGACGACGATCGAGGAGGTCGGGCGCGTCATCGTGTAGTCAGGCGGTGCGTGTGCCGATGGTGGGGAGACGACGAGGTGGAGACGATGGCGAAGGGACTGGGAGAGATCCTGGTCGACCAGGGTGTGCTGTCGCAGGAGCAGCTCGCCCAGGCCGTCCAGCACCAGCAGACGACCGGTGGGAGCCTCGCGAAGAGCCTCGTCGAGCTCCGGTTGGCCGACGAGGCCGACCTCGTGAAGGCCCTCGCCGCCCGGCTCGGCATGCCGTACGTCGAGGTGGGCCCGGGGTCGGTCGACCCGACCGCCGCGCAGCTCGTCCCGCGCTCGCTTGCCGCCGAGCTCGAGGCGCTGCCCGTGGCGTTCGGGGAGGGCGATGAGCTGGTCGTGGCCATCGGCGACCCGAACAACAGCGGCGCGAAGGAGAGGATCGAGGCCGAGACCGGCCTGCGCGTCCAGCTCGCGCTCACCACCCGTCGCGGCTTGCCGGCGGCGATCCAGCAGATGGCCGGGCCGGACGTGGAGACCTCCCCGTCCCCCGAGGAGCGCCAGCGCAACCGCATCGTCGTCGAGGAGCCGGAGCACGCCCGGACCCGCGACGAGGAGACGGCCGTCATCGACCTCGACGAGCTGCTCACGGCGCTGGTCGAGCTCGGCGGCTCCGACCTGCACCTGACGGCTGGGGTTCCCCCCACGGCCCGGATCCACGGCGACCTGACGCCGATGGACGGCTACCCGGTCATGACGCCGGACGAGCTGCAGAAGATGCTCTACGCCATCATGACCCAGAAGCAGCGCGAGCAGTTCGAGAACACGTTCGAGCTCGACATGTCCTACTCGGTGCCGGGGAAGTCCCGGTTCCGCGTCAACGTCTTCCAGCAGCGTGACGCCATCGGCTCCGTCATGCGTGTCATCCCGTTCGAGATCAAGACGCTCGAGGACCTCGGCATCCCCGCACAGATCGGCAACTTCGCGTACCTGCCACGCGGGTTCGTGCTGGTCACGGGACCGACGGGGTCGGGCAAGTCGACGACGCTCGCCGCCCTGATCGACCTCATCAACACGAACCGGCCGGTCCACATCATGACCGTGGAGGACCCGATCGAGTTCCTCCACCGACACAAGCGCTCGGTCATCAACCAGCGGGAGCTCGGCACCGACACGCTCAGCTTCAACAACGCGCTGAAGCACGTGCTGCGCCAGGACCCGGACGTGATCCTCGTCGGCGAGATGCGCGACCTCGAGACGATCCAGATCGCGCTCACCGCGGCCGAGACCGGCCACCTCGTGTTCGGCACGCTGCACACGCAGGACGCGCCCCAGACCGTCGACCGTGTCATCGACGTCTTCCCCCCGCACCAGCAGGAGCAGATCCGCGTGCAGCTCGCGGGTGCGATCCAGGGCGTCGTGTGCCAGACCCTGCTCAAGACGTCGGACGGCAAGGGCCGTACGGTCGCGACGGAGGTCATGGTCGCGACGTCCGGCATCCGCAACCTCATCCGCGAGGGCAAGACCCACCAGATCTACAGCTCCATCCAGGCGGGTGCGCAGCACGGCATGGTCGCCATGGACCAGTCGCTCGCGACGCTCGTGAAGCAGGGCAAGGTCACCTACGACGAGGCCCTCGAGAAGTGCAGCCAGGTGGCGGAGTTCAACCGCCTCTGCGGTCGCGGCTGAGGCCGCGGGAAGGACCGACGACCATGTCATCCACCTACGCCTACCAGGTGCGTGACCGCGCCGGGAAGATGATCTCGGGCACCCTCGAGGCCGACTCCCAGGGTGCGGTCGCGCAGCGGCTGCGCACCATGGGCTACGCGCCGGTCTCCATCGAGGAGGTCAAGGAGTCCACGCTCAGCAAGGATCTCCAGATCCCGGGGTTCAAGCCCAAGGTCAAGCTGCAGGACCTGGCCATCTTCTCGCGGCAGTTCGCGACGATGATCAACTCGGGCCTGTCCCTGATCCGCGCGTTGAGCATCCTGCAGGAGCAGTCCGAGAACCCGGAGCTCGCGCGGGTGGTCGACGAGATCCGGACCCAGGTCGAGTCGGGCCGGTCGCTGTCGCAGGCACTCAACGAGCACTGCCCGAAGGTGTTCCCGAAGCTGTACGTGGCGATGGTCCGTGCCGGTGAGACCGCCGGCATGCTCGACCAGGTGCTGCTGCGCATCGCCGAGAACCTCGAGAAGGACGTGGCCCTGCGGGGCAAGATCAAGGCGGCGCTCACCTACCCGGTGATCGTGTTCATCCTCGCGGTCCTGCTGACCGGCGTCATGCTCGTCTTCATCGTCCCGACGTTCGTCGGACTGTTCGAGACCCTGGGCGGCGACCTGCCCCTGCCCACCAAGATCCTGATGGGGGCGTCGAACTTCGTGTCGTCCATCGCGGGGCTGGTGACGCTGGTGGTGCTGCCGGCGGCGATCTGGTTCGCCTACAAGCGCATCCGTGACACCGAGCAGGGGCGGTACCGGCTCGACGTCGTGAAGCTCAAGTTGCCGGTGTTCGGCGACCTGTTCCACAAGATCGCCATCGCCCGCTTCTCCCGGAACCTCGGGACGCTGCTGCGCGCTGGTGTGCCGATCCTCCAGGCCCTCGAGATCACGGCCGAGACCGTCAACTCCGGACCGGTCTCGATGGCCGTGAAGGACGTGCAGGACGGGGTCCGCGAGGGCGAGGCGATCGCCACGCCGCTCGCCCAGCACGCCGTCTTCCCACCGATGGTCGTCCAGATGATCGCGGTCGGGGAGGAGACGGGCGCCGTCGACACGATGCTCGACAAGATCGCCGACTTCTACGACCAGGAGGTCGAGTCGACGACCGAAGCGCTCACCGCACTGATGGAGCCGCTCATGATCGCCGTACTCGGCGGCATCGTGGGCGCGATGGTCATCGCCCTGTACATGCCGATCTTCAAGGTCATCGACCTCGTCTCCTGACCGAGCCACGGCGCACGCGCAGGAGGCGCCGACCGATCCTCAAGTCGAGGTCGGTGCGCGCCGAAGCGTGAGTACCGGCGGGATCCGCCGGCAGATCATCGCACTCCGTACCCGAAAGGCACGCCTGTGCTGCGCAAGCTCCGTGAGTCGCAGCAGCGCGAGGAGGGGTTCACCCTCATCGAGCTGCTCGTCGTCGTGATCATCATCGGCATCCTCGCCGCGATCGCGATCCCCGTCTTC
>JBKHXF010000007.1:0-104585 GCA_046566145.1 Actinomycetes bacterium
GGCGTCGAAGAAGGCGTTGGTGTCGCCGTCGAACAGCGACACGTGCGTGTGCATCGCCGAGCCCCAGTGCTCCGCCAGCGGCTTGGGCATGAGGGTGGCGTAGATGCCGCGCTGCATCGCGACCTCCTTCACCACCAGGCGGTAGGTCATGATGTTGTCGGCCATCGTCAGCGCGTCGGCGTAGCGCAGGTCGATCTCGTGCTGCGACGGGGCGACCTCGTGGTGGGAGTACTCCACCGAGATGCCCATCTTCTCGAGCAGGTTGATGGCCTGGCGCCGGAAGTCCTGCTGGACGTCGAGCGGCGTCATGTCGAAGTAGCTGCCGTTGTCCAGCGGCACGGTCGAGTGCTGGTCTCCGAAGAGGAAGAACTCCATCTCGGGGTGCACGTAGAACGTGAACCCGAGGTCGGCGGCGCGCTGGAGGTTGCGGCGCAGCACCTGGCGCGGGTCGGCCGCGAAGGGCTGGCCGTCGGGGGTCAGCACGTCGCAGAACATCCGGGCGACACCCTGGGCCTCGGGACGCCACGGCAGCACCTGGAAGGTGGCCGGGTCGGGCACGGCGACCATGTCGGCCTCCTGCACCCGCGCGAACCCGTCGATCGACGACCCGTCGAACCCGATGCCCTCGGCGAAGGCGTTCTCGAGCTCGGCCGCCGTGATCGCGACCGACTTCAGGAACCCGAGCACGTCGGTGAACCACAGCCGGATGAAGCGGATGTCCCGCTCCTCGACGGTGCGGAGCACGTACTCCTGCTGCTTGTCCACGCTGCCTCCGTGTGAGGGTCGTCACGAGCCGCGGCCCGGGGACCGAGCCTAGTCGCGACACCCGGCCCGACCGGCCCCGGCCACACCAGCGGGGGTCGGTGACCGACGGCACCGACCCCCGCGAGTGGGTCTCGCTTCAGACCTGTCCGGTCACTCGGTGACCGGCTGCGCCGACGCCTTCATCGACACGGCGACCGCGCCGGCGGCGCTGCCGCCACCGAAGACCAGGTCCGGGTAGGACGCGACGCCGTGCTCGTGCACGTCGAGCCCGTCCATCTCCTCCTGCTCCGAGACGCGCAGCATCCCGATGGCCTTGAGGGCCAGGAACACCAGGCCCGAGGTGACGGCGACGAAGCCCGCCACGGACGCGACACCGATCGCCTGCGTGCCGAGGGTGATCCCCGCGTCGGCGGCGCCCGGGTAGAAGGGGACGGCGAGGGTGCCGATCATGCCGCACACGCCGTGGACCGAGACCGCACCGACCGGGTCGTCGATCTTGATCGCGTCGAACGCGCGGACCGCGAAGACCACCACGGTGCCGCAGAGCAGGCCGACCAGCAGCGCCGCGGGGCCGGACGCGTAGTCCGGGCCGGCGGTGATGCCGACCAACCCCGCCAGCGCGCCGTTGCCGGCCATGGTGGGGTCGAGCTTGCCAGCGGTCATCCAGATCACGATGCCCGCGGCGAGCGCGCCGGCACCGGCGGCGACGTTGGTGGTCAGCAGGATGTTCCCGATCGCGGCGCCCTGGCCGGTGGCCCCGAGCGTCGAGCCACCGTTGAAGCCGAACCAGCCGAACCAGAGGATGAACACGCCGAAGATCGCGAACGGCACGTTGTGGCCGGGCAGGGCGCGCGGCTTGCCGTCCTTGCCGTACTTGCCGATGCGGGGCCCGAGGATCGCGGCACCCATCAGGGCGGCGACACCACCGGTCATGTGCACCAGCGTGGAGCCCGCGAAGTCGTAGAAGCCGAGCTCGGAGAGCCAGCCGCCGCCCCACTGCCAGTGGGTGACGATCGGGTAGATGATCGCGGTGATCATGACCGACATCAGCAGGTAGCCGGTGAACTTCATCCGCTCGGCGATGGCACCGGACACGATGGTCGCCGCGGTCGCCGCGAACACCATCTGGAACACGAACTGGGTGCCGTCACCGAGGGTGTCGACGGACCCGGCGAACCAGCCGGTCGTGCCGAACAGGCCGCCCGAGGTCGCGCCGTAGGCCAGCGCGGCGCCGATCGCCCAGTAGAAGACCGCCCCGATCGACATGTCGGCGATGTTCTTCGCGACGATGTTGCCGACGTTCTTGGCGCGGACCAGACCGGCCTCGAGCATCGCGAACCCGAGCTGCATCAGGAACACGAACGCCGCGGCGGCGGCCACCCAGACCACGTCCAGGTCGTAGGCCAGCGACTCGATGGTCGGCTCTTCCTGGGCCATGGCGGGCAGGGCGCCCAGGACCCACAGTGCGGTGGTGGCGGTCGCCACCTTCGTCGATCGACGCACGATCTCTCCTCGTCCTCGTCGGTCGCCCCAGCCGGTCGGCGGTCCCCGCCGAGGCGGCGGAGGGTCCGGTCGTGTCCCGTCGGGCGGGGGCGTGCCCCGGAGCCGGTGCCCGAGGTGCGGCGGACGCTACGGAGGGGCGGTTTCCCCACCGTTGTGCGTATGTTCCGAACCTGTTACGTCCCGGCCGTCCGGCCGCGGCCCCGCGAGCGCCCCCGCCCGCGCGTCTGGCACGGTGACGAGCGTCGTCACCCTGCCTCCACCCGACCCGCCCGCTCCCGGCGTGACAGGACCCCACCGTGCGCATCGCCCTCGCCCAGACGAACCCGACCGTCGGGGACGTCGCGGGCAACACCGAGCAGATCCTCGCCGTGTGGCGCGAGGCCGCGGCCGCCGGCGCGGACCTCGTGGTGTTCACCGAGCTCACCGTCACCGGGTACCCGCCGGAGGACCTGCTGCTCAAGCCGGAGTTCGTCGCCGCCAACCTCGCGGCGGTCGACCGGCTCGCCGCCGAGGGGCCCGCCGGCTGCACCGCGCTGGTCGGCTACGTCGCCGAGGACGCGACCGACGACGACCCGCGCCCGGACGACGAGTGGGACGTCACCGTCTCCGCACGCCGCCTCTCCAACGCCGCCGCGGTGCTGCGCGACGGCGAGGTCGTCGGCGTCTACCGCAAGTGGCGCCTGCCGAACTACGGCGTCTTCGACGAGGCCCGCTACTTCGTGCCCGACGACGACGCACTCGTGGTCGACGTCGCCGGCGTGCCGGTCGGCATCACCGTGTGCGAGGACCTCTGGGCCGATGCGGGCCCGGTGGCGCAGGCGGCCGCGGCCGGCGCCCGCGTCGTCGCGAACCTCAACGCCTCCCCGTACCACCGCGGGAAGCGCACCGACCGGGAGGGCTGGGCACGCCACCACGCGACCCGCGACCGCACCTGGCTCGTCTACGTGAACCAGGTCGGCGGGCAGGACGAGGTCGTGTTCGACGGCGACTCGTTCCTGATGGGGCCCGACGGCGAGGTCCACGCCCGCGCGGCGCAGTTCGCCACGGACCTCGTGCTCGTCGACGTCGACGTGGACGCCGGGACGGCGACGCGCGCGGCCGGCGCGGACGCCGAGCGGCTCTCCGCGGTCGCCGAGGTGTGGGAGGCGCTGGTGCTCGGCGTGCGCGACTACGTCGGCAAGAACGGCTTCCACGACGTCCACATCGGGCTCTCCGGTGGCATCGACTCGGCGGTCACGGCCGCCGTCGCGGCCGACGCGCTCGGCCCGGAGCACGTCACGGGCGTCGCCATGCCCTCGCCGTGGTCCAGCGACCACTCGCTCACCGACGCCGAGGCACTGGCCCGCAACCTCGGCCTCACCTACGACGTCATCCCGATCGAGCCGGCCATGGAGGCGTTCGCCCAGATGCTCGCGGAGCAGTTCGCCGGGACCGAGCCGGGGGTCGCCGAGGAGAACGTCCAGTCGCGCATCCGCGGCGTGACGCTCATGGCGCTGTCGAACAAGCACGGCTCACTGGTGCTGACGACCGGCAACAAGTCCGAGATGGCCGTCGGGTACGCGACGCTGTACGGCGACATGGCGGGCGCGTTCGCGGTGCTGAAGGACGTCGACAAGCTGCTCGTCTACGAGCTCGCCCGGTACCGCAACACGCTCGGCCCGGCGATCCCCGTCAGCACCATCGAGAAGCCGCCGTCGGCGGAGCTGCGCCCGGACCAGCTCGACACCGACTCGCTGCCCCCCTACGAGGTCCTCGACCCGATCCTCGAGGCGTACGTCGAGGACGACCACTCCATCGAGCGGATCGTCGCCGATGGCCACGACCGGGCCACCGTCGAACGGATCGTCGCGATGGTCGACCGGGCCGAGTACAAGCGCCGACAGGCGCCCCCCGGCGTGAAGATCACCGACCGCGCGTTCGGCAAGGACCGCAGGGTCCCGATCACCAACGCCTGGCGGGGCTGACCCATCGAGCAGGACCGCAGGGTCGGCGATCACCAACGCCTGGCGGGGCTGACCCGGGAATCGCGTCCTCCGGGACGGCGTTGGGCCGGGTGGCCGATGTGCGTCCACCCGCCCGGTGCCCGATACTGACGCCACCACACCCCCGACGTACCGCTGGACCCCGCACGGGCCGGCAGGAGGAGCTCGAGGTGTCCGTCCACGCTGCCCCGAACCCGCCAGAGGGGCGTCGCACACGACCGGTCACGGTCGCCGACGTCCGCGCCTTCAAGGA
Source organism: Actinomycetes bacterium (assembly GCA_046566145.1). GTDB lineage: Bacteria > Actinomycetota > Nitriliruptoria > Nitriliruptorales > Nitriliruptoraceae > JBKHXF01. Next base: position 4,504 of record JBKHXF010000007.1, read on the forward strand.
GCGCGGCGAGCGCTTCGCCATGCTGACCGCGTACGACTTCCTGTCGGCGCAGGTCCTCGACGAGGCGGGCGTCCCGCTGCTGCTCGTCGGTGACTCGCTGGGCATGGTCGTGCTCGGCTACGACTCGACCGTGCCGGTGACGGTCGACGAGATGCTGCACCACACCCGTGCGGTCGCCCGCGGCGCCACCACGGCGCTGGTGGTCGGCGACCTGCCGTTCGGCTCCTACCAGCAGGGACCGGTGCAGGCGCTCGAGACCGCCACCCGGTTCCTCAAGGAGGGCAACGCCAACGCGGTGAAGCTCGAGGGCGGCGGCCAGGCGATCGAGTCGACCCGCCTGCTCGTGGCCTCCGGCATCCCGGTGATGGGCCACCTCGGCCTGACCCCGCAGTCGGTCAACGCCCTCGGGGGCTACCGGGTCCAGGGGCGCGAGGCCGAGGCCGCGGAGCGGCTCGTCGCCGATGCGCACGCCCTCGAGGCCGCCGGCGCCTTCGCGATCGTGCTCGAGGCGGTCCCGGCCGACCTCGCCGCCCGCGTCACCGCCGAGGTCGGCGTGCCCACCATCGGCATCGGCGCCGGCGTCGGCACCGACGGCCAGGTGCTGGTGTGGCACGACATGCTCGGGCTGACCTCCGGGCACCTGCCCCGGTTCGTGAAGCAGTACGCCGACCTGCGCGGCGAGATCACCAGCGCCGTGAAGGCCTACGTCGCCGAGGTCGCCGACGCGGAGTTCCCGGGCCCGGAGCACACCTACTGACGCGACGCCCGACGGGCGAGCGCCGGCGGCGTCAGCGGCCGCCGGCGCGGGCCAGCCGCCGGGCGATCCCGCGCCGGAGCCGGGTGAGCTCGCCGAGCGCGGTCGGCGTGCGCGGCCCCCACCACGTCAGCGCCGTGCCGTCGAGCAGGCGGGTCCGGGCGCGCCACCCCGCGAACACCTCGCGGTCGGCCTCCCCGAACGCGTAGGGCTCGTCGGGGAGCAGGACGGCGTCGGGTTCCTCGGCGGCGACCTCGTCGAGGTCGACCCGCGGGTAGCGCGGGGCGGCGGGGACGACCCGCATCCCGCAGGTCCGCAGCAGGTCGGACGCGAACGTGTCGGTGCCGATGGACATCCACGGGTCGCGCCAGACCGGCACGAAGACCTCCAGCGGCGGACCGTCGTGCGCGTGGATCGCGACGGCGCGCTCGATCGACTGGGCCAGGCCGGCGCCCGCGCCGGCGGCGTCGCAGACGACCCCGAGCCGTCGGTACGTCTCGGCCGCGGCCGCGACGGTCCGGGGCCCGGTGACGTAGACGGGGACCCCGGCCTCACGGAGCCGTCGGACGTCGAGCTCGCGGTTCTCCTCGTCGTTGGCGACGACGAGGTCCGGCTCGAGCGCGACGATCGCGGCGACGTCGGGGTTCTTGGTGCCACGGACGCGCGTGGCGCGGTCGAACACGTGCGGTGGGGCGACGCACCACTCGGTGACGCCGACGACCCGGTCGGCCGCGTGCATCCACCACAGCGCCTCGGAGACGTTCGGCAGCAGCGACACGATGCGCTTCGGCGACCGGGCGACCCGCACGGCGACGCCGTGCTCGTCGGTTACCTCGCGGGTGTCGGTCACGCCCGGCCGTCGGTCGTGTCGGCGCGGGTGCCGGTGTGCTCCCCCTCGACCTCGCGGGCGAGCACGTACAGGTAGTCGGAGAGCCGGTTGAGGTAGCGCAGCGGGGCGGGGTCGGGCAGCAGCCCGGCGCGCTCCATCGCGACGACCTCGCGCTCGGCCCGCCGGCAGACGGTGCGGGCGAGGTCGAGCGCCGCGGCGGCGCGGTTGCCGCCGGGCACGACGAAGGCCGTCGGAAGCGGGTGCCGTTCGACGGAGGCGTCGATCCGGGCGTCGACCGCGTCGACCATCGCGTCGTCCACCATCGACACGCCGACCTGCAGCCGGGGCCAGTCCTCCACCCGCGTGGCGAGCTGGGCGCCGACGCAGAACAGCTCGCGCTGGACCTCGAGCACGAGGTCGTGGAGCTCGCCGTCGAGCTCGCAGCGGGCGAGGCCCAGGGCCGACACGGTCTCGTCGACGGTGCCGTACGCGCTGGTGCGCAGGTCGTCCTTGGGCACCCGTCCGCCGTAGAGCAGGCCGGTGGTGCCGTCGTCGCCGCGCTTGGTGTAGACCTTCATGGGGCGCAGGCTACCGAGGTGACGCGTTGCCACGATCCGACGGGCGCCGGTACGGTCCCGCCCGGTCCCGGCACCCGCGCTCCCTCCCGCGCCGCCCTCCGTCCCCGAACGGACGGACGGTCCCGCCGGCGGCCGAGACCCGAGGCCTGCCCGTGTCCGACGAGCCCCGCTCGCCCCGCCACGACTTCCGGGTGCTCACCCGGACCCGCGGGGGGTACGACGGCGGCGTGATGTACGACGTGCAGCTCCAGGTCGCCGCGACCGGCGCGCTGGTGTGGGCCCAGACGTTCTCGGACCAGCAGCAGGCGGAGGAGTTCGAGACGCAGCTCTCCGACGACCTCGAGCAGCTCGACCAGGCCGACTTCCGCCGCAAGTACAGCGTGCCCTCGGGCACCTGACGACCGTGGTCACCACCGGCACCGGGCTCCTCGTGCGGCCGCTGCCGCAGGTCCCCCGGCGTGCCGACGGGCGGGTCGACCTCGACCGGGTGGCGCTCGCCCTCGCGCCGCTGCTCGGTGCCCCGGCCCCGATGCTCGAGTCCGCGCCGGACGTCCCGGCCACCGGGGACACCTCCTGGGTCATCGCGGGCGTGGCCGGACGGCTCCTCCACCGCGACGGGCGCACGGAGGCCGCCGGCGCGCTCGGTCGGCTCCTCGACGGCGACGCCGACACCCTCGACCCCTTCGCGGCGCTCGACCTCGCCGGCGAGCGCACCGGCTGCACCCCGGACGCCGAGCGGCTGCCCGCGCCGGCGGCCGCGGTCGGCCTGGTCGGGGCCATCGCCTACGAGGCCGCCCGGCACGTCGAGCGGCTCGGCCGGGCGCCGGCGAGCGGACTCGACCTCGACCTCGTGCTGGCCGACGTGCTCGTGGCCGTCGACCACCGCGACGAGCATGCCCTGCTCGTGCACGTCCCCCTCGCCGGACCCCGCCGACCGACGGACCTCGACGCGGTCGAGGCCGCCGTCGCCCACGCGCCCGACCTGCCGCCGCTGCCGCGCCGCGCCGGCGGTCCGGCCCGGGCCACGACGTCGCTCGACCCGGCGGCGCACCGTGCCGCGCTCGGTCGGGTCCTCGAGCACGTCGCCGCCGGCGACACGTTCCAGGTGAACCTCACGATGCAGGTCGCGGCGCCGTTCGCCGGTGACGTGCACGCCCTGTACCGGGCGATGCGGGGCCGCTCCCCCGCGCCGTACGGCGCGGTGCTGTGGGACGCGGCCGGCGCCGGGATCGCGTCGATCTCCCCGGAGACGTTCCTGCTGGCCCGCGGCCGGCAGCTGACCACCCGCCCCATCAAGGGGACCCGCCGACGCGACGCCGACCCCGTCCGCGACGCGGCGCTGCGCGACGACCTCGTCGCCAGCGAGAAGGACCGCGCCGAGAACGTCATGGTCGTCGACATGGAGCGCAACGACCTCGGCCGGGTGTGCGTGCCCGGCTCGGTGCGGGTCCCCCGGCTGCTCGAGGTCGAGGCGCACCCGACCGTGTGGCACCTCGTCAGCGAGGTCACCGGCGTGCTGCGCGACGGGGTCGGCTGGGGCCGGCTGCTGGCCGCGACGTTCCCGTGCGGGTCGGTGACGGGCACCCCGAAGGTCGAGGCGATGCGGGTCATCGAGCGGCTCGAGCCGGTCCCGCGCGGCTGGTACTGCGGCGCGATCGGGGCGTTCGGCCCGGGCGCGGCGACCACGGCCGTCGCCATCCGCACCGCTACGCTCTCGCCGGACGGCGTCGCGACCTACGGCACCGGCGGCGGCATCGTGGCCGACTCCGACCCCGACGCCGAGCACGCCGAGGCGCTGGCGAAGGCGGCCGCGTTCCTGCAGGCCGTGGACGCGGAGCTGGACGCGGCGCCGGCCCCCCGCGGCCGGGACCGTGCCGAGGGGGTCACCCCGTGAGCGGTCCCTACGCCCACACCCGGTGGGGACTCGTCCCGGCGGCGGACGCCGGCCTGGACGCGACCGACGCCGGCCTGCGCGGCGACGGGGTGTTCACCACCGTGCTGGTGCGCGGCTCGGTCGCGCTGTGGCTCGACGAGCACGTCACGCGGCTGGTCCGGGACGCCGCAGCGCTCGGCATCGCCGCACCCGAGCCGACCTGGTTCACCCGCACGGTCGCGGTCGTCACCGCCGCGAACGACGGCGAGCTCGACACCGTGGACACCGCCCTGCGCATCACCGTCACCCGCGGGGCGGCCTCCCCCGACGCCGCGTTCGGCGCACCCGTCGGCCCGCCCTCGGTGCTGGTGACCCAGCACGCGCTGGCACCCGCGCCGGCGGTGGTGCGGGCCGTCACGGTCGGCTGGTCGCGGACGCTCGCGCACGTGAAGCACACGTCGTGGCTCGCGGCGAGCGAGGCGCTGCGTCGGGCCCGCGCCGGCGGCGCCGACACGGCCGTCCTCACCCGGCCGGACCCCGGCGGCGACCACGCCCGCGACCTGCTGCTCGAGGGCGCCACGGCGAACCTCGTCCTCGTCGACGCGGCCGGCCGGCTGTGCACCCCGCCCGACGACGGGGCCGTCCTGCCCGGGGTCACCCGTGCCGCGGTGCTCGACCTCGCGCGACGCGAGGGTCGCGAGGTCGTCGAGCGGCCCGTCACCCGCGCCGACCTGCACGCCGCCACCGAGGCGCTGCTGACCTCCAGCCTGCGCGGCGTCGTCGCGCTCTCCCACCTCGACGACGTGCCCGTCGGCGGCACCGGCGGGACCGAGGCGCCCGGGCCGGTCACCCGCACCCTGCGCGACGCCTGGGCCGGGGAGGCCGCCCGACGTGCGGCCGCCGGCGCCTGACCGACGCGGCCGTCGGCCTCCTCAGCGGGGCTTGCGTCCGGCCCGGCTCTCGCCCTCGGCGCGGTGGGCGTGCAGGGCCTCCTCGTCGCGCTCGATGCCGTCGATGAGCAGCCCGGCGTGGATCCGGTAGTAGCGGTTCACGAACAGGATGACCGGCGTGATGTTCTCGATGTACTCGGAGTTGCGCAGCGGACCGCAGTAGACGCCCCACATCCCCTCGATGCGCGAGGCGAGGTGCGCGACGCGGTGCGCGGCCTCGCGGTCGTCCCCGCAGATCAGCACGTGCGTCTCGATGGGCTCGTCGACCTTCCACAGCCGGCGGCTCGACACGTCGTGGAAGCTCGACACGACCCGGGCGCGCGGCCACAGCGCCTGGTTCTGCTCCCCGGCGGAGCCCTCCGCCACCCGGACGGCCTTCGGACCGGTGTCGTCGAACACCATCGGGTTCACGACGTTGCACACGACCTTGTCGCCCACCGCCTCCTCGAGCGGGGGCAGCAGGTCCACCTGCGACTCGTACGGGATGGCGACGACCACGATCTCGGACTCGCGCGCGGCGGTGAGGTTGTCGCCGGCCCGCAGGTCGAGGTCGGCCCCGCCGCCCGCCCGGGCGCGGATCTCCTCCACCGCCTCGTCGGCCCGCTCCGCCGAGCGCGAGCCGACCCAGACCGTGTGCCCGGCCATCGCCCAGCGGGCCGCCAGCCCGCGCCCCTGGGCGCCCGTCCCCCCCACGATCCCGATGCTCTCCCGCACGTCCGCGCTGGTCACCGACCGCCTCCCCGCTCGTCCCCGCGGCCGCCCCGCGGGGAGGAGCACCTTGCCACGCGCCGGACCGCTGCGCCGGGAGTCGCACCCCCCACCACTACACTGGCGGGTCCGACCCGACGGCCGCCGCGCGGCCGAGCAGGAGCGACGATGGCGACCGCGGTCGACCTCCGGTGGCACCGCACGACCCTCGACGGACGCGTCGCCCACTACGGCGACGCGGGCGAGGGCCCGCCCGTCGTGTTCGTCCACGGGTGGGGCCTCTCCGCCCACGCGTACGCGGACGCCTTCACGACGATCGCCCGCGCCGGCGCTCGGGTCATCGCGCCGGCACTCCCCGGCTTCGGGCGCTCGGAGCCACTGCGCGGCGCGTACACCTTCGAGCGCCTCGCGTGGTGGATGCGCCAACTGCTCGAGCACGCCGGCGTCGAGGAGCCCGCGTTCTTCGTCGGCCACTCCTTCGGCGGCGGGGTCGCGACCGCCACCGCCTGGTACCACCCGGAGGTCGTGCGCAGCCTCGCGCTGGTCAACTCCGTCGGGGGCGCCGTCTGGCGCACCCGGGGCGACACGGCCCAGCACGTCCGCGAGCGTCCGCTGTGGGACTGGGGGCTGCGCGCGCCGCGGGAGTGGACCCGCCGGGAGTACCGCCGGGTGCTGCCGGTCGTGCTGCGCGACGCGGTCGGCAACGCGCTCGCGAACCCCTCGGCGCTGCGCCGGGCCGCCGCCCTCGCCCGCTCGGCCGACCTGCGGGACGAGCTCGCCCAGCTCGCGGAGCGCGGCCTGCCGGTCTCCATCCTCTGGGGCGACCAGGACACGGTCGTCCCGCAGGCCACGTTCCTGGCGATGTGCGACGCCGCCGGCGCGCCGGGCGACATCGTCGAGCGCGCCGGGCACAACTGGCTCCTGGCCGACCCGGCGGGGTTCGGCGAGCTGATGACGAACTCCCTGACCGTCCACGCGATGATGGCGAGACGAACCGCCGGCGGCGACCCCGGCCCGGCCGCCTGAGCCCGCCCGATCCCCGACCCGAGGTCCGCGCGTGGTCCCCCCGCCCGACGCCCCCGACGCCGCACCGGCGTCGCTCCCACCCGCGCCCGAGCCGGTCGGCCCCGACCGCTACCGCGCCGACGTGGTGGTCGTCGGCGCCGGCGTGGCCGGCCTCTTCGCCGCCATCCGGCTGCCGGCGCACCTGTCGGTGTGCATCGTCGACAAGGGCCGCGCCGGCGGCCGCTCGGGGTCGTCCCCGTGGGCGCAGGGGGGCATGGCCGCCGCGATGGGGCCCGACGACTCGCCAGCCCTGCACGCCGCCGACACCATCCGCGCCGGCGACGGGCTCTGCGACCCGGCCGCCGTCGCAGTGCTGGCGCACGAGGCCCCGACCCGGGTCCGCCAGCTGATCGACCTCGGCGCCGAGTTCGACACCGACGACGCCTCCCCCGACGGGACCGCGCTGCACCTCGCTCGCGAGGGCGGGCAGGCCGTCGCCCGCTCCATCCACCGCGCCGACGCGACGGGCGCCGAGATGGTCCGGGCGCTGCGCACCGCGGCCGCGCCCCGGGTGACCCGGCTCGAGGCCAGCGTCGTGGCGCTCGCCCGCACGCCCACCGGGCGCGTCGGCGGGGTCCACGTGCGGCCCGCCGGCGGCGGCGTCGCCACCGTCGAGGCGGCGGCGGTGCTGCTCGCCACCGGCGGGTGCGGCGGCCTGTTCGCCGCCACCACCAACACCGACCACGCGACCGGCGACGGCGTCGCGCTCGCCGCGACCGCCGGCGCCGCGGTCCGGGACCTCGAGTTCGTGCAGTTCCACCCGACCGGGCTGGCCGTCACCTCCACGTGGCGCTTCCTGCTGACCGAGGCGCTGCGCGGTGCCGGCGCGACCCTGCACGACGTCGACGGCCACCGCTTCCTGACCGACGTGCACCCCGACGCCGAGCTCGCGCCCCGGCACGTCGTCGCCAGGGCCATCCTCGCGCAGCCGGGCGGCGCGTTCCTCGACGCCACCCACCTCGGCGAGGCCGCGCTCGCCCACGAGTTCCCGACCGTGCTGCACGGCGCCCGGGAGCTCGGCTTCGACCTCGCCACCCAGCGCGTCCCGGTCACGCCGGCGGCGCACTACATGGTCGGCGGGGTCCGGACCGACCTCGACGGTCGGACGTCGCTGGCCGGGCTGTGGGCCGCCGGCGAGGTCGCCTCCACCGGGGTCCACGGCGCGAACCGGATGGCCGGCAACTCGCTCTCCGAGGCGCTCGTGTTCGGCGCCCGCGCCGCCGAGTCCATCGCCGCGGAGCTCGCCGCCGGCGCGGGGCCCGACGGCCCGCTCGACGCGCCGCCGGCGCTGGCCGAGCCGACCGCCGGCGCGGGCGACCTCGACGCCCTGCGGGCCCGCCTGCGCGAGACGATGTGGAAGGGCGCCGGCCCCGTGCGCGACGACGCCGGCCTGCGCTGGTGCCTCGCCGAGCTCGACGCGATCGCCGACGCGCTCGGACCACGGGCCGACCACCCCGACCACGTCGAGCTCACGTCGGCCGTGACCGCCGCCCGGCTCGTCGCCTCGAGCGCGCTGCTGCGCACCGAGTCGCGCGGCGGGCACGTCCGCGACGACCACCCCGCGACGGACCCCGCCTGGGGCGACGTCCACATCGAGCGGGTCCTGCGCCCGATCGCCTGACCGGCCCGGCGGTCGGGACCGCGCACCGGCGGTGGGTCAGTCGAGGTCCTCGAGGCCGAGGGCGTGCATCCGCCGACGGTGCCCCTCCAGCACGGTGATGGCGACGCGCTTGACGTGGCTCTCGGGCGGGACGTCCTCCCGGCCGGCGGCGTCGGCGAGCAGCACCTTGAGGGCGTCCGTGTCGCCGAGGGCCTCCTGGAAGCCGGTCAGCGCCCGACCGAGCACGTCGGCGACGAGGTGACGGGCACGGGCAGCCTCCTCGTCGTCGGCCCCGGCGAGGATGCGCCGCACGGCGTCGAGGGCGAACTGCTCGAAGGGGCCGCGGTCGGCGAGCGCGCCGACGACGACCAGGGCGACGTCCGGGTCGAGGCTCGGCGCGAGCTGTCGGACGAAGTCGGCGGCGATCGGCAGCCCCACGGAGAAGAACAGCGTGGCACCGAGCCAGTCGTCGACCGGCATCGCGTCGAAGAAGGCGTCGAAGCGGGGCTTCTGCCGCTCCAGCACGGCCGCGCCGAGGTCGGTCCGCTCGGTGAGCGCACCCCGCAGCACGGCCCAGCCCTCGTGCTCGCGCAGCGCGAAGCTGGCGAGCCGCTCGGCGGTGCGCACGTCCGGCGCGAAGCGCACGGCACGCGCGGTCACCTCGAAGGCACGGAGCTGACCGTAGGTCAGCGCGCCGAGCAGCTCCACGACCGCGAGCTCGCGGGTGTCCCCGGGTCCGTCCGTCATCGCCGCGACGCTCAGCTCGGACGGCGCGGACGCCAGCCGAGACGCTCCGAGATCTCTCGAGCGGCCCGCAGCACCCGCAGCGCGATCGCCTCCGGCTCCGGCAGGCGGGCCGTGGGCGCGACGATCCCGACCGCGGCGACGGCCTTGCCGGTGTGGTCGAACACGGGGGCGGCGACGCCGGACGCACCGGGCTCGAGCTCGTCGCGGGTGTAGGCGACGCCGCGCTGCCGGACCGGCTGCAGGTTCGGGTCCCGCGCCCCCTCCGGCAGGAAGGCCATCAGCGCCCGGCCGTGCGCGGCGACGCCGAGCGGGTGGCGGAAGCCGATGCGGTAGTTGACCTGCACGAAGCGCTCGGCCGGCTCGATCACCTCGACGACGACGAGGTCCTCGCGGTCGCGGACGGCCAGGCAGGCGGTCTCGTTGGTGTCCTCCGACAGGGCGCGCAGCGGCGGACCGGCGAGGCGGCGGACCTCGAGGCCCTGGGCCGCGCGGACGCCGAGCTCGAGCATCGCGAGCCCGAGGCGGTAGCGCCGGGTCTCGGGGTCGCGCGTCACGAACCCGTCGGCCGTGAGCGTGTCGAGGAGCCGGTAGAGCACGGCCCGGTCGAGCCCCGTGGCGTCGGCGAGCCCGGAGACGGTGGCGCCGTCCTGGACCTCCCCGAGGGCGTTGAGCAGCGACAGGCCGCGCGACAGGGTCCGCGACCCGGTCGAGCGACGGCTCTTCTTGTTGTCGTCCGTGTCCGGGTCGGTCTTCGACTCCGCCACCGCGTCTCCTGTCGGTTCCGGCTCCGCCGCGCACCGGCTCGGCGTCGGGTCGTGCTGTGCGTGCTGTGCGTGCTGTGCGTGCTGTGGTCGTGCCGTGCTCGTCGCGGCGTGCCTGCCGGCCCGGTCCCACCGCCGTCCGTTCGAGCGCGCTCCTGAGCGCGCTGGACGGACGTCGTGGGCCTGGCTCGTGCGACGACCGCACCCGGTGTGCGGGGTGCAGCCTGCCGCGCGAGAGGCGCACGGTCAAGAGGAGTGCCCGGTCGGGTCGTCACGCGATGGGACCCGGGGTGCGCAGCGGGCGGACGCCGGACGGACTAGCCTCCCGCCGACGGGTGCGGAGACCGCACGGTGTGCGGGGCCCGGAGCGCGGTCGGGGACCGGTCGGGAGGCCGGGACCCACCCCGCGTGGAACGACCTGCAGCAGGCCGCGTCGGGAGACGCGGCACCGAGGGAGGACGCGGACGGCCCCCGGGCCGTCGAGGGGAGGGACACGTTGCCGAACGTCCGCAACGGCGCTGCGCAGCTCGGTGGCGTCACGTCGATGGGGGTCGACGGCGCGCTCGCCATCCGCAAGGGCTTCCCGTTCCGCGAGTTCATCGAGCAGTGCTGGTTCATCGCCAAGGTCACGATGCTCCCGGTCGTGCTCATCTCGATCCCCTTCGGCGTGATCATCGCGCTGCACGTCGGGGCACTGGCGAAGCAGATCAGTGCCGAGTCGCACATCGGCGCCGCCATGGTCCTCGCGATCGTGCGCGAGGCCGCCCCCGTCGCGACCGCCCTGCTGATCGCAGGCGCCGGCGGCTCGGCGATGACGGCCGACCTCGGGTCGCGACGCATCCGCTCCGAACTCGACGCCATGGAGGTCATGGGCGTCGACCCGATCCACCGGCTCGTCCTCCCCCGGCTCGCCGCGGCCACCCTGGTCGCGCTCCTGCTCGACGGCGTCGTCTCGGCGGCCGGGATCGGCGGGGGCTGGGTGATGGCCGTCCCCGTCCAGGGCGGCACCTCGGGGGCGTACTTCGCGTCCTTCACCGAGCTCGCCCAACCGGCCGACTTCTACTCGGCGCTCGGGAAGGCGGCGATCTTCGGCTACCTGGCGGCGGCCATCGCCTGCCACTACGGCTACAACGCCCGGGGTGGTCCCAAGGCCGTGGGCGAGGCGGTGAACCAGGCCGTCGTGCTGACGTTCATCGTGCTGTTCTTCGTGAACTTCATCCTGACGGCCCTGTACTTCAACCTCGTCCCGCCCAAGGCCTAGGGGGGAGCCGATGGCGACCGCAGACGCACCCATCCCCCGCTCCGGCCCGAGCGCCGACACCCGGGCGCTGCGCACGGCCTCGAAGCCACTGCGCATCTTCGAGGACTTCGCCGACCAGATGCGCTTCTGGGGTGAGGCGCTCGCCGCGATGCCCTACAGCCTGAAGTGGTGGCGCTCGGTGATCCTCCCGCAGATCTCCGACGTGGTCGTCGGCGCCGGCGGCATCCTCGTCGGCGGCGGCATGCTGTTCGTCATCGGCGCCCTGGCGTTCTTCACCGGTACGCAGGTCGGCCTGGAGGGCGTCGCCGGCCTGGAGCAGATCGGCGCGCAGGCGTACGTCGGGCTCATCTCCTCCTGGGCGAACGTCCGCGAGATCACCCCGCTGATCGCCGGGGTCGCGCTCGCCGCGAAGATCGGCGCGGGGTACACGGCCGAGCTCGGCGCGCAGCGCATCTCCGAGGAGATCGACGCCCTCGAGGTCATCGGCGTCCGGCCCATCCCCTACCTCGTGTCCACCCGCATCTGGGCGGCGCTCATCCCGGCCATCCCGCTGTACCTGTTCAGCCTCTTCAGCGCCTTCGCCGCCACCCGCCTGATCGTGACGGGCTTCTTCACCGTCTCCCCCGGCGCCTACGACACGCGGCTCGCCCTGTTCCTGCCGTTCATCGACGTGGTCTACAGCCTCGTCAAGGCGGTCGTCTTCACCATCATCGTCGTGCTGGTCCACACCTACTACGGCTTCTACGCCAAGGGTGGGCCCGCCGGCGTCGGCGTCGCGGTGGGCCGCGCCATCCGGGCGAGCATCACCATCGTGGTGGTCCTCAACATGCTGCTGTCGCTGGCCTTCTGGGGCGCCGGCGGCGAGACCATCAAGATCGCGGGGTGAGGTGATGGACCCGATCCTCGTCCGCCGCATCCTCGGCACCGCGTCCGTGGTCCTCGTCATCGCGCTGACCTACGTGGGCATGACGCTGCGCTACGCGCCGGCGGCCGACACCTACACCGTCGACGCGCTGCTGGGCCGGGCCGGGTCGGGGCTCTCGCCCGGCACCGACGTGAAGGCCCGCGGGGTCCGCATCGGCCGGGTCGACGCCCTGCGCTACACCGACGGCGAGGCCATCGCGACCCTGCGTCTCGACGGCGACGTGGTGCTGCCGGCCAGCGAGGACCTCGAGCTCGTCGTCACGGCGAAGACGCTGCTCGGTGAGAAGCAGATCGAGGTCTCGTTCCCGGACGCGCGGTTCGGCCAGGAGCCGTTCCTCGCCGCCGGCGACACGATCGTCGCCGACCGGCCGCCGACGGAGCTGCAGGAGGTCCTCGACGAGCTGTCGCCGTTCCTCGCCGCCATCGACGGCGACCAGCTCGCGACCATCGTCGACACGCTCGCCGACCAGCAGGGCGAGGGACCGGCGATCGCCGAGAACATCGAGCTCGGCCAGCAGCTCGCCGCCTTCGGGGCCCGCACCGCCGACGACAACCTGCGCAACCTGCGCAACCTCGCCGACGCCGCCGAGACCCTCGCGCCGGCCATCCCCGAGCTCACCCGGCTGAACCGGGCGGTGCCCGACGCGACCGCGGTGCTGCGCGAGCGGCAGGGTCAGCTGCGCGCCAACCTCGACCAGCTCGCCTCCTTCGCGATCACCTTCGCCGAGTTCCTCGAGGCCGAGGAGCCGGCGATCTCGACGCTGGTGCGTTCATCGGAACCCGTGGGCGCGATGCTCGAGCGCCAGGCCCGCAACGTCGGGTCGATGATCCAGGGCGTCGCGATCTACGGCCAGCAGCTCGGCAAGCACGGCGGCGACCTCTCCGATGGATCCGAGTGGGGTGGGTTCCGCATCTTCCTCGGCGGCGAGGGCTTCGACCCCATCGCCGTCCTGTGCGGCAACGCCGGCGCCGAGGGCTTCGACTGCCCCGACGGCGCGCAGGGAGGTCGCTGACGTGGGTGACCGGTTCCCGACGCTGAAGTTCCTCGTGTTCACGGTCGTGTGCGTCGCGTTCACGCTCTGGCTCATCGCCGTGATCGGGAACATCTCGCTCGAGCCGCGGGAGTCGTACGCGGCCGAGTTCACCGACGTGCAGGGCCTGCTCGTCAACGACGACGTCAAGATCTCCGGCGTGACCGTCGGCAAGGTCACGGCCATCGAAGTGCAGCCCGGAGGCACGGCGCTGGTGCGCTTCGCCGTCCGCGACGACATCACGCTGCGCGACGACGCGGTCGTCTCGGTGCGGTGGCGTGACGTCTTCGGGCTGCGGTTCCTCTACGTGGAGCCCGGGGCCGGTGGGGCCGTGGCCGCCGGGCACACCTACCCGGCCGCGCAGACGCGCGCGCCGGTCGACCTCAACGTGCTGCTCGACCGGCTCGTCCCCGTGATGCAGGCGCTCGACCCTGAGGTCCAGAACCAGGTCCTGCAGGCGTTGCAGGAGGCGCTGGTCGGTCGCGAGGACGAGGTCCGCTCGCTCATCCAGCGCGGCGCGTCGCTCACGCAGGCGGTGGCGACCCGCGACCGCGAGATCGAGTCGCTGCTGGTGAACGCCGCCGAGACGCTCGACGCGTACGCGCAGCGCGAGCAGGACCTGCGGGGGCTGCTGGACAGCTTCGCGGCCGTGTCCGAGACGCTCGAAGCTCGCAACGACGAGCTGCTCGACGCGGTCGTGCGGATCGCCGACGCGCAGGAGGAGCTCGACCGGTTGCTGACCGACAACGACGCGGAGCTCCGCCTCGCGCTCGACGAGGTCGAGGACCTGACCACGATCCTCGCGCTCAACCGCGACCGGCTCGTCCCCCTGCTGACCACCTCCCCCGAGGGGCTCGTCGCCTACCACCGGATCTCCCGGCTCGGGCAGTGGTTCAACATCCGGGCCGTGGGCGTGAGCCTCGACTACGAGACCGTCACCACCGAACGGGACGCCGAGCTGCCGCCGCAGCGCTTCTCGCACCGCGACGGTGGGATGGGCGCGTTCTTCGGCCAGGGTGCGGGCGCGGACGCGGAGGGGGGTCGCTAGATGCTGATGGAACGCAACCAGGCCGTCGTCGGCGTCGTCGTCGCGATCCTCATCGCGGTCGCGACCGTCTACGCCGTCGGCGCCACCGGGGGGGCGTTCGTCCCCGGCACCCGGCTCACTGCCGAGTTCACCGACGCCGCCGGCCTCGGGGAGAACGACTTCGTGTTCGTCGCCGGTGTGCGCGTCGGGCGCGTCCTCGACGTCGCCATCGACGGCGAGGTCGCCCGCGCCGAGTTCGCGATGGACGCCGAGGAGATCCCGGCCGACTCCGAGGTCGCCATCATCATCTCGAACACCCTCGGCAAGCGAGCGCTGTCGATCACCCCGGGCTCGTCGAGCACCGTGCTGGAGGACGGCGACGTCATCCCGGTCTCCCGCACCTCCACCCCGATCGACCTCCCCGAGCTCGGCGACCGCTCGGCCGAGCTTCTCGGCGAGGTCGACGTCGACGCACTGCAGGACCTCACCACGGCGCTCGCCGACGTCACCGAGGACAGCCGGGACGACGTCGTCGCGCTGCTCGAGGGTGTCCAGCAGGTGACCGACATCGTCGTCGAGCGCCGCGACGACCTCGAGCTCGTGCTCGACCGCGCCCAGGTCGTCGTCGGCACCCTCGCCGACGAGGACGAGCAGCTCGTCCGCATCATCGACGCGTTCGGCTCGACCCTGGACCGCCTCGCCGCCCGCCGCGCCGACGTGACCCGACTGCTGCAGGCCACCGCCTCCACCACGGACCAGGCCGCGACGCTGCTCGAGGACCGCGACGAGCAGCTCGACGAGGTCCTCGCCTCGCTGCACCAGGACCTCGAGATCATCGACCGGCACCAGGTCGACCTCGCCCACGTGTTCGCCTACCTCGGTGTGGGCCTCGAGGGCTTCGCCTCCATCGGTTACTCCGGCGGCCCCGCCAAGATCGACAACCCGACGTGGGGCAACGTGTTCACGACCAACCTCGGTGCGGTCGGCGTCGGGGCGCTGCTGAAGTGCGGCGGCACCCTCGACCAGCTCTTCACCGACCTGGTCGGGCCCGACCCGCGCTGCGAGCAGGGCGGCACCACGGCCGCCTCGGACTCCGTCATCGCCCCGGCGAGCCTGACCACGGATGGCGCGGCCCCGCTGCGCACGCCGGCGGTGGTGCGCACCGGTATCGGCGGGTTCTTCGGCCTCGGCTCGGCCGGGCAGGGGGGTGGACGATGAGCGGCCGCATCCGTCACGTCGCGCTGGTCGTCGTCCTCGCCGTGCTGGCCGCCGGGTGCAGCACGCTGGGCGTCGGCGCCAGCGGCCAGCAGCTCGTCGACGTCGAGTTCTCCCGGACCTACAACCTCTTCGCCGGGTCCCCCGTTCGGGTCCTCGGCATCGACGTCGGCCGCATCCGCGAGCTGACGACGTCGCCCGGGTCCGACGTCGTGACCGTGACCCTCGCGCTCGACCCGGAGCTGCAGCTGCCCGAGGACGTCCGGGCCGTCATCGTCCCCGAGTCGCTGCTCGGCGAGCGCTACGTCCAGCTCGACCCGCCCTACACGGGCGGGCCGACGCTCGCCGCCGGGGAGACCATCCCCGTCGAGCGGACGCAGGTGCCCTTCGAGTTCGACGAGGTCCTCGAGGGCCTCAACGACTTCGTCGGCGGGCTCGACGCGGCCGAGGTCGGCCGGTTCGTCGCCAACCTCGCCGAGGTCCTCGACGGCAACGGCGCCCAGCTCGGCGAGACGATCGACTCGGCGACCGCCGCCATCGGTGTGCTGGCCGACAACGACGAGGAGGTGCTCGCGCTGGCGAGCCGCCTCTCCGACCTCAACGAGACGCTCGCAACCCGCGACGCGGCCATCCGCCGGCTCATCGCCGACTGGAACACGGTCACCTCGTCGCTGGTCGACGACCGCGAGGACCTCGACGCCGCGCTCACGGGCCTCGTGCGCCTCACCCGGCAGGCCCGGGAGCTGCTGGAGACCAACCGCACCACGCTCACCCAGGACGTCGCGACGCTGACCCGGGTCGGCCGGACGGCCCAGCGCAACCTCGACCAGATCTCGCTCGCGATCCTCGGGTCGGCCGAGCTGTTCCGGCACGCCGACCGGGTCGTCGGCAGCAACGACAACAACTGGCTCCCGCTGGTCAACCACTCCGACGAGCTCGGCCGGGAGATCGAGGAGTCGCTCATCGAGCGCCTCGTCGGGCTCTGTCTCGGTGCCGGTCTCACGGCGGAGCAGTGCGAGCAGGTCCCCATCGAGGACATCCTGAGCGGCAACCTCTGCCTCGAGCCGATCATCCCGTGCACCGCGGCCACCAGCGTGACGCTGCCCGAGGCCGTCCGCGAGATCGTCGAGATGCAGCCGGAGATCGGTGAGGAACTGCTGCGCCGGCGCGACCTGCTCGGCGGCGACGAGCTCTCCCGTCGCCTCGGCGACGCCGCCGAGGGGGCGCTGCGCGACCTCGGCCGCGACACGGACGGGGAGGTGGCACCGTGACCGGGCTGCGCCGCTCCCCCCTGGTCGCCCTCGTCGCGGCCCTCGCGTTCGTCGCGACCGGCTGCTCCCGCGGGGACGGCACCATCGAGGTCACCGCGGTCTTCCCCGACTCCCTCGACCTCGTCACGCAGGCCCACGTGCGTGCCGGCGACGTGCCCATCGGCACGATCACCTCGATCGACCTCACCGACGACCTGCAGGCGCGGGTGACCATGCGCGTGCAGGACGACACGGGGTTGCCTTCCGAGGTCGAGGCGCTGCTGGCCAAGACGTCGCTGCTCGGCGAGCGCTACGTCGACCTGCGACCGATCGGCACCGAGGGCGCCCTGGCCGACGGGCAGGAGATCACGGCAACGCGTGTCGTCACCGACATCGAGGACCTCGTCGAGTCCGGCAACGCGGCGCTCGCCTTCGTCGCGGCCGACCGGCTGTCGGCCGCCGTGCAGACCGGCGCCGCGGCGTTCGGGGGTCGTGGCGGCCAGCTCGGCCAGTTCATCTCCGACGTCGAGGGGTTCGTCGGCCGCTACGACGAGGGCCGCGAGGACCTGCTGCGGCTCATCGACGCGCTCGACGACCTGACCGCCGCCACCGCGGCCGACGCCGAGGAGAACGCCGCCACCCTCGAGGTCCTGCTCGACGCGTCACGTCGCCTCGAGGAGGAGGACGACCGGCTCGTCGACGCGCTCGTCGACGTCGAGCGCCTCGCCGTGGTGGGCGAGCGCGTCCTGCGCGAGCACCGCGACGAGTTCGACGACCAGATCCGGCGCCTGCGCATCCTGGTGGGCGAGCTCTCCCGCATCGACGGTGCGCTCGCCGACCTGCTGCTGTGGCTCCCCCGGCACAACATCCACGTCCGCAACGGGTACACGGACGAGGAGGCGCAGGTCTGGCTCGACTTCATCGTCTGCGGGCTCAACGACACCGCCGGCGACCCGAGCCGGGCCTGCGAGCCGCCGAACCCCGGCCAGCCCGGCATGCCGCCGCCGTACCACCCGTCCTCGGAGGCCTGCTGGGACGACCACGCCAACTGCCCCGGCACCCAGAGGGACGAGCGATGAGGGGTCTCTCGCTGCGCCTCGCGACCAACCTGATCTGGCTGGTCGCCTTCACCGCGATCGTCGTCGTCGGCGCGCTGCTGACCTACGCGTCCGGCGTCTTCTTCGACGACAGCTACCGCGTGTCGGTGCCGATGCCCGAGGCGGGCGGGGTGCTGCCGCAGCAGGAGGTCACGGTCCTCGGGCGCGCCGTCGGCCAGGTGGCGGACGTGTCGCTCGTCGAGGAGGGCGTGCTCATCGAGCTGCGCATCGACGGCACCGCCGAGGTGCCGCGCGAGGCCGTCGTGCGGGTGCTGCGTCGCTCCCCCATCGGTGAGCAGGCGGTCGACTTCACCCCCGTGGCGGCCGACTGGGAGGCCGCCGACCCCGGCGAGCGCATCGAGCCGGTCGAGGCGATCGTCCCGGCCGAGGTCCCCTTCCTGCTCGCGGAGACCGCAGAGCTGTTCCGGGCCATCGACGTCGAGGACGTCGCCACGCTCATCGAGGAGGCGTCGATCGCGCTCGATGGGCGCGGCGAGACCCTGCGGCAGCTCAACCGCTCGAGCCTCGACCTCAACCGCACGCTCGTGGCCGGCATCCCGGAGCTGGAGCGGCTCGTCGACTCGTCCGAGGTCGTGCTCGAGACGCTGGCCGACCAGCGCGAGGAGATCGCCCAGACCTTCACCAACGGCGCCGACCTCCTCGAGGTCCTCGGCGAGCAGCGCGGGAACGTCGAGGACCTGCTCGAGGAGGGCACACCGGCCCTGCGCGAGGCGGAGGCGTTCATCGAGGACAACCGCGCCAACATCAGCTGTCTCGTCGACGACCTGCAGGCCGTCACCGACATGCTGCTCGGTCCGTCGACCTGGGACGGGACGGCCGACCCCGACCGCTACGACTCGAAGCTCGCCGAGGCGGAGCAGGCCCTCGTCCTGCACCAGGCCTTCTTCCAGCGCGGCTTCGGGGTGCTGCTGCAGCCCGACCCGACGACCGGCGCGAACTGGACCCGGATCCAGTTCACCGCCGACCCCGCCGGCGGCCAGGTCTACCCGGAGAAGCGCGCCACGCCCCCGACCCTGCCGGGTGCCGCGTGCGTCGACGAGACGTGGGGCACCGGCGTCAACGCCGTCCGGCAGGCGTCCCCCGTGCCGGCGGACGAGACCTCCCCGGGCATCCTGTACGCGCCGCTCGTCGCCTCCACCGACGGCAGCGGCGTGACGCCGCCGGGCCGCACCGCGCTCGGCGGCAGCGGGACCCTGCCGGCCACGGGCGGGGGCGTGCTCGCCCTCGCACCGCTGCTGGTCGGCGCCGGTCTCTGGCTGCGAGGACGACGCCGGTGAACGACACGATCGACGGAGCCGACGCTCCCGACACCACGGGGGCCGACGAACCGGTCACCGAGCCCGACGCGACCACGGAGGCGCTGCCGGCGCTGCGGGGTCGCGTCGCGCTGCGCCGGGCGGCGCCCTGGCTGGTGACCGTCCTCGCCCTCGCGCTCGCCGGCTGGTCGACCTGGCAGTGGCAGGTGCTCGCGGCCCGCGAGGACGCCGTGCTGACGGTTCGCGCCACCGCCACCGACGTCCTGACCGTGTTGACCAACTGGGACGCCGACGAGCTCGACACGACGCGGACCTCGCTCGAGGCCGCCGGCACGGACGCGTTCGCCGAGCAGGTCGACGAGTTCGTCGGGCCGCAGGCCGCCGAGGCGCTCGCCGCGGCCGGCACCCGCAGCGAGGGCGCGGTCGAGGACCTGTTCGTCCAGTCGATCGACGGCGACCGGGCGGTGGTCTTCGCGATCGTGGCCCAGGCCCTCGTGTCCGACGACACCGAGGGGGTGGTCCAGCCGGCCACCCGTGCCGCCGAGCTGCGGCTCCAGCTCGTGGACGGGCGCTGGCTCGTCGACGGCATCGACCTGATCGAGCCGACCATCGCGGAGGTGGCAGGGTGAGCACGACCACGTACGACCAGGTGATCGTCGGCACGGACGGGTCGCGAACCGCGTCCGGGGCCGTGGGCGTCGCGGCCAGCGTCGCGGCCCGGCTCGGGGTGCCGCTCGTCGTGGTGACCGCCTGGCAGCGGGGCCGTGACGACATCCCGACTCCCGAGGAGGCCAGCTTCCCGGGCGGCGGCGCGGACGGGGCCGAGGCCATGTGGGCGAGCAACACGATCGCCGACGCCGCCGCGATCGGGCGCCGCGCCGGTGTCGAGGACATCGAGCAGCGAACCCCCCAGGGGTCGCCGGCGCAGGCCATGCTCGACCTCTCCGACGACCGTCCGGGGGCGCTGGTCGTCGTCGGCACGGTCGGTCTCGGGGACCGCGCCGAGCGGCTCGTGGGCAACGTCCCCCACCAGCTCACGCACCACTGTCGTCGCGACCTGCTCCTCGTCCACGGCGAGCGCCCGCACGAGGAGGCACCGTGGACCACGGTCGCGCTCGCGACCGACGGCTCCCCCACTGCGGCGCTCGCGGTCGAGCGTGGTCGACGCTTCGCCGAGGCGGTCTCGGCCGGCGAGCTCTGGCTGCTCGCCGCCGCGAGGGACGAGGCGTCGGGGCAGGAGCTGCTCGACCGGGCGGTCGCGCAGGACCAGGCGCTGGCCACGGCGCAGCGCCACGTCGCCACCGGCGACCACGCCGGTGACACGCTGGCCCGCGCCGGCAGCACCTTCGACCTGCTGGTGCTCGGCAACAAGGGCATGAGCGGTCCCTCACGCCTGCTCGGCTCGGTGGCCAACCGCGTCACCCACGCCGCCACGACCGACCTGCTGCTCGTCAACACCTCGAGGTGAGCTGATGCCCGTCTCCTCCATGACCAACTTCGAGCCGACCGGCGCGGGCATCGGCTTCGGCGGCAAGACCCTGCACCACCCGCCGGCCGACTACGACAAGCACCTCGACCCGGTGTTCCCCGGGAACACCCCGGTGCACGACCCGGTCATCTCGGTGCGGGGCCTCACGAAGTCGTTCGGCTCGAACACGGTCCTCGAGGACATCACGATCGACTTCCCCCGGGGGGAGATCACGACCGTGCTGGGCCCGTCCGGGACCGGCAAGTCCGTGTTCCTGCGCAACCTGATCGGGCTGCTGACCCCCGACCGCGGCGAGATCTGGGTCGAGGGCGACAACATCCCGACGCTCAAGCGCAAGCACCTGCTCGAGGTCCGCAAGAAGTTCGGGGTGCTGTTCCAGGACGGTGCGCTGTTCGGCTCCATGACCGTCTACGACAACACGGCGTTCCCGCTGCGTGAGCACACGAACAAGACGGAGAAGGAGATCCGCGGGGTCGTCATGGAGAAGCTCGCCCTCGTCGGCCTCGAGGGTGCGACCGAGAAGTTCCCCGACGAGATCTCGGGCGGCATGCGCAAGCGCGCCGGCCTGGCGCGGGCGCTCGTGATGGAGCCGAAGATCCTGCTCTTCGACGAGCCGGACTCCGGCCTCGACCCGGTGCGCACCGCCTACCTCAACGACCTCGCGCGCGACATCGTCGGTACGTCGGACACGACGATCATCATCGTGACCCACCACATCCCCTCGGCCCAGCAGGTCGCGGACTACGTGGGGATGCTGTTCCGGCGCAACCTCGTCGCCTTCGGCACCGTCGACGACATGTTCAACTCGTGGTACGCGCCGTGCCAGCAGTTCCTCCACGGCATCACCGACGGCCCCATCGGGATGTCGGAGGAGCGGGACCGGCCCGAGCTGCTCTAGGCCCCCGGCCATCCGTCCGGCGGCCTGCGCCGGCGGCGCTCAACCCGACGGCCGTGGGCGGCCCGTCCGCGGGCTCCGTCGCTACGCTGCCGACCCCGACGACGACAAGGCGAGGCACGTGGCCGAGATCGAGGAGCTGCTGAAGGGGACGCGGAAGGCGTACGACACGCTGTTCGAGAACCGCATCCTGTTCATGAAGGGCCCCCTCGAGGACCAGAGCGCCGACCTGCTGGTCGCCCAGCTGCTCGCCCTCGACGCCGACTCCGACGAGGACGTGATGCTCTACGTCAACTCGCCGGGCGGCATCATCTCCGGGCTGTTCGCGATCTACGACACCATGCACCTGATGCGGTCGAAGGTGAACACCCGCTGCATCGGCATGGCCGCCTCCGCCGCCGCGGTCATCCTCGCGTCCGGGACCGGGACCCGCTCCGCCACCGAGAACGCCCGCATCATGATCCACCAGCCCCTGGGTGGCGCCCGCGGCACCGCGAAGGACATCGAGATCCAGGCGAAGAACATCGTGTTCCTCCGCCACCGGCTCAACGAGATCCTCGCCCAGAAGGCCGGCGGCAAGACCGTCGAGCAGGTCGCGCAGGACACCGACCGCGACTACTGGATGACGGCCGACGACGCGCTGGAGTACGGCCTCATCGACGAGGTCGTCCGCCCGAGCTGACGTCGAGGCGCGTCAGCCCTTCACGGCGACCGGGATGCCCGCGACGACGAGCCGCACGACGTCGCACGCGGCCGCGACCCGCTGGTTCACGCGGCCCTGGTGGTCGCGGAAGACCCGGCCGAGGTCCGTCGCGGGGTGGACGCCGAGGCCGACCTCGTTCGACACGAGCACGACCTCACCGGCGCACCCCGACAGGGCGCCGGCGAGCTCGGCGGTGGCGGCGTCGACGTCCTGGCCCCGCTCCATGAGGTTCGACAGCCACAGGGTCAGGCAGTCGACGAGCACGGCGCGCCGGTCCCCGGCGTGCTCGGCCAGCACCCCGACGAGGTCGAGGGGCTCCTCGACCAGCAGCCACCCCTCCCCACGGTCGGCCCGGTGGCGCTCGACGCGCGCGAGCATGTCGGGGTCGGACCCGTCCGGGACGGGCGCGGTCGCCACGTAGACCCGCTCCAGGCCGGACGCCCGGACCGTGGCCTCGGCGAACGTCGACTTGCCCGAGCGGGCGCCGCCGAGGACGAGGGTGGTGGGCATCGGCCGGGTCTCCTGGGTGGGGCGGTGCGGACGCTACCGCGGGGCCGGCGGCGCGCCGGCGGTGTGGTTCGATGCCCCCGATGGCGACGCGTGCGGACGACGGACGACGGCCCGGCCCGGACGGGGGCCCGGGCCGGGGCGACGTCGTCTCCCTCGGTGAGGGGGCCCGGCTGCTCGCCTTCGCGACTGGGTTCCTGACCCGCCTCCCGGTCCCACGGACCGAGGTCCGCGACGGCGACCTGCGACGGGCGTCGGCGCTGTTCCCGTTCGTCGGTCTCCTCGTCGCCGCGGTCGGCGTGGCGGCGTGGGCGGCCGTGGAGCCGTTCTGGGGCGCCGTGGTCGCCACCGTGGTCGCGGTGGGCGTCGAGGTGGCCGTCACCGGCGCGTTCCACGAGGACGGCCTCGCCGACGTGTTCGACGGCGTCTGGGGCGGCTGGACGCCGCAGCGCCGCATCGAGATCATGCGGGACTCCCGGCTCGGCACCTACGGCACGGCCGCGCTCGTGGGGGCGCTCTCCCTGCGCGTCGCCATGCTCGTGCCGCTCGACCTCGCGTGGTTCGCGCGGGCCACCGTGCTGGGCCACGTCGTGGGCCGGGCGAGCATCCCCGTGATGGTGCGGCTCCTGCCGGCGGCGAGCGACCAGGGCCACGGTGCGCGGGTCTCGGAGCCGCTCGGGTGGCTCGGGACGTCCGTGGCCGCGCTGACCACCGCCGGCACGCTGGTGGTGTGCCTCGGCACCCTCGCGTGGGTGCCGCTGGTCGCAGCCGCCCTCCCGGTCGCGGCCACCCGCCGGCTCTACCGCCGGCGGCTCGACGGCCTGACCGGCGACTGCCTCGGCGCCACGGTGGCGCTGGTCCAGCTCGCGGTGATCGCCGCGGTGACGCTCGTCGCGAGCTGAGCCGACCCCCGAGCGGACCCCCGGAGTCCCGCGTCCGCGTGGCCGGTACCCTCGACGGTCACGCGCGCCGGTGCCGCCGGCGCGCGTTCGCACGCGGCCCGTCCGCCGCGCTCCCTGCCACCTCGAGGCCCGCTCCATGTCGTCCACGTCCTCCCGCTCCGACCTGCGCAACATCGGCGTCATCGCCCACGTCGACCACGGCAAGACCACCCTGGTCGACGCGATGCTGTGGCAGTCCGGGGCGTTCCGCGCGAACCAGGACGTCGCCGAGCGCGTCATGGACTCGGGCGACCTCGAGCGCGAGAAGGGCATCACGATCCTCGCGAAGAACACGGCGGTCACGCGTGATGGCACGACGATCAACATCCTCGACACGCCGGGCCACGCCGACTTCGGCGGCGAGGTCGAGCGTGCGCTGGGCATGGTCGACGGCGTGCTGCTGCTCGTCGACTCGTCCGAGGGCCCGCTGCCGCAGACCCGCTTCGTGCTGCGCAAGACCCTCGAGCTCGAGCTCCCGATCGTGCTGGTCGTCAACAAGATCGACCGCCCCGACGCCCGCATCGCGGAGGTCGTCGACGAGGTGTTCGACCTCATGATCGACCTCGGTGCCGACGACGACCAGATCGACATCCCGATCGTCTACACCAACGCCCGCGACGGCATCGCGACGCTCGACCTCGACGAGCCCGGCACCGACCTCGCGCCGCTGTTCGAGACGCTGCTGGCGACCGTCCCGGCGCCGGTGTTCGAGGACGGCCACCCGCTGCAGGCGATGGTCAGCTCGCTCGACGCCGACCCGTACGTCGGGCGGCTCGCGATCTGCCGCGTCCGCAACGGCCGCATCCGCAAGGGCCAGCCGGTCGCGTGGGCCCGCCTCGACGGTTCCGTCGACCGGGCCAAGGTCGTGGAGCTCTACAAGACCGAGGCCCTCGACCGCGTGCCGATCGAGGAGGCCGGCCCCGGCGACATCGTCCAGATCGCCGGCATCCCCGAGATCACCGTCGGCGAGACGCTGACCGACCCGGAGGACCCGCGCCCGCTGCCGCCGCTCACGGTCGACGAGCCGAGCCTCGGCATGACGCTCGGCGTGAACACCTCGCCGCTGTCCGGCAAGGACGGCGACAAGGTGACGGCCCGCCTGCTCGACTCGCGCCTGAAGCAGGAGCTGGTCGGGAACGTCTCGCTGCGGGTCCTGCCGACCGAGCGCCCGGACGTCTGGGAGGTCCAGGGCCGCGGTGAGCTGCAGCTCGCCATCCTGGTCGAGACCATGCGCCGCGAGGGCTTCGAGCTCACCGTCGGCAAGCCGCAGGTCGTCACCCGCGAGATCGACGGGACCGTCCACGAGCCCGTGGAGCACCTCTCCATCGACGTCCCGGACGACTTCGTCGGCGTCGTCACCCAGCTGCTGGGCCTCCGGAAGGGCCGGATGCTGTCGATGCAGTCCTCCGGGCAGGCCGAGGGTGGCTGGACCCGCATGACGTTCAAGGTCCCGGCGCGTGGCCTCATCGGCTTCCGCACCGAGTTCCTCACCGAGACCCGCGGCACCGGGATGATCCACGGCACGTTCGACGGCTGGGAGCCGTGGTTCGGGGAGATCAAGACCCGCCCGAACGGCTCGCTCGTCGCCGACCGGCAGGGCCAGACCACGACCTACGCGCTGATGACGCTGCAGGACCGCGGACAGCTCTTCGTCGGCCCCGGCGTCGAGGTCTACGAGGGCATGATCGTCGGCGAGAACGCCCGCGAGGAGGACATGGACGTCAACCCGGCCAAGGAGAAGAAGCTCACCAACGTGCGCTCCTCCACCGCCGAGGAGCTCGTCCGCCTCGCCCCGCCCCGCAGCCTGTCGCTGGAGCAGGCGCTGGAGTGGATCCGCGAGGACGAGGCCGTCGAGGTCACCCCGACCACCGTGCGCCTGCGCAAGGTCGAGCTCGACGCGACGATCCGCGGCCGCCAGGCGAAGCGCGCGAAGCGAGGCGACGCCCCCACCTGACCCCCGCGGGGCCCACGCGCCGGCGGCGTCAGTCCGACCACGGGCCGACGCCGCGGACGTCGGTCGGGGTGATGGCGGTCGTGAACCCCGCCGGCGGCGCGTCCATCGGCGGGAACCGGGTCCCGGGCCCGACGTAGCGCTGCGCGAGCCGGTGCAGCAGCTCCGGCGCGCCACCCTCGGTGACCTCGGCCGTCCCACGGACGACCACGTACCAGGCCATCCCGACGGGGTTGCTCCGGCTCGACGTGAAGCTGACCGTGCAACGCGGGTCGCGGCGCAGGTTCGCGAGCTTGCGCTGCTCGAACAGCGTCGCGAACACCAGCCGGCCCGCGTCGTCGACGTCGAACCACGCCACCGTCACCTGCGGGCTGCCGTCCGCGTCGACGGTGGCGAGGTGCCCCACGGGCGCCTCGTCGAGCAGGAACCTGACGACGGTCTCCGGCAGCACGTCGCACCTCCTCGGTCAGCGGCGGTCGGCGTCCGGCGCTCGGTCAGTCGGCCTTGCCGACGGGCGCACCCTCGACGTAGAGGTAGTACTCCTGGTCCTCCTCCTCCCAGTCCATCTCGACCACGTTCTTGGTGACCGCGGCCTTGCAGAACTGGAGGAACCCGGAGTACCCGAAGTCCTTCTCGGAGAAGTTCTCGTCACGCTTGCGGAGCTGGTCCTTCAGCCCCGACAGCGGCGGGTCGCCACCGAGCTCGTGCATGAGCTCCGTGACGGTCGTGCGCAGCAGGTCGAACGCGGCGTCCTCGTCCTTCGCCTTGGCGGGGAAGTCGACCTCGGGGTCGCCCGGCGCGGAACCGTCCGTCAGCGTGATCAGCCCCTCGGTCTCGAGGTGCTGGACGAACTCGCGGAAGGCGCGGAACCCGTAGTCCTGCTCGGAGAACGTCGGGTCCTTGCGCAGCAGCGCCCGCTTGAGGTTCGACGCCTGGACGGCGCCGGCGGCGGACGACTGCAGCCCGGCGAGCGTGGAGGTCACGAGCCGCTTCACGGTCTCCAGGTCCTCCTTCTGGCTCGACGCCTTCTTCGGGCTCGGCTGCTCGCCCTTCGGCTGCGACGACGCGGCGGCGGTCTTCTTCTTGCGGCCCCCGCCCCCCGAGCTCTTGGCGGACTGCTTGGTCTGCGCCCGCACCGCCTCGAGGCGGTCGTAGAAGATGAACTCGTCGCACGCCGGCGGCAGCATCTTCGAGGTCGAGCCCTTGAGCCCGACGCCGATGACGCGCTTGTCCAGCTCGCGCAGCTTGGACACCAGCGGCGTGAAGTCGGAGTCGCCGGAGACGATGACGAAGGTCGAGACGAAGTCGCGCGTGAGCGCGAGCTCCATGGCGTCGACGGCCATCTGGATGTCGGCCGCGTTCTTGCGCACGGAGTCCGAGCGCTGCGGGATCTCCATCAGCTCGATGTTGGCGTCGACGAGGCCGCGGCGGTGCTCGGAGAAGAGGTTCCAGTCCGCGTACGCGCGTCGGGTGATGAGACGCCCGCGCTCGGCGAGGGCGTCGAGCAGGGGCTCCGCGAGGAACCGGTACCCGATGTCACGCGCGCCGATGGCGACGTTCTCGAAGTCGATGTAGAGCGCGAGGCGCTCTTCGGTCTGTTCGTAGGTAGGCATGGGCGCGAGCGTAGTGGGCCGGCGCGACCGTCCGTGACGTTCGTCCCCGGCGCGCCGGGCCCCGGTGCCGCGGTCAGGCCGCGTCGGCCGTGAGGTCGACGCCGAGGAACGCCGACAGGGCGGCGGCGGTGGCGGCGTCGTCGCCCGTGTGGTGGACGCCGAACATGCCCAGCGAGGTCGCCACCTCGACGTTGCGGGGCAGGTCGTCGACGAACGCGCAGCCCTCCGGCGGCACGCCGAGCCGCTCGGCCGCGAGGTGGAAGATCGCCGGGTCGGGCTTGCGCACCCCGACCTCGGCGGAGATCACGACCTCGTCGCAGACCTCCGCGAGCAGGTCGCGCGGGTACGCGTCGGTGCCCCAGGAGTTCGACAGCAGCCCCGTGCGCACGCCGCCGGCGCGGGCCCGGCGCAGCATCTCCCAGACGCCACCCGCGGGCACCATCCCGTGGAACAGCGAGGCGACCAGGCCCTCCTCGGGGATGGCGCCGCCGACCTCTCGGAGCCGGTCCGCGAGCCCGGCCTCGAACGTCGCCAGGTCGAGCTCGCCGCGCTCGAGGCGCTCGATGTCGCCGGCGCCGGTGCCCGGCTCGTAGGCCGACTGCAGGGTCCGGAAGACCGTGCCCTTCTCGAGGC
The DNA here is from genome assembly GCA_046566145.1 of Actinomycetes bacterium. GTDB lineage: Bacteria > Actinomycetota > Nitriliruptoria > Nitriliruptorales > Nitriliruptoraceae > JBKHXF01. Next base: position 32,183 of record JBKHXF010000007.1, read on the forward strand.
CCATCCGCCGCTCGACGTCACGCCAGACGGGCCCGAGCGGTGGGGTGAGGACCCCGCCGTAGTCGACCAGGAGCCCGCGGGAGGCCGTCACCGGCCGGCCCGCCCGGCGGCCTCGTGGGCACGCTCGGCCAGGGCGTGGACGGTGTCGCCGAAGCGCTGCACCCCCTCGTCCACGTGTTCGTACGCGCCGGCCGTGAACCGCTGGTAGACGCCCTCGAGGATGATGGCGAGCTTCCAGAACCCGAAGGCGACGTAGAAGTCGAGCTGCGAGAGGTCGCGACCGGACGCCTGCGCGTACCGCTCCGTGAGCTCGGCCCGGGTCGGGAACCCGTCGACGGAGGTCGGGGACGCGCCGAGCGGGTTGAGCTCGTCCTCCCCCGGCTCGGTCCAGTAGACCTGCAGCAGGCCGACGTCGGCGAGGGGGTCTCCGAGCGTGCACAGCTCCCAGTCGAGCACGGCGAGGACGTCGCCCCGGGGGGACACCATGAGGTTGTCGAGGCGGTAGTCCCCGTGGACGATGCTCGCCGGCCCCTGCGCCGGGACGTCGGCAGCCAGCCGGGCGTGGACCTCGTGCAGCAGCGGCAGCTCGCGGGTCGAGCCCTTCTCGAGCTGGCCCTTCCAGCGCTTGAGCTGGCGCTCGATGTAGCCGTCGCGCCGCGCGAGGTCGCCGAGCCCGACCTCGTCCGGGTCGACGGCGTGCAGGCGCACGAGCGTGTCCACGAGGTCCTGACCGGCACGGACCCGCGCCGCCGGGTCCAGGTCGCGCGCCGCGTCCTCGGGGGTCCGCACCACGAGCCCGTCGACGTGCCGCATGACGTAGAACGGCGCGCCCGTGACGGCCGGGTCGGTCTCGACGCCGACCTGCTCGGGCACCGGCACGTCGGACCCGGCCAGCGCCGCCATGATGCGGTGCTCACGCGCCACGTCGTGGGCGGACTCGAGCACCGAGTGCAACGGCGGTCGACGCAGCACGAACCGGCGTCCCTCGGCGTCACGGACGCGGTAGGTCAGGTTCGACCGACCGCCCGCGATCACGTCGAAGGCCAGCGGGGGCGCCACCTCCGTCCGGTCGGTCAACCAGTCGGTGACGGCCTCGACGTCGATGCCCTCGGCCACCCGCGCTGCTCCCTCGTCGGCGGGCGCCGACCGTAGCGCGTCAGGGTCGGGTCCCGATCGCGGCACCGGTGCACGCGGGTCGGAGCGCCGCGATGGCGCCGGCGGGCGTCCCGTGGGCCGCGACGGTCACGAGCCGCACGGAGGGCTCGTCCGCGTCGACGATGGCGATGTTGGGCGACTGGGCGTGCCGGGCGGCGGCCGCGAACCAGTTGCCGTCGACGCAGACGGCGTGGCTCATCTCCGTCGGGGAGGAGGGCCGGAACCCGTTCCCCGCGAGCACCGCGAAGTCGATCGAGTAGGTCGTGTTCGCGTCCGCGGTCGCGTACTGCGCCGTGGCCAGGGACCGCACGTCGGAGCGCGCGGCGGTGTCGTAGGCCTTCTGCCGCTGCTGGAGGAACACGGGGATGGCGATGGCCGCGAGGATGCCGATGATGATGACCACCACCAGCAGCTCGATCAGCGTGAACCCATCGTCGCGCGGCCGCATGACCTCGTCCCTGTCGGCGCACCGTGCGCATCGGCACCCGGCGGACTCGACTGGAGCGTCCCGCGCGAGCCGCGCGCGTCGAGCGCCCCGCTCGCCGTCAGGAGCGCACGACGATCGCGGCCCCGGTGTGGCCCGCGTTGCGCATCTGGGCGGGCATCTTCGGAGCCACCCGTCGCCTCTCCGGGCTCACGCGGCGGTGACGGGCACCTCGACGGGCTCGCCGGCGCCGGCGTCCAGGTGGCGCCACCGGGCCCAGAGCGCCAGGAGGCTCGGGAGCACGACCACCGCGGAGAGCAGGGAGTACCCGATCGCGTACGCGACGACGAGGCCGAGCTGCCGGAACGGTGGCAGCGACGAGGTGACCAGGACCGCGAACCCCGCCATGGTGGTGAACGCCGATCCGGCCAGCGCCCCACCGGTGTGGCGCATCGTGGCGCGCAGGGCCTCCTCGAGGGAGTCCTGCCGGTGCAGCTCCTCCGTGAAGCGGTGGGTGATGTGGATCGTGAAGGGCACGCCGACGCCGATGGCGAGCGCGGAGATCGTCGCGGTGACCGGCCCGAACGGGATGCCGGTCGCGGCCATCGTGCCGAAGACCCAGAGCACCACCAGCGCGACCGGGAGCAGGGTCACGAGGCCCAGCTCGGGGCGGCGCTCCCGGACCCCGAAGACGACGACGAGCAGCAGCAGCGAGGCGATCAGCGTCACGCCGAGCGAGGAGACCTGCGAGTCGGACAGCTCACCGATGATGACGGCCGTCACGATCGCGTTGGAGGTCGGGACGACGTCCGCGCCGGCGGCCTCCACGGGACCGAAGGCCTCGTCGATCGCCGCCGCGAGCTCGCGGCCGCCGACCTCGCCCGACTGCGTCTGCACCTCGACCAGGCTCGCGGTGAACGCGCCGCCCGGCTCGCGGGCGAGCACCGCCGAGGCGCTCGGGACCGCGTCGAGCAGCGCCGCGTAGACGGCGGCGACGTCGGCACCGTCCGGGAAGGTCAGGTCGGGGGCGACCCCCTCGGCGGAGGCGACGCTGGCCACCGACGCGGCCGCCCGCGGGTCGACGGGCGGCGCACCCCCTGCGCCCGGCCCACCCTCCTCGGCGGCTGTCGGGTCCTGGGCGAGCTGCGCGACCGCCAGGGTCTGCCCGAGGACGCTCACCGGCGACGTCGCCGCGGCCTGCTCGCCGAAGCGCACGACCCCCTCGACCCCGGCGAGGTCCGCCTGCGCCGCGACGGTGGCGTTGTGCACGGCGACGGAGGCGACGTCCCCGCGCACCACCACGTCGGTGCGCTCGCCGAAGCCACCCCCGAAGCGGTCCTCGATGGTCAGGAAGGTCTCCTTCAGGGGCGACCCGTCGGGCACGAAGTCGGCGAAGGAGAACTCGGTCGAGAGCTGGGTCAGGCCGTACGCGCCGAGCCCGCCGAACGCCAGCGTCACGGCGAGCACGACCGCCGGCGCGCGCTCGGCGAGGACCGACACCCGGGCCATCGCGCCGGAGAGCCGGGACTCGGCGTTGGAGGCCAGCGCCTCGCGGGGCAGCCGGCCCGCCGCCTCGGCGCGGCGGTCGAGCAGGAGCCGGACCGCGGGCACGAAGGTCAGCATGAGCAGGAAGGCGACCGCGATGCCGACCGCCGCGAGGACGCCGAAGTCCGCGATGGCGGGGACGGGGTTGAACAGGTTCGTCAGGAAGCCGAGCACGGTGGTCAGCGTGGCCAGCACGAGGGCGACCCCGACGGTCGAGACGGCGGTGGTCGCGCCCTCGTCGACGCCGGCCCCCTCGGCGACCTCCTCCCGGTACCGCGAGGTCAGGTGGATCGCGTAGTCGACGCCGAGGCCGATGAGGAGGATCGGGATGATCTGGGTCGGGGGCGAGAACGCCCCGATGACGCCGAGCCCGTCCGGTCCGAGCAGTGCGCCGATGCCCTGCATCCAGGTGATGGAGGCGAGGATCGCGACGAGGGTCACGCCGGTGTCCGCTGCTCCTCGCCGCAGTGACTGCAGGCGGGTCGTCGCGCCCCGGGGCGACACCGCGTAGACGACGAGCAGGATGAGCACGATCACGAGCGCCGCGACGCCGAAGAGCCGGCCGACCTCGGCCGTGAAGGTGTCGTCGGTGGCGAAGAACTGCTCGAACGCGAACGCCTGGGTCGACAGCGGCGTGTCCGCCTCCTCGACCGCCTCGACCAGCGGACCGATGACGTCGAGCAGGGCCGTGAAGGCATCGTCCCCGGTGGCGTCGCCCACGATGGCCTCGGTGTCGAGGAAGACCAGCAGCAGCGCCGCGTCCGAGTCGAGCGGGTCCTCGCCGGCGACGAGCTGGGCCGTGAGACCGGCGAGCTCGGGCGGCAGCTGCGCGAGCCCGTCGGTGTAGAGCGCGTCGATCGTGGCCGCGTCGAGGCTCGACGGGTCGACGCCCCCGTCCGCGAGCGCGGCCTCGACCGGGGCGAGGTAGCCCACCACCCCGCCGGACGCCGGGTCCCCACCGAGCAGCTCGGCCGGGACGGTCCGCGCGACCACCCGCCGCACCGCCGAGACGGTGGCGAGCCCCTCCGGGCCCACGACGTCCTCGCCCTCCACGAGGACCTGCACCAGCGTGTCGGACTCGCCGCCGAACGCGTCTCCGGCGAACTCCAGCGCCTCGAGCGCGGGGTTGTCGGGCGAGAAGGACTCCTGGCCCTGGTCCTGTTGCCCGAGGGCCCCGAACGCGGCACCGAAGACGCCGGTCAGCACGATGGTCAGGGCGATGACGAGCCGCGGCGCGGTTCGAGCGGTGTGCGCGAGGGCGCGGACGAGCGTGTCCACGGGATGGTCCTTGCGTCGGCCGGCGAGCCGGGCGGGAGGGGACGGGCAGCGTACCGATGCATGTGCAGCCTGCAACTATAGCGCCGCGCAGGTACTGTCGACCGCACACGTCCACCGACCGACCGCCCCGCCGAGGCCCCCGTGACCCCGCCCCGCACGCGACCCGCCGGCACGACCCCGCAGGCCGACGCCCTGCTGGCCGCCATCGAGCGGCTGCGCGCCATCGGCGGCCGGATGTGGGACCACGTGGAGGACACCACGGGGCTCGCACCGATGCAGGCCCACGCCATGGAGGCGATCGCCGCCGGCGCCCGTCAGGTCTCGGCCGTGGCCGAGGCGTGCGGGCGGCACGTGTCGTCGACCTCGCGGCTGGTCGACGGACTCGTGGCCAAGGGGCTCGTCGACCGGGCCGAGGACCCGACCGACCGGCGGGGCGTCGTGCTCACGCTCACGGCCGCTGGCCGCGAGAAGGTCGCACAGGTCGAGGCGCTCCACGGCCGGATGCTGGGCCGGGTCGTCACCGACCTGGGGCCGGAGGAGGCGGCGGAGCTCACCGACGCGCTCGCGAGGTTCAGCGACCGCCTGCTGGCCGCGCTCGACCGGGCCGAGGCGGACGCGGACGGCGGCGGCGCGGGCTGACGGCGCCACCGTCGCACCGCGGGGCTACCGTCCGGCCCGTGGCCATCCACGACGTCGGACCAGGTGACCCGACCGTCCCGGCGGACGGACGGCTGCGGCGCGCCGCCCGCGCGGGGGTGGGGGCGACGGGCCGGGCCGCGCGTGCCGTCGGCCGGCAGCTCGACGCGCTGGCGTCCGTCGGTGGCCCCCGCTTCCGCGACCTCGCCGTCTCGCACGCCGCCTCGGTGGCCGGCGACGCGGCCGTCGCGATCGCGCTGGCGGGCACCCTGTTCTTCCAGGTGCCCTCGACCCAGGCGCGCGGCAACGTCGCGCTCTACCTGCTGCTGACGGTCGCGCCCTTCGCCGTCCTCGGCCCCGGGCTCGGCGCCCTGCTCGAGCGACGCCCCGGCGCCTACCGGGTGGCGCTCGCGGCCAGCGCCGGCGGCCGCGTCGTCCTGGCCGCGGTGCTCGTCGTGACGTCGAGCCCGCTGGTGCTGCTGCCGACGGCCTTCGGGCTGCTGGTCCTGAGCCGCCTGCACGGCATCAGCCGCAACGCCCTGCTGCCCGTGGCGCTCGACACGCCGCTCGCGCTGGTCGCGGCGAACGCCCGGATGGCCCAGCTCGGGGTGCTCGCCGGCGTGGCCGTCGCCCCGGTCGCCGCCGGGCTCGCGGCGCTGCTCGGCCCCGACGCGTCGCTCGTGGTCGCGGTCGCCCTGTTCGTGGTCGCGGCGGTGTCCGGACGTCGACTCGCCCCGGCGACCACGGCGCTGCGGGACCGCGCCGCGACGACGGCGCCGTCCTCCATCGCGACCCCGCTGCGGATCCCCCGCGAGGTCCGCCTGGCGCAGCTCGCCACGGCGGGCGTCCGCGTCCTCAACGGGTTCCTGCTGCTGCTGCTCGCGTTCGCCTTCCGCGACGTCGACGCCCCGCTGGTCGACTTCGGTGCGGTCCTCGGCGCCGCCGGCGCGGGCTACGGCCTGGCGGCGCTCGTGTCGCCGGCGCTGGAGCGACGCCTGCGCGAGCAGCCCATGGTGGTGGCGGCCCTGGCGCTCGAGGCCGGGGCGGCGTTCGCCGCCGGGCAGTGGTTCGGGCTGCCGGCCGCCGCGGCGCTCGCCGCGGCGGCGGGCCTCGCGTGGGGCACGGCGAAGCTGGCGTTCGACGGGCTGCTGCAGCGCACGGTCCCGGCGGCCCACCGGGCGACCGCCTTCACCCGGGCCGAGACGCTCTACCAGCTCGCCTGGGTGGCGGGCGCCCTGCTCCCGACGGCCGTGATGGTGTCGACCGAGATCGGACTCGTGCTCGCCGGGTTCGCGGCGCTCGCCGCCCAGGTCGTCTACGTGTCGAAGCTGCTGCTCGACGCGTAGGGCTCAGAGCACCTCCCAGACGCTGCCGCCGGCGAGCAGGTCCTGGAGCTGTCCGGGCCCCTGCGCCTCGATGGCGTCGTCGACCTGCTGGTTGAGCATGTCGTCGTACACGGGCCGCTCCACCTGCCGGAAGATCCCCAGCGGCGTCGGACCCGTCGGGTTGTGGCTCAGCCGGCTGAGCGCGAACGCCGTGGTCGGCTCCTCGCGTCGCGGGTCGTGGACCACGGCCCGCGACCCGGCTTCCTCGGTCGGCACGATCGACATCGAGCCGTCCTCGAGCGCGATGACGGCCTGCTCGCCCTCGGGCCCGAACGTGATCGGCTCGCCGTCGCGCAGCCAGATCTGGTTGATGACCTTCTGCTCGCGGTCGGTGATGGCGTGGAAGGCGTCGTCGTTGAACACGACGCAGTTCTGGTAGATCTCCACGAAGGCGGCCCCACGGTGGGCGTGGGCGGCCTGGAGCACCTCGGTCAGGTGCGCCCGGTCGGTGTCGATGGTGCGGGCCACGAAGGTCGCCTCGGCGCCCAGCGCGAGGCTGACGGGGTTCACCGGCTGGTCGATCGAGCCGTACGGCGTCGACTTGGTGCGGGTGCCCCGCGGCGAGGTCGGCGAGTACTGGCCCTTGGTCAGCCCGTAGATCTCGTTGTTGAACAGCAGGATGGTGATGTCGACGTTGCGACGCAGGGCGTGGATGAGGTGGTTGCCGCCGATCGACAGGGCGTCACCGTCGCCGGTGATGACCCAGACGTCGAGGTCGGGGCGGCTCACGGCCAGCCCGGTCGCGATCGCCGGCGCCCGACCGTGGATGGAGTGCATCCCGTACGTCTCCATGTAGTACGGGAACCGGCTGGAGCACCCGATGCCGGAGACGAACACCGTCGACTCCGGCCGGGCGCCGGCGCCGGCGAGGAACGACTGCATCGCGGCGAGGATCGCGTAGTCCCCGCAGCCGGGGCACCACCGCACCTCCTGGTCGGAGGTGAAGTCCTTCTTGGTCAGCTGGGGCAGCTCGGTGGTGCTCACGCGCGGACCTCCAGGGTCGAGCGGACCGCGTCGGCGATCTCGGCGGCGGTGAAGGGCAGGCCGGTGACCCGGTCGTAGCCCTCGATGTCCTTCAGGAAGCGGGCGCGCAGCAGCATCCGCAGCTGCCCGGTGTTGTTCTCGGGGAGCAGCACCCGGTCGTATCGTTCGAGCGCCTCGCCGAGCCCGCGGGGCAGCGGGTTGACGGTGCGCAGGTGCGCGCGGGCGACCTTGATGCCCTCCTCCCGCAGCCGGCGGACGGCCCCACGGATCGGCCCGTACGTCGAGCCCCACCCGAGCAGCAGCAGCGTCGCGTCCCCGTCGGGGTCGTCGACCTCGAGCGGCGGCGTCCGCTCGGCGATCCGCTCGACCTTCTCGTGGCGCAGCCGCGTCATGTGGTCGTGGTTGACCGGGTCGTAGGAGATGTTCCCGGACCCGTCCTCCTTCTCGAGCCCGCCGAGGCGGTGCTGCAGCCCCGGCGTCCCCGGGACGGCCCACGGCCGGGCGAGCGTCGCCGGGTCGCGCAGGTAGGGCAGGAACCCCTCGGGCGTGTTCGGCTCGGTGGTGAACCCGGGCTCGAAGGTCGGCAGGTCGGCCACCTCCGGCAGCAGCCAGGGCTCGGCCGAGTTCGCCAGGTAACCGTCGGTGAGCAGCACCACCGGGGTGCGGTTCTCGACCGCGAGCCGGCAGGCCTCGAACGCCGCGTAGAAGCAGTCGCTCGGCGACTGGGCCGACACGATGGGCAGCGGGGACTCCCCGTTGCGACCGAACATCGCCTGGAGCAGGTCGCCCTGCTCGGTCTTGGTCGGCAGCCCGGTCGACGGACCGCCCCGCTGGACGTTGACGATGACCAGCGGCAGCTCCATCGCGAGCGCGAGCCCCATCGCCTCACCCTTGAGGGCGATGCCGGGGCCGGACGAGGCGGTCACCGCGAGCGACCCGCCGAAGGCCGCCCCGATGGTCGACCCGATCGCGGCGATCTCGTCCTCGGCCTGGAAGGTCCGCACGCCGAAGTGCTTGAGCTTCGACAGCTCGTGGAGGATGTCGGAGGCCGGCGTGATCGGGTAGCTGCCGTAGAACAGCCGCAGGCCCGAACGCTCCGCCGCCGCGACCAGGCCGTACGCCAGCGCCGCGTTGCCGGTGATGTTGCGGTACCGGCCCGGCGCGAGCCGGGCGGCCGGGACCTCGTAGACGAACCGGAACGCCTCGGTGGTCTCGCCGAAGTTCCGGCCGGCGTGCAGCGCCTTGACGTTGGCCTCGGCGATGTCCGGCTGCTTGGCGAACTTCGCGTTCAGCCACGCCTCGGTGCCGTCGATCGGCCGGGAGAACATGAACGAGACCAGCCCCAGGGCGAACATGTTCTTCGCCCGCTCGGCCTCCTTCTTGTTGAGCCGGCCGTCCTCGATGAACCCCTCCAGCGCCCGCAGGGTCATCTCGGTGAGCTGCACCTCGTGGACCTGGTAGGCCTCGAGCGTCCCGTCGGTGCGCGGGTCGGCGTCGTAGCCGGCCTTCTGCAGGTTCCGCGACGTGAACGCGTCGACGTTGAGGACCAGGGTCCCGCCGTCCTTGAGCGCCGCGAGGTGCTTGCGCAGTGCCGCGGGGTTCATCGCCACGAGCACGTCGGGCGCGTCCCCCGGGGTGTGGATGTCGTGGTCGGAGATCTGGAGCTGGAACGAGCTCACGCCGGCGAGCGTGCCGGCGGGGGCGCGGATCTCGGCCGGGTAGTCCGGCAGGGTCGCGAGGTCGTTGCCGGCGACGGCGGACTGCGAGGTGAACCGGTCGCCGGTCAGCTGCATGCCGTCGCCGGAGTCGCCGGCGAAGCGGATGACGGCGCCGTGGAGCCGCACCACCTCCCGCGCGGCCGGCTGGTCGGTGGTCGATGCCATGGGTGGCGTGTGCTCCCGCTCGGTGTCGTGTCTCCCACCGCCTAGCCTGCCACCTCGTCGGGGCCCCTGCACGGGTCCCCGCACGACACCACCCGTCCGGCCCCGGCCGGTGCGCCGAGGAGCCGTCCGATGCCCCGGGTCGCCATGCTCGCCCCCCTGCCGCCGGAGGTCGTGACCAGCCGGCTGCCCGACGTGGAGGTCGTCTGCGCCACCTCCCAGGACCAGGCGGTCGAGGCCGCCAGGGGGGCCGACGTCTGCATCGCCGACTGGCGGGGCGAGGTGCGGGTCGACGCGGAGGTCGCCGCGGCGCTGTCGGGGACGTGCCGCCTCGTGCAGGTGCCGGCCGCGGGGCTGAACGGCGTCGACCTCGACGCCTGCGCGGCCGCCGGCGTGCCCGTCGCCTCGTGCGCGGGCCTCAACACCGCCGCCGTCGCGGAGTGGTGCGTGTGGGCGGCGCTCGACGCCCTGCGGCTGCTGTCCTGGTCGGACCGCGCCCTGCGGGACGGGCGCTGGGAGATGTTCGGCCACGCCCGCTACGAGCTCGCTGGCAAGCTCGTCGGCATCGTCGGGCTCGGCGACATCGGCGCCGCGACGGCACGTCGCCTCGCCGGGTTCGAGGTCGACGTCGCCTACTGGTCGCGGCGGCGGCGCGACGCGACGACGGAGGCCGACCTCGGCGTCCGCTTCGTCGACCTCGACGACCTGGTCGCCCTGGCCGACGTCCTGGTGCTGGCCGTGGCGCTCACCGACGACACCCGAGGGCTGCTCTCCGCCGAGCGCATCGCCGCGATGAAGCCGAGCGCGGTCGTCGTCAACGCCGCGCGGGGCGAGGTCACCGACGAGGCGGCGCTGGCGGCGGCCGTGGCCGAGGGCCGGCTGCACGGTGCCGCGACCGACGTGTTCGCCGTCGAGCCACCGCCGGTGGACCACCCGATGGTGGCCACGGACCGCACCGTGGTGACACCCCACATCGCCGGCACGTCCGCCGAGTCGGTCGGTCGCATCGTGCTGCGGGTGCTCGACAACGTGGAGGCGGTCCTCGACGGGCGGGAGCCCGTCGGCGTGCTCACGCCCTGACGGGCCCGCTCAGCAGATCGAGCGCAGCGTCGGGTAGGGGTTCACCGCGCTGCCCCCGCCGGGGTGCAGCTCGAAGTGGACGTGCGGGGTGCCCCGGGCGTTGCCGGTGTCACCGTTGGTCGCCACCACCTGGCCCGCCTGGACACGCGCCCCGTCGCCGACGAGGTGCCGCTCGAGGTGCAGGTACCAGTAGTGGTTGCCGTCGGAGCCCTTGAGGATGGCCCAGTTCCCGGCGTTGCGGCCGAAGGGGTAGATGTCCCACGTCCCGGAGACGATCGCGCGCACCGTCTGCCCCTGCGGGGCGAGGATGTCGGTGCCGCGGTGCGAGCGACCGCCGGAGCGCGGGGCGCCCCAGGTGTCGGAGAAGGAGTGGGGGCGGTCGACCGGGCAGACCTTGCCGGACGAGGACACGCTCCCGCCCGACGACCCGGAGGAGCCGCTCGACGAGGAGCGGCTGGACGAGGTGCTGGACGAGCTGCTCGACGGGCGGGCGGCGGCCTGCCGGCGCGCCTGCTCGGCTCGGGCGGCGGCCTGGCGACGGGCCTCCTCGGCCCGGCGACGGCGCTCCTCCTCCTCGCGCCGGCGGCGCTCCTCCTCCTCGAGGCGGGACTCGAGCGCCTGCGCGGCGGCGAGGTCCTGCTGGAGCTCGGAGGTGAGCTCCTCCTGGCGGGCCACGGCGCTCGCGAGCTCCTGCTGCGACGCGCTGAGCCGCTCGGTCACCGCGGCCAGCCGGGTCCGGTCGGCCACGGCGACCTCGGTGTCGCGGCGGTCGCCGGCGACGAGGTGGTCCACGGTCACGGCGCGCTGGATGGCGTCCTGGGGGTCGTCCCCGGCGAGCAGCATCACGACGGGGTCGACGCTGCCGCGCTTGTAGAGCACGCGGACGCGCTCCCCGATGCGGTCGCTGGCCTGGTCGACCCGACCCTGGATGGCCGCGGCCTGCGCCGACAGCTCGGCGGACTCCTCCTCGAGCTCGGCGCGGCGCACCTCGAGCTCGTTGAGCTCGGAGGCGGCGGCGTCGAGCCGCTGCTGGACCCTCGCACGCTCGGCGCGGGCCTCGGCGAGGGACTGCGCCCCGGCCGTGGTCGGGACGAGCAGCGAGGCGGCGAGGACGGCGCAGAGCGCGGCGAGCGTCTGGCGGCGAGGAAGCACCGGGGCTCCAGGCGATCGGGGGCGGGTCGGGCGGGGCGGCAGGACCGAGCGGACACGCACGGACCCACCAGCGGACGGCCCCGGAGGCTACCCACCGACACCGTGTCGGCGCTGCACGAGCGTGCAGGGCGGTCGTCCGGCCGGGTCGGACCCCCGGAGGCCGCTGCTACCGTCGAGTCGGTCCCCGACCCGGGAGCCTGCACGATGACCCTCGCCGACCTCCTCGACGGTCCGGCCGTCCAGGTCGAGCCCCACGAGCCGCTCGCCCGCGCCGCCCAGCGCATGTACGACGCGAACGTCACGGCGGTGGTGGTCCTGCACGAGGGCGGGGAGATCGCCGGCATCTTCACGGAGCGCGACCTGCTGCGGGCCTGCGCCGCCGGCGTGGACACCCACGCGGCGACGGTGGCCCGCTGGATGACGGCCGACCCGGTCACGGCCACCGCCAGCGACGATGCCGGTTCGGCGCTGGCGACCATGATCGAGCGCAACTTCCGGCACCTGCCCGTGGTGGGCGACGGGGGCGTCCTCGGGATCGTGTCGATGCGGGCGCTGTCGACCCACCTGCAGCGGGCCGCGGCCGACTGACGCCGGCCGCGGCCCTGCAGGGCGCCTCAGTCGGCGCCGGCGGTCACGCCCTCGGCGGCGACGTGCTCGAGCTCGGACTTCGGGGCGACGCGCCAGAACTGGTCGCCGGCGGTCTCCCAGTCGTCGAGGAGCGCGCGGGCCCGCCGTGAGCCGGTGAGCGTGGCGTGCCGCTCGACGAGCTCGCGGAGCTCGTCCAGCTCGTAGCCACCCGGGCGGTGCGCCTCGACGAGCTGACGGTTCACGCGGCCCTGGAGCTGGCCGTCGGGGTCGTGGACGAACAGCTGCCCGCCCGACATGCCGGCACCGACGTTCGAGCCGGTCGGGCCGAGGATCACGACGGTGCCGCCCGTCATGTACTCGCAGGCGTGCTGGCCGGTGCCCTCGACCACGGCCGTCGCACCGGAGTTGCGCACGGCGAAGCGCTCGCCGGCGCGTCCGGCGACGAAGAGCTCGCCCCCCGTCGCGCCGTAGAGCACCGTGTTGCCCACGAGGACGGGGTCGCCGGCGTCGTCCGCCGGCGGCCGGACCACGATGCGGCCGCCACCCATGCCCTTGCCGACGTAGTCGTTGGCCTCGCCGTCGAGGACGAGCTCGACGCCGGCGGCGAGGAACGCGCCGAAGGACTGGCCGGCCTCGCCGGTGAACCGCAGCCGCGCGACGCCGTGCGGGTCGCCCTGGCCGAACTCGAGCCCGATGGAGCCGCCGAGCCGGGCCCCGACGGTGCGCTCCGACGTGCGCAGCTCGTACGCGTACTCGACGATGCCGCCGAGGAAGACCGTCTCGAGCGCGTCGTCGAAGACCCGGTCGCCGAGCACGCTGCGGGGCGACTGGACGGGCTCCTTGGCCACGAAGTGGCGTGGCCCCTCGCCGACGTCGGTGATGAGGGGCGTCACGTCGAGCCGGGCGGCGCGGCCCTCGACCTCGGCCGGCGCGAGCAGGTCGACGCGGCCGATGGCCTCGTCGAGCGAGCGCAGCCCGAGCCGGGCGAGCCCCCGTCGGACCTCCTCCGCGACGAACAGCAGGTACGCGGCGACCTGCTCCGGACGTCCCTCGAACTTGTCGCGCAGGTCACGCCGTTGGGAGGCGATGCCGACCGGGCACGTGTCTCGGTGGCACGCGCGGGCCATGATGCAGCCCTCGGCGAACAGCGCCGCCGTCCCGAACGCGTACTCGTCGGCGCCGAGCAGCGCCCCCACGAGCACGTCGCGGCCGGTCTTGAACCCGCCGTCGACGCGGAGCTTCACGCGGGCCCGCAGGCCGTTGAGCCGCAGCGTCTGCTGGACCTCGGCGAGGCCGAGCTCCCAGGGCATGCCGGCGTGCTGGATGGAGCTGAGCGGCGACGCGCCCGTGCCGCCGTCGGCGCCCGAGATGTGGATCGCGTCGGCGAGCGCCTTGACCACGCCGGCCGCGACGGTGCCGATGCCCCGCTCGGACACGAGCTTCACGCTCACGTCCGCCTCGGGGTTGACCTGCTTGAGGTCGAAGATCAGCTGGGCGAGGTCCTCGATCGAGTAGATGTCGTGGTGCGGCGGCGGGGAGATGAGCGTCGCCCCGGGCGTGGTGTGCCGCAGGCGGGCGATCTCCTCGCTGACCTTGTGGCCGGGCAGCTGCCCGCCCTCGCCGGGCTTGGAACCCTGCGCCATCTTGATCTGCAGCTCCTCGGCGTACGCGAGGTACTCGGGCGTGACGCCGAAGCGGCCGGACGCCACCTGCTTCACGCGGCAGTCGAGGTCGCGCTCGGCCCCGCGGGTGCGGAACCGGAACGGGTCCTCGCCGCCCTCGCCCGAGTTCGCCTTCGCGCCGATCATGTTCAGCGCGGCGGCGAGCGTCTCGTGCGCCTCGGCGGAGAGCGCGCCGTGGCTCATCGCGCCGGTCGAGAACCGGGCCGTGATGTCGTGGACCGGCTCGACCTCCTCCAGCGGGACCGGCCCACCCTCGGCGGCGACGAACCGCAGCAGGTCACGCGGCATCACCTTGGGCCGGTCGTTGACCAGCGCCGCGAAGGTCTCGTACAGCTCCCAGCGTCCCTCGTCGGTCGCGACGCGCAGGACGTGGGCGGCGCGCTCGTCGACGTCGGCGGCGCCCACACCGTCGAGCACGAACGGCTCGGTGGCCGGCTTGCGGCCGAGCCCGAGCACGTCGTGCAGCGCGCCGATGACGGGCTGCGACATGTCGTGGTACTCGCCGCCCTTGCGGTACTTGATGATGCCGGGCGAGTCGAGGTCGGGCGCCTCGGCGGGCTCGAAGGCCCGGGCGTGCTGCGCCAGCACGTCCTCGCCGATGTCTGCCAGCGTGAAGCCACCGAGGCTCGACACGGTGCCGGTGAAGCAGGTCTCGATGACCTCCTCCCCCAGCCCCAACGCCTCGAACAGCTGGGCCGAGCGGTACGAGTCGACGGTGGACACGCCCATCTTCGACATGATCTTGAGCACGCCGTCCTCGACGGCGCGCCGGTAGCGCTCCTGCGCCTCGGACGCGGACGGGTTGTCGCCGCCGATGCGGCCCTCGTCGGCGAGGTCGGTGATGGTCTGCAGCACCAGGCGCGGGACGATGGCGTCGGCGCCGTAGCCGAGCAGCGCCGCCATGTCGTGGGTCTCGCGGGCCTCGTCGCTCTCGGCGACGAGGGACGTGCGCGTGCGCAGCCCGTCGCGGAGCAACCGCTGGTGGACGGCACCGACCGCGAGCAGGATCGGGATGCGGCAGCGCTCGTCGTCGGCGCCGACGTCGGACACCACGACGATGCCGGCGCCGGCGCGGACCGCCGCCGCGGCCTCGTCACCGAGCCGGGCGAGCGCCGGCGCGAGCCCGTCGGGGCCGTCCTCCACCGCGAAGGTCGCGTCGACCGCGGTGACGTCGAACGCGATCTCCGGGTCGAGGATGATGCGCTGCAGCCCCTCCGGGTAGAGGAAGAACGAGCCGAGCTCGACCAGTCGGGCGTGCTCGGGCGTCTCGGTGAGGATCGGTCGGCGCGGGCCGAGCAGGGTCCGCAGGCTCATCACCTCGTGCTCGCGCAGGTGGTCGATGGGGGGGTTGGTGACCTGCGCGAAGCGCTGCTTGAGCAGGTGCGAGATCGGCCGGCGGTAGTGCGCGAGCGGCTCGATGGGCGTGTCGTCCCCCATCGACGAGGTCGTCTCCTTCGCCTGCGTCGCCATCGGCCGCAGGATGGAGATGACCTCCTCCTTGGTGGTGCCGTAGGCGACCTGCCGCCGCACCAGGTCGTCCGGCGCGAGGGGCACGGGCGTCCCGGGCTTCGCGGTGGTCAGGTTGTCGCGGAGCCACGAGCCGTACGGCTGCTGGCGGGCCAGCGCCAGCTTGATCTCGGTGTCCTCCTGCAGGCCGCCCTCGTCGGGGTCGACGCACAGCATCTGGCCCGGGCCGAGGCGCTCGCGACGCACCTGCCCGTGCCCCTCGGTGCGGATGGCGCCGACCTCGGACGACGCGATGACGATGCCGTCCTCGCAGACGAGGTAGCGCATCGGCCGCAGCCCGTTGCGGTCCAGGGTCGCACCGACGCGCCGACCGTCGGTGAACAGCAGTCCGGCCGGGCCGTCCCACGGCTCCACCAGGCACGAGTGGTAGCGGTAGAAGTCGCGGACCTCGGGGTCGATGTCGCGCACGCCCTCCCACACCTGGGGGACGAGCATCGCCTTCGCGTGGCGGACGTCGCGCCCACCGCGGACGAGCAGCTCCAGCGCGGCGTCGAGCTTTGCCGAGTCGGACTGGTCGGTCTCGATGACCGGGGTGATGAGCTCCGCGTCGATCCAGTCGGCCCCGAGGTCGGCCTCGCGGGCGCGCATCAGGTTGACGTTGCCCTCGATGGTGTTGATCTCGCCGTTGTGGCACAGCATCCGGAACGGCTGCGCCCGCTCCCACGTGGGCATCGTGTTGGTCGAGAAGCGGGAGTGGAACACCGCGAGGGACGACGCGAAGCGGTCGTCCTGCAGGTCGAGGTAGAACCCGTCGAGCTGGTCGGCGTCCGCCATCGCCTTGTAGGTGACGGTGCGGAACGAGAACGACGCGGCGTAGTAGCGCGCGCCGGCCTCCCGGCAGGCCCGCCGGGCACGGCGGTCGGCCCGGAACGCGGCCCGCTCGGCGGTGTCGTCGTCGGCGCCCTCGGGGCGGACGAGGATGGCCTGGACCAGCGCCGGCATCCCCGAGCGGGCGATCTCGCCGATGGCGTCGACGTCGACCGGCACGTCGCGCCACCCGACCAGCCCGATGCCCTCGGCCGCGACGGCCTCCTCCACGGCGCGCTTCGCGGTCGCGACCGCCTCGGCGTCGTCGGGGTCGAGGAACAGGAACGCCACGCCGAGGTCGTCGGCCGCGACCGTCGATGCCCCGAGCGCGATGGCCTCCCCGACGAACAGGTCGCGCGGGACCTGGGTCAGGATGCCGGCGCCGTCCCCGGTCTTGCCGTCGGCGGCGACGGCCCCGCGGTGCTTCACCCCGTTGAGCCCCTCGAGGGCCATGGTGACGATCTCGCGGCGCGGTCGGCCGTCGACGTGGGCGACGAAGCCGATGCCGCACTGGTCGTGCTCGAAGCGCGGGTCGTACAGGCCGGTGGCGGGAGGGAGTCCGGTCACGTGCGTGTCCTCGTGCGGGCACGGTCGGACGCGCGGGTCCCGCGCCGGCGGTGCCGGCGAGGACCCGGGACGCACGAACGGCGCCCCAACGTCCGACCTGTCGGTCGGGGGTGGAGCGCCGTTGCTCGACCGTGAACGGTACCGCTCCGCCGCCGGCGGGTGCAAGCGCCACGACCGACCCTCGACCCGGCCCCGAGCCCGCCGGACACCCCCGACTACGCTCGCGCCCACCCGCCGCCGGACGACCGGCGGACCCCGGCGACGAGCGAGGCGAGCACCGTGGCACTCATCGAGGTCGAGCGACGCGAGGACGGCGTGGCCGTCGTCACCCTCAACGACCCGGACCGTCGCAACGCCATGACGGTCGCGATGGGCGAGGCCCTCGAGTCGACCCTCGACGAGCTCGGTGCCGACCCGACGCTGCGGGCCGTGGTCCTCACCGGCGCGCCCCCGGCGTTCTCCGCCGGCGGCGACCTCGGGATGCTCGAGGAGCACGCGCGGCGGACGCGGGACGAGGGCTTCGACGCGACCGACGAGATGCGCGAGTTCTACGGCCGCTTCCTCGCGCTGCGACGGCTGCCCGTCCCGGCCATCGCCGCGATCAACGGGCACGCGGTCGGCGCCGGCCTGTGCGTGGCGCTCGGCTGCGACCTGCGGATCGTCGCCGAGGACGCCAGGGTCGGGCTGAACTTCGCCCGGCTGGCGCTGCACCCCGGCATGGGCGGCTCGTGGTTCCTGCCCCGCATCCTCGGCGACCAGCGCGCCGCACGCTGGCTCTACACCGGCGAGCTCGTCGACGGCGCGACCGCGGCCGCGCAGGGCCTCGCCCTCGAGTCCGCGCCGGCGGACGACGTGCTCCCCCGCGCGCTCGACCTCGCCGGACGCATCGCGGCGGCGTCCCCGCTGGTGGTGCGCCAGCTCCGGGTGAGCCTCGCCGCCTCGGCGACGAACGACCTCGAGGCGCAGCTCGACCTCGAGGCCGCGAACCAGGCCGTCAACTACGGCACCGAGGACCTGCGCGAGGGGCTCGCGGCGGGCCGCGAGCGCCGCGACCCGGAGTTCACGGGTCGCTGATCACCCGACCGCGGGCCGGTCGTCTCCCGGCGCGAGGTCCGGGTCGAGCCACCACGGGCTCGAGTAGGCGATGCCGGCGCCGAACGCCCGGTAGGTGGAGTCGGCGCGGCCGTCCGCTGGCTCGTCCGGGAGCGACACCCGCAGCACCAGCCAGCGGCCGTCCGCCACGTCCGCGTCGACCGACAGCGTGAGCACGCCGGCGTCGGGGACGGCGACCTCCACGGCCTCGACCACAGCCGGGAGCGGTGACCCGGTCCGCAGCACCTGCAGCCCGACGACCCGGCCCGGCTCGCACGGGCCGCCGGCGAGGTCGACGCGCAGCTCGACCCGGCCCGTGCGGTGCCCGAGCGTGCGACCCATGCGGACCCCGTTCGCGGTGGCGTCGAGGCGCAGGCCCTGCCGGCTCGTGGCGTAGACCCGTCGGTCGAGCAGCGCCGCGCGCACCCCGGCACGGGACAGCTCGGTCACCCACATGCCGGCGCGGCCCTTGCCCTCGGGGAAGCCCCAGTCGGTGCCGTGCTCGTCGGTGACGCCGATCAGCCCGGTGCGCCAGCCGGCGTCGAGGCAGGCGACCAGCGGGGAGGTCCGGCCCTCGTCCACCCGCTCGAAGAGGTAGTCCTCGCGCCGGTTGAACAGCTCGAGGGTGACGACCCGTTCGAGCAGCGCCGGGTCGTGGGTGAACTCCGAGAAGCGCAGCTGCTCCCGGCCGGGGTGGTTGAACCCCGCCAGGCCGTCCGCCCCACCACCGAGGCCCGGGGTGCTCGGGTCCTGCTTCAGCCACTCGTACCAGCCGCGCATGCCCGCGCCGGCCGCCGGCGTGGCGCGGACGAGGTCGGCGAGCTGGGAGAGGACCGCCGGGCCCCCGCTGTCGGCCGCGAAGGCGGCGATGTCCTCCGGGCTGCCGAGGCCCCCGGTGTGCAGCGGGTCGGCCCAGTCGCTCGAGAACCACACGTTCATGTGCCCGAGCGTCGGCGACGACCACTCGAAGCCGCGGATCGCGGTGAACTCGCCCGGCGCGTCGGCGTCGTCGGCGAGGGCGGCGGTGCGCTGCCACGAGCCCTCGTGGATGCCGGCCAGCGACTGGCAGTCCCCGCCCGACGGGTCCACCACGCAGGGGGACTCCGGCAGGAACTGCGACACGGTCGCGTGGTCGGTGAGCGCCGCGACGTCGAGCCCGGCGGCCCGCATCGACCCGAACGCCGCGGCCGGGTCGCCCGCCCCGTCGGAGAGCAGCGAGTGGTTGTGCAGGTCGGCGTGGACGGCGAGCGTCCCGGGCACGAGCCGGGAGGTTCGCGCCACCGCCAGCGCGCCCGGGGGCTCGAGCCCGCCGGCGAGGGTCCGCAGGGGTGGCGCGAGCAGCAGCGCACCGGCCGCGCCGGAGGAGCGCAGGACCTGCCGGCGGGTCAGCGGACGTCCGCCGACGCGGCCCGTCCCTCCGGACGGCTCGGCCTCGGTCCCGTGCGGGTGGGGGTGGTCGTGCGCCATCGCGCCTCGCTCCTCGTGCGGCTCCCCCGGGAGGGTTCGGCACGGGGGCGTCGCGTCCCTGCCGCCCCGGGGACCGCTCGGTGACGGCGGGGTGAACGTCGATGACGCGCTCACGTTCCGTCCCGCGGACGTGACGGGGCGACCCGCCACCTGACCTCCCCGACACCGAGCGTTCACCCCGGACGAACCGGACGGTCAGGACGCATCCCTAGCGTCGCCGCCACCTCGACGGACCCGCCGTCGGGACGCACCGCACGAGGCCAAGGGGCTCCGCACCGTGACCGCCATCGACATCACCCCTCCGCACATCGACCCCGAGGACGCCGACGACCTCCTCGAGTCGAACCCGACCGACAACCCGCGCTTCGCCGACGTCCTCTCGTCCCGCATCTCGCGCCGCCGGGTCCTCGCCGGGGGCGCCGCGACGGCCGCCCTGACGTTCCTCGGTGGGGTCGGGACCGCGGCCGCGAAGCCGGCGAACGGCACGTCCGCCCCGGGCCAGGTCGGCCGGTCCCGTCCGGGCCTGTTGGGCTTCTCCGCCATCACGCCGTCGACGGAGGACACCATCCGGGTCCCCGAGGGCTACACCTGGGACGTGTTGATCCCCTGGGGTGACCCGATCCAGCCGGGCGGGCCGGCGTTCCGCGAGGACGCGTCGAACACCGCCGCCGAGCAGGCGCTGCAGCTCGGCATGGGCCACGACGGGATGCACTTCTTCCCGATCGGGAAGGGCGACGACCGCGGGCTGCTCGTGGTGAACCACGAGTACACCACCGAGAACCTGCTCCACCCGATCGAGGCGTACTCGGCCGGGTCGTCCCGCCCGACGCCGACGGCGGACGTGGTCGCGAAGTCCATCGCGGCGCACGGGGTCGCCGTGGTCGAGGTCGCGCGCGACGCGGATGGGGTCTGGCAGGTCGTCGCGTCCCGCCACGCGCGCCGCATCACCGCCGACACGCCGATGACGCTCTCGGGCCCGGCGGCCGGCTCGCCGCTGCTCGCGACCGACGAGGACCCGACCGGCACGAGGGTGTTCGGCACGTTCAACAACTGCTCGCACGGCTACACGCCCTGGGGCACGTACCTGACGTGCGAGGAGAACTTCAACGGCTACTTCCGCTACACGGGCACCGACCCGGCGTTGCGGCGGTACGGCGTGGGCGGCGACCGCTACGGCTGGGCATCGCAGGTGTCGCGCTTCGACGCCGACCGCGAGCCGAACATGCCCAACAAGTACGGCTGGGTGGTCGAGATCGACCCGTTCGACGCGACCTCGACCCCGGTCAAGCGCACGGCGCTCGGCCGCTTCAAGCACGAGGGCGCCGAGTTCACGGTCGGTCGCGGGAAGCGCGCCGTCGTCTACATGGGCGACGACGAGCGCGGGGACTACTTCTACAAGTTCGTGTCGGCAGGGAACTGGTCGTCGATGCGGGCGCGTGGCATCAGCCCGCTCGACGAGGGCGTGCTCTACGTGGCGCGGTTCGACGAGGACGGGACCGGCCGCTGGCTCCCGCTCGTGCACGGCGAGGGACCGCTGACGTCCGCGAACGGCTTCGCCGACCAGGCCGAGGTGCTGATCCGAGCCCGACTCGCCGCCGACGCGCTGGGCGCGACCCGGATGGACCGCCCGGAGTGGGCCGCCGTCCACCCGAAGGACGGCTCGGTCTTCTTCACCCTCACCAACAACACCCGCCGTGGCACCCGACCGGACCAGCCGGTCGACGCGGCGAACCCGCGGGCCCGCAACGCCTGGGGACACATCATCCGCATCGACGAGGCCGGGGCCGACAACGCGAGCGCCGCGCCGTTCGCCTGGGACATCTTCTTGCTGGCGGGTCCGACCGCGGAGGGCGGCACCGTCCCGGAGGACCAGGCGTTCGGCTCGCCGGACGGGCTGTGGTTCGACGGCGACGGCCGGCTCTGGATCCAGACCGACGGCACCCAGCCCGGCGGCGCCAACGACCAGATGCTCGCGGCCGACCCGGCCACGGCGGAGGTCCGGCGCTTCCTGACGGGCGTCCGGGGCTGCGAGGTCACGGGGGTCGTCTCGACCCCGGACCAGCGAACGTTCTTCGTGAACATCCAGCACCCCGGCGACGCCGGGACGCCGGAGCAGCCGACCAGCGAGTCGACGTTCCCGTTCGGGGGTCGTCCCCGGCCGTGCACGGTGGTCATCACCCGGCGGGACGGCGGCGTCGTCGGGACCTGAGCCCGGCCACGGTGGGTGTCGAGGGGGCGGCACCCACCGTGCGCCCACAAGCGGGTCCGGTCCGGCCGGGGGCGCGTCCGGCCGGGCAGCACGTGACGACGATCCTGCTCCCCTGACCGTCGCCGGGCTCAGCCGGGCAACGGGGTCCCGGCGACGACGCGGTCGAGCTCGTCGAGGTGCTCCACCAGGGCCTCGGGCTGCCACAGCACGAGGTCGCCACCCGCCATGCAGCTCCCGGTGCGGGCCCCGTCGGCGCCGACGATCACGAGGGTGTCCTCGCGTACCGTGACCCAGGTGACGACCTTCTCGACCAGCACCCCGTCGAGGTGCACCTCGAACCCGGTCCGCACGCCGGGGACGCCACCGAGGGTCACGGTGGCCGGTCTCGTCCGCACGACGGCGTGGTCGTCCCCGCAGCCGGCGCGGCGGTCATCCTCGACCCACGCGAGGTGCTCGGCGGCCCACGACCGAAGGGCGGCGTCGAGGGACGGCCGGTCCGCCGCGGCGAGCTCCGCGGGCGCCTCGAACGTCGCCAGCTCGAGGATCCCGAGGTCGGCCCCGTCCCGGGTCACGCACAGCATCAGGGCGTCACCTGGGCAGGGCGCCACCGACGCGCCGCCCGCGAGCGCGACCGGCTCGGCGTCGACCCAGTCGCTCACGATCGGCGCGTGGACCGGTGCGTCGGGACCGGCCACGGGACGGTCGTCGGGTGCCGGGGACGCGGCCGGCGGTGAGGCGGGCGCCACGACCGGGGCGGGCGCGCCCGTGGGTGCCCCGCATCCACCGAGGACGAGCGCCACGGCGGCGACGACCGACCGTCGCATCGCGGCACGTCCGTGGGAGGGACGGCCACGGGTGACACGCGCGTCGCGACGCTGGATGGCGGTCGAGGGCACGTGGTGCGGACGGGCCACGAGGGTCTCCGGCTCGGGTGCGGCCGGGGAGGCCGCACGGGGGTGATCCCTCCGACGCCGCCGCGTCGCCCGAGGTTGCCACGGCCTCGGACGCGCGCGACCCGCGCCCTCGAGCGCGGGTCGACGTGCGGTGCGGTCGTGTTCAGGCGGCGAGCGCGTCCGCGAGGATCGTGCGGGCGATCACCCGGAGCGCCAGGACCTCGTCGGCGCCCTCGAAGATGCTCAGCACCCGGGCGTCCACGAACAGGCGGCTGACCGTGTACTCCTCGGCGTAGCCGTAGCCGCCGTGCAGCTGCAACGCCTCGCGGGTGACCCACTCGGCGGTGCGGCACGAGAGCTGCTTGACCTCGGAGGCCTCGAGCTGGCCGCAGCCGGCCGCGATGAGGCGGGCGACCTCGTGGCTGAAGGTCCGGTTCGCAGCGATGATCGCGGCCATCTTCGCGACCTTGACCTTGCTCAGCTCGTAGTCGGCGAGCTTCGCCCCGAAGATCTGGCGCTGCGACGTGTAGGTCGCGGCCTCCTCCATGGCGGACTGCATCACGCCCTGGGCGCGGGCGGCGGTCTGCAGGCGGGCGTTCGCGAAGGCCTGCATCTGCAGGTAGAAGCCCTTGCCGAGCCCTTCGTCCATCCCGATCAGGTCGGTGTGGGGCACCCGCCAGTCCTCGATGGAGACCTCGAAGGAGTGCATCCCGCGGTAGCCGAGGGTCGGGATGGCCTTGGCGTCCATCCTCCCGCCGCTGTCCTGGGTGTGGGTCCAGGCGTGACCGGGGAACGACGGCTTCTCGACGACGAACAGGCTCAGGCCCTTGTGGCCCTGCGAGCGGTCGGGGTCGGTGCGGGCGAGGATGAGCAGGTAGTTCGCCTTGCCGGCGAACGTGCACCAGGTCTTGACGCCGTTGAGCACCCACTCGTCGCCGTCGCGCACGGCGGTGGTCTTCACGCCCGCGACGTCGGAGCCGTAGTCCGGCTCGGTGACCATGACGCCGCACATCTTCTCGCCGGACGCGATGCCGGGCAGCCAGCGGGCCTTCTGCTCCTCGGTGCCGCCCTTCTCGATGGCCGTGCCGATGATCTCGGGACGGGTGATGAGCGAGCCGGCGACGCCGAGGGAGCCGCGCGAGAGCTCCTCGGTGACGAGCACCATGTTCAGCAGGTCGTCGGGGCCGCCGGAGGCGAACCCGCCGTGGGCCTCGTCGATGGAGAGCGCGAAGCAGCCCATCTCGGCGAGCCCCGTGATGATGTCGTCCGGGATGTCCTCGTCGTTGCGGTGGACGTGCTCCGCGACCGGCATGACCTTCTGCTCGGCGAAGGAGCGGAACGTCTGGCGGACCATCTCGAGGTCCTCGGGCAGGTGCATCGGCAGGTGCGGGTCGGCGATGACCTGGTCACCCAGCGCGGAGAGGAACGCGGTGTCCCGCCCGGCGGCGACGGCGTCGGTGACCTCGTCGGACCACAGGCCCTCGTGCGGGTCGATGCCGAGCTGCGCCCAACGGCCGGCGGCGCGGGCGCCGAGGTCGGCGTGCACGTCGGCGGCCCACGCGAGCGCGAGCTTGCCCTCGAGCTCGCCGTGCTCGCCGTATGCGTTGAGGCTCTCGGCGGCGCGGACGGAGGAGGCGATGGATGCCAGGTCGTAGAGGACGCTCTGGCGCTCGTCCATCTTCTCGACCGACACGCGGCCGTCCTTCTCGCACTCCCGTGCGAGGTGCGCAGCGGCGGTGTCGATGGCGGACCGCAGGGCGGTCACGATGGTCCGGGCCTGATCGAGGTGGCTCACGTGGCGTCGTCCTCGTGGGTCGTGACGGGCGGGTGCGGGCTCCGCGGCGCACAGTGTGGCCGAACGCCTCCACCGTGCGCCAACCGGACGCCCCACCCCCGGTACGTCGTGACGTTGCGGAAGCTCGCCCCGAACGGCCAGAACGCACCTCGCCCGGTGCGTCGTGGTCGGCGCGCGCCATCGGCCGGGCACGCGTGGCGTGCCCGGCGAGCGGGGCGAGGGTGGCGGTGCGGGGTCCGTGGGAGTCGGCGCGTCGGCGGAGCGTTCGCCGCCGGCGGTTCAGCCGGCGGGGCCGCCGTCGCGGGGGTGGCGTGTGGGTCCGCGGGGTGGCCGCCGGCGCCGGCGGAGCCGGGTGGCCTTGGGCACGGAGGTCGCGGTCAGCGCGCCGGTGGGTGAGGTGATCGTGACGGTCCGGGTTGCCGGGTCCATGGTGATGTGCCAGCCGTGGTCGTGGTGGGCGCGGTGGTGACGTCGGCAGAGCGCGACGAGGTTGCCGTCGGTGTGGCTGCCGCCGCGGGAGCGGTGCGTGAGGTGGTGCAGGTCGGTCCAGGAGATGGGTCGGTCGCAGCCGGGCCAGCGGCAGCCGCCGTCGACCGCACCGATCGCCACGCGGGCCTGCTGCGGGATGGCGTCGGTCTGTGCGGAGACGGCGAGGGGCCGCATCCCGTCGCGCAGCACCACCCGCAGCCGTGCATCCATGCTGAGCCGTTCGATGGTGCGGCGGGTCAGCCAGCCGCCGGCGCCCGGCAGCCGGCCCTCTAACCGACCGATGAGGGTCTGGTCGGGGTCAGCCAGGTCGGTCAGGTCGACGTGCACGACCAGCGACGGACGCGCTGTGCCGCCGGTGCCGCCGGCGAGAGCGGTCAGACAGAGGTCGACCAATGCGCCAGCGCGCTGGCGGGCCCGGGTGACCGCACCGGTCCGGCCGCGGTTCTGCGGCGCGTCCGCGTTGGCGTCGAGGGCGGCGACGACGGTGGCGGTGTCGACGGCGGTGAGCTCACCGAACAGCCGCGCGTTGCCGTGCAGCAGGTCGGGCTGGATCGCTAGCCACGACCCGGCCGTCTCCTGCCGTTCCGCGGTCCGTTCCAGCGACGCGGACGTGCGGAGCTGTGCGACGAGGTCGACGAGCATCCGGTCGACCTGGTCCGCGTCCGCCGCAGCCAACGTCTCGACCTCGCCGCGCAGCGCATCGTCCAGGGCGACCAGCTGGGCCGCGTTGCAGCGCGACGTCTCCGAGACCAACAGCCGGACCTGGGACCAGCGCAGGATCCGCTGGCGCCACAACCACATCACCGCCGGCACGGCGGTCACGAGCCGGGCGGCACGCACGTACGTCCGGCCCTCGGTCGAGGTCACCCCGAGGGCGGCGAGGACGGTCTCGAGCGGGGCCCGCTCGATCGCTTCGGCGGCGCAGGTCGCGATCGCCTCGCCGGTCGCCGCGACGACGTTCATCAGCGCCACCTCGGCCGCGTCGACCTGACCGAACAGGGTGTGGAGGGTGTCGGCGCACGCGGTCAGCGTCGGCGCGTCGGGGCCGCCGAGCTGTGTGGGGAGCGTCGCGTTCGAGTGCATGAGGAGGACCGTAGGTCGACGGTGCGACATGGTCGAACATATGTTCGACCGTGCTGTGGACAGGTGCGGACACCGCGCCGGAGCCACGCGCCGGCGGTGTGCCCGACCCCACCGGGGCACCCGCCAGAGCGACGACACCAGCCCGCGCCGGCGGTGCGCACACCACCACCCGCACCGCCCGCCAGCACCGACGAACCACCGCGCCGGCGGTGCGCACACCACAACCCGCACGACCCAGCAGGCGACGACACCGACCGCGCCGGTGGTGCGCACGCCACCACCCGCACGACCCGCCAGGACGACCGCGCCCGCCCCCGGCGATCAGGGGCCAGCCGTCAGCTGCTCGGGCCCCGGCGTGCCATCAGCGCGGCGCCGAGTGCCCCGCCCTCGTCCCCGAGGGTCGACGCGCTGAGCGTGATGCGGGGCGGCTGGAGGAAGAGGTGCGGTCGCATCGCCGCGTCGACGCGCGTGAGGAACCACGGACCGAGCCGGTCGGCCAGTCCCCCGCCGACGACGACCGCGTCGACGTCGAGCAGGTTGACGGCGGACGCGATGCCGGCGCCGAGCGCGGCGACGGCCTTGTCGAGGAGGTCGGCGGTCAGCTCGTCACCGAGGTCGAGGGCCGCCTTGACGACGCCGCTGGTGATGCGGGACTTGCCCTTGTCCTCGGCGACCTTGAACAGGACGGTCTCCCGGCCGGCCGTCACGGCACGCTCCGCGGCGTGCTCCATCGCCCGGCGGCCGGCGTACGCCTCCACGCAGCCGCGACGCCCGCAGGGGCACATGGCCCCACCGAGCTGGACGACGGTGTGGCCGAACTCGCCGGCGCCGCCGACGGCGCCCTCGTAGGGCTCCCCGTCGATGATGACGCCCGCGCCGACGCCGGTGCCGACGAAGACGACGAGCAGGTGCTGCGTTCCCGCTCCGGCGCCGAACCGGTGCTCCGCGACGGCGGCGGCGGTGACGTCGTTCGCGACGCGGACCGGCCGGCCGATCTTCGACGACAGCCCCTCCGCGAGGGAGAAGCGCTCGTACCACCCGGGGACGTTCGTGGCCCCGCCGACGGTCCCGTCGATGACGACGCCCGGCGTACCGACGCCGATCGTCGACACGTCCTCGAGCGCCACACCGGCGTCGCCGAGCGCCGCGTGGACGGCCGCGTCCATGACGTCGAGGACCGTGGTGCGGTCACCACCCAGCGGGGTCTTCATCCGCGAGGTCCCGAGCCGTGCGTCGTCGTCGCCGAGCACGATCACGGACACGTTGGTGCCGCCGAGGTCGACCCCGACCGTGGGCATGGTGGTCTCCCGTCTGTGTCGATGGCCGAGCCTAGCGCCCACCCCGGCGCGGACCGGGCCGGTCGGGCCTAGGCTCGTCGGTCCCCACCGACGCCGCACCATCGGCGTCCCGCGACCGCCCACGCAC
The DNA here is from genome assembly GCA_046566145.1 of Actinomycetes bacterium. Taxonomy (GTDB): domain Bacteria; phylum Actinomycetota; class Nitriliruptoria; order Nitriliruptorales; family Nitriliruptoraceae; genus JBKHXF01. The sequence continues at coordinate 59,326 of JBKHXF010000007.1, forward strand.
CCCGTCCCGCGACCCCCCCACGCCCGGACCACGCGAGCCGACCACCCGACCGGAGCCGCCCGATGAGCACGACCGCCCGCGCCGTCCCCCCGACGCCGACGAACGAGCCGGTACGCACCTACGCGCCGGGGACCGCCGAACGTGCGGGGCTGGTCGAGGCGCTGCGCCGGCGGGGGTCCGAGGTCCTCGAGGCGCCCTGCGTCATCGGCGGTCGCGAGGTCCGCACCGGGAACACCTTCGAGTGGCACGCCCCGCACGACCGTGGGCTGCACCTGGTCACGGCCCACGCCGCCGGTGTCGACGAGGTCCACGCGGCGATCGAGGCGGCCGCCTACGCCAAGCCGGACTGGGCGGCCCTGCCGTGGGAAGCCCGCGCGGCGGTGTTCCTGCGTGCGGCCGACCTCATCGCCGGCGAGCACCGCGACGAGCTCAACGCGGCGACGATGCTCGGACAGTCGAAGTCGGTCGTGCAGGCCGAGATCGACGCCGCGTGCGAGCTCATCGACTTCCTGCGCTTCAACGTCCACTTCTACGCGGAGATCCTCGCCGACCAGCCGGCGTCCTCCCCCGGGGTCTGGAACCGCACCGACCACCGGCCGCTCGAGGGCTTCGTCCTCGCGATGACGCCGTTCAACTTCACCGCGATCGCCGGCAACCTGCCGACCGCGCCGGCGCTCGCCGGCAACACCGTGGTGTGGAAGCCGTCCGAGAAGCAGGTGCTCGCCGCCCAGCTCACCCTGCAGGTGCTCGAGCGCGCCGGCCTGCCGCCGGGCGTGATCAACCTCGTGCACGGCGACGGCGCGCGGGTGGCCGAGGTCTGCCTGGAGCACCCCGACCTCGCGGGCCTGCACTTCACCGGCTCGGCCGACGTGTTCCGCTCGCTGTGGGGGCGCATCGGCCAGAACATGCGCCACTACCGGACCTTCCCCCGGGTCGTCGGCGAGACCGGCGGCAAGGACTTCGTGCTCGCCCACCCGTCGGCGGAGGTCGACCCGCTGGTGACGGCGCTGGTGCGCGGCGCCTTCGAGTACCAGGGCCAGAAGTGCTCGGCCGCGTCGCGGGCGTACGTGCCCGACGCGCTGTGGCCGGCGGTCCGCGAGGGGCTGGCCGACACGGTCGCGACCCTGACGTACGGCGACGTCGCCGACCTGCGGGTCTTCGGCGGCGCCGTCATCGACGAGGTCGCGTTCCGTCGGCACGCCGACGTGCTGGCGCAGGTCGCGTCGGACGACCGCATCGACGTGCTGGTCGGCGGGACCGCGGACGACTCGGAGGGCTGGTTCGTGCAGCCCACGGTGCTGGTGACGTCCGACCCGCAGCACGAGCTGCTGTCGCGGGAGCTGTTCGGGCCCATCCTGACGGTGCTCGTCACCCCGACCGACGCGTGGGAGCACACGCTCGACCTGGTCGACGCGACCTCCCCGTACGGCCTCACGGGCGCCGTGTTCGCGCGGGACCGCGTCGCGATCGAGCAGGCGGCGCACCGGCTCCGGCAGGCGGCCGGCAACTTCTACGTCAACGACAAGCCGACCGGTGCGGTCGTCGGGCAGCAGCCCTTCGGCGGGTCCCGCGGCTCCGGCACCAACGACAAGGCCGGCGGGAAGCTGAACCTGCTGCGCTGGATCAGCCAGCGCAGCATCAAGGAGACGTTCGTCCCGCCGACCGACCACACCTACCCGTCGATGCTGCCGGAGTGAGCGGGCGGTCCCCTCAGGCGATCGCGTCCCGCATCGCCTCGCGCTCGTCCGGCGTGGGGCGGAACGTCGTGTAGAGGTTGACGCGGTCGACGACGTCGCCGAAGCGGTCGGCGATGGCCGGGCCGACGTCTGCGGGGTCGGCGACGACCGCGAAGGCGTCGAGCACCTCGTCGTCGACGAGCGCCGCCATCTCCTCCCACCGGCCCTGCTTCGACAGGGCGGTGAGCTCGACGCCGAGCTGCTCCCAGCCGTGCAGCTCGAGCACGCGCCGATACGCCGGGGTGGAGCCGTAGAACGCGACCTGGCCGCGCACGAAGGCGGCGGCCTGGTCGCGCTCCTGCTCGTCGTGCCCGGACACCACGAACACACCGAGTCCGACGCCGACCTCGGCGCGGTCGCGTCCGGCGGCGTCGACGCCGTCGTGCAGCGCGGGGAGCGTCACCTCTCGCAGGTACCGCTCGGTGGTGAACGAGTGGCACAGCAGCCCGTCGGCCACGCGGCCGGCGGTCGCCGTCATCAGCGGACCGACGGCGGCGAGCCACACCGGCGGGGCACCGTGGCCGTGCGGCGGCGGGGTGAAGAACGGCGTCATGAGCGTGTGCTCGTAGAACTCGCCGCGGAAGTCGAGGCGGGTGCCGTCGTGCCACGCCGCCCAGATCGCCTTGCAGGCCGCGATGAACTCCTCCATGCGCGCCGCCGGCGCGGACCACGGCATCGAGAACCGGCGGGTGACGTGGGCCTGGACCTGCGAGCCGAGGCCCAGCACGAACCGGCCACCGGAGAGGCGCTGGAGGTCGTCGGCCGACTGCGCGACGTCCATCGGGCTGCGCGCGAACGCGACGGCGATACCGGTGCCGAGCGTGATCCGCTCGGTGGTCGTCGCGGCCATCGCCAGCGTGAGGAAGGGGTCGTGGGCGGTCTCGGCCGCGAACCAGCCGGCGAAGCCCTCCTCCTCGGCGCGACGTGCGGCCGCCGGCGCGTCCTGCGGACCGACGACCAGGGCGAGCTCGTCGAGCTGCATCAGCCCCCCACCTCGTCGGGCGCAAGGACCTGGAGCCGGACCTGCCCGCGGGCGACCACCTTCCCGTCCTCACGGGTGAGCTCGACCTGCCACAGGTGCTGGCGCCGCCCCGTGTGCAGCGGGGTGCCCACGCCGGTGAGGCGGCCGGTGCGATGGGCGCGGAGGAAGTCGGTCTGGTTGCTGACGCCGACGACGACCTTCCCGTCGCCCAGGACGTGCAGGGCGGCGCCGACCGAGGCGAGGGTCTCGACGACGGAGCAGTACACCCCACCGTGGACGATCCCGTAGGGCTGGTGGTGGTCGCCGCGCACGTCGAGGTGCGCCTCGACCCGGCTCGGGGACAGCAGGTCCCACTCGAGGCCGAGCAGGTCCGTGAACGGCGCGTCGAGCGTGCCGAAGGTCCCGGCCAGCTCGTCCGGGTCGAACCCCTCGACGCGGGGCCTGCTGGTCGTCTCGTCCGCCACGCTGCTGCTCCCGGTTCGACAGGGTGGGGGTGGGTGCGCACGCTAGCGTCGTCCGCCGGGCGTCCCCGCGCCCCCGGACGAGCCCGGACGAACCCGGTGACCCGCACGCGACGAGGACCGTCAAGATGGCCGACCCGAAGCCCCGCAGCCGCGACGTCACCGACGGCTACGAGCGGGCACCCGCCCGCGCGATGCTGCGCGCGGTCGGCATGACCGACGAGGACTTCACCAAGCCGCAGGTCGGGGTCGCGTCGTCGTGGAACGAGGTCACCCCCTGCAACCTGCCGCTCGACCGGCTCGCGAAGCAGGCGAAGGAGGGCGTGCGCGCCGCCGGCGGCTTCCCGCTCGAGTTCGTCACCGTCGCGGTGTCCGACGGCATCGCCATGGGCCACGAGGGGATGCGCGCGTCGCTGGTCAGCCGCGAGGTGATCGCCGACTCGGTCGAGACGGTGATGCACGCCGAGCGGCTCGACGGGATGGTGACGTTCGCCGGGTGCGACAAGTCCCTGCCGGGCATGGTCATGGCCGCGGCGCGCCTCGACCTCGCGAGCGTGTTCCTCTACGGCGGGTCGATCCAGCCGGGCCACCTCGACGGGCGCGACATCCAGATCCAGGACGTCTTCGAGGCCGTCGGGGCGCGTGGGCGCGGCACGATGAGCGACGAGGAGCTGCTCGCCATCGAGCGCAACGCCTGCCCGACCGAGGGCTCGTGCGGCGGGATGTTCACGGCGAACACCATGGCGTCGGCCATCGAGGCGCTCGGCCTCGCGCTGCCGGGCTCCTCCTCCCCCGCCGCACCCGACCCGCGCCGCGACGAGTTCGCACGCCGCTCCGGCGAGGCCGTCGTCGCCCTGCTGCACCGCGGCATCACGGCCCGCGACATCATCACCCGCGAGTCCATCGAGAACGCCATCGCCGTCGTCATGGCGGTCGGTGGCTCCACCAACGCCGTGCTGCACCTGCTCGCCATCGCCCGTGAGGCCGAGGTCGACCTGACCATCGACGACTTCGACGCCATCGGCCGGCGCGTGCCCCACATCGCCGACACGAAGCCGGGCGGGCGCTACCTGATGAGCGACCTCGACCGCATCGGCGGCGTGCCCGTCGTGCTCAAGGAGCTGCTCGACGCCGGGCTCCTGCACGGCGACGCCCTGACCGTCACCGGCCGGACCCTGGCCGAGAACCTCGCCGACATGGACGTCCCCGCGCCCGACGGCGAGGTCGTGCACCCGCTGTCCGACCCGATCAACGCCGAGGGCGGGCTCGCCATCCTGCGCGGCTCGCTGGCCCCCGAGGGCGCGGTGGTGAAGATCGCCGGCATCCCGGCGGACAAGCACCGCTTCGAGGGACGCGCCCGCGTGTTCGACGGCGAGCAGGCCGCGCTCGAGGCCGTGCTGACCGGCGGTATCGTCGGCGGCGACGTCGTGGTCATCCGCTGGGAGGGCCCGAAGGGCGGCCCCGGGATGCGGGAGATGCTCGCGACCACCGCCGCCATCAAGGGCGCCGGGCTCGGCGCCGACGTGGCGCTGCTCACCGACGGCCGCTTCTCCGGCGCGACCCACGGCTTCTCCATCGGGCACGTCGCCCCCGAGGCGGCCGACCGGGGACCCATCGCCTTCGTGGAGGACGGCGACCGCATCGTCATCGACGTCGACGCCCGCACCATGGACCTCGACGTCGACGAGGCCACGCTGGCGGCGCGCCGCGAGGCGTGGACGCCGCTGGCGCCGCGCTACACCCGCGGCGTGCTGGCGAAGTACGCGCGGACCGTGTCGTCGGCCTCGGTCGGCGCGACGACCGCCGTCTACTGAGGGGTCTCCCGTGCAGTTCGAGGAGCTCCGCTACGTCTGCCAGGAGGCCGCGCTCGACCTCGTGCGCAGCGAGGACCGACCGCTGCCCGTCACCGTCGTGCTGCCCGGCAGGGAGAGGACCCGGCTGGTGAAGCTGGCGGGCTTCCCCGACGACGACGAGGCACGGCACGCCCTGCTGGCGGACTTCGCGGCCGACGAGATCGTGGAGGGGCAGGTGCCGTGCTGGGGCTTCGTGTCCGAGGCCGAGCTCGGCGGGCAGGACGCCGTCGTGGTGGTGTTCGGCGCGCGCAAGCACGCCCCGCACGTCACGGCCGCGCTGTTCGGCCCCGACGGGGCCCTCGTGGAGTTCGTGCCCAGCGAGGAGCTCGACCCGACCGCGATGCCGTTCCTGCACCCGTTGCAGCACGCCGTCGACGCGCTACCGGCGCTCGAGCAGCCCCCCACCCCCGAGGGCGGCGGCGCCCTGCCGATCATCGGCTGAGGCGGTCCGTCACCAACGCGGCGGGTCGAGCGGCACGCCGGCAGCCTCCGCGACCTCGCGGTAGGTGCGCGCGAGGCTCTCGACGGTCTCGTGGGCGTTGAGGCCGGACGGGTTGCCGACCGCCCACGTCTCGACGCCCGCCAGCCAGTCGGCCTCGGGCTGGCGACCCTGGGCCGCCCGGGGGCGCCCGTACGCAGTCCGGTACGCGGTGATGCCGACGAACGCGACGACCCGCGGTCGCCACGCCGCGACCTTGTCGGCCACGAGCCGACCGCCGGCGCGGAGCTCGTCGCGCGTGAGCTCGTCCGCGCGGGCCGTCGCGCGGGCCGCCAGGTTGGTGATGGCGATCCCGCGCCCCGTCAGCATCGCGCGGTCCGCGTCCGTGGCCCCGGTCGGGTCCACCGGGTGCGCCGTGACGCCCCCGAGGTGCAGCGCCGGGTAGAAGCGGTTGCCGGGGTGGGCGAAGTGGGTGTTGGTCGCCGCGGTCCACAGCCCGGGGTTGATGCCGACGAACAGCAGCCGCACGTCGTCACCGACGAGGTCGTCGACCTCGCGGTCGCGGAACGCCTCGAGCTGCGCGCGGGTGAACCCCATCAGCGCCGGAAGCGGTCGAGCGGGATCGTGATGAACAGGCCCGCGGCGGAGGCGACGGGCTCGCCCTCGGCGCCGTCCTCGTCGAGCGCGTACGCCTCACCGGTGGCGTGGAGCTTGCGACCGTCGACGTCCACGACCCGGGCGCGGAAGCGCAGCGGCTGCCCGATCGGGGTCGCGGCGAGGTAGCGAACGGTGAGCTCGCCGGTGAACCCGGGCTCGCGCCGGAACGTCAGCAGGTACCCGAGCACGTCGTCGAAGATGGCCGCGACGATGCCGCCGTGGCTGCGCCCCGGTGCCCCCTCGAACGCGGCTCCGAGCGAGACCTCGGCCACCGCCTCGCCGTCCTCGAAGCGGACCTCGGTGGCGATGCCCATCGGGTTCCACGGGCCGGACACGAAGCACTCGTCGAAGTGCACGACCCGGCCGCCGTGCTCCACGTCCTGCTCGAACATCTGCCGCTTCAGGCGCAGCAGGTCGCGCTGCCGGGCGGGCTGGGCCTCGAGGTCGGCGGCGACCCGGTCGGCCGCTGCGGCGACCCGCAGCAGCAGGTCCGCGTCGGCCTCGTGCCCCATCATCGCGTGACCGAGCCGTCGCAGGGCGGCGGCGGCTCGGGCACGCGGATCGTCGTCCGCCAGCGTGTCGGGCTGGGACACGGGTGCTCCTCGCGGCCGGGGACGGAGCCGGGGAGGATACCCCTGCCGGTCGAGGTCTCCCGCCGGCGCCGTCGTCGCCTGCTCGACGACCGGCAGACGGAGCTGGAAGCAGGCCCCGGCGTCCGGCAGGGGCACGTAGACGAGGTCACCACCGTGGGCCCGCGCCATCGTCCGGCCGATGTGGAGCCCCAGACCGACCGCTCCCCCGACGACCCGTTCGACCCCGGTCGCCTGCGTGAAGCGCTCGAAGATCCGGTCCTCGTCCTCGGCGCGCACCCCGGGCCCGTCGTCGCAGACGTCGACCACGGCGGTCCCGTCCGGGTGCCGCGCGACGACGACCTGCACCCGCCCGCCAGCGGTCCCGTGCCGCAGGGCGTTGTCGACGAGGTTGTGCACGACGCGCCGGAGCTGTCCCGCGTCGCCGAGCACGACCACGTCCTGTTCCGGCACGGCGAGCTCGAGCCGGGCGGCGTCGTCCGGCGCGTACAGCGACAGGGCATCGCGGACGACGTCCGCCAGGTCGAGCCGGGCGAGGTGGGGTGTCGGTGCCTCGCCGGCGTCGATCTGGGCCGTCAGCAGCATGTCCTCGACCATCTCGACGAGCTGCTGGGCCTGCCGTTCCATCGCCGAGAGGTACCGGCGCTGGTCCTCCCGGCTCACGCCGTCGCCGAACCGGCGCAGCGTCCTGACGAACCCGAGCAGCCCGGTGAGCGGGGTCCTCAGGTCGTGGGTGATCCCGGCGATGTACTCGCGCTTCACGTGGTCGAGCTCGATGAGGTCGGCGACCGCACGCTGCTCGGTGGCGTAGAGGCGGGCGTGCTCGATCGCGAGGGCCGACTGCTGGGCCACCGCGGCCCCGACCTGGGTGCACAGCGAGGTGAAGCCACGCGGGTGCAGCACGGTGTGGGCGACGACGAGCACCCCCACGTCCCGCTTGCCGACGCGCAGCGGCAGCCCGAAGACGCTGACCGCGCCGCGCTCCCGGTGCCACGGCCCGTCGGCGAACTCGCAGCCCGCGGCGTCCTGCACCACGACGGCGTCCCCGCGGGAGAGCACCTCGAGCGCCATCCGGAGCCCTACCTCGTCGTCGAGGGTGAGGTCGGTCGCGTGCATCGAAGCGAGCGTGAGGTCGCCGTCGGCGTCACGGAGGTAGACCGCGGCGCGCTCGCACGACAGGGCCGAGGCCGCCTGGAGGGCGACGGCTCGCACGGTCGCGTCGAGGTCGAGCCCGGCCGTCGCCGCCACCGCCGCGGTGGCCTGCAGGATCTCGAGCTTGCCCTCGAGGTCGCCGACGAGCTCGGCGCGTTGGAGGGCGAGCCACGCCTCGTCCGCCACGACGCGCGCCACGGGGACCAGGGCAGGCTCGTCGGGCACCCCGTCCCCGAAGCAGACCGCGAGGACGGCGCCGCCACCCGCGGGTCCCATCGGCACGAACATCGTCGGCGCGCCGGCGCCGAGCAGGTCCGGCCCGGACGACGCGAACCCCACGGTCCCGCGCGCCGCGAGCGACCACGGGGCGTCGTTCTCCGCGAGGTCGAGCTCGAGGCGCTCGGCCTCCTCCTGGTACCCCCCGAGCGCCCGACTGCCGTGCAGGTGCGCACCGCCGGTGCAGCGCGCGAGGACCGCCCCGCCGTTGGCCCCCAGAACATCACGGACGGCGTCGGCGATGACGCGCAGGACGTCCTCCTCGCGCACCGCCTCGACCAGCGCCCGGGAGAACCCGGTGCGACGGTCGTGCAGCGCCTCGTCGTGGCTCGCCGGCCGGAAGAACAGCGCGAGGTGCCGGCCTGACGGCAGGTCGACCGGGACCGCAGCCGTCAGCACGACCGTCACGACGGTGCCGTCGGGCCGCACCCGTCTCGCCGTGCGCCCCTGGCCGACCGACCCGCCGCGCAGCAGCGACTCGAGGACGGGGGCGATGCGCTCCCGCTCCGCCGGGTCGACGGACGGATCCGGACGACCGAGGACGTCCGCAGCTCGCCAGCCGAGCGCCCGCTCGGCGCCACGGCTCCAGCCCTGCACGGTGTGGTCGCCGTCGACGAGGACCACGGCCTCGGGGTTGGCCTCCAGCAGCAGGGAGGCGACGAGGTCGGGCTCGGCGTGCCACGCCGTCCCGTACCCCTCCGGCCGAGTCCCCACGACACCTCCCCATGGTCGGCGGGGACCGTAACGCCCCCCGGGCGCCGCCGTGCGTGTCCGGCGCAGGTCGGCGTCGTGCGGACGGCGACGTGCGGTGGCGGCTCACGTGGTCCGGAGCCCACCCAGCCCGTCGTTCAGCCGTGCCCGTCCTCGCGCTCGGGGGCGTCGTCAGCGACCACCTCGACCTGTCCGGCCCGCCGACCATCGAGGGTCAGCACGCGCAGGCACCACCCGGCGACGTCGACCGCGTCGCCGCGCCGCAGGAGCCGGCCCTGCCGCTCCGTCAACCACCCGGACAGGGTCTCGGCGTCGCCCTCGGGCAGCCGCAGACCCGTGAGCCGCTCGAGCTCGTCGAGACGGAGCATCCCCTCGACCACCCACGCGCGCTCGTGGCTGCGGCGTCCACGGTCGCGCTCCGGGTCGAACTCGTCGGCGATCTCGCCGACGAGCTCCTCGAGCACGTCCTCGAGCGCGAGGAGCCCGGCGGTGCCCCCGAACTCGTCGACGACGAGGCAGGCGTGGGAGCGGTCGGCCCGCATGTCGCGCAGGAGGTGCTCGAGGTCACGGGACTCCGGGACGGCCGGCAGCGGGCGGAGCAGGTCCGCGACGGTCAGCTCGGCGAGCTCGTCCTCGGTGCGCATGAGCACGTCCTTGACGTGCACCAGGCCGGTGACGTGGTCGAGGTCGCCGTGGAACACGGGGAAGCGGGTGAAGCCCGTCTCGGCCGCGCGTTCGAGCACGTCCGCCGGCGAGGCCGTGTCGGGGACCGCCACCAGGTCGACGCGGGGCGTCATGGCGGCTTCCGCGTCGATCTCGGCCAGCCGCAGCGCGGCGGTGAGGACGCGGGCGTCCTGCGGCGCGAGCTGCCCGTGGCGTCGCGACTCCCGCAGCACCAGCAGCAGCTCGTCGGGGGTGTGCACGAGGCCGAGCTCGTCGACCGGCTCGACCCCGACGGCGCGCACCAGGACGTTCGCGGTCGAGTTCAGCAGGACGATCAGGGGCCGGAACAGGGTGATGAAGAGGCCGAAGCTCCGGGCGACCCGCAGCGAGACCATCTCGGCCTGCGCGAGCGCGAGGTTCTTCGGCGCCATCTCGCCGACGACCATGTGCAGGAAGACCACCAGCGACAGGGCCAGGGCGAACGCGAGCGGACCGATGAGGCCGGCGGGCAGCCCGAGGTCGGCGAACCATCCCGCGAAGAGGGCCGCGACGGCGGGCTCCGCGACCGCGCCGAGACCGAGCGAGGCCATGGTGATGCCGAGCTGCGCACCGGAGAAGGTGATCGAGAGCTCCGTCAGGGCGGCCAGGGCGCGCACCGCCCGCGGGTCACCGTTGGCGGCCAGCTCCTCGACGCGGGCGCGGCGGGCCGCGAGCAGCGCGATCTCCGCCGCGACGAAGAAGCCGTTCGCGACGAGCAGGACGACGCCGACCACGACGGCGGTCCAGGAGAACTCCCCGTGCCCCCCGTCGGCGGCGACCGCGAGCAGCGTGACCGGGCTCACGGCGCCACCTCCCCGTCGCGTCCGCCGGGGGCGGAGGTGCCGGCCGCCTCGCCGACCCCGGTCGACGGCTCGTCGTGGTCGACGAGTCGTCGGCTCACGAGCAGCCGGCTGACGCGCACGCCGACGACCTCGGCGACCTCGAGGCGCCAGCCGTCCTCGACGACGTGGTCGCCGGGGTCCGGGATCCTCCCGAGCTGGTCGATGACGAAGCCCGCGACGGTCTCGTACTCCCCCTCGGGCAGCAGCACACCGACGAGGTCGCGCACCTGGTCGACGCGCAGCGCGCCGGTGACGAGGAAGCGGTCCCGGCCGACGCGCCGGACCAGGCCCTGCGTCCGGTCGAACTCGTCCTCGATGTCGCCGACGAGCTCCTCGAGCAGGTCCTCGACGGTGACGATGCCAGCCGTGCCCCCGTACTCGTCGATGACGACCGCGAACGTGCGCCGCTCCACGCGCATCTGCCCGAGCAGCCGGCGCAGGCGCTCCGACTCGGGCACGACGAGGGCGGGCTGCACGATCTCGCGCAGGGGGGTGGTGGCGCGGGCGTCCGGAGCGACCCCGAGCAGGTCCTTGATGTGCACCGTGCCGACGACGTCGTCGTCGCCGCCGGCGCGGACGGGGAAGCGGGAGTGGCCGGTGCGGCGAGCGGCGACCCGCAGGTCCTCGAGCGTGTCGGCCACGTCGAGGAAGACGACGTCGGGTCGCGGCACCATCACCTCGTTGGCGCGGCGGTCCCCGAGGTCCACGGCCCGCTCGAGCAGCTCGCCCTGGAACTCGGTGAGGCTGCCCTCGTCCCGGCTGGCGACGATGATGCGGGCCAGCTCCTCGGTCGAGTACCCACCGAGGAGCTCGTGCTGGACCTCGACGCGGAAGGCCTTGCGCGACAGCCAGGCGGCGGCCCGGTCGAACACCCGGATGATGGGACCCATCACGATCCCGAACGCGCGCATGGCACCAGCGACCGCGTACGACGTCGGCTCGGGCCGGGCGATCGCGAGGTTCTTCGGGGCGAGCTCGCCGAACAGCATCTGCACGATCGTCGACAGCAGGAACGCGAGCGTCAGCGCGACGGCGGTACGGGTCTGGTCGGGGAGGTCGAACAGCCGCAGCACCGGGTCGACCACGACACCACCGATGGCCTCCTCCGCGAGGAACCCGACGACGAGCGAGGTCGCGGTGATGCCGAACTGCGCCGCCGACAGGACGAAGGAGATGTTCTGCAGCTCCTTCAGCGCGATGCGGGCACGCCGGTCACCGGCGGCTGCGGCCTCCTCGATGATGCCGCGACGGGACGCGACGAGCGCGAACTCGGCCGCGACGAAGAGGCCGTTCGCGGCGATGAGGAGGAGCACGAGCGCGAGCGACTGCAGGGGGGTCACACGGGTCCCGGACGGTGGGTGGACGCGAGGAGGTCGGTCCGTGGATGGGCACGCGGTGCCCCCGAGCGGGGCACGACCCGGCGCAGGCTACTGCCCGTGGAGACGTGCCGGCACCGAGCCCACCGTCGGGCCCCGCCTCGGGCAGTGACCGGACGGGCGTGCAGGGCGAGGCCGGGCGGGTGTCAGGGCGGGGGTCAGGGGTTGACGTCCCCGGGCGTGAAGGTCGCGGTGCACCGGACCGGGACCCCGGCCGCGAGCGTCGCCGTGCGGGTCCCGCCGGCGGGCAACGCGATCTCGGGTCTCGGGGTGCGCACGTCGAGGTCGATCGGCACGTCGGTGGTCAGCCGGGCGCGGTCACCGAACCACAGGGTCAGCGTGATCGTCCCCTCGGCCCGCAGGCCGAGGCCCGACGGCGACAGGATGACGGCGCGGCAGCGCGCCTGCCGCTCGCCGGCGCTCGGATCGGCGTCGGCGGGCGCGGCGAGGCCCACGGCCACGACGGCGGCGCTGCCGCCCGGACGCGCGGCGCTGGTGCTCTGGTCGACCCACGAGCGGGTCCCGTCGGCGGCCTCCGCGACCGTCCACGACTGCCCGTCCGCGACGCCGGCGGCCGCGAGGGTCGCCTGGGGGGTCGGCGACGGTGCCGGCCGGGCCGGGCGCGGCGACGCGGGGATGGTCGTCCGCGTCACGACCGGCGAGGACGCGGTCGTCGGGCTGGGCGGCTCGGTCGACACCGGGGTCTCGGTCGGTGCCTCGGTCGCGCCCCCGGTGCCCTCGGTCGACTCGCCGGGGAGCGCCTCGGTGCCCTCACCGGTCGGGGTCGCGTCCGGGGACGCCACCTCCGTGGGTCCGGCGGTGACCGCAGGCGTCGGGGACTCGGTGAGGACGGTCGGCAGCACCTCGGCGGGCTCCTCCTCGACCCCGGAGGTCGTGACGGTGCACGCCGCGACCGTCACGGCGAGCACGCCGAGCAGCACGGTGAAGACAGGACGCTGGTGCGACACGGCACGCTCCCTCGAAAGATCCCCCGGCCCCCGACGGGAGGCCACGCGGCCACGCTACGTGGGACGACCCCCACGGTCACGTCGGTGCGTGCGCTCCCTGCTCCGGCACGACCGCGGAACGCAGTGCCACCGCGTGCCCCTCCAGGTCGACGCTGTCGTCGAGGAGCCAGGTCACCGCCGCCCCCAGGAGGCCGGCGAGGAGACGCTCGGCGCAGGCGCGGGCATCCGTCGCGTCGAGGTCCGGACGCTCGCGTGCCACGGCGTCGGCGAACCTCGCGACGCGGGTCCGGTGGGACCGGCGGACCCGGGAGGCGAGCGCCTCGTCGGTGAGCCCCCCCGCGAAGGCGAGCTGGAGGTAGATGCGCGCGACGGTGGCGGTCTCGGGGCTGGTGAAGAACGCCACGAACGCATCGACGAGGTCGGCCACCGTCTCGCGCCCCAGCCCGGAGGGGTCGGGGTCGACGGCCGTGATGGCGTCGCGGACGACCTCGAGGACGGCCTGCTCCTTCGAGTCGAACAGGTTGTAGAAGCTGCCGGCGCCGACGCCGGCACGGTCGGTGATGGCCTTGAGGGTGACCCCGTCGAAGCCGACCTCGCCGAGCAGCTCGCGGGTCGCGGCGAGGATCCGCTCGCGCGTCTGGAGCCCCACGCGGTACCGGGCCACCTCGACCACCTCCTCGTCTCGCTCGTCACCGGGCCGGTGCTCGTTCGTTCGAGTTGCTGAACTGGAGCGAACACTACAAGATGTAGCATACGCTCCAAGAGCTGGGGACGTGCCCGCCTCAGCTCCCGGCCGCACCGCACCGACACCTGCAGGAGACCCGCGTGAGCCACTACAAGAGCAACCTGCGCGACATCGAGTTCAACCTCTTCGAGGTGCTCGGGACCGGCGACTACCTCGGCGAGGGCCCGTTCGAGGCCATGGACGCCGGGACCGCCCGGATGCTGCTGGGCGAGGTCGACCGCTTCACGCGCGAGTCGATCTGGGCCGACTCCTTCGTCCCGGCCGACCGTGAGCCGCTCGTCCTCGACAGCGAGACGGGCGACATCACCATCCCCGAGTCCCTGCACCGGGCGCTCGAGGCCTACTACGACGCCGGCTGGCACACCCTCCCCCTGCCGACCCACCTCGGCGGCTTCGGCGCGCCCCCGACCATCCGCTGGGCCACCACCGAGCTGTTCGCCGGCGGCCACGCGACCGCGTCGCTGTGGCCCATCGGCGCCCTGATGGCCTGGATCATCGACCAGATCGGCACCGAGGGGCAGAAGTCCCGGTTCTCGATGAACATGATCGAGAAGCGCTGGGGCGGGACCATGGTCCTCACCGAGCCCGACGCGGGCTCCGACGTCGGCGCCGGCGTCACGAAGGCCGTGAAGGTCGAGGAGAACGGGCCGGACGACCTCGGCTCGGTGTGGCACATCGAGGGCGTGAAGCGCTTCATCACCTCGGCGGACGCGCAGACGCACGAGAACACCGTCCACCTCGTGCTCGCCCGCCCCGAGGGCGAGGGCCCGGGCACCAAGGGCCTGCGGCTCTACATCGTGCCGAAGTTCCTCGTGAACGAGGACGGCTCGCTGGGTGAGCGCAACGGCGTCCGGGTGTCCAACATCGAGAAGAAGATGGGCATCAAGGGCTCGGCGACCTGCGAGCTCACGATGGGCGACAAGCAGCCGTGCATCGGCTACCTCGCGGGGGAGCTCGACGAGGGCGGCGCCGGCATCCGCCAGATGTTCCGCGTCATCGAGTACGCGCGCATGATGGTCGGCACCAAGGCCATGGCGACGCTGTCGACCGGCTACCTCAACGCCCTCGAGTACGCGAAGCTGCGCGTCCAGGGCCCCGACATGACCGAGATGGCCGACAAGACCGCGCCGAAGGTCACCATCATCAACCACCCGGACGTGCGTCGGATGCTGATGGAGCAGAAGGCACACGCCGAGGGCATGCGCGCCCTGGTGCTGTACGCCGGGTGGATCCAGGACCAGGCCGTGCTCACCGAGGACGACCCCGAGGCGCACGCCGCCTGGATCGCCCGTGAGGACCTGTTCCTGCCGATGGTCAAGGGGTACTGCTCGGAGAAGGCGTACGAGCTGCTCGGCAACTCCTCGCTGCAGACCTTCGGCGGCTCCGGCTTCACGCAGGACTACCCGGTCGAGCAGTACATCCGGGACGCCAAGATCGACACCCTGTACGAGGGCACGACCGCGATCCAGGCCCTCGACCTGCTGTTCCGCAAGATCGTCAAGGACCAGGGCGCGACGCTGACCTGGCTGTCGGAGCAGGTCAAGGAGCTCGCCAAGGCCGGCGGTGCCGACGACGCCTTCGCGTTCGAGCGGGAGCGCCTCGGCGCGGCCCTCGAGGACGTGCAGGGCCACCTCGGCGCCCTCATCGGCCCGGCGATGGCGTCGATGCAGCCCGAGCAGCGGACCGAGGTCTACAAGACCGGCCTGCACTCGACCGCGTTCCTGATGTCGCTGTCCGAGCTGGTGATCGGCTGGCTGCTGCTCCGCCAGGCCGAGGTGGCCCAGGCGAAGCTCGCCGACGCCGCCGGCGCGGACGCGGAGTTCTACGCCGGCAAGGTCGCTGCGGCCCGCTACTTCGCGAAGGCCGTGCTGCCCAAGGCCACCCTGCGTCGCACGCAGGCCGAGGCCGAGGACGGCGCCCTGATGGAGCTCTCCGACGCGGCGTTCTGACCCACGCACGGATCGACGGGCCCCGGCACCTGCCGGGGCCCGTCGGCGTCCGTGGTCAGGGAGCTCCCGCGCGCCGGCGGTGGCCGCGCGGCCGGCGCGGGTGGTGTCGCGCCAGGCCGCGATGCCGTTGACTGTGCGCCGCGCCCCGCGTCGCCCTGCCCTGCCAACCTGCCCCGACGCCTGCCCTGCCCACCTTCCCTGACGCCGTCACCCGTGTGAGGTCCTGCCCCGATGAGCACCGCCGACTGGTCCGTCGACGAGGCCGAGCGCCCCGACACGCCCTGGTACCGCCGCTGGTGGGCGCTGCTGCTCGTCCTGCCCGCCATCGTGCTCGGGCTCGTCGGGCTGCTGCTCTTCTACGTCGTGTTCTCGCGGGTGCCGTTGCCCGACGACCTCGGGATCGGCGCGTCCGTCGTGCTCGACAAGGACGGCAACGAGGTCGGCTCGCTCTCCGCCGAGGTGGCCCGCGAGGACGTCACCACGGACGAGCTCCCCGCCCACGTGCCCCAGGCGGTGCTGTCCGCGGAGGACCGCGGCTTCTACTCCCACCGCGGGATCTCCGCGACCGGCGTCGCCCGGGCCCTGTTCACCAACGCCCGCGCCGGCGGCGTGACCGCCGGCGGCTCCACCATCACGCAGCAGTACGTGAAGAACGCGCTGCTCACGCCCGAGCGCACCTACACCCGCAAGGTCCGCGAGGCCGCGCTCGCCATCAAGATCGAGCAGGCCTACGAGAAGGACGAGATCCTCGGCTTCTACCTGTCGTCGATCTACTGGGGTCGCGGCGCCTACGGCATCCAGGCGGCGGCGCGGACCTACTACGGCGTGGACGCCGCCGGGCTCGACGTGAACCAGGCCGCGACGCTGGCGGGCATCATCCAGCAGCCGGAGAACCTCGACCCGGTCGAGAACCCCGAGGGCGCCGACGCGCGGCGTCGCTACGTGCTCGACGGGATGCTGACCGAGGGCTACATCGACCGGGCCACCCACGACGAGCTCGTCGCCGCCGGCCTGCCGGAGACGTCCAACCGCACCGGCGTCGCGCGTGGCCCCAACGCCTACTACCTCGACGCGGTCCGACGCGAGCTCGGCGCGACGCTCGGCGAGGCCCAGCTGTTCACCGGGCTGACGATCCGGACCCAGCTCGACCCGCGGCTGCAGGAGGCCGCGCAGGTCGCGGTCGCGGAGGCGGTCGCGGAGGGCACGTTCGACTCGAGCGCGCTCGTCGCGGTCGACCCCTCCTCCGGTGGCGTGCGCGCGCTCGTCGGCGGCCCCGACATCTCGGCGCAGCCGTTCAACGTGGCCATCCAGGGTCCGCGTCCCGTGGGCTCGTCGTTCAAGGCCGTCACCCTCGCCGCGTTCACCCGCGAGGGCAACGGCCCCGACAGCACCTTCCCGGCGCCCTCCACCATCACGATCGGCGAGTACGAGGGCCGCAACTACGACGAGCGCGACTACGGACGCCAGACCGTCCGGGACGCCACCGCGACCTCGACCAACACCGTCTACCTGCAGATGCAGGAGGAGGTCGGCCGCGAGGCCGTCGTCGACACCGCGGTGCTGGTGGGCCTGCCCGCCGAGCGCGAGGGGTCGCCGACGATGACGGCCCAGGAGTCCCTCACGCTGGGCCCGGACTCGTTCACGGTGCTCGAGATGGCCTCCGCCTACGGCACCTTCGCCGCGGAGGGCGTGCGGGTCACCCCGCACCTCGTCACCCAGGTGACCGGCGTCGACGGCGCGGTGCTGTTCGAGTCGGAGGTCGCACGCGACCAGCTGCTGGACCAGAACGTCGCCGCGGTCGTCTCCGACGTGCTGCAGGACGTCATCACGGACGGAACCGGGCAGGCGGCCGCCATCGGCCGGCCCGCCGCCGGCAAGACCGGCACGACCAACGACTCGAAGGACGCGTGGTTCGTCGGGTACGTGCCGCAGCTCTCGGCCGCGGTGTGGACCGGCAACCTCGACAACACCCCCATCGAGGGCGGCGGCACCGGTGGCGGCACGGCCGCGCCGATCTGGCAGCGCTTCATGGCCATCGCGCTCGAGGGCGTCCCGGAGGCGCCGTTCCCCGAGCCGGACCTCAGCCAGTTCGAGGACCTCGGCGTCGAGCAGGAGGCCTGCGAGGACGGCTTCGAGCGGCGCGAGCCACCGAGCGAGGCCGACGAGAACGGCTGGTTCCCCGAGGTCCGCGTCGGCTCCGGCGACCCGCCGTGCGTGCAGGTGTCGCCGTCCCCGTCCCCGAGCCCGTCCCCGAGCCCGTCGCCGAGCCCGTCGCCGACCGAGACGGAGGCCCCGAGCCCGTCGCCCGTCCCGACCCCGAGTCCGACCGTGGTCGTCCCGCCGCCGGTCCAGCCGACACAGGAGCCGACCCAGGAGCCCCAACCGACCGAGACCACCACCGAGGGCGCCGGCGGTGGTGGTGGCGGCTCGGTCGGCGGCGCCGGGACGGGCGGCGAGACGGGCACGACATCGGGCACGTCGGGCGGGACCTCGGGCGGCTCCGGGTCGGACACCTCGGGTGGCGGCGGCTGACGCACGCTCCCCGCGGCCAGCCGATCAGCCGCGCAGGTCCAGCACGGTGCCGCTCTCGACGCCGGCGTCGAGCAGGTCCCACAGGCGCGTGGCGACGTCCGCCGGCGCTGCCAGCGCCCCGGTGTCGTGCAGCTCGTGGAACCGCTCGACGGCCGGGAAGTCCCCGGCGTCGGTGGCACGGATCGTCGCCTGCATGCCGGTGTCGACCACCCCCGGCGCGACCGCGCACACCTCGACGCCGCCCCGGCGCTGCTGCTCGGTCCCGACGACCCGGACCCAGTGGTCGACGGCGGCCTTCGCCGCGCAGTAGTGCGACCAGCCGGGGTACGCGCTCGACGCCGCCCCCGAGGAGAGCTGGCAGAGGCTGCGTCGTGCGAGGTCGGTGCGTGGCGCGAGGGCGGCGAGCGCCGCCCTGCCGAGCACGAGCGGGGCGGCCGCGTCGAGCAGGACCGCACGCTCGTAGGCGTCGGCGTCGACCTCGGATGCCCAGCCGATCGGCTCCAGCACGCCCGCGTTGTGCACCACGGTGACCCGCCCGCCGGCGGGCACGCCGGTCACGGCGTCGGCGAGGCGGCCCGAGACCTCGCGCCAGGCGGCCGGCTCGGCGAGGTCGGCGGGCCAGTGGGCGATGCGGTCGTCCTCCGGCCCGGAGCGGCTGACGTCGACGACGTCCGCGCCGCGGGTCAACGCCTCGGCGGCGAGCGCGGCACCGAGGCCCGCGGACGCGCCGGTCACGATGGCGAGGTGCACGGTCGGCTCCGGGGGTCGGGGTGAGGGAAGGGGGTCAGGTGGTCGGGAGGGGGGCGGCGCCCGCCAGCCCGAGCACGCCGGGGTTCAGCACGCCGGCCGGGTCGAGCGTGGCCTTGGCGGCGCCGAGCGCCGCGTGGAACGGGGCCGGGACCTGCGCCCGGTACCACGGCGCGTGCGTGCGCCCGACGGCGTGGTGGTGGGTGATGGTGCCGCCGCCGGCGAGGATCGCGTCGCTCGCGGCCGCCTTGACGGCCTCCCACGGCGTGACCCGGTCCCCCGGGCGTCCCGGCGCGATGACGGTGACGTACGGCGCGCAGCCGTCCGGGTAGGCGTGCGTCACCCGGACCGTCACCTCGCAGGCCCCGAGCGCCTCGGTCGCGGCGGCACGGGTCGCCGCCACCACGTCGCCCACGAAGCCGTCGACGCGGTCCCACGTGATCGCGGTCTCGAAGGTCTCGACGACCATCCCGAGCAGGACCAGGGCGTCCCGGAGGTACGGCGCCCGCAGGAACGCCGACCGCCAGGCCCCCGCCCCGCCCTCCGCGGTGCCGGTCCGGTCCCCCTCCGTCAGGGTCGGGCCAGCCGTGACCTCGCCCCCGTGGTCCCGGCACAGCTCGACCGCCCGGTCGAGCCACGGCCCGAGCGGGTGGTCGGCGGACTCGAACCCGAGCGCCAGCACGGCCCGGGTCCCGTCGCCAGCGCCGTTGAGCAGCGCCTCGGTCGGGTCGAGCAGCCGGGCGTTCGCCGGCTGCAGCCCGGAGCGGGCGAGCGCCCGCAGGCCCAGCAGGCCGGCCGACAGGTCCGCGAAGGCGACCGTCGCGCTCGCCCGGTGGGTCGGGCGCACCTGGACCCGCACCCACGCATCGGTCACGATCCCGAGCGTGCCCTCGCTGCCGAGCAGCAGGCGGTCCGGCGAGGGGCCGGCGCCCGAGCCTGGCAGACGGCGTGACGACCACCGCCCCGCCGGCGTCACCGCCGAGACCGCCGCGACGAGGTCGTCGACGTGGGTCGGCCCGGTCGCGTAGTGGCCGCCGGCGCGGGTCACGACCCAGCCACCGAGCGTCGAGAACTCCCACGACTGGGGGAAGTGCCGGAACGTCAGCCCGTGGGGGGCGAGCCCCGCGTTCACGGCCGGGCCGTACGTGCCGGCCGCGACCCGGGCGTGGCGGGAGACCTCGTCCACCTCGAGGACGCCGGCGAGGCGCTCGAGGTCGAGGCTGACCACGGGCGGGCCGTCCGGGTCGGGGGTGACACCGCCGACGACCGACGACCCGCCGCCGTAGGGCACGACCCCGAGGCCGGCGCCGGCGGCCCAGTCGAGGACGCGCTCGACCGCCTCGACGTCGGCCGGTCTGAGCACCGCCTCCGGCCAGCGCCCGAGCGTGCCCTCCACGGCCCGCACGACGTCGACGAACGCGTTGCCCCGGGCGTGCCGGGCCCGGTCGGCCGCATCGAGGGAGACACCCACGTCGAGCGCGTCCGGCACGGCCAGCGCCGGCGGTGGCGCGACGGCCACCGGGTCGACCGGCCGGACCTCCTCCAGCGTGTGGTCGGGGAACCGCTCCGCCAGCAGGGTCGCGAGCCCGGCGCGCTCCTCGGCCCCGAGGTGCGCCTCCTCGTCGCCCCAGCCCCACCACGACCTGGTGCCCACGTCCCTGCGCTCCCTCGCCGACGAGGGGTGGACGCTACCGGTGGGCCGGGCGGCGGGTGCGACGGGACCAGGGCGGTCCGAGCCGCTCGAGCAGGCGCTCGACCTCGGCGACGTAGCGGCCGCGGGCCTGCTCGGGGAAGCCGTGGGCGACCCCGTCGAGCACGACGCACCGGGCGTCCGGCAGGGCGTCGGCGAGCTCGGCCGCGGCCTCGGGGGGCGCCAGCGGGTCGAGCCGGCCGGCCAGCACGAGGGCCGGCGCCGTGACCCGGCCGAGGACCGCCGTCGCGTCGTGGGTCCGGGTCGCCGCGGACAGGGCGGCGTGGCGCTCGACGAGCCCGTCGACCTCCGGGACCCCGAACAGCCGCAGGGCCATCCGTCGGCGCAGCAGCTCGGCCCCGGTGTAGGAGACCTCGAGGGCGTCGCGCAGGAACCGGCCCACCCGTCCGGCAGCAACGTCCGCCTCCCAGCGGTCCACGACCTCGGTGAGCTGGCCGCCGGCGCGGGCCCGCGTCGCCGACACCACCACCCCCGCGACCCGCTCGGGCACGAGCGCGGCGGCGTGCTGGACGACCATGCCGCCCATGGAGTGGCCGACCAGCAGCACCGGCCGGTCCGGCGCGACACGGTCGAGGACCGTGACGAGGTCCCGCGCGAGGTCCCGCGTCGTGGTGCCCACACCGACGGGGTGACGGTGCGACACCACGTGGGTGCGCAGGTGCCGCAGGGCCCGCGGGGGTGGCGGCAGGGCGCGACGCACCCGCGGCTCGCTGAGCGGCGCGAGGCCGTCGGACAGCCCCGGCACGGCCACCGCGACGGGGCCGTCCGGTTCGCCGTGGGACACCACCGGCACCCGTCCCCCGGGCACGTCGACCCACACGGGCGAGGTGCCGCGGTCCGGGGTGGGGGGCGGGTCGGGCACGGGAGGCTCCTCGTCCGGGGCCGACGTCGGCCTCGAGGGTGCGCGACGGGTGGGCGGTACCGTGCCACGCGGATGGACGACTACTTCGTGCAGGTGCCCCCGTCGGACGGACGGGAGCCCGAGCGCGGACCGGACCACCGTGACGTGCCACCGCCGGCTCGGACGGGGGTCTCGGTCGCCGCCCTCCTCGGCGTGCTGGTCGTGGCCCTCGCCGGTGCGGTGGGCCTCGTGCTGCTCGTGGTGCGCGCCTCGGGCGGTCCGGACCCAGCGGCACGGGCGGTCGACGCGCCCGCGGCGACGGCGCTCGTCCCCGCCGACACGCCGGTCGTCGAGGACGGGTTCCGGATCTGGGCCCGGCGCGACGACGGCGGCCCGGTCCGGTGGGACCCGTGCGAGCCCGTCCGGTGGGTCCTGAACCCCGACGGTGCGCCTCCGACGGCCCGCGCCGACCTGGAGGTCGCCTTCTCCAAGGTGGCCTCGGCGACGGGCATCCGCTTCGTGTTCGAGGGCACCACCGACGAGGTCCCCGAGCCCGACCGCCCGGTCCACCAGCCCGAGCGCTACGGCGACCGCTGGGCCCCCGTGCTGATCGCGTGGGTGACCCCGAGCCAGACGCGGATGCCGATCCTCGAGTCCGACGCCGGCGTGGCCGTGCCGGTCGCGGTCCGCGTGGGCGACGCCCACGCGTTCGTGTCGGCGCAGGTCGTGCTCGACCAGACCGAGGTGCTGCAGGGGGGCTTCGGCGACCGGACGACCAGCTGGGGCGGGGTGCTGCAGCACGAGCTCGCCCACGTGGTGGGGCTGGACCACGTCGACGACCCCCGCCAGCTGATGCACCCGGTCGCGCAGCCGGGTCCGAGCACGTTCGCGTCGGGCGACCTGGCCGGTCTGCGGGCGCTCGGCGCGGAGCGCGGCTGCGTGGACGTCCCGCGCCCCCAGCCCGTGGACGTCGGGTTCGACCACGGGTTCTGAGGCCCCGCGACCCCGCTCGTGGCCCGGTCGGGGCTCAGCCGAACGTCATGGACGGCCCGGCACCGGCGACGCCGCCGTCGACCGGCAGGACCACCCCCGTGATCCAGCTGGCGGCGTCCGAGCACAGGAACGTCACGGCCCGGGCGACGTCCTCGGGCTCACCGAGCCGGCCGAGCGGGTGCGCCGCCGCGGCCGCGTCGGGGGCGTTGGTCCACAGCAGCTCGGAGAGCCTGGTGCGCACGACGGCTGCCGCGACGGCGTTGACCCGGACCGCCGGCGCGAGCTCGTGGGCGAGCTGCCGCGTGAGGTAGTGCAGGGCGGCCTTCGAGACGTTGTAGGCGCCGAGGGCCGGACCCGGGCGGATCCCTCCGACGGAGCCGATGTTGCACACGACCCCGCCGTGCTCCCCCATCCATGCGCCCCACGCGGCCCGCGCCACGACCAGCGGGGCGCGCTGGTTGACGGCCCAGGTCTTGTCGACCGCGCCCATGTCCACGTCCGTGATGCGCCCGGCGACGGGGTTGGTGCCCGCGTTGTTGACCACGACGTCGAGGGACCCGAAGCGCTCGACCGCGGTCGCGCACGCCTCGGCGACGTGGGCGTCGTCGGTGACGTTGCCCACGACCGGGACGACCCGCTCGGCGTCGGTGTCGGCGATCACCTCGGCGAGGGTCCCCTCCCGCCGGCCGGTCACGACGACGCCGGCCGCGCCGGCGGCGAGGAACTCGGCCACGATGGCCGCGCCGATGCCGCGGCTGGCCCCCGTCACCAGCGCCACCCGTCCGTCCATCCGCACCTGCACCGCACGCTCCCGTCGTCGTCCGCACGTCGTCACGGCACGCTAGCGGTGCCCGCGTAGGGTGCGCCGGGCCCCGCTCGACCCGGCGTGGGGCGACCCGTCCGTCCGCGTGGGGCGGACGAACCGCTCACCTGCCCCCCGTCCCTGCGCCCGACCCCCAGGATCCACGTGCGCGAGCTGCCCATGTTCCCCCTCGGGAGCGTCCTGCTCCCCCACATGGTGCTGCCGCTGCACATCTTCGAGCCGCGCTACCGGACGATGATCCGCCGCGTCCTCGACGGTGACGGCGAGTTCGGCGTCGTGCTGATCACGCGCGGCCACGAGGTCGGCGGCGGCGAGCAGCGCGCCGACCTCGGCGCCGTGGCGAGGGTGCTCCAGGCGCAGGAGCTCGACGACGGCCGCTGGCTCTGCGTGGCGGTCGGGACCCGGCGGCTGCGGGTGGTCGAGTGGCTGCCCGACGACCCGCATCCGCGCGCCGTCGTGGAGGAGCTCGAGGACCCGCCGGGACGGCCGGCCGACGCGCCGGCGGTCGCGCGGGTCCAGTCCCGGCTGCGTCGCGTGCTCGCCCTGCAGGCCGAGCTCGACGAGCCGAGCGTGCCGTCGACCACCGAGCTCGCCGACGACCCCGTCGCGGCGAGCTGGCAGGCCGGGATCCTCGCCCCGCTCGGACCGCTCGACGCGCTCGCGCTGCTGGAGGTGGACGCCGCCGGCGACCGCCTCGCGCTGCTCGAGGACGCCCTCGAGGATGCCGCGGAGGCCCTGCAGTTCCGGCTCGGCGGTGGCGCCGGGCCGGGCTGACCGTCCCGCACCGGTGGAACGGAACGCGCCGCGGCGTTCCACGTCTGGCAGACTCGCGCCGGCGCGGGCGTGCGGCCCCGCGAGCCCGTCGGGAGAGGGAGCGAGCGTGTCCAGCAGCGCCACGATCGACGGCCGGGGCCTCGCCCACGGCCCGTTCACCGAGGAGCACGAGGCCCTGCGCGCGTCGATCCGCCGGTGGGTGGAGACCGAGCTGGCCCCGCACGCCGAGGAGTGGGAGGCCGCCGGGCGGTTCCCCGACGAGGTGTTCCGCCGCGCCGGCGAGCTCGGGTTCCTCGGCCTGTCGATGCCCGAGGACGTCGGCGGCGCCGGCGGCGACTACTGGGCCACGGTCGTGCTGTTCGAGGAGCTCCCGCGCTCGCGCACCGGGTCCATCCCGATGGCCATCGGGGTCCAGACCGACATGGCCACCCCGCCCATCGCCCAGTTCGGCACGCCCGAGCAGGTCGACGCCTACCTGCGCCCGGCGCTCGCGGGCGAGCGCATCGCCTGCCTCGGCATCACCGAGCCCGGCGCGGGCTCGGACGTCGCCGGGGTCGCGACCCGTGCCCGGCGCGACGGCGCCGACTGGGTGCTCGACGGCGAGAAGGTCTACATCACCAACGGCGTGCGGGCGGACTTCGTCACGCTCGTCGCCCGCACCGCACCGCGGGTCGACGGCGACCCGTGGTCCGGCATCAGCCTCTTCCTCGTCGACACCGACACCCCCGGCTTCGAGGTCGCGTCCGAGCTCGACAAGGTCGGGATGCGCTCCTCCGACACGGCCCTGCTGCGGCTCACCGACGTCCGCGTCCCGGGCGACGCGCTGCTGGGCGTGGAGGGCGAGGGCTTCCGGCAGATCATGTGGGAGCTGCAGGGCGAACGCCTCGTCGGCGCCATCGGCACCGTCGCCGGCGCGCAGCTCACGTTCGAGCGGGCGCTCGCCTACACCCGACAGCGCGAGGCGTTCGGCCGCCCGCTCACGGGGTTCCAGGTGACCCGCCACGCGCTCGTGGACATGGCCGCCGACATCGAGCAGGTGCGGCGGCTCACCTACGACTGCTGCGACCGCTGGAACCGCGGCGTGTACGCCACCGACCTGATCGCCATGTGCAAGCTCGCCTCCGCCGAGCTGGGCTTCTCCATCGCCGACCGGGCCCTGCAGCTGCACGGCGGGCACGGGTACGCGGCGGAGTCCGAGGTGTCGCGCTCGTTCCGCGACAGCCGGCTCAACCGCATCGGAGGGGGCACCGACGAGGTGCAGCGCGAGATCGTCGCGAAGCTGCTGGGCCTGTGAGGGACGCACCGATGACCGACGCCGCCACCGCCAGCCCGTTCGGGGCCGACGCCGCCACCGCCCTGCCGCTGTTCTCCCCCGAGCACGAGCAGCTGCGGGCCTCGGCCCGACGCTTCGTCGCGGACCGCATCACGCCGCACGTCGGCGAGTGGGAGGCGGCGGAGGACTTCCCGCGCGAGCTCTTCCGTGAGGTCGGCGAGGCCGGCTGGTTCGGCCTGAAGTTCGACCCGCGCTGGGGTGGGTCCGGGCCGGACCTGCTCGCGCAGGCCGTCTGGGTCCAGGAGCTCGCCCGCTGCACGTCCGGGGGCGTGGCGGCCGACCTCGGGGCGCACTCCGACCTGTTCGCGCTCTACGTGGACCGGGCGGGCACCGACGAGCAGAAGCAGCGCTGGCTCGTGCCGGCCATCGCCGGCGAGATCGTCGGTGGCCTCGGCATCACCGAACCCGGCACCGGCTCGGACGTCGCGGGCATCGCCACCCGGGCCCGTCGTGACGGCGACGGCTGGGTGCTCGACGGCGCGAAGACCTTCATCACCAACGGTGCGTGGGCCGACACCGTCCTCGTCGCCGCGAAGGTGGACGAGGACGAGGCCGGCACCGACCGGCCCCACGCGCGCATCACTCTGTTCGTGGTCGACACCGACACGCCGGGGTTCGAGGCGCGGCGGATCCGGATGCTCGGGTGGCGGACGAGCCACACCGGCGAGCTGCACCTCGACGGGGTCCGGGTCGGTGACGACGCCGTGCTCGGCGGGGTGGGGACCGGCTTCCTGCAGATCGTGCGGGCGTTCGCGTGGGAGCGGGTGTCGATGGCGCTCGGTGCCGTCGCGGGAGCGGAGGTCGCGCTCGAGCAGGCGATCGCCTTCGCCCGCCACCGCGAGGTGTTCGGCCGTCCGGTCGCGTCGTTCCAGGTGTGGCGGCACCGCTTCGCCGACGCGGCCACCCGGATCGCGCTCGGCCGGTCGCTCACCGAGCACGCGCTGCGGCTCACCGTCGCCGCCGAGCGCGGCGAGGACGTGGACCAGGGCGAGCTGACCCGGGCGGTCGCCATGGCGAAGCTGCGGACGCAGCGCATGGCCTTCGAGGTCGCCGACGAGTGCGTCCAGGTCCACGGCGGCGCGGGCTACCTCATGGAGGTGCCGGCCCAGCGGCTCTGGCGCGACGCCCGGCTCGGGCCCATCGGCGGCGGCACGGACGAGATCATGAAGGAGATCGTCGCCTCCACCTGGGGCCTGTGACGGGGCGGCACCGGGACGCGGGCCGTGCCCGCGCCTCGTCGTGGCCGTCGTCAGCCGCCCTTGCCGGCCTTGCCGGTCGAGCGCTCACGGACCTCGGCGTCCGGGGCGTCGCGGTGCCACCGGGCGTCCAGCCGGCTCGTGTGCCCGTCGGACGTGAACTCGACGCGCACCCGGTCGTCGCCCCGCTGCTCGACGGTCACCGTGCACGCGTCGCAGCTCGCCGTGTACTGCACGACGTGGACGTCCCCCGGCGCGAACGACACCGTGACCGTGCCGAGCTCGAGGCGGTAGGTGCGTCGCTCCCCGGCCGGCTCCGCCGGTGCGGGCGGATCGGGGGGCGCGCTGGAGGGCGACCCGGAGGTCGATCCGGAGGTCGATCCCGGTGGCGGCGCGGCGGCCGCCGGCGCGGGCTCCTCCTCGCCCCCTCGCACCGTGGAGCTCCCGGAGGAGCTGCCCGACGACCCGGTCGAGGAGGACGCCGGCGACGTGCCCGCCTCGGCGTCGGCTCCCTCCCCGCCCGACGACCCCGCCGGGGTGGACGGGCGGACGGCGGACGCCTCCTCGGCGGTGCCGGCGCCTCCCGACGCCGTCACCGGGCGCGTGTCCCCCTCGCCCCGGTCCGGCCGCGTGACCACCTCGCCGACCTCGTCGGCGCGGCCGAGGGGGTCGACCGGCGACGGTGGCGCGAGCTCGGCGGGGGGACGCCCGAGGTCGCGCACGGCTCCGGTCGCGTGCACGGGCGCCTCGACCGACACGGGTCCATCGACACCGACGGCGGTCACGATCGCCAGCGGCGAGCGCGGGGCGACGACCTCGTCCGCGACCACGCCGACGGCCGCCACCGCGAGGCCGGCGGAGCCGGCGGTCGCGAGGGTCCAACCCAGGGTGATCGTGACGAGCCGTCGCATGTCACGGAGTGTTACCGACCGTCACGTAAGGTTAGGTTAAGGCGAGGAGAAGAGCGCGCCGGCGGTGGGGATGCCTCACGGCCCCGACGTGCCGACCCCGTAGGCTGCCGCCCATGACCCGCATCCTGCTCATCGAGGACGACGCCCGCATCCGCGAGGCGCTCCAGCACGCGCTGCGCGAGCGCGGCCACGTCGTCGTGTCGCTCGCGTCGGGCATGCCGGCACTGCAGGCCGCCCTCGACGAGCAGCCGGAGGTCGTGGTGCTCGACCTCGGGCTGCCCGACGTCGACGGCGTCGAGTGGCTGCGCATGTTCCGCGGCATCAGCCAGGTGCCGGTCGTGGTCGCGACCGCACGCGACGACGAGTCCGCCATCGTGCGCACGCTCGACGTCGGCGCCGACGACTACGTCGTCAAGCCCTTCTCCGCCGCGCAGCTCGACGCCCGCATCCGGGCCGTGCTGCGACGCGCCGGCGGCGGCAGCGACCGGGACGAGCCCCTCACCCTCGGCGAGCTCACGGTCGACGCGTCGGGACGCGAGGCGCAGCTCGCCGGCGAGCCGCTCGAGCTGAGCCGGCTGGAGTTCGACCTGCTCCTCTGCCTGGCCCGGCGGGCCGGCGAGGTCGTCACCAAGCGCGAGATCATGGCGGAGGTGTGGCACCAGCCCTACAACTCCTCCGACAAGACGGTGGACGTCCACCTGTCGTGGCTGCGTCGCAAGCTCGGGGAGAGCGCGGCCGAGCCCCGCTACCTGCACACCGTGCGGGGCGTCGGGATCAAGCTCGCGCCGCCGACGTGACCGTCCGGTGACCCGCCGATGAGACGGCGCCTCGTCGGGGTCGCCCTCGCCACCAGCACCATGATCGTGCTGTCCTTCCTGGTCCCACTCGGGCTGCTGGTCCGCACGCTCGCCGTGGAGCGCGCCACCGCGACCGCCCGCCAGTCGGCCGCGGCCCTCGGCCCCGTGCTCGTCACGGGGGACCGCAGCGCCCTCGAGCTCGGGGTCGACACCCTGCGCGCCGACGAGCGGATCGACGTCACCGTGGTGCTGCCGGACGGCACCCGCCTCGGGGACCCGCTGCCCGTCACCAGCGACGAGGTCACCCAGGCCCGCGCGGGGGTCGTCGAGCAGGTCGACGTGCCCGAGGGGCGCGCGCTCGTCACCCCGCTGCTCGACGCGGCGGGCGACACGGCCGTCGCCGTCGTCCTCGTGCCCCGGGAGGTGCTGGTCGCCGGCGTCAGCGCGTCGCTGCGTGTCCTGGTCGCGCTCGGCGTCGCGCTGGTCGTCGGCGCCGTGCTCGTGGCCGACCGGCTCGCCCGGTCCGTGGTGCGGCCCGCGGTCGAGGTCGCGGACGCGGCCCGGGCGCTCGCCGACGGCGACCGCACCGCCCGAGCCCCCGAGGAGGGGCCCGACGAGCTCGCCGACGCCGCTCGCGCGCTGAACCTCCTCGCCGACCGCATCGACACGATGCTGGCCGCCGAGCGCGAGGCGACGGCCGATCTCTCGCACCGGCTGCGCACCCCCCTGACCGCCCTGCGCCTGGACGTCGAGTCGCTCGCGGTCCGCGGGATCGACGTCGCGCGGACGACCCACGACCTCGACCTGCTCGAACGCTCCGTCGACCGGTTCATCCGCGACCTGCGCAGCCCCGCCCGACGCGGCGCCGACCGCCTCGTCGACGTCACCGCGCTCGTCCGGGACCGCGTCGCGTTCTGGTCCGCGCTCGCCGAGGAGGAGCAGCGCCCCTACGGCGTCGAGGTCCCCTCGGTGGCCGTCCACGTCGACGCCGACACCGAGGCACTCGAGGCGGCGCTGGACGCGCTGCTCGGCAACGTGCTCGCGCACACGCCCCCGACGACGGCGTTCTGCGTGGTCGTGGAGCCGGAGCAGGAACACGTCGTCCTCGCCGTCGAGGACGCGGGCCTGGGGTGGCCGCAGGACGCCGATGTCCTCGAGCGCGGGGTGAGCGGGGGCGGCTCCACCGGGCTGGGACTCGACATCGTGCGCCGCACCGCCGAGGAGCACGGCGGCACGCTGCACCTCACCACCTCCGAGCTCGGGGGCGCCCGCGCCGAGGTCCGTCTGCCGATGCGGTGACGTCGGGACGGGTCGTACCCTCGAGCGCGTGTGCGGTCGCTACGTCTCCATCAGCACGCCGGAGCAGCTCGCGGAGCGGTTCGGCGTCGACGCGGTGCGCGCCGAGGCGCTCGGCGAGCGCTTCAACGTCGCCCCCACCCTCGACGTCTACGCGGTCGTCGACCGGCACGACGAGCGCCGGCTCGGGACGCTGCGGTGGGGCTTCCTGCCGGCCTGGGCCGACTCGGTCCGCGCCCGACCACAGCCCATCAACGCCCGGGCCGAGACCGTCGCGACCTCCGGGATGTTCGCGACCGCGTTCGCCCGCAACCGCTGCATCCTGCCCGCCGACGGGTTCTACGAGTGGCAGGACCGGGGCGAGGGACGCCGCAAGCAGCCGTTCCACGTCCACGACCCCGACGGGGCGCCGCTGGCGTTCGCCGGCATCTTCACCGGGTGGCACGACCCCGCCGAGCCCGACGCCGACCCGGTGTTCTCGTGCGCCATCGTCACCACCGCCGCCCGCGGGGTGATGACCGAGATCCACGACCGGATGCCCGTGGTGCTGCCGCCGGCGCTGTGGGACGCCTGGCTGTCCGACGAGCCCGGCGACGCCACGTTCCTGGCACGGGTGCTGACGAGCATCGAGCCGCCGGCGCTCGTCGCCACCCCCGTGTCGGAGCGGGTCAACGCGGTCCGCAACGACGGCCCGGAGCTGCTCGAGCCCGCGACCGTCGACTGAGGGTCACCCGTCGCGCAGCTGGGACGCCACGGACATGGCCTGCGCGACGCAGGGCGCGATGCCGACGCCGTCGAGCGCCGCGCCGGCGGCGTGCAGCCCGGACGGGAGCCCGGCACGCACGGCCACCACCCGGTCGAGGTGGCCGACCTCGTACTGCGGGAGCCCCCGCTCCCACCGCGTGACGCGGGTGGCGCGCGGCGGCGCCTCGACGCCCATCGCGTCCGCGACGTCGGCGAGGACCCGGGCCGTCAGCGTCGCGTCGTCGAGCTCCAGCGCCGACGGGTCGTCGATGCGGCCGACCGAGAAGCGCGCGAGGAACGTGTCGGGGAGGTCCAGGTGGGGCCACTTCCCGCTCGACCAGGTCGCGGCCTTCACCAGCCGACCGGCCGTGCGGGGCACGAGCATCCCGGACCCCTCCGGCACCGCGGCGGCCGCCGACCGGTCCCAGGCCGCGGTGACGACGGCCACCGAGGCGTAGGGGATCCCCGCCAGCGCCTCGACGCTGTCCGGGGCGACCTCGGCGAGCAGGCTCGCCGTGGCGTCCGCGGGGGCGGTGAGCACCACGTGGCCGGCGTCAAGCACCTCACCCGCGTCGGTGGCGACGCGCCACGCGCCGGCGGACGTCCGCTCGAGCCCGACGGCCCGCACGCCGGTGCGGACCGCGCCGGCCGGCAGCCCGTCGACCAGCCGCTGCACCATGCGGCCCAGCCCGCCGGCGACCGTGTGGAACACGGGGCGGGTGTCGCCGGCGACGCGCCGGCGGTGGGCGAGCAGCCCCGGCGTGAGCCCGCCGCCGGCGCGCGCCGCCGCCGCGATCATCGGCACCGTGGCCTCGACCGAGAGCCGGTCCACGCTGCCGGCGTAGACCCCGCCGAGCAGCGGCTCGACGAGCACGTCGACGACCTCGCGACCGAAGCGCGGCTCGAGGACGGAGGCGACCGAGGCGTCGCCGACGAGCGGCGCCCGCGGGGCGAGCGGCTCCGCGACCACCCGCGCGAGCGTGCGCGGGGACACCACCTCCGCGCGTGCCAGCGCGAAGGGGTCGGTCGGGACGCCGAAGACGGTCGCCTCCGGCAGCCGGCGCAGCCGGTCGCCGAGCCACAGCCACACCCCACCAGACTGCGGGGCCACCAGGTCGTCCTCGAGCCCCAGCCGGACCGCCAGGTCGGTCGCCTCCGGACGGCGCGCGAGGAACGCGTCGGCGCCGACGTCCACCCGGAGGTCCTCCCCCGTGGCCGTGCGCAGCGCCGCGGTGTGGAGCTTGCCGCCCAGCCGCTCGGAGCCCTCGAGCACGACGACGTCGAGGTCGTCGCGCACGGCGTCCCCGTGGGTCGGCCCGTGCCGGAGCATCCACGCGGTCGCGAGTCCGGTGATCCCGCCACCGACCACGACGACCCGCCCGCGCACCCCGGCCGTCATCGCCCGGCGTCCTCGTGCGCGCGGACCGTCGCGAGCACCGCGGCCAGGGCGGCGGCGCGGGTGCCCGACGCGACCGCCGGCTGGACGAGCTCGAGGCCGAGCCCGGCGGCGTGGGCCGCGCCGGCGGCGTCCCGCCCGTCGTCGGGGTCGACGCTGACCCGGACGACGCGCCGGCGGCCGTGGGCCTCCGCCAGCGCCGTCAGCACGGCGGTGAGGTCGGGCGACGTCGCCTCGACGCCGGCAGGGGCCCGGTCGAAGGCGATCGTCGGCCGGACGCCGTCGAGGCGTGCCGCGACGTCCTCGGCGACCTCGCGCAGGAACGTGCGGTCGGTCGGCTCCACGGCGGCGCCGGCGGCGTGCGGGGCGGTGACGAGCAGGTGGGCGTCGCCCGACCCCGCGCCCAGCCCCTCGCGCGCGGCGGCGACCACGGCGTCGACGAGGACGGGCAGGCGGTGCCAGGAGGCGACGCGCCACGTGGCCACGTCGTGCCCTCGTGCGGCGCCCTCGACCTCGGCGAGCCACGGGTCCCACGCCGGCCACGGGTCGGCCCCGCAGGCGACGAGCCCACCGCCGGCGCCGCCGAGCCGCTCGGCGACGGCGGCCACGGCGCGGGGCACGTCGGCACGCTCCGGCGCGCCGACCACGACGAGCCCGTCGGTGAGCCGAGCCGCGACGTCCGCCACGGTCGCCGCGTCGGCCCCGCAGACGAGGAGCCCCGTCGGGGTTGCCGTCGGGTCAGGCACCGCCCGTCGCCTCGCTCGCGGCGACCTCCGGCGCGAGGGTGCCGTCGGTGCGACCCTCGGCGTGCACCTGCTCGACGACCCGGGCGAGGATCGCCGGATCGGTCGCCGGCAGCACGCCGTGGCCGAGGTTGAACACGTGCCGCGGCGAGCCGCCGGCGCGGCGCAGCACGTCGCGCACGCGGCCCTCGACGAGGTCCCAGGGGCCGAGGCACGCGGCCGACTCGAGGTTGCCCTGGAAGGAGGTCCCCTCGGGCAGGCGGGCCACACCGGCGTCGAGCGGCACCCGCCAGTCGATGCCCACGACGTCCGCGCCGGCCGCCGCCATCGACCCGAGCAGCTCGCCGGTCGTGACCCCGAAGTGGATGCGCGGCACGCCGAGCTCGGCGAGCTCGGCGAAGATGCGTCGGCTGTGCGGCAGGACGTAGCGGTCGTAGTCGAGCGGGTTGAGCGCCCCCGCCCACGAGTCGAACACCTGCACGGCGCGGGCACCGTGGGCGACCTGGGCGCGCAGGCTCGCGAGCGTGGTGTCGGCGAGCCGCTCCATGAGCCGGTGCCAGGTCGGCTCGTCGGTGAACATCAGCCCCTTGGTGCGGCTGTAGCTCTTCGACGGCCCGCCCTCGATGAGGTAGCTGGCGACCGTGAAGGGGGCCCCGGCGAACCCGATGAGCGGGACGTCGAGCTCGGCGACGAGCTGGTCGACGGTCTCGAGGACGTACGGGGTGTCCTCCTCGGGCTCGTGGGGCCGCAGGCGATCGAGGTCGGCGGGGGTGCGGAAGGGCCGCTCGACGACCGGGCCGATGCCCTTCCTGATCTCGAGTCCGATGCCGAGCGACTGGACCGGCGTGACGATGTCGGAGAACAGGATGGCGGCGTCCACCCCGTAGCGGCGGATGGGCTGCAGCGTCACCTCGGTCGCGAGGTCGGGCGTCTCCACGACCTCCTGGAAGGAGTGCCTCGACCGGATCTCGCGGTACTCCGCCAGCGCCCGGCCGGCCTGGCGCATGAACCACACCGGCACGGTGTCGTGCGGCTCGCCGCGGCACGCGGCCAGGAACGGGCTCGCGGCCGCGCCGGGCGCGCCCGTCGAGGACGTGGGGGCCGAGTCGTCGATGTCGGTCACGGTGGGGCTCTCGTGTCGTTCGGTCAGGTCCCGTCCGGTGCGGGTGAGCCTACGGTGCGCGCGGTGCCGTTCGGACACGTCGTCAGAGGGAGACCGCGGTGTCGCAGCCAGTGTTCGAGTCCATCGACCCGACGACCGGGAAGTCGATCGCGACGTACCTCGGCCACGGCGATGCGGAGGTCGAGGTCAGGGTGGCCCGCTCCGAGGAGGCCTTCCGCGCGTGGGGCCGGGCGGACGTGTCGGCGCGCACCCCGGTGCTGCGCACCGTCGCGGACGTGCTCGAGCGCCGGCGGGAGGAGCTCGCCCGGCTGATGGTCTCGGAGATGGGCAAGCCGATCGCGGCGGCGCGCGACGAGGTCGACAAGTGCGTGTGGGTGTGCCGGTACGAGGCCGAGCACGCCGCGGAGCACCTCGCCCACGACGTCGTGGAGACCGACGCCGTCACGAGCTACGTCCGGTTCGACCCGCTCGGCCCGCTGCTGGCCGTCATGCCCTGGAACTTCCCGTTCTGGCAGGTCTTCCGAGCCGCGGCCCCGGCGCTCGCCGCCGGCAACACGTTCCTGCTCAAGCACGCCTCGAACGTGCCGGGGTGCGCGCTGGCGATCGAGGACGTGTTCCGCGAGGCGGGGGCGCCCGACGGCGTGGTGCAGACCCTGCTGGTCGGCTCGGACGTGGCCGAGGCCGTGCTCGCGGACCGGCGGGTGCGCGCCGTGACGTTGACCGGGTCGGTGCCGGCCGGCCGCGCCGTCGCGGCGGCGGCGGGCCGGGCGCTGAAGCCGACCGTCCTGGAGCTCGGCGGCTCGGACGCGTTCGTCGTGCTCGAGGACGCCGACCTCGACGCCGCCGCCGAGACGGGCGCCCGATCGCGGCTGCTCAACAACGGGCAGTCCTGCATCGCCGCGAAGCGGTTCGTGGTCGTCGACGCGGTCCACGACGCCTTCGTCGAGCGGCTCGCCGCCGCGTTCGACGACCGCGTGGTCGGCGACCCGATGCACGACGCGACCGACGTCGGGCCGCTGGCCCGCGAGGACCTGCGCGCCGACCTGCACGCGCAGGTGACCCACTCGGTCGAGCAGGGCGCCCGCCTGGTCACCGGTGGCCGCGAGCTCGAGCGCGACGGGTGGTTCTACGAGCCGACCATCCTCGCCGACGTCACGCCCTCGCACACCGCCGCCGCCGAGGAGACGTTCGGGCCGGCCGCGGCCGTCCTGCGCGTGTCGGACGAGGACGCGGCGATCGGGACCGCCAACGCGAGCGACTTCGGCCTCGGTGCCAGCGTGTGGACGCGTGACCGCGAGCGCGGTGAGCGGGTGGCTGCGCGGCTCGAGGCGGGCGGGGTGTTCGTCAACCAGCTCGTGAAGTCCGACCCGCGGGTGCCGTTCGGCGGGGTCAAGGACTCCGGGTACGGCCGCGAGCTCGGCGCCTACGGCATCCGCGAGTTCGTCAACGCCAAGACCGTCTGGGTCGAGTGAGCCCACGTTCGCCGCGACCCACGACCCCGGGTCACACCACACCGAGGGCGTCGAGGTGCTCGACCACGGCCCCGTCGACGAGTCCCGGGTCGGTGACGGGGCCCATGTGCCCGAGGCCGACGAAGGTGCGGACCTCGACGTCGCAGACGCTGCCGAGCAGGTGCGCGATGGAGCGGGCGGGCTGCGGACCGGCCGTGCCGGCGAGCACGTGCACGGGGGCCGGGAGCAGCCCGAAGCGCACGAGCGGCTCGTCGTGCGCGAACGTCGCGACGAAGTCGAGCACCACCTTGCGCGCCACGCCCGCCATGACGGCGCGCGTCCGCTCCGGTGCCGCGTCGAAGGACCCTGGACCCGTCCAGTAGTCGACGAAGTGCCGCGCGGCGGCCTCCGCGTCCCCCGCGTCGAGGTGCGCGCGGATGGCGGCGGGCACCCGCTGGATCTCGTCCCAGCCGGGGTCCCCCTGGTCGCGCAGCAGGTGGAAGAGCACCGGCTCGTAGACGGTCAGGCTCGCGACGCGCTCCGGGTGGAGGTGCGCGAAGGCCCACGCGACCGCGCCACCGTAGGAGTGACCCACGAGGTGGACGGTCCCGGCGACGTCCGCGTCGTCGAGGACGGCGTCGAGGTGCGCCACCTCGTGTCGGAGGCGGAAGGCGTCGCCCTCGGTCGGCAGCGGACGGCTCCCGTACCCGGCGAGGTCGACGGCGAGGACCCGGCAGCGTTCGGCGAGGCCCTCCGCCAGCCCGCGCCACTGCCGGCGCGTCGACGCGGACGCGTGCAGCGCGAGGACGGGCGCCCCGGCACCGACGTCGTCGTACGTCTCGCGGATCGCGGGGTGGGACGGTTCGGACATCGGCACGGCTCGCGCGACGGGGAGGACGGGGGGTGGTGGGAGGAGCCGGCCGGTAAGCCGGATGTTGCCGACGGTTTTCTCATCGCTTGCCAATATTGGTCCCGCGCTCAGGCGGCTGATGCAACGAGCTCGCTGAACTTCTCGGATGGTGTCATCCATCCGAGGGTTTCGCGAGGACGTTCGCTCGTTGGTGCCGCGCTGCCAGGGCGAGTGCGGGTCGCAGAAGTACACGGCCAGGTCGGTGGCGACGGTGAAGCTCAGGTGCTCGGCCATCTCCTTGCCCTGGTCCCAGGTCAGCGACCGCCGCAGATGTTCGGGCAGCTCGACGATCTTGGCGGCCACGGCATCGCGGACGGTCGCGGCCTTGCGGTCCACCGGCAGACGCACCAGCAGCGTGAACCGGCTGGTCCGCTCCACGATCGTGCCGATCTGGGACTTCCCACCGCGACCGAGGATGAGATCGCCTTCCCAGTGGCCAGGCACGGCCCGGTCATCGGCCTCGGCGGGCCGCTCCGAGATCAGCACCATGTCCTTGAGCTTGCCACGCTTGCCTCTGCCCGGGTTCGGGCCCTTGACCCGACGACGGGCCCGACCGGTCCGAAGGGCATCGGTCAGCTCCGCCCGCAGGCCGCCCCGGCCCTGCAGGTACAGCGACTGGTAGATCGTCTCGTGCGACACCCACCAGTGTGGCTCGTCGGGATGCTCGAGGCGCAACCGGTTGGCGATCTGCTCCGGCGAGTGCTTCTTCTTCAGCCGCCTGGCGACCTCGCGAGCCAGCTTGCTGTCCTTGACCAGCCTGCGGACCTTGGGCCGCCGCGCCCGCTCGTCAGCCGCCCGCTGGGCCTTGACGGCCCGGTAGCTGCCGGGCCGCCGTTGCGATCGACCCCACGGCTGACTGTCGACGTCGGCCGCCCGACCCGCTCGGCGATGTCCGTGAACGTGCGTCCTGTGGCGATCCCGAGCGCGATCTCCTCACGCTCGTCCAACGTCAAGCGCGCCCCTGGCATCTGCTCTACCTCCGGTCCGAGAACGGCACTGTGACCATTCAGCGAGCCGGGACGTTGCAACCACTACCTGAGCACGGGGGTGGAAACCTGCTCTGACCTGCGAAAACAGAACAACAGGCTTGTCATTCTTGTCCGTGATCTGGGGGCGATTTTCAACTTCTTGCGGACTGTGTGCGGACTGAGCGACCGTTCAATGCTGGCCCGCCGGGCAAGACTGGCCCCCGGGTTCCAGCCGGCGGGCAGCGGGCGAACGGGTGGCCGTACCCGATCCAGCCTGCTATCCTACTTCTGGTAGGACAGTCACGGAGAGTGAGATGACGCGGGCGATGGCGAAGAGGTCGGTGACGCTCGACCCCGACGTGGCCAGAGCCGTCGACCACCATGTCCGGGCGGGCTCTGCCGAGTCGTTCTCGGCGGCGATCAACGAGGCTGCCGCCAGGTGGGCGGCGAACCGCGACCTCCGCGAGGCGCTCGACGCCGTGTACGCCGACGACCCCGACGCCCGCCCGACCGACGAGCAGGTCGCGGCTGCCGCTGAGCGGCTGTCCGACGCCACTGACGGCGTCCCATGACCGACCTCGTTCTCGATTCTGGCGCACTGTCGATGTTCGCCGAGGGCGACCCGCGCATCCTCGCCGTCCTCGAGGCCGCACAGCGGGACGACGGCATCGCCTACGTCCCCACCGTGTGCCTCGTGGAGTCGCTGACCGGCCAGGCACGGGATGCGAACCTCAACCGCCGGCTGAAGGGCACCCGTACGGTCTCGCTGGACGAAACCGGCGCGAGAGAGGCCGCCGCTCGCCGCGCCGCCGTCGACTTGGACGATGTTGCCGACCCGGTCGTCGTCGCGACGGCTGCCCGAGTCGCTGCCGTGGTCGTGACCACCGACCCCGAGGACATCTCCGCCCTCGCCAACGCAGGCAACCCGCGCGTAGCAATCATCGATCCACGAATGTGACGGCCAGCTGTCGTCGTACTCGAGGTCGCCACTGGTTGACCCGGTCGAGATGACCCGGCATAGCCGTGTACCCCGGCGTGCCGAGTCGTCGCAAGCCTGTCGCGTTTCAGCCGACCCCGAAAGGTTCTGAAGCCCTCAACCGTCCGGCACCCGGGCTACTCACCTCCCGTGAACCCCGGGCAGGAGCCCCCGTCAGCCCCGGGGTAGCCGAGTCTCGCGGTCTGCTCGCAGGGGTCGTGGCGTTCTGGTTTCGAGCACCGTGCGAGCAGCATCCGATGTCAATAGTTCGGGCGTTATCTCGATACGGCAGCCGATTACGCGACCGCGCGTACTGTTGAAGTCGGGAGGCGTCCTACGCGGACGTCGGGCGAGCACGAGCGCGCGCCGCGTATCGGCGGACACAGCTCGAGACGACAGGGGCCACGACCGTCTCCAGCACTACTCCTCCTGCTCGTGTCCAAACTGCTCACGGAGGACTTGTGCGACTGCGCTGGGGTCGCCCGTCGCCCGAGCCTCCTGGAGGCGCCGGGCCTCGGCCTCAGCCAGGACCATCCGCTGGGCGATGTCGGGCCCGGCAGACTGGGCCCAGCTACGGATCACCGTGCCGTACACGGTCAATGCGGCCTCAGCATCGCCCGCGTCGACGCGGACCCATGGGAGGCTGAGCCCGGCCGGTCCGCTCGATCATGACGCCGACCAGCCGCTTCTCGTGCACGCTCGCGCCACCCTCGTGGACGGCGTCAAGGCCCTCCACCGCGCGCAGCAGGTCGTCGACTGCACCGGCTTCGTCCTCGCCTGGAAGACCGCGAATCTGCTCGTACCTTCTCGCCGCTTCCACGACTTCCCTCGACGCGGACTGCCACTCTCCACCCGAGGCTGCGCCTCCATGCGCCTTCGGGATGCCCTCCAGGGCTTCGCGCAGGCAATACGCGACGGCCTCCCCCTGTCGAGAGAGATCCTCAGACTCCGCCTGACTGAGCAGGGCGTGCGCAGTGTGGAGGTAGTCAACGGCGCGTTGCCCGTGTACCCCAAACTCAACGATCAGGTGGTCACACAGTTCGGGTTCGAGTGGCACGGCTTCCATGGGGTCGAGTGTGCCTAGCCGGCCCGGGATTCAACAGTTCGCGCGTCGGAAGCCGGAAGCGAGTCCAACCATCGCGGCGATGGGCCGGGGTGTCAGGAGCATGGTTAGCCTCCACGGGCCCGCCTGATCGGAGGACCGGTGAACCGGCTGACGTTGCGGCCGCTGCGACCGGCCGATGAGCCGGCCGCGCGTCGAGCCCACGAGGAGATGGCCGCCGAGGGGTTCGACTTCCTGCTCGGCTGGGACGGCGTGTCGACGTTCGACGACTACCTCGACCAGTTGGACCGCCAGGAACGCGGTGAAGGGCTCGAGTCGTGGCAGGTGCCAGCCTCCTTCCGGGTCGCGGACGTCGACGGAGACATCGTCGGGCGCGTCCACCTGCGGCATCGCCTCAACGACCGGTTGCGCCAGGAGGGCGGGCACGTCGGGTTCGGCGTGCTCGAGGCCCACCGGCGACGCGGCTTCGCCAGGCGCATCCTCCAGCTCGCCTGCCAGGAGCTCGCCGCGTTGGATGTCGATCGGGTGTTGGTGACCTGTGCTGACGACAACCTGGCGTCGCGCCGGGTGATCGAACGGTCTGGCGGCCAGCTCGACGATCTGGTGCCGCGCCACGGCGGAGGCTCGACGCGCCGCTACTGGATCGTGCTGCGAGCCTGAACCAGATCAGCCCGCGGCCATCCGGAACGTCGTCGGACCACAACCATGTACTTCGCGCGGCGCGCCGGCAGCAGCGGTCATGGACTCGCGGCGTTAGGCCGGCGTTCGCGTCTTCGACGGAGAAGGCGACGTGGTCGGATCAGTGATGGCGCGGTTACCTCAAGGGAACCGTCGATGGCTCGACGTGGTCGGACACGACGAAAGTTTCGTGACACGTTCTGGCGGGCTGGTGCGTGTGCATGGTGACGGACGGGGATGGTGTTGAGGGAACGCACGGGCGGGGACCGGGACGCGGCGGCGTTCTGTGAAGCCGAGTACCCGCGGCTTGTAGCTGGTCTCTCGATGTATGTGGAGGCCCACGTTGCGGAGGAGCTGGCCCAGGAGGCCCTCCTGCGAGCCTGCCGGAACTGGTCACGGGTCTCTGGCCTGGAGTCGCCCGGCGGCTGGACCTGGCGGGTGGCACGCAATCTGGCCACGAGCCACTTCCGTCGGCGACTCGCACGCCGCCGCGCCGAGCAGCACCTGCGCCACTCCGAGAACGACGGCCCTCTTGACCCGGACGGTGCTGACGTGATCGCGGTCCGCCGCGCCGTGGCAGCGCTACCCGAGCGGCAACGCACTGCCGTGGTGCTGCGCTACGCCATGGACCTGTCCGTACAGGAGACCGCCAGCCGTATGGACGCCACAGAGGACGCGGTGCGGCCGTTGACCAAACGCGGTGCCGCGGCCCTGCGCGAGGTCCTGGGCGACGAGACTCCTTCGCCTCGTTCTGCCGACCACGGAGTTGCCTGATGCCCGCCACCATCGAACAGCGCATCCGCGACGCGGCTGCCCGCCCCTCGACCACCCCCGATTTCGACGCGCTCGCTTCACGTGGCCGCCGTCAGCGACACGCCGCACGGATCGGCACCAGCCTGGCAGCCGTCGGCCTTGTAGCCGTCGCGGTCGGAACCTGGACCTCCTCCGCCTCGGACACGCCACCGCGGCCGAGACGCTCGACACCTACTCGCACCTGTGGCCGGACTCCGAGGACCGCACGCGATCCGCGATCGACTCCGTCCTCGGAGCTCCTGCGGACTCTATGCGGACTGGCGAGGTGCCGGAATGACGTTTCCGCAGGTCAGAGGGGGTATGTGGGAGGAGCCGGCCGGTAAGCCGGATCCTGTCCCCGCGGCTGGTCACCCGGCCGCGGGTGGCGACCATCTATCTGGGACGTCGGTCACCCGACGCCTCGTGCGGCCCACCTGGGATCGTGACGGGCGGGCAACCCTGTCCCTGCTCGGCCTTGCTCCGGGTGGGGCTTGCCTGGCCGCCGCTGTCACCAGCGACGCCGGTGGTCTCTTACACCACCCTTTCACCCTCACCGCCGGCCCGGGGGCCGGAGGCGGTCTGCTCTCTGTTGCGCTTTCCGCGTGTCACCACGCCTGGGCGTTACCCAGCACCCTGCCCTGGGGAGTCCGGACTTTCCTCACCGGCCGCGGACGGCCGGCGCGGTCGCCTGTCCGACTCCTCCCACCGCCGGCGAGCGTACCCCGCGGCGCGGCCCGACCGACCGGTCGCGCCGGGTGTGCGCTGGCCCCCACCCCGCGTGGCACGCTGTGCGGCCATGACGACACCCTCCGCACCCGGCCCCCGCGTCCCGCGTCCCATCGCGTGGGTCGACGGCCGCATCGTGCCGGCCGACCAGGCCACCGTCCCGCTGCTCGACGACGGCGTCCTGCGCGGCGACGCCGTCTTCGACGCCATGCTGGTCCGCCGCGGCCGCACCCACGCGGCCGACGCGCACCTCGCCCGGCTCCGGGCCTCGGCCAAGGCCCTGGGCATCCGCGTCCCGGTGGTGCGACAGGCGATGACCGACCTCCTCGCGGCCTGGGGGGAGCACGACGGCGCGATGAAGCTCATCGTGACGCGCAGCGGGACGCTGCGCGGGCTCGTCCAGGCGGTCCAGTGGCCCGCGTCCATCTCGCTCGCCGTGGTCGACGTGCCGTGGCGGACCGCCATCTCCGGGGTGAAGACCCTCTCGTACGCGGCCAACCAGTGGGCGCAGCGCCAGGCGCAGGCGGCCCACGCCGACGACGCCCTCGTCGCCACGGACGGCACGGTCATGGAGCTGCCGACCGGCGCGCTCGTGGTGGTGCGCGACGGGGTCCTCGCCACGCCCGACCCGCGCCTGCACCCGATCCTCGACTCGGTGACGGTGCACGAGCTCGCGCTCGTCGAGCCCGTCGAGCGGACCATCCTCACCGTCGACGACGTGCGGGGCGCCGACGAGGTGTTCGTGGTCTCCGCCACCCGCCCGGTCCTGCCGGTCCACGCCATCGACGACGTGGAACTTCCCGCCCCGGGCCCGGTCACCGCCGACGTCGCCGCGCGCTTCCGCGAGCACGTCGACGCCACCCTCGACCCGCTGCCCTGAGCGGACGGACGACCCGGCCCGGTGGCCGGGTGGGCGCGGAGGCCGCGGTGGACGTCGCCGGTAGGGTCCGCCTCGAGCCGTCCGCGTCGGGACGTCGACCGAGGAGGTGTGCCGGGTGGCCCTGGACGACCGCGACCACGACCCGCTGGTGGTCATCGCGAACCGGCTCCCGGTGCGCCGCACCGACGCCGGGTGGCGACCTGCCGCCGGCGGCCTCGTGACGGCGCTGCGGCCCGTCGTCGAGCGCACCGACGGCGCGTGGATCGGCTGGGACGGCGGCGAGCGCGACATCCCGCACCGCGTCGAGGGCCTGGAGGTCGACCTCGAGCCCGTCCGGCTCACCGAGGCGCAGGTCGACGGCTACTACCACGGCTTCGCCAACCGGACCATCTGGCCGCTCTTCCACGACCTCATCGTCGAGCCGGTCATCGACCGGGCCTGGTGGCGCACCTACGTCGAGGTCAACCGCGCCTTCGCGGAGCGCGTCGCTGACCTCGACCTGCCGGGGGACCGTCCGGTCATCTGGGTCCACGACTACCACCTGATGCTGCTGCCCGAGCTGGTGCGCGGCATCCGGCCCGACTCCCCCATCGGGTTCTTCCTCCACATCCCCTTCCCGCCGCCCGAGCTCATGGCCCGCCTGCCGTGGCGGGAGGACCTGCTGCGCGGCCTGCTCGGCGCTGACGTGGTCGCGTTTCACACCGAGCGCTACCGCGACAACTTCTGCCGGGCCGTGGCGTGGGTCTTCCCGGGTGCCGAGGTCGTCGGCCAGACCATCCACCTCGGTGGCCGCAGCATCCGCACGGCCGCGCACGGCATCTCGATCGACACCGAGGAGTTCACGACCCTCGCGCGCTCCGAGGAGTCCGAGCGCGAGCTCGCCGGCCTGCGCGAGCAGTTCGCGGGCCGGTCGGTGTTCCTCGGCGTCGACCGGGTCGACTACACCAAGGGCATCCGCCACCGCCTGCAGGCCATCGAGCGGCTGCTCGAGCGCGACGAGGACCTGCGCCGGCGGTTCGCGTTCGTGCAGATCGCGGTCCCGTCCCGCGAGGACGTCGCCGAGTACCAGGCGCTGCGGGAGGAGATCGAGGGTGAGGTCGGTCGCATCAACGGCCGGTTCACCGAGCCCGGCGGGAACGTCCCGGTGCACTACCTGTACCGGGGCATCACCAAGTCGCAGCTCGCGGCCTACTACCGCCTCGCCGACGTCATGTGCGTGACGCCGCTGAAGGACGGGATGAACCTCGTCGCGAAGGAGTACGTGACGTGCCAGGCCGCCGGCGACGGCGCCGGCGTGCTGCTGCTCAGCGAGTTCACGGGGGCCAGCCTCGAGCTGCCCGGCGCCGTGACCTGCAACCCGTTCGACGTCGAGGGCCTGTCGTCGATGATGTCGCGCTGCCTCGAGCTCGACGAGGCCGACCGGCGGTCCCGCATCGCCGCCCTCGCCGACCACGTGGCCCGCAACGACGTCTTCGCGTGGGTCGACGCCCAGCTGGCCGACCTCGCGGCGGCGCACCCCGCCGGTCGGTGACACCGTGACGCGACGCGACGACCTCGAGGCGGTGCTGACCCACGTGGCCGACCCGTCCGAGCTCCTGCTCGTGCTCGACTTCGACGGGACCCTCTCCCCCATCGTGGACGACCCCGACGCCGCCGCGCCGGCGGACGGCGCGATCGCGGCCGTCGCCGCGCTCGCCGACCGCGCCGTGGTGGCGATCGTGTCCGGCCGCCACCTCGACGACCTGGTCCCCCGCGTCGGCGAGCTGCCCGTCACCCTCGTCGGCGGGCACGGCACCGAGGTGCGCGACCCCGACGGGACCCGCACCAGCCTCTTCGACGACGGCCCGGTGCAGCACGTGCTCGACACCTGCGAGGCGGAGCTCACCGACCTGCTCGCCGACGTCGGCGGGTGGCGGGTCGAGCGCAAGCCGGCCTCGCTGGCGGTCCACCACCGCACGGCCGTGCCAGCGGACGTGGAGCGGCTCCTGCCACGGGTCCGGGCGGTGCTCGCCGCACCGGCGGCGGACGGACCGTTCGACGTGCTCGACGGCAAGGCCGTGACCGAGCTGCGCCCGTCGGGCGTCGACAAGGGCCGCGCGCTGCGGTGGCTCGCGCGGCGCCACCCGGACCGTCGCGTGCTGGTCGTCGGGGACGACGTCACCGACGAGGACGCGTTCGAGGCCGCCGACGACCTCGGCGGCCAGGCGGTGCTGGTGTCCGACTCCCCCCGCGCCACCGCGGCACGCTGGCGGATCGACGACCCGGTCCGCGTCGTGTGGCTCCTCGAGCGGCTCGGCGCCCCCGGCGCGGTCGCCCCGCTC
The DNA here is from genome assembly GCA_046566145.1 of Actinomycetes bacterium. Lineage (GTDB taxonomy): Bacteria > Actinomycetota > Nitriliruptoria > Nitriliruptorales > Nitriliruptoraceae > JBKHXF01. The sequence continues at coordinate 103,490 of JBKHXF010000007.1, forward strand.
GGCGCCGAGGAGGTCTGGACCCGACGGTTCCACCCGATCGGCGAGCACGGGATGATCGGCGACTCGCGCACCGCCGCGCTCGTGGCGCCGGACGCGTCGGTCGAGTGGATGTGCGTCCCCCGCTTCGACTCCCCGAGCGTCTTCGCCGCGATCCTCGACCCGCTGCGGGGCGGACGCTTCCGCGTGCGCCCGACGCGACCGCTGGAGGTGCAGCGCACCTACCTCGGCGAGACCAACGTCGTGGTCACCCGCTTCGTCGACGCCGGCTCGCCCGTGCTGACGGTCACGGACCTGCTGGTCACCTCACGCGTCGCCGCCTTCGACCCCGACCACACCGGGCACGTGCTGTTGCGTCGCGTCGAGGCGTTCGAGGACGTCGAGGTGGAGGTCGAGTTCCAGCCGCGCTTCGACTACGCCCGGGTCCCCACACGCCTCGAGCGCGCCGACGGGTGCGTCGTCGCGACGGCCGAGACGAGCGACGGACCCGAGCGCGCGGTGCTCGAGACCGACCTCCCCCTCGAGGTCGTCGAGCACGAGGACGGCAACGGCGACGTCGCGAGGGTGCGCACGACGCTGGCCGGCGGCGACACCCGCTGGCTGACCCTGCGCACCGGGGCGTGGGAGCGCAGCCCCCACCTGCACCTGTCCAGCGAGGAGCTGCTCGACCTGACCGTGCGCACGTGGGGCCGCTGGGCCCGGGCCATCGACTACGACGGCCCGTGGCGCGAGGACGTCGTCCGCTCGGCGCTGGTGCTCAAGGGGCTGGTCTACGAGCCCACCGGCGCCCTCGTCGCGGCCCCGACGACCTCGCTCCCGGAGGGGCTCGGCGGCGTCCGCAACTGGGACTACCGCTACGCCTGGCTGCGGGACGCCGCGATCGTCATGTCCTCCCTGCTGCGCGCCGGCTACCGCGAGGAGGCCCGCGCCTGGCGCGAGTGGCTGCTGCGCGCGGTGGCCGGCGATCCGGAGAACCTGCAGATCATGTACGGCATTGCCGGGGAGCGCCAACTCCCGGAATCCGAGCTGGAGTGGCTGTCCGGATACGAAGGATCCGCGCCCGTCCGGATTGGCAACGCCGCCGCCAGCCAACGGCAGC
>JBKHXF010000008.1:0-290899 GCA_046566145.1 Actinomycetes bacterium
CGGCACCGACAACGCGTTCTGCATCCGGACCGCCCACACGGCGATCCCGGCGCAGCCGGTCTACTACGACAGCGGCGCCGGTGGCATCACCACCACCGCCGGCACCGGCTGCCCGACCAGCTGACGACCGTGTCCGAGCGTTCGGGCGGCCCGCTTCGCGGGCCGCCCGAACGGCGTTGAGGGACGTGCACCACGCTCCTCACCCCTGTCGAGCCGTGGAGGTGCACGTGGAACGCGGGTTGGCCGCCGGCCTGGCGTTGATCCTCGGGCTGCTGTTCGGTTCGTTCGCGAACGTGCCGATCCACCGCTGGCCCCGCGGCACCACGGTGATGACGCCGCGGGAGTCGCGGTGCGGTGCCTGCGACACGCCGATCGCGCCGTACGACAACGTTCCGGTCGTCTCGTGGCTGGTGCTGCGGGGCCGGTGTCGGCACTGCCGGGCGAACATCAGCGTGCGGTACCCCGCGATCGAGGCGCTCACCGGGGTCCTGTTCCTGGCGGTCGCGCTGGTGCACGGGGCCACGTGGCTCCTGCCGGCCCTGCTCGCGTTCACGTGGGTGCTGGTCGTGGCGTCCGCGATCGACGTCGAGCACCGCATCATCCCGAACCGGCTCACGTACCCCGCGCCGGCGGTCCTGCTCGTCCTGCTCGCCGGTGCGACCGCCCTGGGCGGCGGGGAGTGGACCGACCTGCGGCGAGCCGGCATCGCCGCCGTGGCGGTCCCCGGCTCGATGCTGCTCGTGTCCGAGCTGTACCGCCTGGTGCGAGGCCGCATCGGGATCGGGATGGGGGACGTCAAGCTCGCGGTCAGCATCGGGCTCGTGGTCGGGTACCTCGGCGGCTGGGAGCTCGTGATCTTCGCCTACGGCTCGGTCATCGGTGCGGTCGTGGTCGCCGGCGTGCTGCTGGTCGCCGGGCGCGCCGGACTCGCCAGTCGGATCCCGTTCGGCCCCTACCTGACCATCGGTGCCCTCCTGGCCGTGTTGGCGGGGGAGAGGCTGACACCCGTGCTCGAGCGTCTCCTGGGCCTCTGAGGCGGCCCTGGACCGCCTTGATCGGACGGTCCTCGCGGGAGCGTCCGGCAGGTCACGGGTCGTCCTGCGACGTCCGCGGTTGGTGCGCGCACCGGATGCGTCCTGCGCGCATCGGGGTGAATCACCGTGGTGTCGTTCTACAGGTGTGGAGGGTGTGGCCCGAGCGTTGTTCTTGACGCTGGCTGTGGCACGTGTTATCCCTGTGGCGCCCGGTGGCTCGTGAGCCCCGCGCAGGAGAGCGTGTCGGGACCCGCAGCGGGAAGCGCAGCACGAGCGAACGAGGACACGATGGCAGGCGAGGGATCGGCGGGGACAGGGCCCCTCCTGACGGTCGCGGAGGTCGCGGAGCTGCTCCGCGTCTCCAACATGACCGTCTACCGGCTCATCAAGGGACGCGAACTCGCCGCGATCCGCGTCGGGAAGAACTACCGCATCCGTCAGCAGGACCTCGACCGGTACCTCCAGGCCGGTAGCGTCCGCGCTGACGAGATCAACGGTTAGGGGCGGGCGTGGCGCGCAACAACGCCGTGGGGCTCGACATCGGCACCCGGACGGTCAACGTCGCCCAGGTGTCCACCAGGGGTGGACGGCCGTCGGTGACCGACTTCGGCCGCTTCGAGCTCCCACCCGAAGCCGTGCGTGAGGGCGAGGTGCTCGACCCGAAGGCCGTCGGCGACGCCATCAGGCAGCTCTACGCCGCGACGTCCATCAAGGACAAGAACGTCCTTGTGGGCGTCGCCAACCAGCGCGTGGTGGTGCGGCAGGTGGACCTGCCGTACCTCCCGGAGTCCGAGCTGCGGACCTCGCTCCGCTTCCAGGTCCAGGAGTTCATCCCGATCCCGGTGGAGGACGCGGAGCTCGACTTCCACGTGCTCGAGGAGTTCGAGGGCGACTCCGGGACGCGGATGCAGCGCCTCCTCCTCGTCGCCGCGCACAAGGACATGGTGCAGACGCACCTCGAGGCCGTCGCGGCCGCGGGTCTTCGCCCGGTCGGTGTCGACCTGAACCCCTTCGCCCTGCTGCGCGCGCTCGTCGGGGACTCCCCGATGGGGTCGGGCAGCGAGGTCCTCATCGACGTGGGTGCCGGCGTCACGAACATCGTCGTGCACGACAACGGCGTGCCCCGGTTCGTCCGCATCCTGGTGCTCGGCGGCGAGGACATCACCGGCGCGCTGGTCCGCGACCTGAACCTCTCACGCGAGGCGGCCGAGGCCGCCAAGCAGTCGACCTCGCTCGGCGGTGGCGCCGGGGACCCCAACGTGTCGCGGGTCATCGAGGAGCGTGCCGGACAGTTCATCGACGAGATCCGCAGCTCGCTGGACTACTACCAGGCGCAGACCGGTAGCAACCGGCTGTCCCGGCTGGTCCTCACCGGCGGTGGCGCGCTGCTCGGCGGCCTGACCGAGCGTCTGGCGCAGGCCGTCCGGCTCCCGGTCGAGCTCGGTCGTCCCTTCGACCTGACGCCGGCGAGCGGGACCAAGTTGACCGACGACCAGCTCGCCGCGGTCGGGCCCCTGCTCACCACGGCCATCGGCCTCGCGACGGGGGGTGCCCAGTGAGCCACGTCCGGGTCAACCTGCTCCCGCGGGAGATCGGCGAGAAGAACGCTGCCGCACGGCAGCGCGTCGTGGCCGCCGCCGGCGGGGCAGGCTTCGTGGTGCTCCTCGGAGCGATCTACGTGCTCCAGGGTGGCGCGCTCGACGACGCGCAGGAACAGCTCGCGCTCGAGCAGGCGGAGCTCGCCGCCCTCCAGGCCGACCTCGCTGCCCTCGGCGAGTACGCCGAGCTCCAGCAGCGTCGCAGCGCCGCGGCGGCGCTGCTCGGGACCGCGCTGGCGGGCGAGACGTCCTACGCGGGGGTCCTCCAGGACATCGCGGCCGTCTTCCCCGACGACGCGGAGCTGAGCAGCCTGACGATCTCGACCGTCCGCGTGGAGGAGGGGGAGTCCGCGTCGACGCTCGGGGACACGCGGCTCGCCTACGGCGAGGTGTCCGCCGTCGGCCGGACGTTGGCCTCCTTCGCCCCGGGCATCGAGCGGCTTCTGCTCGACTTCGACAAGGTGGCGAGCTTCACCGACGTGTTCCTGACCAACTCTGCGGTCGACCAGGACGGGGCCGTGTCCTTCACCGTCGAGGTCGATCTCGGCGCCGAGGTCCGGACCGGGCGCTACCTCGACGGACTCCCGGAGGAGCTGCGATGAACCGGACTGCGATCGCCCTCGGGGTCCTCGCCGCCCTGCTCCTCACCGTGCTGTGGTGGGTCCTGCTCATGTCCCCACGGCGCGACGAGATCGCCGCCGTCGAGCAGCAGGTGCTCGACCTCCAGGCGCAGCAGACGACGGTCCAGCAGCAGATCGTCGCCCTCCAGGAGGTGCGCGCGACCGCCCCGGAGATCGAAGCCGACCTCGTCGCCGTCGAGACCGTGCTCCCCAGCTCCGCCGCGCTGCCCAGCGCCATCCGACAGCTGGCCCAGGCCGCCGACGACTCCGGTGTGACGCTCACCGCGGTGGTGCCCGGCCGACCGGTCGCCGCCGCCACGGCCGACCCGGCGAGCGGGCTCGCCGAGATCACCATCGCCGTCACACTGGAAGGCAGCTACTACCAGCTCGTGGACTTCCTGCGTCGCGTCGAGGATCCCACCATCACCCCCCGGGCGATCCTCTGGGACAACATGGGCGTGACCATCCCGCCGGACCCGGGCTACCCGACCCTCGCCGTGACCCTCACCGGCCGGGCGTTCGCGGTGCTGCCGCCGCTGCCCGGGGCTCCGGCTCCCGAGACCGCCGCGCCCCCGGCCGACGGCGCGCCCGCCGACGGCAGCACCGACGCGCCCGTCGAGGGCGCGACCGAGACGACCCCGGAGCCGGTCCCATGAGTGAGGTCACGACGACCACCGTCACGACGGAGCGTCGCAACCCGGCGCTGGTCCCGCTCCTGCTCGTCCTCGCCGTCCTCGTCGTCGGCGCGCTCGTCTGGTTCGTCGTCCTGCCGCTCTTCGGCGGCGACGAGGTCGCCGATACGGGCATCGCCCAGCCCGGGGGCGAGCAGCCGCTCGACCCCGGCGCGACCGCGGCACCCACGGAGCAGCCGGGGGACACCACGACGGAGGCCCCCTCCGACCCGCTGGTGCGGACGTTCGACGTCTTCCTGGTGCGTGACCCCTTCGCACCGATCCTCGCGACCAGCATCGGCGCCGGGACCGACGGTGGCACCACGGACGGCGGGACCACGGACGGCGGGACCACGGACGGCGGGACCACGGACGGCGGGACCACCGACGGTGGCACCACGGACGGCGGGACCACCGACGGTGGCACCACGGACGGCGGGACCACCGACGGTGGCACCACGGACGGCGGGACCACCGACGGTGGCACCACGGACGGCGGGACCACCGGGGGCGGGGCCGTCGAGGTGGAGCTCCTGCTCATCGAGGACGGTCCCGATGGTCAGACCGCCACGATCCGTGTCAACGGCGTCGTCTACGACGGGCTGCGCGAGGGCGACACGTTCGCCGACAGCTTCCGGCTGCTGGACATCACCGACCCGTGCGTCGTGTTCCTCTTCGGCGACAGCCGCGGCACGGCGTGCCAGGGCGACGTCGTCCTGAAGTGAGCCGTGGAGGGGCCTTCCGGCCGTCGCGGGCGCGCACGAGCCGCGCGGACGGGACTCAAGCACCGCGCACCACGGACCGATACACCTCGTGCGACGGTCCGTGCTCCGGACCGCGGCGACGAGGACGGCGAGTGCGACGGATCCGGTGGCGTGACGACGAGGGGGTGACCCTCGTCGAGCTCATGGTCGCCCTGCTCATCCTCGGTCTGCTGTTGTCCGCCCTCGCGAGCGCGCTGGTCGCCAGCCTGGCGGGTGCGAACCGGCAGCAGATCCGGGTCCAGGCGACGACGGTGGGCAGCCAGGTCATCGAGGAGGCTCAGGGCCAGCTCTTCCGCAACGTCGCCCTGTGTCAGTCCGAGGCCGTGGCCACCTTCGGTTCGCCGCTCACCTTCGAGGGCAACCCGCTGGTGCTGCTCCCGGACGCGGACGCCCAGTGCTCGAACGCCCAGCGCCTGCGGCCCACACGCACGGTCACGCTCGAGGACGTGACCTACCAGGTCCGGCTCGCGATCACGTGGATCGACGACCCGGCTGACGGCCTCGGCGCCGCCGACGCGACGGGAACCGATGACTACAAGCGCATCGTCACCGACCTCACCTGGACCGAGCGCGGCCAGACGCGCACCTTCCGGGCAGAGGGCCGTGTCGCCCCCGAAGCCTTCGAGCAGCCCCTTCGCGCGCGCATCAACCCGCGAGAGGTGCCGTTGCGCGACTCCTCCGAGAACCCGCCCCCTCCGGGGCCGTCGGTGGTCGGACGCAACCGCGTTCCCTTCACCATCACCGCGGTCCACACGTTGAAGCAGAACTCCATGAGCGTCCGCTTCGCCCAGCGCAACACGGCGGACCGGGTGATCGCGATGACGTCCGGCGACGGTGGCTTCACGTGGACCTTCACGGTCCCGTCCAACGACGGGCTCTTCCCCAATGGAGAGACCCTGTTCACGTTCACCGCGACGGATCCCGCCGGCACCGTGACGACCCTCATCGACCGCGCGCTGTTCCTGCACGACCTCGCCTACCGGGCGGTGCCCACGAGCCAGCCGGCGATGACACCGACCACGATCGAGGTCCTGCCCTCCGGCACCGTCTGCCCGGTCACCGTGAACGCCTACATGCAGGGCGTGCTGCTCAGCGATGCCGTCGACGTCGCCGTCAGCGATGGCCTCGCGACGCCGGTTCGCCTCACGGGCTTCGCCCAGACCGAGTTCGGTGCGAACTTCACCCGCTCACTCCAGCTCTCGGGGTTGACGCCCGGCGAGTCGGTCGACTTCACGTTCAGCTCCACCCGCGTCAACCTGCCGCCCGCCACGCCCGTGTCCCAGACGATCTCGGATGTGCCCGTGGTGGGGGTGGCCGCATGCTCGAGCTGATGCGGCGCCTGCGCGACGACGAGGGCATCACCCTCATCGAACTGCTCGTCACCCTGGTCATCCTCGGCGTGGTGTCCGGCATCACCACCGCCGCCCTCATCCGTGGGTTCCAGACGACCACGACGGTGCAGAACCGGATCGACACCACGGTCTCGCTGCAGGAGGCCCAGACGGCGATCACGCGACAGCTGCGCTCCGCCTGCCCGGTGACGGCGATCGGGCCCTACTCGATCGAGGTCAAGGTCAACCGCGGCGGCCAGGTCGAGCGGCACCGGTTCAGCATCGCGACCGCCTCCACGGACCTGCGCGAGAACGTCGCGGTCTGGGACCCGGCGACGAGCACCTGGACCATCCGCCGCGACCGCGTCCTCGCCAGCGGCATCCGCAACGGTGTCGACGGCCAGCCGGCCTTCTCCGCCCTCACCCGCTCGGGTGGGGCGGCAGCGAGTCCCAGCGCAACGAAGGCGTTCCGGGTCGACCTGCGTCGCCGGGTCGGGACCGACACCGTCCAGCTGGCGACGACCATCTCCCTCCGGAACGGGGACCTCCCATGCCCGAACACCACTCCGTGATGTCGCGGCTCCGCGGTGAGTGCGGCTCGCTGCCACTGACGCTGCTCGCCGCCATCATCGTCGCGTCCCTGGCGTCGGTCCTCGTGGCCCGCACGGTGGCGGGGCAGCGTTCGTCGTCGACCGACCGGATCTTCACCCGAGAGCTCCACGTCGCCGACGCGGGTGTCCAGCGGGGCCTGTTCCTCGTGTCGGCGCAGACCGGGACGACGACGGCCATCGCGCCGGGCTCGTCGACGAGCTTCAGCGAGACCATCGACGGTCTCCGCTTCGACGTCACCGTCCGACGCGAGAGCCAGCGTCGGTGGACCGTCACCTCCCGCTCCCTGCCGGCGTCGGGGACCGGGCCCGACCGCACGGTCGTCGCCCAGGTCGAGGAGCGTCCGTTCTTCTTCCCCGGCGCGTTCGGTGACACGATCATCGCGCTCAACGGCACGTCGACCAGCGTGGACTCCTACAACTCGAAGAACCCGAGCCAGAGCCCGGTCGCGGCATGCACGCTGTCGGCCGACAAGTGCGGGTGGGGGACGAGCACCACCTTCGGGACCAACAACGGGAGCCTGGGCACGAACGGGTCGTTCGACTTCACCGGCAACACCACCGTCCGTCCCGGCGGGGCGTTCCTGTACGACTGGCTCAACAACCCGCCGACCTCGGGCGTCACCACGTCGAACCCGTTCGGCAACCGCTGCGACGGGAACATCTGCACGACCAACTTCGTGTCCACCGTGGACCAGCCATTGAAGTACGACACGCCGCAGCGGATGGGCTTCATCGACGCCAAGTTCGCCTCCGGCGGCGCCTGCGCGGACACGAACCCGGCGACGAACCCGCGCTACAACATCCCGGTGAACCAGGTCGGCGGCGTCTACGTGTTCGGGGCCAGGGTCGGGGAGACCACCCGGCTCGACGGCGTCGGCGGTGGCGGCAACGCCACGGCCACGGTCCCGTCGTACGCGACCTCCCGCGGCCTCGCGCCGGGCATCTCGGACGCCACCGACCCCAACTTCACGAACTTCTACTGTGCGCTCAGCCTCGACATCCCGGACAACCTCCGCCTGGCGAGCAGCGTCACCTCCGCCAACCCGGTCGTCATCTTCGTGAAGAACAGCGTCAGCGGCGGGAACCAGGTGACCGTCCACTGCCGCAACCCCGCGGGCGACGAGTGCAACGGCTTCTCCGGCAACACCAACATCCAGTCGAGCTTCCCACGGCCCATCGCGGACTGGCTGCAGATGTACGTCGCCGGCGTCCCGGCCGGCTCGTCGGGCTCGGCGTCGAACGTGTCCTTCCGCGCCGGTGCGAAGGTCGCCGGGATCTTCTACGCGCCGCGCTCGTCCTGTGGGACGCCCGGCTCCGGTGGCGTGAACGTCTACGGCATCATGATCTGCCGCTCGATGGACAACGTCGGCAACTGGAAGTTCCACTTCGACGACGCGCTCGGCGACCGCGGCAGTGGTGAGTTCCTGATCGCCGACTGGGTCGAGGCGGACGACTGATCCGGGTCCGGTCCGGGGCCGAGCCCCGGACCGGCACGGCTACCCTGCCGTCCCCCGTGCGCGACATGCGCGCGGGGGACGTCCGTTCGACCCCCGTTCGACCCGCTCGGAGCCGCGTGTGCCGCGACTGCGCTTCCTGACCGCCGGCGAGTCCCACGGGCCCGCGCTCACCGCCACGTGCGAGGGGCTGCCGGCCGGCCTCCCCGTCTCCCGTGACCTGCTGGCCACGCAGCTCGCGCGCCGGCGGCTCGGCTACGGCCGCAGCCCCCGCATGGACTTCGAGGTCGATCGCGTCGAGGTGCTCGGGGGCGTGCGGCACGGCCGGACCCTCGGCTCGCCGGTGAGCGTGCTGATCCACAACACCGAGTGGCCCAAGTGGGTCGACGCGATGGACCCCGAGCCCCGCGACGACATCGAGCAGATCCGCGGGACCGGTCGCGGCCAGCAGCTCACCCGCCCTCGGCCCGGGCACGCCGACCTCGTGGGTGCGCTGAAGTACGACTACGACGACGTTCGGGACGCACTCGAGCGCGCCTCGGCGCGGGAGACGGCCGCCCGGGTGGTCCTCGGCACGCTGGCCTCGCAGCTCCTCGACGCCGTCGGCGTCACGGTGGTCAGCCACGTCGTGAACATCGGTGGGGTCCGGTTGGCGGACGACGTCCCCCGCCCCGGCCCCGACCAGCTCGACCAAGTCGACGCGGACCCGGTCCGGTGCGTGGACCCGGACACCTCGGCGGCGATGCAGGCCCGGATCGACGCCGCGGCCGAAGAGAACGACACCCTCGGCGGGGTCATCGAGGTGATCGCCTACGGCCTGCCGCCCGGCCTCGGCAGCCACGTGCACTGGGATCGCAAGCTCGACACCCGGCTCGCCGCCGCGGCGCTGAGCGTCCAGGCGATGAAGGGCGTCGAGTTCGGGCTCGGCTTCGCGCTGGGCGACACCCCCGGGTCACGGGCGCACGACGAGATCACCTACGCCGACGGGCGCTACCAGCGCGACACCGACCGCGCCGGCGGCCTCGAGGCGGGCATGACGACGGGCCAGCCCCTGCGGATGCGCGTGGTCATGAAGCCGCTGAGCTCGTTGGACCGCCCCCTGCGCACCGTGCACCTCGACTCGCACGAGGAGGACGTCGCCATCACGCAGCGCTCCGACCGCTGCGCGGTGCCGCGGGCCGGCGTCGTGCTCGAGCACGTCGTCGCGGTCGAGCTCGCCGACGCGCTGCTCGAGAAGACGGGTGGCGACACGGTCGGCGAGGTCGTCGACAACCTCGGCCGCTACCTCGACCGGGTCGCGCGGCGGTGAGCCGGACGATCGCGCTCACCGGACTTCCCGGCGCCGGGAAGACGACCGTCGGCGCGGTCCTCGCGGAGGCGGTCGGCCGCCGGCTCGTCGACACGGATGCGGAGGTCGAGCGCCACGTCGGGCGCGACGTCCCCACCATCTTCGCCGAGGCGGGGGAGGGCTACTTCCGCAGCGTCGAGCAGCAGGTGGTCCGGGTCCTGTCCGCCCACGACGACCTCGTGCTCTCGCTGGGCGGGGGAGCCGTCCTGTCGGACGCGAACGTGGCGGACCTGCTCGTCAGCGGGGTGCTCGTGCACCTCGACGCGCCGGCGGACGTGCTCGCCGAGCGGCTGGTGGGCGACACGGGCCGGCCGCTGCTGGCCGGCGACGTGCCGGGGCGGCTGCGGGAGCTCCACGCCGAGCGCGACGCCCGCTACCGGGAGGTCGCCGACGTCGTCGTCGACGCGACCGGGTCGCCGGTCGAGGTCGCGGGAGCGATCCTCACCTGGGCGGTCGCACGGCGGGACGTGCTGACCCCGTCCGAGCACGAGGCGGTGCTCGCGTGAAGCGCATCACCGTCGCCCTGGCCGCGCAGCCCTACGACGTGGTGGTCGGGCTCGGGCTCGACCTGACCGCGGCGCTGCCCGCTCTGCCCGCCGACGCCGAGCGGGCGCTCGTCGTGACCCAGGCGCCAGTGGTCGCCGCCGGGCACACGGACGCCGTGGTCGCCGCCCTGCAGGACGAGGGGCTCGTGGTGCGGGTCGTCGAGGTGCCCGACGGGGACGCCTGCAAGACCGCGGAGGTGCTCGCCCACCTGTGGGAGACCGCGGCGGAGCTGCCGCTGGGCCGGCGGGACGTCGTGGTCGCCGTCGGGGGCGGCGCCGTGGGGGACCTCGCCGGGTTCCTGGCGGCGACCGTCAACCGGGGCATCGCCGTCGTGCAGGTCCCGACGACGCTGCTCGCGCAGGTCGACGCCGCGATCGGTGGGAAGACCGGCATCAACCTCGCCCAGGGCAAGAACCTCGTCGGGGCGTTCCACCAGCCGCTCGGCGTCGTGGCCGACGTCGGCGCGTTGCGGACGCTCGACCCGCGGATCCGCACCGAGGGGCTCGGCGAGGTCGTGAAGTACGGCCTGATCCGCGACCCGTCGGTGCTCGAGACCTGCGAGCAGGACGCCGACCTGGTCCGCGCCGGTGACCCCGCGACGCTGCGGTCCCTCGTCGAGCGGTCGGTCGCCGTCAAGGCCGCGGTCGTGGCCGCGGACGAGCGCGAGGCGGGGGAGCGGGCCCACCTGAACCTCGGGCACACCTACGGGCACGCGGTGGAGACGCTCACCGACCACGCGGTGCTGCACGGTGAGGCCGTCGCGATCGGCACGGCCGTCGCGCTGCACCTCGGGCGCCGGCTCGGGCTCACGCCGCCGGCGCTCGTCGAGCGGGGTGTCGCGGCGCTGCGACGGCTCGGGCTCCCGACGACGCCGCCGGCGCTCGACCGCGACGCCGTCTGGCGGATCCTGGCCCGCGACAAGAAGGCCGTGCGCGGCGTCCGGTTCGTGGTGCTCGAGGGTCTCGCACGACCGACGCTGGTCCGCCCGGACCCGGCCGAGGTCGACGCGGCGATCGCCGACGCCGCCAGCGACGCCCCCGACGAGGAGACGAACCCGTGACCGACGCTCGCGACCCCGACGCCGGTACCGACCGTCCGACGGGCGGCGACCTGACCGTCCTGCTGCTGCACGGCCCGAACCTGTCGCAGCTCGGCACACGGGACCCCGCCCACTACGGCACGGCGACGCTGGACGACGTGGTCGCCGCGGCGCGGGCCGAGGCCACCTCGCTCGGTGCGCGTCTCGACGCCGAGCAGCACGAGTCCGAGTCCGCCCTGGTCCGACGGGTCCACGCCGCACGCGGGGACGGGACCGGTGCGGTCGTCGTCAACGCTGGGGCCCTGACCCACACCTCCGTCGCCCTGCGCGACGCCCTCGAGCTGCTCGACGTGCCGGCCGTCGAGGTCCACCTCTCGAACGTGCACGCCCGCGAGCGGTTCCGTCACACCTCGCTGCTCGCCGGCGTCTGCGTCGGGTCGGTCGTCGGGTTCGGGGTCGACGGGTACCCGCTCGCCGTGCGGGCGGCCGTGACGGTCGCGCGCCGGCCGCGTTGAGCGGCCGCGCCGTGCCGGGCCTCGGCACCGTCGAGCCGCTCGTCGACCCGGTCGGGTTGCCGCCCCACGACCACGCCGCCCGGCGCCGGCGGCTGCGTTCGGCCACCCGGGAGCTCGGGGTCGACCTCCTCGTCGTCACCGATCCGCGCAACGTCCACCACCTCAGCGGGTTCCGCGGGAGCAACGGGCAGCTCCTCCTGGGCGAGACCGACGCGGTGCTCGTCACCGACGCCCGGTACGCGCAGCGCGCCGTCGACGAGGCACCGGGCCTCGACGTGCTGCTGGACCGCGACTGGATCGCCGCCGCGATCCGAACAGCCGCGGCCCTCGGCCCGGGCGCCATCCTCGGGTTCGAGGACCACCACGTGACGGCGCGTGTTGCCGCCGACCTCCGCGGCCGTGCCGAGGTGCAGGGCATCGGGGTCGTCGCCGCGGGTGGGCTCGCGGAGGCGGGCCGCGAGGTCAAGGACGCGGCGGAGCTCGCCCGCATCGAGCTCGCCTGCGCCGTGACCGACGCGGCGCTCACGGCCCTGTTCGAGGTGGTCGCCCCCGGGTGGACGGAGCAGCAGGTGGCCCGGTTCCTCGCCCGACGGTTCGAGGACCTGGGTGCCGAGGGGCCGGCGTTCGACACCATCGCCGCAGGCGGGCCGAACAGCGCCGTCCCCCACCACGCGCCGACGTCGCGGCCGCTGGCGGTGGGGGACCTGCTCAAGGTCGACTGCGGAGCCCGGGTCGACGCCTACCACGCCGACACCACCCGCACCGTCGCGCTGGGTGACCCGGGGTCGCGGCTGCGCGAGGTGCACGCCCTCGTCGTCGAGGCGCAGGCAGCGGGGCGGCGCGCGGCGACCGCCGGCGCCACCGGCGGGGACGTCGACCTGGCGTGTCGGGAGCCGATCGAGGCCGCCGGCCTCGGCGACGCCTTCGTCCACGGGACCGGCCACGGCGTGGGGCTGCAGATCCACGAGGCGCCGGCGGTCACCACCGGGTCGGCTGCTACCCTCCGAGCCCGCACCGTGCTGACCGTCGAACCCGGCGTCTACCTCCCGGGGATCGGCGGCGTCCGTGTCGAGGACACCGTCGTCGTGCTCGAGGACGGCCCCGCACGGTCCTGCACGACCACCCCCCGCGACCTGCTCGTCCTGTAGGACCCGGTCGCGTCCTGACGCGCACGCGAGGAACCCCGCGATGGTCTCGACGAACAACCTCAAGAACGGCATGACGCTGCTGCTGGACGGCAAGCTCTGGCAGGTCGTCGAGTGGAACCACCACAAGCCCGGCAAGGGCGGCGCGATGGTGCGCACCAAGCTCCGGGACATCGAGGCCGGCAAGGTCGTCGAGCGCACCTTCCGCGCCGGCGAGGACGTCGACCAGGCCATCGTGGAGCGCAAGACCCTGCAGTACCTCTACAAGGACGGCGAGGACCACGTCTTCATGAACTCGGAGACGTACGAGCAACGCACCGTCTCGCCCGAGGCGCTCGGTGACGCGGCGCGCTGGATCCTCGAGGGCGACACGGTCGACATCCAGGAGTACGACGGGCGCATCATCGGCGCGGACGTCCCGGCGTCGGTCGAGCTCGAGGTGACCTACACCGAGCCGGGCCTGGCGGGCAACACCGCCACCAACGCGACCAAGCCCGCCACGCTCGAGACGGGCGTCGAGGTCCAGGTGCCGTTGTTCATCAACCAGGGCGAGCGCATCAAGGTCGACACGCGCAGCGCCAGCTACATCTCCCGCGCCTGATGCCCGCGGCCGATCGCACCGACACCCCGCGGCCGGGGACGCGGCACCCGCACCACGCGCGGGAACGCGCCCTGAAGATCCTGTTCCAGGCGGACCTCCGCGGCCAGGACCCGCGGGGGCTGCTGCACGACCTCGTCGCCGACCGGGCCGGGGTCGCGCTCCTCGACGACCTCGACCCGGACGAGCCGGCCGCCATCGCCCTGGAGGGCGAGTCGGCCCTCGAGCCGCTGCGCCGACCGGACGCCCCGCCGCTGGACGTGTACACGCGCACCCTCGTGGAGGGCGTGGCCGACCACCGGGCCTCGATCGATCGCACCATCGAGCGGTTCGCGCACCGCTGGTCGGTCCCGCGCATGCCCGTGGTGGACCGCAACGTCCTGCGGCTGGCCGTCTACGAGCTGCACCACCAGAGCACCCCGCCGGCCGTCGTCATCGACGAGGCCCTCGTCCTCGCCGGGGACTTCGCGGCGACGGAGCGGTCCGTCCCGTTCATCAACGGCGTGCTGGAGTCGATCCGGCGGGAGCTCGACCAGCAGGCCGTCGGCGGGCTGCCGGGGACCGAGCCGTCCGGCGACCCGATCACCGAGACCGGCGTCGAGCCGGGTGCCGGGCCGGGGGTCGCAGCGGGTGCGGACGCGCCGTCCTGAGCGCCCTCCGGGGCGAGTCGGGGCCGCGGTCGCACCCGTTCGCGCGCCGCCGCTGCCGACGGTAGGGTGCGTCGAGGGCGCCCCCGGGCGCCCTCGCACACCGCAGCCTTTAACGACCGGTCCCGTGAGGCCGGGAAGGACGCGCACGTGGCCCACCGCGGCATGCCCACGCCCTCCCACGCCCGCACCATCGGGTGCGTGGCCCGGCCCGTCCCCGGCCCGGAGGAGGTGACGACGTGCGGCAGGTCCTGAGCCCGGACGACGTCACCCGCATCTGCCGGCGGCTCGCCCACGAGGTCGTCGAGGCCAACCAGGGCACCGACGGGCTGGTCCTCATCGGTGTCCGCACCCGCGGCGTGCCGCTCGCCGAGCGCCTCGCGTCCCTCATCGCGGAGTTCGAGGGGGTCGACGTCCCGCACGGCAGCATCGACGCGACGCTCTACCGCGACGACATCGCCACGCGCGGGCCGCTACCCCTCGCGGAGACGCACCTGCCCGTCGACCTCGACGGCCGGGTCGTCGTGCTCGTGGACGACGTCCTGTTCACCGGACGCACGATCCGTGCGGCGCTGGACGCCCTGCTCGAGTTCGGCCGCCCGGCCGCGATCCGGCTCGTGGTGCTCGTCGACCGGGGCCACCGCCAGCTGCCGATCCGCGCCGACCACGTGGGCAAGAACCTCCCGACCTCCCTGGCCGAGCGGATCGACGTCCGCCTCGCGGAGATCGACGGGGTCGACGAGGTGGTCCTGCTCGATCCGGACGGCGGGCCCGGGACCGCCCCGACCGCCGCGGAGGTGGAAGCGTGAGCACGACGACCCAGCCACGCACGGGCGCGACGCTGCCCCAGCTGCAGCACCTCATCTCGATCGAGGACCTCTCCGCCGAGGACGTCCACGGCATCCTCGACACCGCCGAGACGCTGCGGGAGATCGCGACCCGGCCGATCAAGCGCGTCCCGACCCTGCGCGGTCGCACGGTCTGCAACCTGTTCCTCGAGGACTCGACCCGCACCCGGATCTCCTTCGACGTGGCGGCGAAGCGGCTCTCCGCGGACGTCATCAACTTCTCGGCCAAGGGCTCGTCGGTCTCCAAGGGTGAGTCGTTCAAGGACACGGCCCTGACGCTGAAGGCCATGGGCGTCGATGCGGTCGTGGTGCGCTCGCACTCCGCAGGGGCGCCCGTCCAGCTCGCCCGCTACCTCGACGTTCCGGTGCTCAACGCCGGTGACGGCTGGCACCAGCACCCGACCCAGGCGCTGCTCGACCTGTTCACCATGCGTGACCACCTGGGCCGGCTCGAGGGCCTGCGCGTCACCATCGTGGGGGACGTGCTGCACAGCCGCGTGGCGCGCAGCGAGGTCCAGGCGCTGGTCAAGGTCGGCGCGACCGTCCGGGTCGTGGCACCTCCGACCCTCCTGCCCCCCGCGGTGGCCACGTGGGGCGTCGAGGTGGTCGACCACGTCGACCGCGTGCTGCCCGACACCGACGTGCTGTACCTCCTGCGCGTCCAGCGGGAGCGGATGCACGGCGCCTTCTTCCCCTCGAGCCGGGAGTACGCGCGGGTGTGGGGCATCGACGGGCGTCGCCTCGAGCTCCTGCCCGAGGACGCGATCGTGATGCACCCGGGACCGATGAACCGCGGGGTCGAGATCGCCGCGGAGGTGGCCGACTCGGGGCGCTCCGTCATCACCGAACAGGTCACCAACGGCATCGCGGTGCGCATGGCCTGCCTGTACCTGCTGCTGGGGGGCCGTGGGGGGCCCGAGGACGACGTCGCCGGAGGTGCCGCGTGAGCGAGCTCGTGCTGAAGGGCGGCCGGGTCGTCGACCCGGTGGCCTCGACCGTCGCCACCTCGGACGTCCGTGTCGTCGACGGGGCCGTCGCCGAGGTCGGCGCGTCGCTCGACACCGCCGGCGCCCAGGTCGTCGACTGCGCCGGGATGTGGGTCGCGCCGGGCTTCGTCGACCTGCACACCCACCTGCGGGAGCCGGGGTTCGAGGACGCCGAGGACATCGGCACGGGGACGGCCGCGGCTGCGGCGGGCGGCTACACGGCCGTCTGCGCCATGGCCAACACCGATCCGGTCTGCGACTCGGCGGCCGTCGCGGAGCTCGTCTTCCGGAGGGCGCGCGAGCTCGGGAGGGCCGACGTCTTCCCCGTCGGCTCCATCACCGAGGGCATGCAGGGCGCCGAGCTGACCGAGTTCGGCGAGCTGCACGACTCCGCGGCCGGCGTCGACATGTTCTCCGACGACGGCCGGCCCGTCGCCGACGCGCTCGTGATGCGTCGCGCGCTGCAGTACGCGACGGCGTTCGACGCGGTCATCTGCAACCACTCGGAGGAGCCGAGCCTCACCGCGTCGGCGCAGATGAACGAGGGCGCCATGTCCTCCGTCCTCGGGCTCCCGGGGTGGCCGCACGAGGCCGAGGAGGTCATGATCGCCCGCGACCTCATCCTCGCCGCCGGCGCCGGCGCCCGCCTGCACGTGCCGCACGTCTCGACACGGGGGAGCGTGGCCCTCATCCGGGCGGCGAAGGCCCGCGGCATCCGGGTGACGGCGGAGGTCACCCCGCACCACCTGAGTCTCGACGACGGGGCGGTCGCCACCTACGACACGGTGTTCAAGGTCAACCCGCCCCTGCGCACCCGCGAGGACGTCGAGGCGCTGCGCGAGGCGCTCGTCGACGGGACCATCGACGCCGTCGCGACCGACCACGCGCCCCACCCCGACGAGCAGAAGGACCAGGAGTGGGAGCACGCCCCCTGTGGGATGCTCGGCCTCGAGACCGCCTTCGCGGTCGTCGTGACCGAGCTGGTGCTGCCGGGCCTGCTCGACCTGCCGACGGCGGTCGCCCGCTTCACCACCGGACCCGCCTCGGTCCGGCGGGTCGGTGACCACGGTCGCGCCATCGCCGTGGGCGTCCCGGCGAACCTCACGGTCATCGACCCCGACGCCACCTGGACCGTCGAGGGACGGGGGCTGCGCTCCCGCGCCCGCAACACGCCCTTCGAAGCCCGCAAGCTGACCTCCCGGCCCGTGCACACGCTGCTGCGCGGCCGGTTCACCCTCCACGACGGGGAGGTGGTCGCGTGACGACCGCACCGCACACCGGACCCGCCCTGCTCGTCCTCGAGGACGGCACCGCGTTCCGTGGCCGCTCCTTCGGCGCGCCCGGCACGAGCTTCGGCGAGGCCGTCTTCAACACCGGCATGGCCGGGTACCAGGAGGTCCTCACCGATCCCTCGTACCGCAGGCAGATCGTCGCCATGACGGCGCCACACGTCGGCAACTACGGGATGTGCGACGCGGACGCCGAGTCCGACCGCATCCAGGTCGCCGGGTTCGTCGTCAAGGAGGCGGCGCGCCACACCTCCTCGTGGCGGGCCGAGACGTCGCTGCGCGAGGCGCTCGTCGATGCCGGCATCGTGTCGGTCGAGGGGATCGACACCCGGGCACTCACCCGCCACCTGCGCGACCGCGGGGCGATGCGGGCCGCCGTCTCCACCGAGGTGCTCGACGTCGACGCGCTGCTGGCGGACGTGCGAAAGAGTCCCTCCATGGTCGGTGCCGACCTGGCACGCGAGGTGACGACCTCGTCCGCGTACGTGGAGACCCCGGACGAGTCACGGTTCCGCGTCGTCGCCCTCGACTTCGGGATCAAGCGCAACATCGTCCGACAGCTCGTGGCGCACGGGTGCGAGGTGCACGTCCTGCCGGCGACCGCGACCCCCGACGAGGTCCGGGCGCTCGAGCCCGACGGCGTGTTCCTCTCGAACGGCCCCGGCGACCCGGCGGCGGTGACCTACGGCATCGACACGACCCGTGCCCTGCTGGGGGAGCTGCCGGTCTTCGGCATCTGCCTCGGCAGCCAGCTCCTCGGTCACGCGCTGGGGGCCAGCACCACCAAGCTCGTCTTCGGCCACCGCGGCGTCAACCAACCCGTCCTGCGCCGCAGCGACGGCGCCGTCGAGATCACCTCCCACAACCACGGGTTCGCCGTGGTCGCGGAGACGCTCGGTGCGCGGGTGGACGAGCAGGCCTTCGCGACCGAGCACGGGGTCGTGGACGTCAGCCACGTCTCCCTCAACGACGACACCTGCGAGGGGCTGTCGTGCCGGGACATCCCGGCGTTCAGCGTGCAGTACCACCCGGAGGCGGCCCCCGGGCCGCACGACGCGCGGTACCTGTTCGAGCGGTTCACCGACCTGATGACCCGGACCGCGACGCGGTCCTGACCTGGGAGCGAGCACGTGAGCGAGATGCCGTCCGCGGAGACCCCCGCGAGCCGAGACCCGAAGGCCGTCGTCCGGACCCGGCCCGTGCGCGTGCGGCTGTTCGCACGCAACGGCGCCGCGATCGAGGGACTCGCCCACATCAAGCCGGGCGCGTACCAGCAGCGCATGTCCGACGTCCTCAACCTCGGCCAGGCGAGGTACATCGCGATCACCGATGTGTCCTACGCCCTGCCGGGCAAGGTCGCCGTCGAGACCGACTGCCTGCTCGTGGCGGTCGACGACATCGTGATGGTCGACGTGTCGCCGCCGCGACCCGAGGACGAGGGCAAGACCGAGCCCAACCTCCCCGGCGCCTCCTTCTGACGGTCGGCCCCACGGCCGCTGCGATCCCCACCCGCTCCGCACCACGACTGGACCTCCCCAGTGCCCCGTCGCGACGACATCCACACGATCCTGGTCCTCGGGTCCGGCCCCATCGTCATCGGGCAGGCCTGCGAGTTCGACTACTCGGGCACCCAGGCCTGCAAGGTCCTCCGTGAGGAGGGCTTCCGGGTCGTGCTCGTGAACTCCAACCCGGCGACGATCATGACCGACCCCGCGTTCGCCGACGCGACCTACATCGAGCCGCTCACCGTGGCATCGGTCCGGGCCGTGATCGAGCGGGAGCGCCCCGATGCGCTGCTCGCGACCCTCGGCGGCCAGACGGCGCTCAACCTCGCGGTCGAGCTGCACGAGGGCGGCATCCTCGACGAGTTCGGCGTCGAGGTCCTCGGTGCCGACCTCGAGGCCATCCAGACGGCCGAGGACCGGCAGGCGTTCAAGGACGCCATGACGGAGATCGGCCTCGAGTCGCCGCGCTCGACGTACTGCCGCACCCGCGACGAGGCCTTCGAGGCGGCGGCCGAGTACGGCTACCCCGTGGTCCTGCGCCCGTCGTTCACGCTCGGCGGCAAGGGCGGTGGCATCGCCTACGACGCCGAGCAGCTCGAGCGGATGATCCGGCAGGGGCTGCAGGAGTCCCCGAGCCACACCGTGCTCGTGGAGGAGTCGGTGCTCGGGTGGAAGGAGTTCGAGCTCGAGGTCATGCGGGACCGCGCCGACAACTGCGTGATCATCTGCTCCATCGAGAACCTCGACCCGATGGGCGTGCACACCGGCGACTCGATCACCGTGGCCCCGGCGATGACGCTGTCGGACCCCGAGTACCAGCAGATGCGCGATGCGGCCTTCGCGGTCCTGCGACGCATCGGCGTCGAGACCGGCGGATCGAACGTGCAGTTCGCCGTCGACCCGGTGACGGGGCGCCAGGTGGTCATCGAGATGAACCCGCGGGTGAGCCGTTCGTCGGCGCTCGCGTCCAAGGCCACGGGCTTCCCCATCGCGAAGATCGCCGCCCGCCTCGCGGTCGGCTACACCCTCGACGAGATCGCGAACGACATCACCCGCGAGACGAAGGCCGCGTTCGAGCCGTCGATCGACTACGTCGTCGTGAAGATCCCCCGGTTCGCGTTCGAGAAGTTCCGCGGCACCGACGACACGTTGACGACGAAGATGAAGTCGGTCGGCGAGGCGATGGCCATCGGGCGCACCTTCAAGGAGGCGCTCAACAAGGGCCTGCGCAGCCTCGAGGACGACCAGGTCGGCTTCGGGGCACTGCCACCGCTCGAGGTCGACGACGCGGCCCTGGAGGAGATGCTCCGTCGGCCGACGGCCGACCGGCTCCACGCGGTCGACGAGGCGCTGACCCGGTCCTGGCCCATCGACCGCGTGCACGCGCTCAGCGGCATCGACCCGTGGTTCCTCGACCAGCTGCTGCAGCTCGTCGAGCGTCGCAAGGAGCTGCGTGCCTGCGAGCACCTCGCTGCCGTCGGGGACGACCTGCTCCTCGCCGCGAAGCGCGACGGGTTCAGCGACGCGCACGTCGCCCGCATCCTGCAGACGACCGAGGACCTCGTCCGCGAGCGCCGGAAGCGGGCCGGCATCCGCCCGGTCTTCAAGACGGTCGACACCTGCGCGGCCGAGTTCGAGGCCTACACGCCGTACCACTACTCGACCTACGAGGACGAGGACGAGGTCGCACCGTCCGACCGCGAGAAGGTGATGGTGCTCGGCTCCGGGCCCAACCGCATCGGCCAGGGGGTCGAGTTCGACTACTGCTGCGTCCACGCCGTCTTCGCCCTGCAGGAGGCCGGCTACGAGACCATCATGGTCAACTGCAACCCCGAGACCGTCTCGACCGACTACGACACCGCCGACCGCCTCTACTTCGAGCCGCTCACGTTCGAGGACGTGCTCGCGGTCTGCGAGCGCGAGCAGCCCATCGGGGTCCTGGTCCAGCTCGGGGGGCAGACACCGCTGAAGCTCGCGCAGCGGCTTGCCGACGCCGGGGTGCCGATCTTGGGCACCTCCCCGGCCGCGATCGACGCGGCCGAGGACCGTGGCAAGTTCGGGGCGCTCATGCGCGAGCTCGGGCTCGCCATGCCCGCCGGCGAGGTCGCGCGGTCGTTCGAGGAGGCCAAGGAGATCGCGGCGGAGATCCGCTACCCGGTGCTGGTCCGGCCGTCGTACGTGCTCGGCGGTCGGGCGATGGAGATCGTCTACGACGAGTCGTCGCTCGAGCAGTACCTCACCAACGCCGTGGCGGCGAGCCCCGACCAGCCGATCCTCGTGGACCGGTTCCTCGAGGGCGCGATCGAGGTCGACGTCGACGCGGTCTACGACGGCCACGAGGTGTTCGTCGGCGGGGTGCTCGAGCACATCGAGGAGGCCGGCGTCCACTCCGGCGACTCCGCCTGCACGCTGCCGCCGATCACGCTGTCGCGCAGCCAGGTGCAGGAGATCAAGCGCTACACGGAGGGCATCGCCCGCGGCCTCGACGTGCGCGGCCTCGTGAACGTCCAGTTCGCCATCAAGGACGAGACCGTCTACTGCATCGAGGCCAACCCCCGGGCCTCGCGGACCGTCCCGTTCGTCTCCAAGGCGACCGGGGTGCCGCTGGCCAAGGTGGCGGCTCGCGTCATGGCCGGCGCGACGCTGGCCGACCTGCGCAAGCCGGACGCCGACGGGGTCCGCATGGTCCCCGAGCGCGACGCGGTCGACGGGCCGAGGCTCGGGCACATCGCGGTCAAGGAGGCCGTGCTGCCCTTCGACCGCTTCCCCGGCGTCGACTCGCTGCTCGGCCCGGAGATGCGCTCGACCGGCGAGGTCATGGGCATCGATGCGGACTTCGGCTCGGCCTTCGCGAAGTCGCAGGCGGGGACCGGGTCGATGATCCTGCCGACCGACGGCAAGGTCTTCGTGTCGGTGGCCAACCGCGACAAGCGCGCGGTGGTCTTCCCCGTGAAGCGGCTGGTCGACCTCGGCTTCGACATCGTGGCGACCGAGGGCACGGCCGACCTGCTGCAGCGGGCCGGCGTCCCCGCCGAGGTGGTCGGGAAGGTGTCGCACGGCGACCGGGCCATCCTCGAGATGATCGAGGGAGGCGAGGTGACGCTGGTGCTCAACACCCCCTTCGGGTCCGGCACGCGCTCCGACGGGTACGACATCCGCCAGGCGGCGGTGACCAACGGTGTGCCGTGCATCACGACGCTGGCCGGCATCCTCGCGGCGATCCAGGGCGTCGAGGCGCTGCAGGCCGGACCGCTGACCGTGACGCCGCTGCAGGAGTACCAGGCGGCCGTCGCCCGGGAACGGGGGGACGCGTGAGCCCGACGCTGCACCACGGCAGCCGGACGGTCTTCGGCCGCGACGGCGACGGCCCGGTCATCACCACGTGCGAGGTGCTGCAGCGGCGCCGTGAGGGCGCCTACCACAGCCTCGTGCTGTCCTCGCCCGACATCGCCGAGCGCGCCCGGCCCGGGCAGTTCGTCAACATCGCCGTCGAGGGCGCGGGGACGCTGCTGCGCCGACCGTTCTCCATCGCGCGGGTCGGCCGGACCGGCCCCAACGCCGGGACGATCGAGGTCGTGTTCGACGCCCACGGCCCCGGGACCGAGTGGTTGGCCCGCCGGACGTCGCACGACACGCTGGACGTCGTCGGTCCCCTCGGGTCGAGCTTCCCCATCCCGCAGCAGAAGGTGTCATGCCTGCTGGTCGGCGGTGGGTACGGGGTGGCCCCGTTGTTCTTCCTCGGCGAGGAGCTGACGCGAGCCGGTCTGCGGGTCGACATGATCGTCGGCGCGGCGACCGCCGAGCGCATCCACAACGCCATCGAGGCGAAGCGGATGACCGCGAGCGTCACCTTCACCACCGAGGACGGGACGCTCGGGACCCGCGGGCGGGTCACCGACGTGCTCGACGACGTCATCTCGTCCTGCAACTCCGGGGTGGTCTACGCCTGCGGCCCGAACCCGATGCTGCGCGCCGTCTCGGAACGGTGCCGGGAGCTCGAGGTGCCGGTGCAGGTCGCGGTCGAGGAGCACATGGCCTGCGGGGTCGGGGTGTGCTGGACCTGCGTCCTGCCGATGCGCGGCAAGGACGGCGCCGTGCGCAACAAGCGCGCCTGCATCGACGGACCGGTGTTCAACGGCGCCAGGGTCGCATGGACGGAGAGCCGGTGGGACCTCGGTCCACCCGTCGACGACGAGGAGGACGACGAGCCGGAGACCCCGCGTCGACCGACCGACGAGGAGCTGTTCGGATGAGCGCCACCGCCACCGCCGAGCGCGCCCCGGTGCCTCCCGAGCAGGTCGACCTGTCCGTCGCCCTCGGACCCGTCCGGCTCGACAACCCGATCACCACCGCGTCGGGCTGCTTCGCCTCGGGGGCCGAGATCGACCGCTTCGGTGACATCTCCACCCTCGGGTCGGTCGTCGTGAAGTCGATCACCCTGGAGCCGCGGGAGGGGCTGCCGACCCCCCGGATGCACGAGACGGCGTCCGGCATGCTCAACGCCATCGGGCTGCAGAACCCCGGTGTCGACGCCTGGGTCGCCCGCGACCTCGCGTGGCTCCAGGGACGCGGCGTCCCGGTCGTGGTCTCCATCGCCGGCAAGAGCGTGGACGAGTTCGCGGAGGTCGCGCGACGGCTGCGGGGCCGCGCCGGCGTCGCGGCCATCGAGGTCAACCTCTCGTGTCCGAACGTCGAGCACCGGGGCCTGGTCTTCGCCTGCCACCCGGAGCCGGCCGCCGAGGTCATCCGCGCCGTCGTGCGCGAGGCCGACGTGCCGGTGCTGGGCAAGCTCACCCCGGACGTCACCGACATCACCGCCGTCGCGCGCGCGGTGCACCAGGCGGGGGCCACGGGGCTCAGCCTCATCAACACCACCCTGGGCATGGGCATCGACGCCGAGACCGGCCGCCCACGCATCCGCAACACCTTCGGCGGGCTCTCGGGCCCCGCGATCAAGCCCATCGCCCTCCGGGCCATGTGGCAGGTCCAGCAGGCCCTGCCGGAGGTCCCGAAGATCGGCATGGGCGGCATCCGCAGCGTGGCCGACGTGGTCGAGATGATCCGGGCCGGCGCCTCCCTGGTCGCCATCGGCACGGCCACGTTCGCCGACCCGGCACGCAGCCTCAAGCTCGTCGGTGAGCTCCGGGAGTGGATGGCCACCCGCGGCTACACCTCCCTCGACGAGCTACGGGGGCAGGTGCACCCGTGGACGTGACGACCCTGCCCAACCCGCTCATCGTCGCGCTCGACGTCCCGACGCTCGACGAGGCCGAGGAGCTCGCCCGGGCGTTGTCCGGCGAGGTCGGGCACCTGAAGGTGGGCCTCGAGCTGTTCGGGGCCCACGGGCCCGAGGCCGTCCGTCGGATCGCGGTCCACGCCCCGGTGTTCCTCGACCTCAAGCTCCACGACATCCCGACCACGGTCGGCCGTGCGGCTCGGGTGCTCGGTGGGCTCGGCGTCCGGATGCTCACGGTCCATGCGACCGGTGCCGGCCCCATGGTCGCGGCCGCCGTCGAGGGGCTCGCGGAGGGCGGGGCCGGAGACGCGTCGCTCGTGCTCGCGGTGACCGTCCTGACCTCGATGTCGGACGACGACCTGGGCACCGTGGCCATGCCGGCGGCGGAGGAGCAGGTGCCCCGGCTGGCACGCGTGGCGGTCGAAGCCGGTGCCCCCGGACTGGTCTGCGCGCCGCGCGACCTCGCGGCGGTCCGCGCCGCGATCGGGACCGACACGGTCCTGGTCACGCCCGGCGTGCGCCCCGCCGGGGGCGGCACCGACGACCACGCGCGTGCCGCGACGCCCGCGGACGCCATCGCCGCCGGAGCGGACCACCTCGTCGTCGGCCGCCCCGTCACACGCGCCGAGGACCCGGTGGCGGCCGCCCGTGCCATCGTCGCGGAGGCCACGGCGGCGCGGGCCGCGAGGTGAGCCTCCTCGACGAGCTCCGGGCACGCGGTGTCGTCAGGGACGGCCACTTCGAGCTGACCTCGCACCTGCACGCATCCCAGTTCCTGCAGTGCACGGCGGCGCTGCAGGACACGGCCTTCGCGCGCCGGGTCGGCCGGCAGCTCGTGGCGGCCCTCGGCGAGCTCGAGGTGGACGTGGTCGCCGCGCCCGGGGTCTCGAGCATCGTGCTGGGGTTCGAGGTGGCTGCGGCGCTGGGGCGCCGGTTCGTGTTCGCGGAGGAACGCGACGACAGCGTGCTGCTGCGCCGTGGGCAGCGCGTCTCTGACGACGAGCGGGTCCTCGTCGTCGAGGACGTCCTCACGACCGGGCGCTCCGCCGCCGAGCTCGGCGCGCTGGTCGAGGAGGCGGGCGGCAACGTCGCGGGGTACGCGGCCCTGGTGGACCGGTCGACGCCGCAGCGCCCGTTGCCGTTCGAGGCGACCTCGCTGGTCCAGGTCGCCCTGGTCACCTACGAGCCGGCCGACTGCCCGCACTGCGCCGACGGGCTGCCGGCCACCGACCCGACGGCCTGAACCACGCGGTCAGGCACCCCACGCGGCCCGGTACTCGGCGATGCGCGCGAGGTCGTCCTCGTCGAGGACGCGCCGTCCCGCCACGTCGTGGTCGCGCAGGTGCGCGACGAGGGCATCGATGTCGGTGATGGCCGTGCCGACCATCCCGAACTCCTCCGACACGGCGGCCAGCGCCGAGCGCGTGTCGTCGGGGGCGCGCTCGCGGCGGTCGACGGCGACGACCAGGCCGAGCAGGTCGACGTCCGCCGCGGCCCGCAGCTTCGGCACGGTCTCGCGGATCGAGGTGCCCGCGGTGGTGACGTCCTCGACGATC
Source organism: Actinomycetes bacterium (assembly GCA_046566145.1). Lineage (GTDB taxonomy): Bacteria > Actinomycetota > Nitriliruptoria > Nitriliruptorales > Nitriliruptoraceae > JBKHXF01. The sequence goes on from JBKHXF010000008.1 coordinate 25,342, forward strand.
ACCACCCGGTCGCCGTCGACCGGCTGGTGGCCGACCAGCAGCCCGCCCTCACCGTGGTCCTTGGCCTCCTTGCGGTCGAAGCACACCCCGACCTCGAGCCCGTGGTGCGCGTGCAGCGCCGTGGCGGTTGCGACCGCGAGCGGGATGCCCTTGTAGGCCGGCCCGAACAGCACGTCGACGTCGCGGCCGAAGACCTCCACGACGCGGTCCGCGTAGGCCCGCCCGAGCGCCGCGAGCTGCGAGCCGGTGCGGATGCGACCGAAGTTGAGGAAGAACGGCGTGGCGCGGCCGGACTTGGTGACGAAGTCACCGAACGTCAGCACGTCGGCGCGGACCAGCAGGTCGGCCAGCTCGGGGGTGTCCACCGTCGGCTCCTCGTGGTGGCGGGGTGGCGTCGGCGCGGCGTCGAGGGCCGGCGGGTCGGGACGGTAGGCGCTCGGGCTCGCAGCGCCCACCTCGGGGGCCTGCGCGCACGTCACGTCTAGGCTCCGCCGCACCACCCCCTCGAGACGGGAGCCCCAGGGATGCGCATCGGCGTGCCGAAGGAGATCAAGGACAACGAGTTCCGCGTGGCGATCACGCCGGCGGGGGTCCGGGAGCTCACCGTCGCCGGGCACGACGTCCACGTCGAGACGGGAGCCGGCGCCGGCTCCTCGATCACGGACGCGGAGTTCGCCTCGGCCGGCGCGCGGATCGTCGCCGACGCCGCCACGGCGTGGGGCGAGGCCGAGATGGTCCTCAAGGTCAAGGAGCCGATCGAGCCCGAGTTCGGGTTCCTGCGCGACGACCTGACCCTGTTCACCTACCTGCACCTCGCCGCCGCGGGACCGCTGACCGAGGCGCTCGCCGCCGCCGGGACGCTCGCCATCGCGTACGAGACCGTCGAGTCCCCCGACGGGATGCTCCCGCTCCTGGCGCCGATGTCGGAGGTCGCGGGCCGCATGGCCCCGCAGGTCGGCGCCGCCAGCCTCGAGGCGGCACACGGCGGTCGAGGTGTGCTCCTCGGCGGGGTCTCGGGCGTGGCGCCGGCGAAGGTCCTCGTGCTCGGCGCCGGCACGTCGGGGCGCAACGCTGCCTGGCTGGCCTCCGGGATGGAGGCCGACGTCACCGTGCTCGACCTCGACCTCGGCAAGCTCCGCTACATCGACTCGGTCCACAAGGGGCGCATCAAGACCCTGATGTCGAACCGCTACACGCTCGAGGGGCTGCTGCCCGAGACCGACCTGCTGATCGGCGCCGTGCTCATCCCGGGTCGCAGGGCGCCGCACGTCGTCGACGCCGAGATGGTCGCGTCGATGCGACCTGGTGCGGTGATCGTCGACATCTCCATCGACCAGGGCGGCTGCATCGAGACGAGCCGGGTCACCACCCACTCGGCACCGACGTACGTCGAGCACGGGGTGGTCCACTACTGCGTCGGCAACATGCCGGGGGCGGTCCCGCACACCTCGACCTACGCGCTGACCAACGTCACGATGCCCTACGCGATCCGCCTGGCGAACGACCCCATGGGGGCGCTGGCGCGCGACCCGGGCCTGCTGGCCGGCGTCAACCTGGCGCGGGGGGAGGTCACCAACACCGGTGTGGCCGACGCGCACGGCATGGCGTACCGCGACGCGGGCGAGGTGCTCGGCCTGGCGTGACGACGGACGCGCTGGTCAGACGTTGGCTCGACCACCTGCGGGTCGAGCGCGGGCTCGCGGGCAACACGGTCGCGGCCTACCGGCGCGACCTCGCCCACTACGAGGCGTTCCTCGGCGAGCGCGGGGTCACCGACCCGCGTGAGGTGACGCGCGAGGACCTCGCGGCGTTCGTCGGGTGGATGCGGTCCCGGCCGTCCCCCCGCGGCGGCCGCTACGCCCCGGCGACCGTCGCTCGCGCCACCGTCGCGGTCCGGGGCCTGCACCGTTTCCTGCTCGACGAGGGGCTGACCGCCACCGACCCGGCTGCGGACCTCGACACGCCGAGCACGGGTCGTGCGCTGCCCAAGGCGCTCCCGCTCGAGGCCGTGGAGCGTCTGCTCGCGGCGCCGGCGGGCGACACCCCCACCGCCCTGCGCGACCGCGCGATGCTGGAGCTGCTCTACTCGTCCGGCCTGCGCATCTCGGAGCTGACCGGCCTCGACGTGGACGACGTCGACCGCGCCGACCGGCTCCTGCGGGTGACCGGCAAGGGGGACAAGACCCGGGTGGTGCCGTTCGGCGCCGTCGCCGCCGCCGCCCTCGAGGCGTGGCTGGTCCGGGGGCGCGCCGCCCTGTCCCCGTCCGCGCCGGCGGTGTTCGTCAACGCCCGAGGTGGCCGCCTGACCCGGCAGGGGGTGTGGAAGCTCGTCAAGGCGCACGCCGACGCGGTCGGGCTGGGGGAGGAGGTCTCGCCCCACACGCTGCGCCACTCGTTCGCGACCCACCTGCTCGACGGCGGGGCCGACGTCCGAGCGGTGCAGGAGCTGCTCGGCCACGCGTCGGTGACCACGACCCAGGTCTACACGCTGGTGTCGCGACAGCGGCTCCGCGAGGTGTACGACCGGGCGCACCCGCGCGCACGCCGTCGGTAGGCTCGGCCACGCGACGCCCCGGGGCCGTCCACGCCCCGCCGGCAGCAACCGAGACGAAGGCACCCGCCGATGGACCAGGCCACGATGCACCGGCTGCGCGACGAGCTCGAGCGCGAACGTGCCCAGCACGTGGAGCTGCTCGAGGAACACGGGGCCGACCTCGACGGGGAGGCGGTGAAGGACCTCGACGTCGGCAACGACGGGTTCGCGGACTCCGCCCAGGCCACCGAGGAGCGTTCGGAGCTGCTGGGCCAGATCGAGGCGGCCCGCACCCGCGTCCACCAGATCGACCGTGCGCTCGACCAGATGGAGGCCGGCACGTACGGCACCTGCGACACCTGTGGCGCCGCCATCCAGGACGCGCGGCTCGAGGTCCGGCCGCTGTCCATCACCTGCGTCGACTGCGCGTCGAAGGGCTGACCCGCGCGTGACCCCTCCCGACACCCTCCGCTGGATCGCGACGAAGCGCGACGGCGGTGCGCTCAGCGACGAGGACGTGACCGCGCTCGTCGCGGCCTACGTCGACGGGCTCGTGGACGACGCCCAGCTCGCCGCCCTGCTCATGGCCGGGGTGATCAACGGCTTCAGCACGGCCGAGGCCATCGCCTTCACCGAGGCGTTCGTGCGCTCCGGGGACGTCGTCGACCTCTCGCACCTGAGCGGCCCCACCGTGGACAAGCACTCGACCGGCGGCGTCGGTGACACCACCACCTTCGTCGTCGGTCCGATCCTGGCCGCCTGCGGGCTCCAGGTCGCGAAGCTCTCGGGCCGCGGGCTCGGCCACACGGGAGGCACCCTCGACAAGCTCGAGGCCATCCCGGGCCTCCGCGTCGAGCTGGGCGCCGACGAGCTCCGCGACCAGGTCGAGGACGTCGGGCTCGCGGTCGCCGCCGCGACCGCGGACATCGTGCCCGCCGACAAGCGCATCTACGCCCTGCGCGACGTCACGGGCACGGTCGCCTCCCGGGGCCTGATCGCGGCGAGCGTCATGTCGAAGAAGATCGCGGGCGGCGCCGACACCATCGTCCTCGACGTCAAGGTCGGGGACGGCGCGTTCATGCGGGACCTGGACGACGCCGTGGCCCTCGCGGAGCTCTGCGTCGAGATCGGGCAGGCCCACGGTCGCCGCACGGCGGCGCTGGTCACGGACATGTCCCAGCCGCTCGGGCCGGCGGTGGGCAACGCGGTGGAGGTCGCGCACGCCGTCGACGTGCTCGCGGGCCGCGCCGGCGGTCGGCTGCGGACCGTCTCGCTGGAGCTCGCGGCGGCGGCGCTGTCGCTGACCGGGACCGGCGGGGCCGACCCGCTCGCCCGTGCGACCGCCGCCCTCGACGGCGGGGACGCGCTCGACCGGTTCCGGCGCATGGTCGTCGCCCAGGGCGGGGACGGCCGCGTCTGCGACGCCCCCTGGGACGTGATGGAGCGTGCGCCCGTGCGTCGGGCCGTGGCGGCCCCTGCCGACGGCGTCGTCGCGTCGATCGGCGCCCGCGGCGTCGGTGAGCTCGCGGGGCGCCTGGGCGCCGGACGGCAGCGCGCCGGCGACCCGGTCGACCCGGCCGTCGGCGTCGTGCTCGCGGTCGAGGTGGGGGACGCGGTCACGGCCGGCCAGCCCCTCGCCACGCTGCACGCCCGGGACGATGGCGCGGCCGACGCCGCCGCGTCGCGGTTGGTCGAGCTCGTCACCCTGGCCCCGGTCGGCGCGGACGTGACCGTCCCGGAGCTGCTCGTCGAGCGGGTCGGCGCGTGACGGACCCAGGGGGCTGGCAGACGCCGGGTGGCACCCCGGGCGTGCCGACGACGCCGGGTGACTCCGGGCCGGCCCCGATCGGCTCGGACGGGTCCAGCGCATCCGGTGTCCCGCAGGCGGCACGGGACGGGCGACACCCTGCCGGCGCCGGGACGGACGGTCAGCTGCTCCCCGTCGGGGTGCGCACGATCCCCGCGCTCCTCGACGACGCGTTCCTGCTCCTGCGGCGGGCCTGGCGCCCGACGGCCGTGGTCGTGCTGCTGGTGCTCGGCACCCTCGAGGCCGTGCAGGGGCTCCTCAGCGGGTTGGTGTTCGGGGGCGACACCTCGGCGACGGGGGCGACCCTCCTCGACGGCGACCTGCCGGCTCTGTCCGCGGCCCTCGTCGGGTTGGCCGTCGTGGTCCTGCTGACCCTGCTGATCACTCCCGTCCTGGGAGGCGGGGTGACGTGGCTCCTGCTCGAGCTCGACCGGGGACGCACGCACGACTGGCGGGCGCTGCTGCGCGCGACGGTCGTCCTCGGACCCCGCGTCCTCGGCACGACGCTGCTCACGGGGCTGGTCGCCCTCGGGATCCTCGTGGCCGCCGGCGTCGTGGTGGGGCTCCCGCTGCTCGCCCTGGGCCAGGCCGCCCCCGAGGCGGCCATCGCGCTGGGTGTCCTCGCGCTCCTGCCCGTGGGTGCGTTGCTCGTGCTGGCCACGGCGGGGCTCTACGTCGCGGTCCCCGTCTGCGTCGCCGAGCAGCAGCGCCCGGCCGCGTCGCTGCGACGGTCCTGGGGGCTGCTGCGACCCCTGCTCGGTCGGGTCGTCGCGGTCGTGCTGCTCGGTGGGTTGGTCCTGCTCCTGGTCCAGGTCGGGCTCATCAGCGCCATCGCGATCGCGGCGGAGCTGACCGGCCCCTTCGGCTTCGCCCTGCAGGCGCTGGGCGGGATCGTCGGCAGCCTGCTGCTGGTCCCGCTCAACGCGGCCCTCGGCCTGCTCGTGCTCGCCGACGCCCGGACCCGGCGGGAGGGCGCCGACGTGGCCCGGCTCGTCGACGCGGTCGGCCGACCGGGCGGGGGGTCGGCCGTCCGTGCGTGAGCTGCCCGCGCCCGCCCCGCCGTCCGAGGTGCGCGACGCCGTCCGACGGATCCTGGACGGGCCGGCCTACGCCGAGGCGGAGCCCAACGCGGTCCAGCGGGCGCTGGCACGGTTGCGCGACGCCATCGCCGAGCTGCTGGCCGAGCTGACGCTGCGCGGTGACGGGCGGCCGTCGACCATCGCGACGGTGCTGCTCGTGGTCGTGGCCGTGGCGCTGGTGGCCGCGGCCGCGTGGTGGCTCCTGCGGCGTGTCGACGCGGCTCCGGCACCCGCGCCGGCGGTCGGCCCGACACCGGGTCGGGACGCGCAGGGGTGGCGGGAGGAGGCCCGACGCCGGGAGGCCGCGGGCGACCTGCACGGCGCCGTCCTCGCGTGGTTCCGGGCCTGCACCTCCGCGCTGCACGAGGGCGGGGTGCTCGATGACCGGCCCGGGATGACCGTGGGGGAGGTCCGTCGGGCCGTCGCGTCGCGCAGCCCGGAGCAGCGCGGGGTCGTCGACGCAGCCGCGGACGCCTTCGAGGACGTCTGGTACGGGCACGCCGACCCGCAGGCGCCGCTGGAGCGACTCCGGTCCGCCGCCGACCGGCTCGGACGGGCCGGAGCGGCACGGATCGGGGCCGGACGGTGACGGGCTCCACGGAGACGGGGCGGCGGTCCGCGCGGCTCGCCCGGGTCCTCGGACCGCTGCTCGCGGTCGGCGCCGTGGTGCTGGCCGGCGCGGTCGCCCGTGGTGGGGCGGCCGACGGGCCGTACCTGGACCCCGCGTCCACCGGTCGGGCCGGGACCCGTGCGGTCGTCGACGTCCTCGACGACCTCGGGATCGACGTGACGGTGCCCGGCCCGCGTGCGGCGGTGGCGGCGCTGCGGGACGCGGACGTCGTCCTCGTCCTCGGCGACGGCGACGGGCTGCGGCCGGCGCTCGAGGAGGTGCTGGGCCGCGGCGGACGGGTCGTCGTGGCGGGGCTCGGCGCCCCCTTCACCGAGGACCTCACGCCGGCGGCGCCCGGCCCGACCGACGGCCTCGGTCGCACGGGACGCGCACCCGCGTGCGACCTGCTCCCCGACGTCGGCCAGGTCCGGGTGGCTGTCTGGGCCGGGTGGGTGGTCCCGGTCGACGGCGAGGGCTGCTTCGGGCTCGGGGGCCCGGACGCCTGGCTCGTCGCCGTGCCCCGCGGCGGCGGGGAGGTCGTCGCCCTCGGCGGACCGGAGCCGCTGCAGAACGCCGAGCTGGGCCAGGGCGACAACGCGGTCCTCGTCGCGAGCCTGCTGGCGCCCCGGACGCCCGGTGGCACCACCGTGGTCCTCGGTCCCGAGGTCGTCGGCCTCGCCGACGACGCCACCATCGCCGACCTCGTCCCGCGCCGCGCCGTCGACCTGCTCGTCGCGGCCTCCCTGCTGGCCGTCGTCGCGGCCCTCTGGCGTGGCCGGCGCCACGGCCCCGTGGTCGAGGAGTCGCTCCCGGTCCGCGTCCCGGGCGGCGAGCTCGTGCGGGCGCTCGCGGACCTGCAGCAGCGGGCCGGCCTCGTGGGACCAGCGGCCACGACCCTGCGAGCCGACGCGCGACGCCAGCTCGCCGCCGTGGTCGGCCTGCCGTCGGACGCGGACCCCCGGGCGCTGGCGGCCGCCGTCGCGGCGGTCACCGGCACGCCGGCCAGCACGGTGCGTGCCACCCTCGCCGGCCCCGAGCCCACCGCCGGCGCGGACCTCGTGGTCCTCGCCCGGGACCTCGCCGACCTGGTCGCGACCGTCATCCATGCCGACGCGCCCGTCGCCCACGTCACCACCGACCCCACCCGCCCGCCGTCCCCCCAGGATCGGAGCCCGTCGTGACCGACCTCCCACCGCCTCCTCCCGCCACCCGCCCGCAGGGCCACGACGGGGCCCCCGGACACGGACCCGGGTCCGGGGAGGACCACCGCGCGGCCCTCGTCGCGATCCGTGACGAGGTCGCGAAGGTCGTCGTCGGGCAGGAAGGGGTCGTGTCCGGGCTCCTGACCGCCCTGCTGGTGCGCGGGCACGTCCTGCTGGAGGGCGTGCCCGGTGTCGCCAAGACCCTGCTGGTCAAGACGCTCGCGGCCACCCTCGACCTCGACACGACGCGTGTGCAGTTCACACCCGACCTGATGCCGGGCGACGTCACCGGACAGCTCGTCCTGGACCCCCGCGCGGGCGAGCTCGTGTTCCGGCCGGGCCCGGTCTTCACCAACCTGCTGCTGGCCGACGAGATCAACCGCACGCCGCCGCGCACGCAGTCGGCCCTGCTCGAGGCGATGGAGGAGCGGCAGGTGACGTCGCCGGACGGGACCCGTCGCCTCCCGGACCCCTTCCTGGTCGTGGCCACCCGCAACCCGGTCGAGTACGAGGGGACCTACCCGCTCCCCGAGGCGCAGCTCGACCGCTTCCTGTTCGAGCTCACGGTCGGCTACCCGACGGCGGAGCAGGAGGTGGAGGTCCTGGCCCGCCACGACGCCGGCATGGACCCCCACGACCCCGCGGGCTCGGGCGTGCGGGCGGTCGCGACGGTGGCGGACGTGCTCGCGGCCCAGCAGGCGGTCCGGGCGACCCGGGTCGAGGCCGCCGTCCAGCGCTACGTGGTGGACCTCGCCCGGGCGACGCGACAGACCCCCGCCGTCTCCCTGGGGGTGTCGCCCCGTGGGGCGGCCATGCTGCTGCACGCCGCGAAGGCGTGGGCGTGGCTGGCCGGTCGCCCGTACGTGACACCCGACGAGGTCAAGGCGGTCGCCCACCCAGCGCTCCGGCACCGGCTGCAGCTGCGCGCGGAGGCGGAGCTCGACGGCGCGACCGCGGACGGCGTCCTCGACGCCATCCTCGCGAGCGTGCCGGTCCCGAGGTGACGTCGCACGGACGGGTTCGTGCGGCCTCGTGGGTGCCCCTGCCCACGCGGCGCGCGGTCGTGGCCGGCGCCGTGGGGCTCCTGCTCGTCGTGGTGCTCCCCACCGGGGTCGGCCTCCCGCTGTGGACGGCCCTGCTGGTGCTCGCCGTCGTCGTCGACGCCCTCGCGGCGCCGCACCCGGCCCGGGTCGAGGTGGCGCGGCAGCTGCCCGCGAGCGTGTCGCTCGGGTCGAGCGCCGAGCTCGTCACCACCGTGCGCGTGCCCCGTCGGACCCACCTCGTCGAGCTCGCCGAGGCGGCCGTGCCGTCCCTCGGGCTACGGGAGCGGAGGCGTTCCGTCCGGCCTGCACCCGGTCGTCCGGCGCGCGTCGTGACCTGCTGCACGCCCACCCGCCGAGGGGTGCTGCGCAGCGACGGGGTGACCGTCCGGGTCCACGGCCCGCTCGGGCTCGGGGCCCGCCAGGGGCACCTCGAGGAGCCGCTCACCCTGGAGGTCCACCCGGCGTTCCGGTCGCGCGGCGCGGCGGAGCTGCGGGTCCGACGGGCCAGGCTGCTCGAGGTCGGCCTGCGCTCGACGCGGGGCCGGGGGACCGGGTCCGAGTTCGACCACCTCCGCGAGTACCGCGAGGGCGACGAGGCGCGACGGATCGACTGGGGGGCGACCGCTCGCGCCGGTCACCCGGTGGTGCGCACGTTCCGGGCCGAGCGCAACCAGACGGTCCTGCTGCTGGTCGACACGGGCCGGACCATGGCGGGCCTCGTCGACGGGCTGCCCCGACTCGACCACGCGATGGACGCGGCGCTCGCCCTCACCACCGTCGCGACGGGCGTGGGCGACCGGGTCGGCATGGTCGCGTTCGCCGACACCGTCCGGGCGCGGGTCGGGACCGGCAACCGCCCGGAGCAGGTCGCTCGGGTCGCCCGGGGACTGTTCACGCTGGAGCCGGTCCTCGCCGAGTCGGCGTACCGGGAGGCCTTCGCCGCGACGCTGGCCCGGCAGCGACGTCGGTCGTTGCTGGTGCTGCTGACCGAGGTCGCGACGGAGGCGGTCGGCGAGACGCTGCTGCCCGCGCTGCCGATCCTCCTCGCCCGGCACGAGGTGGTCGTGGCAGGCGTACGGGACCCCGCCGTGGACCGGTGGCGCCACCGCGCCCCGGCGGACGTCGACGAGGCGTTCCTCGCCGCCTCGGCGGCACGCGTGGGCGCGGAGCGCGAGCGGACGGTCGCGCTGCTGCGCCGCGCCGGCGCACGGGTCGTCGACGCGCCGCCGGGGGAGCTCGCCGGCCGGCTCGCCGACGCCTACCTCGACCTGAAGGCATCCGGGGCGCTGTAGCCGCGCCGTCCGGCCAGGGTGGTGGTCTCCTCGAGCGCCCCCGTGACGCCAGCGCCGGCGGCGGCACGTCCGCACGCGGCGAGCCACACCGCGGCGCTGGCCCAGACGGTGGTGCCGATGCCCAGCCGGACGGCCGCCGGCAGCTTCGACGGGGTCACGAACGCCTCGACGAGCGCGGCCAGCAGGAACACCGCCACGAGTCCGAGCACGATGGTCACCGCGCGCTGCCCCTCCTGGCGCAACGCCTCGGGGCGGGTCCGGTCACCGGGGGCGACGACGGCCCAGCCGAGGCGCAGGCCAGCACCACCCGCGACGAAGATGGCGGACAGCTCGAGCAGCCCGTGGGGGAGGATGTAGACGTAGAGCGTGCTGCCGAGCCCGACCGAGTGGAGGACCGCACCGGCCACGCCGACGTTGACCCCGTTCAGCAGCAGGACGAGGAGCGTCGGGACCCCCCCGGCGATGCCGACGGCGAAGGCGGTCAGCCCGACCCGGGCGTTGTTGGTGAACACGCTGGCGCCGAAGAGCGCGGCGGGGTCGTCCGAGTAGTAACGGACGAAGTCCTCCTCCGCGAAGCGTCGAAGCTCCTCGTCGTTGCCGACCAGGGCGAGCGCCTCCGGCGTCGAGGCGAGCCACGTCCCCGCGACCAGCGCGGCGACGAGGAACACGGCCGCAGCGAGCAGGACCTCCCGACGGACGTGCCACACCGCGGCCGGGAGCACCTCGGTCCACCACCGGCCCACGCGCTGCCACGTCGTGGCCCGCGTGCCGTACACCAGGGCGTTCGCCCTCCCGACCAGCCGGGAGAGCTCCACGACGAGGCCCGGGTCGCGGTGGGTCGTCCGGACCGTCGACAGGTGTGACGAGGTGCGCAGGTACAGGCGCACGAGCTCGTCGAGCTCCTCGACGCCGGCGCGACGGCCCCGGCGCTCCAACGCGCGGACGAGCTCCTCGAGACGGTCCCACTGCCGCCGGTGGGTCGCCACGAAGGCATCGAGGTCGCGGGTGCTGGCGTCCAGGGTGGCTCGGCCCTCGGGTAGCGTCGGCTGCGGGTGGTGAGCCTACGGAGCGGGAGCCAACGGTGGCGGTGTCGGGCGGGGCGGCGGGGGACGCGGGGCACCGGATGGTGACCCCGGAGGCGGTCGAGCTGGACCTGCCGCTCGCCGACCTCGGGTCCCGCTCGCTCGCGCTGCTCCTCGACCTGACGGCCACCTACCTCGTGGTCTACCTGGTCGCCGTGGCCGCCACGATCGGCGCCGTCGGCGTCGGCATCGACGCCCCCACCTGGGTCCCCGTCGTCCTCGGCCTGCTGCTGGTGTTCACCATCGTGCTCGGCTACCCGGTGCTCATGGAGGCCAGGTTCGGCCGCACGCTCGGCAAGATGGCGCTCGGGCTCCGCGTGGTCACCGTCGACGGCGGGCCCATCGGGCTGCGCGAGGCCGCGCTGCGCGCCGTGCTGCTGCAGGTGGACGTCCTCGCCACCCTCGGGGTGGCAGGGGTGCTCTCGGTGCTCGTCAGCCGGCGGCGCCAGCGCCTCGGGGACATGGCGGCGGGCACCGTGGTGCTCCGCGAGCGCAGCGCCCCGGACGCCACCACCCGGGCGACACGCTTCGTCGCGCCACCGTACCTCGCCGTGTGGTCGCAGCAGCTCGACACGTCCGGGCTCGACGCCGACGCCCGGCGCGCCCTGCGGGCCCTGCTGGTGCGGGCGCCCGCGCTCCCGCCCGAGGTGCGCGACGGGCTCGCGGCCGACCTGCTCGAACGCCTCCGACCGGTCCTCGCCCCGCCGCCCCCGCCCGGCGTGCACCCCGGTGAGGTGCTGCTCGCCGTGGGCGCCGCGGTGCAGGACCGGCTCGGCGCCTGACGGCCGGGACGGGCCGGGCGCGGGGCTACGCTCGCCGGCCGGCGGTGCCGACCGGTGCGCCGCCGCGGGACGTGGGGCAGCGGATGTCGTACGAGGTGCAGCTCGAGGTGTTCTCGGGCCCCTTCGACCTGCTCCTGCAGCTCATCGCGCGCCGGAAGGTGGACATCTACGAGGTCGACCTCGCGGAGATCACGGCCGACTTCCTCACCCACCTCACCGAGAACCTCGACGAGCTCGACCTCGAGACGGCGACGCGCTTCCTCGTGGTCGCGGCGACGCTCATCGAGCTGAAGGCCGCACGGCTGCTCCCCACCGACGAGGTCGAGGAGTTCGACGACGCGCTCGGTGACGCCCGCGACATGCTGTACGCCCGGCTGCTCGAGTACCGGGCGTTCCGCGACGTCGCGTCGCTGCTGCAGGAACGACTCGACCGGCACGAGGTGTTCGTCGGGCGCGAGGTGGCGCTCGAGCCCCGCTTCACCCGTCTGGTGCCCGACACCCCGCTGCCGATCGACGTCGAGGACCTCGCCCGCCTCGCGGCCGTCGCCACGGCGCCCCGGGAGCCGGAGCACGTCGACCTCTCGCACATCCGCAAGAGCTACATCTCCATCCGTGACGCGGCCCGCAGCGTGCTGCGCGAGCTCGCGGAGGTCGGCAGCCGGATGCGGTTCCGGGAGCTGACCGACGGCCACGACCGGGGCGACCGGGTCGTGTTCTTCCTGGCCCTGCTCGAGCTGTACAAGCTCGGGCACCTCGACCTCGTGCAGCCGGACCACCGCGCCGAGCTCGAGGTCGCCCGGGTCGAGGGCGGCCACGACCTGGTGTCCATCACCGACGACTACGAGGGCGACCCGGAGGCGCGAGCCGCGCTCGCCGCCGAGGAGGGCACCGACCCCGCCGACGCGGCAGGAGACACCACCCCCGACGGGCCGGTGGCCGGCCCCGAGCCGGCCGGCGCCGGGACCGCCGACAGGAGCTGACCGTGGACACGCCGACCCGACAGGGCCTCGAGGCGCTGCTCTTCCTCGCCGACGAGCCCGTCGCGACCACCACCCTCGCCGACGCGCTCGAGGTCAGCCCCGAGGAGGTCGAGGCCGCCTGCGAGCAGCTCGCGGCGACGTACGCCCAGGACGCTCGCGGGATGACCGTCCGGTACGCGGCCGGCGGATGGCGGATGTACACGGCCGAGGCGGCCTGGCCGGTGGTCGAGCGGCACGTCCTCGCCGGGCGGTCGGGGCGTCTGACCCAGGCCGCGCTCGAGACGTTGGCCGTCATCGCCTACAAGCAGCCCCTCTCCCGGCAGGACGTCTCCGACATCCGGGGGGTCAACGCCGACGGCGCCGTCCGCTCGCTGGTGGCCCGCGGGTTCGTCGAGGAGGTCGGCCGCGACGACGGGCCCGGCCAGGCGGTGCTCTACGGCACGACCCGCCTCTTCCTCGAGCGGATCGGACTCGAGGACCTCGCGGACCTGCCCGAGCTCACCGACTACCTGCCCGAGGCGCCGGCGCCGGACGAGCCGGCGCTCGCGGCGCTGAAGGCGGCCCGCAAGCTGCTGCAGAGCGGCTCGGAGCTGCCCTCGACCGGTGCCCCGCGCTGGACGTCCGCCGACGCGGCGACCAACACCGGACCCGACCAGGCCCCCGGCGACGACCAGCCCGCCCTGCCACCGATCGAGGCCAGCGTCGGCGGGCGGCGTGACGACGACGAGATGGACGACCTGTCGGAGCGCCTCGAGCGGGCGGCCCGCTCGGCGATGGACCAGCTCAAGACGGCCGTCGCCGCGACCGAGGCGGATGCGGCCGACGACGAGGAGGAGGGTGACAGGGGGCCCGCGGACACGGCACCCTGACGTGTCCGCGGTGCCGACCGGCGCCCGGACGAGCGGCGCCACGCGGCGCCCCACCGTGAGGACGGCGGGCGAGCCCACCGTCGAGGAGGAGCACACGTGAGCGACCAGGAACGTCTCCAGAAGGTCCTCGCCCATGCCGGCATCGCGTCGCGTCGGGCGTCGGAGGAGCTGATCCTCGAGGGCCGGGTCACGGTCGACGGGGAGGTCGCCGAGCTCGGCATGAAGGTGGACCCGACCCGGGCGGACATCCGGGTGGACGGCGAGCGCATCAACGCCGACCCCGACCGGGTCTACGTCCTGCTGAACAAGCCCCAGGGCGTCGTCACGACGATGGACGACCCCGAGGGCCGACCCACCGTGGCCGACCTCGTCAACCTCGACCAGCGACTGTTCCCCGTCGGGCGGCTCGACATGGACACCGAGGGCCTGCTGCTGCTGACCAACGACGGCGACCTCGCCCACGCGCTGCTCCACCCGTCGTTCGAGGTGGAGCGCACCTACCTCGCCCTGGTGCCCGGCCCGGTGCGCAAGAAGACGATGGCCGACCTCCGGGCCGGCGTCGAGCTCGAGGACGGGTTCGCCCGGCCGCGCCGGATCCGCCAGCTCGAGGAGGCCCGCTCCAAGGTCCTGCTCGAGATCACCATGACCGAGGGCCGCAAGCGGGAGGTGCGCCGCATGCTCGACGCGGTCGGCCTGACCTGCGAGCGCCTCGCCCGGGTGTCGTACGGTGGCGTCGAGCTCGGGGAGCTCCGACAGGGCAAGTGGCGCTTCCTGACCCAGCGCGAGATCGGGGCGCTGCACGCTGCGGTCGGTGAGGGCCGGCGCCGGCGGCGCGACCCGCGCAAGGTGTCCCGGGACGAGCGCCGCCGGCGCGGTGGTCCGGAGGGGACGCCCGGCGGGGGCAGCCGTGGCGGCGGGGACCGGGAGGTGCGGTCGTGAGCGAGCAGCGGGTGCGGGCCCTGCGGGGAGCGACGACGCTCGACCGCGACGACAAGGCCCACATGATCGAGCGCACGCAGGAGCTCATCGCGGGCATGTTCGAGCGCAACGGCCTCGACGAGGACGACCTGATCTCGATCGTGTTCACCGCCACCGACGACATCGACTGCGGGTTCCCGGCGGAGGCCGCGCGGGAGGCCGGCATCACCCACGTGCCGCTGCTGTGCGCCCGGGAGCTCGACGTCACCGGCTCGATCCCCCGGTGCGTGCGGATCCTGGTGCACGCCTACACCGACCGGAGCCCGGCCGAGCTGCGCCACGTGTACCTGCACGACGCCCGGCAGCTGCGCACGGACCTGCCGGAGTGAGCGCCGCACGGGGTCACGTGCCCGACCACGTCCGCATCCACCCGGCGGGGCTCGCCGGCAGCGTCCGCGTGCCGGGGGACAAGTCCGGCAGCCACCGCGCCCTGCTGCTGGGTGCGCTCGTCGGGGGCCCGGTGCAGGTCGCCGGCGTGGCGCCCTCCGGTGACGTCGCCTCGACGGCGGCGTGCCTGCGGACCCTCGGGGCCACGGTCGAGCTCACCGCCGATCCCACGACCGGCCAGCTCGCGGGCACGGTGACGGGGCCGCTCGGCGAGGCCGTCGACGTGCTGGACTGCGGCAACTCGGGCACGACGCTGCGCCTGCTGTGCGGCGTGGTCGCCGGCATCGATGGCCTGTCGGTGCTGACCGGGGACGCCTCGCTGCGCCGCCGGCCGGTCGACCGCGTCGCGGTGCCGCTTCGGGCCATGGGTGCGCGCATCGATGCCCGCGCCGGCGGTCGGCTCGCGCCCGTCACGGTGCGCGGCGGGTCGCTGTCGGGCACGACGTGGCGGCAGCCCGTCGCGAGCGCGCAGGTGAAGTCGGCGCTGCTGCTGGCCGGGTTGCGCGCCGCCGGCCCGACGACGGTCGTGTCCCCGCTCGTCTCCCGCGACCACACCGAGCGCCTGCTCGCGCACCTCGGGGCCGGGGTGACCAGCGAGGTCGGCGCGGACGGGGTCGAGACCGTCACGGTGCGGCCCGGGCCGCTGACGGGCGACCGCATCGACGTGGTCGGCGACCCGTCGTCGGCGGCCTTCTGGCACGTCGCGGCGGCCGTCGGGACCGGGGCCGTCACCACGGTCGGCGTGGGCACCAACCCGACGCGGACGGGTGCCCTCGAGGTGCTGCGCCGGATGGGCGCCGAGGTCGAGCTCGCCGCGCCGGGGGAGGGGACCGGGGAGCCCCACGCCGACGTCACCGTGCACCCCGCGGGTCCGGGCGGCCTCGCGGGCGGCCTCGTGGTCGGGGGCCGGACCGTCGTCGACGCCCTCGACGAGCTCCCCGTGCTCGCCCTGGCCGGCGCGCTCTCCCGCGAGGGGCTCGAGGTGGTCGACGCCACCGAGCTCCGGGTCAAGGAGTCCGACCGCGTGGCGACGGTGGCGGCCGCGCTCGGCGCCCTCGGCGTCGAGGTCGAGCCCCGGGCCGACGGCTACCGTGTCCCGGGTGGGCAGCGCCCCGGGCCGGGACGCGTCGACGCCCACGGCGACCACCGGATCGCCATGACGGCCGCCGTCGCGGCCACCGTCGCCACCGGCCCCGTCGAGATCACCGGGTTCGCGGCCGTCGCCACCTCGTACCCCGAGTTCCTCTCCCACCTCACCGCCCTCGGGGGCCGCGTCGACGTGCTCGACGACCCCGCCGGCGGCTGAGCCCCCACCCTCGAGGTCCCACCGTGTCCACCGATCCGAACACCCCCGACGCCGGCCCCCGGGCCGACACGCGCGCGCACCGACCCTCGCCCGAGGAGCTCTCGGGGGCGCTGGTCGTGGCCATCGACGGGCCTGCCGGTTCGGGCAAGTCGACCGTGGCCGCCCGGGTGGCGGAGCGGCTCGGGATCGAGCACCTCGACACCGGCGCGATGTACCGGGCCGTGACGCTCGCCTGCCTCGACCGCGGGGTCGACCTCGACGACGGGCTCGCGTGCGCCGAGGTCGCCCGGTCGGTCGAGGTCGTGCGCGTCGACGGTGTGACCTACCTCGACGGCGACGACGTCGAGGACGTCATCCGGGGCGAGGAGGTCACCGCCGCCGTGTCCCGGGTCGCCGCCCACCCCGGCGTCCGCGACGCGATGACGCCGCTGCAGCGCACGGCGGCCGAGATGGCCGGGGGCGTGGTCGAGGGCCGCGACATCGGCACCGTGGTGCTGCCCGACGCCGACCTGAAGGTCTTCCTCACGGCCTCGGTCGAGGAGCGGGCCCGCCGCCGGGCCGCCCAGCTCGGGGTGGAACCCGAGACGATCGTCGACGACATCCGCAACCGTGACGAGCAGGACGGCCGTCGCGAGGTCGCCCCGCTCGTCCCGGCCGAGGACGCCTGGGAGCTCGACACCACCGGGATGACCCTCGACGAGGTCGTCGACGCCATCGTCGCCCGTGCCGAGGAGCTCGCCCGGATCGCCGCGGACCCGGTCGCGGCCCGGCGCTCGCTGCCGCGCATCGCCGTCGTCGGACGGCCGAACGTGGGCAAGTCGACGCTGGTGAACCGCATCCTCGGCGAGCGCGTCGCCATCGTCGAGGAGAAGCCCGGCGTCACGCGCGACCGCACCGAGCACCGCACGCGCTGGACCGACCGCGAGTTCGTGCTGGTCGACACGGGCGGCTGGGAGCACGGCGCCGAGGGCATGAGCGCGCGCATCGTCGAGCAGGCCGAGGCCGCGATCGACCAGGCCGACCTCGTGCTGTTCGTGGTCGACGTGACCGTCGGCGCCCTCGACGACGACGAGCGCTACGCCAAGCTCATCCGCCGCTCCGGCACGCCGTCGCTCCTGGTGGTGAACAAGGTCGACTCGGAGCTGCGCGAGCCCGAGGTGCACGCGCTGTACACGCTGGGACTGGGCGAGCCGCACCCGGTGTCGGCCCGGCACGGGCGGGGCGTCGGCGACCTGCTCGACGAGGCCCTCGCCCTGCTGCCTCCGGCGCCCGTCGAGGTCGCGGACGAGTCGCTGGTCCCACACGTCGCCATCGTCGGCAAGCCGAACGTCGGCAAGTCGTCGCTGTTCAACCGGCTCCTCGGCGAGGAGCGCTCCATCGTCGACGACGTGCCGCACACGACGCGCGACGCCGTCGACACCATGGTCGAGATCGACGGGCAGCCGTGGGTGTTCGTGGACACCGCCGGGATGCGTCGCCGCTACCGCACCGGCGAGGACACGGAGCTGTACTCGGTCGACCGGACCCGGCGGGCCATCGAGCTCGCCGACCTGGTGCTGTTCGTGATCGACGCGTCCGAGCCGCTCGGCGAGCAGGACCAGCGCCTCGCCGCGCTGCTGCGCGAGGCCGGACGCGGCGTCGTGCTCGTGTGCAACCAGTGGGACGAGGTCGACGAGGAGCGGCGCCACGACCTCGAGCGCGAGCTCGACCGGATGCTGGGGTTCCTCGCGTGGGCGCCGCGGGTCAACATCTCCGCGCTGACCGGTCGTGGCGTGCGGCGCGTGGTGCCCCACCTCACCGCCGTCTGGGAGCAGTACCGCCGGCGCATCGGCTCGGCCGAGCTCGCCCGGTGGCTCGAGGAGACGACCACCCGCACCCCGCCGCCGACCCGGGGCGGGCGGACCACCCGCATCCGCTTCGTCACGCAGGTCGAGAGCCGGCCCCCGCTGTTCCTCGCCTTCGTCAACGGCGAGCTGACCGACGCGTACCGCCGCTACCTCGAGCGCGAGCTGCGTGCCCGCTACGGGTTCCTCGGGGTGCCGCTGAAGATCGAGGACCGGGTGTCGCGCCGCCGGGAGCGCCGCCGGCGCTGACCCCACGGCGACGCGACCGGGTCGTGCGTGCCGGGCGCAGGGCCGGGTCGCGGTTGGTGCGTCGCCCGCGCAGCCGGTAGCGTCTGCCGCCGCACGTCGCCCGTCGTCCTCGGGCAGCGCGCGGGGCACCAACGGGCTGTGGCGCAGTCAGGTAGCGCACTCGTCTGGGGGGCGAGGGGTCGCCGGTTCAAGTCCGGCCAGCCCGACCACACGCGGACCGGTCGCTCACCGAGCGGCCGGTCCGCGGTCGTTCCTGCGACCCCCGGCGCCCCGGTAGCGTGGCACGAGGCCGGCTGGGAGGCGCGTGCGTGCGGGTGTTCGACATCGGGGCCAAGGACGGGCCGGAGCAGGTGACCGACCGGGTCCTGACGATCCCGAACGCCCTGTCGGTCCTCCGTCTGCTCGCGCTGCCGATCATCTACGTGGACCTGGTGGCCGGACGCGTCGTGCGGGCGTTCGTGGTCCTGGCGGTCTTCGCCGCCACGGACTGGTTCGACGGCTACGTCGCCCGCCGGTTCGACCAGGTGTCGGAGCTCGGCAAGCTGCTCGACCCGCTGTCCGACCGCATCTTCATCGTGGTCGTGGGCGCCGCCGTGGTCGTGGCCGGGATCGTCCCACTCTGGGCCATCCTGCTCGTCGTGGCCCGGGACGTGCTCGTCCTCGTGGCCGGGCTGGTGCTGCTCCGAGGGGGCGTACGTCCGCCGGCGGTGACCCGGACCGGGAAAGCCGCGACCTTCGGGCTGCTCTGGGCGCTGCCCATGTTCCTGCTCGCCGAGATCGTCCCGGCGGGGGCACGACCGGGTGTGCGCGCGGCCGCCTGGTTCACCCTGCTCACCAACACCGGCCTGTACTACCTCGCCGCCGGGCAGTACGCCGTGGCGGTCCTGCGACAGCGTCGGTTGGACCCCGAGGGGGACCAGCCGGACACCGCCGGCTCCGAGGTCCCGTCGAGGGACGTCGGGTAAGGTTCCGGGCCGTCCGCCCGTCACCGAGGGAGCCACGTGTCCGACATCCCCGCCGACCTCAAGTACACCGCCGAGCACGAGTGGGTGCGCGTCGAGGGCACGACCGTCACGGTCGGCATCACCGACTACGCACAGGACCAGCTCGGTGACGTGGTGTACGTCGACCTGCCGGAGTCCGGCGCCGCCGTGACCTCCGGCCAGGCGTTCGGCGAGGTCGAGTCCACCAAGTCCGTGTCCGACCTGTTCGCCCCGGTCGACGGGACGGTCGCGGAGCGCAACGACGCCCTCGACGACCGCCCGGAGCTCATCAACTCCGACCCGTACGGCGAGGGCTGGCTGGTCCGCATCGAGCTCGCCGACGGGGCGTCGACCGATGCCCTGCTCGACGCCGCCGCCTACACCGACCTCACCGCCTGACCGCTCCGCCGGCCTGAACGCCACACGGGGCACCACCGACCCGCACCACCGACCGCCGAGGCCAGCATGTACTGCACCCAGTGCGGGACCCAGCTGCCGCAGGACGCGCGCTTCTGCCCGTCGTGCGGCGCCCCGGTGAAGGGCGCGGACGAGAGCGACACCGGGTCGCAGGTCCCCGTGGGTGTCGACTCGACGACGGCGGCGATCGACCCCGGGACCTTCGACGCGACGATCGACCTCGGTGAGATCCCGGAGCTGGACCCGGGCACCGGGATGCTCGTCGTGGTGCGCGGTCCCAACGCCGGCTCGCGCTACCTGCTCGACCGTGACACGACGACGATCGGGCGTCACCCCGACAGCCACATCTTCCTCGACGACGTGACGGTGTCGAGGCGGCACGCCGAGGTCACGCGGACCGACGGGACGCTGCTGCTCCGGGACCTCGGTTCGCTGAACGGCACCTATGTGGGCGGCGACCGCGTCGAGGAGCGGACGCTGGCGACCGGCGACGAGGTCCAGGTCGGCCGTTTCAAGCTCGTCTTCGTCGGGGCGGACGTCGGGGCGTGAGGACCCACACCATCGGGGAGGTCCTGAACCGTCTCAAGGACGAGTTCGACGACGTCACCATCTCCAAGATCCGCTTCCTCGAGGCCGAGGGCCTGATCAACCCGGACCGGACGGAGTCCGGGTACCGCAAGTTCACCGACGGGGACGTGGAGCGGCTGCGCTACATCCTGCGGGCGCAGCGGGACCGCTACCTGCCGCTCAAGGTGATCCGCGAGGAGCTCGACCGGATCGACGCGGGCATCCCGCTCGCCGACCCGGGTGAGGGCGGGGGCCCCGCGCAGGTCGACGTCGACACCGGACCCGAGGAGGCCCCGCTGCTCGAGGACGCCCCGACCGACGTGGCCCTCGGCCTGACCGAGCTCGCCGACGCGTCCGGGCTGACGATCGCGGAGCTGCGGGCGCTGCAGGAGCACGGGCTCATCCGGGGCGAGGACACGTTCGACGGGGACGACCTCCGGGCCGCGCGCACGGCCTCGGAGCTGCTCGACGCCGGGCTCGAGGCGCGGCACCTGCGGATGTACCGGCAGTTCGCGGACCGCGAGGTGGCGCTCTACCAGCAGCTCATCGGTGCGCTGCTCCGCCAGCGCAACCCCGAGGCGCGGGCGCAGGCGAGCGCGCAGGTCGAGGCGCTCGCAGCACGCGGCGCCCGCCTCCACCGGGCGCTGCTGGCCCGCGAGCTGCGGGCGATGCTGCGCACGACACCGTGAGCCCCGGCTCGCGGGGACGGGCTCGCGCCCGTCGGCTGGCCGCCGGCGTGCTGGCGGCGGCCTGCGCGCTGGTGGTGGCCCCGGGGGCGGGGGACCGCCTCGTGCCCGTGGCGGAGGCGCGCTCGCTCGCCGACCCCGCCGACCTCCCCGTCCCACCGCAGCCGGTCCTGCCGGTCGTGCCGCCCGCGTGGCCGGAGCTGCCCGCCGTCGACGGGGACGCCGTGCTGCTGCTCGACGCGGACACGGGCCAGGTGCTGGGGGAGCGGGGTGCCGACGTCCGTCGGCCGGTCGCCTCGACCGTCAAGCTCCTCACGGCGCTCACGGTCCTGCGTCGCGCGGAGCCCGACGACGAGGTGACCATCGGTTCCGAGGTGGTGGGGATCGGGGGTGCCGGGGTCGGGCTCCGTCCGGGCGACACGTGGACCGTCGAGGAGCTGCTCACCGGGCTGCTCGTCCGCTCCGGCAACGACGCCGCCGTCGCGCTGGCCGTGCACGTCGGCGGGTCGGTCCCCGGGTTCGCCGCCCTGCTCCTCGCCGATGCGACGGAGCTCGGGCTCACCGGGGTGAGCCTCGTCAGCCCGTCGGGACTCGACGACGCCAACCGGATGTCGGCCCGCGACCTCGGCACCGTCGCCCGCGCCGCCCTCGACGAGCCCACGATCGCCCGCATCGTCGCCAGCGAGCGGGTCACGCTGCCGGGGCGTCGCAGCGAGCCGAACCGCAACGAGCTGGTCGGACGTTACCCGGGTGCCACGGGCCTCAAGACGGGGTTCACGGACGCTGCGGGGTACGCGCTGGTGGCCAGCGCCGAGCGCGATGGTCGGCGCCTCGTCGCCGTCGTCCTCGGGGCCGACTCGGAGGACAGCCGGTTCGACGCGGCGGAGCGGCTCCTCGACCACGGCTTCGGCGCGTTCTCCCGCAGCGATGTCGACGTCGCGCTCTCGCTGCGGGTCGCGGGTGCCGACGTCGCCGTCACCAGCGGCACGGCACCGCTCACCCTGCCGCTGGTCGACCCCCGCCCGAGCGTCGAGGGGTTCCTGCCCGTCGAGGTGCCACGGGTGGACGTCGACCTGGAGCTCGGCGTCGGGTGGGGGCAGACCGTCCTCGCGACCGTCCCCCTCGACGTGGCCACGGACCCCCGCCCGCCCGCCTCGGGCGGGGAGGCGGCCGGCCGGTGGGTCGGGGACCGGCTGCACGCGTCCCTGCGCGCCGCCACGCGTGCGGGCCTGTGGGACTCGGCGCCGGATGTCGGCGGCTAGCCTCGTCGACACCACACCGACCGCACCACAGCGATGGAGAGCCGCGTGATCGAGATGGAGCTGGTGGGCGTCCGGGTCGAGCTGCCCGCGAACCAGCCGATCGTGCTGCTCAAGGAGAAGACCGGCACCCGGTACCTGCCCATCTGGATCGGCGCGGTCGAGGCGACGGCCATCGCCTTCGCCCTCCAGGGCGTCGAGACGCCCCGCCCGCTCACCCACGACCTGTTCGTCACCGTGCTGTCCGAGCTCGGGGCGGAGCTCGAGGCCGTGCACGTGACCGACCTCCGCGACGGGACGTTCTACGCGGAGCTGCACCTGCTGACCGACGGTGAGCGCACCGTGGTCTCGGCCCGTCCGTCGGACGCGATCGCGCTGGCGAGCCGCCTGGGCGACGTCCCCATCTTCGGGGCCGAGGACGTCCTCGAGGAGGCCGGCCTCGAGATCGACGAGCAGGACGACGAGGGCGGCGAGACCAGCGTCAACCCGGAGGACGAGGTCCGGGAGTTCCGCGAGTTCCTCGAGGGCATCACCCCCGAGGACTTCAAGGACCAGTGAGCACGCTGCCGCTCGGGGCCGCAGAGGGCAGCCGGGGGAGCGAGCGACGCGTTCCCGCCCCACCGGGGCGCGGTGGATCGCCACCCAGACCCTAAACCTGAGGTCGAGGTGGAGGGTAGGGGCCTCGGACCCTCCACCATCCGTTGACACCCGGGTCACACCGGCGTAGCCTCAGGTCGGTAGTTCCACCCGTGTGGACGCGCCGACGGGCGGGAGGCAGACCCGCGTCGGCGCACCGTCGGACCCGACCGTGGCAGCGGCCCCGGGGACGTCGACCCCAGGCGGTGGGACCGGGGTCCCCGCACGCCGCGGGGTCGGTGGAGGAGCCAGCAGACATGGCACGGTCCGAGGCAACGGGACAGGACGCGGGGCAGCTCCGGCTGGACGTCGGCGGAGACGAGAAGGTCGGCTACCGCGGTCCGACGGTCTGCAAGATCGTCGGGATCACGTACCGGCAGCTCGACTACTGGGCCCGCACGGAGCTGGTCACGCCGACGGTGCGCGAGGCGAGCGGCTCCGGGACCCAGCGCCTGTACAGCTTCGACGACGTGGTCCAGCTGCGCGTGGTGAAGCGTCTGCTCGACACCGGCGTCTCCCTGCAGCGCGTGCGGCTCGCGATCGACGAGCTCCGCCGGCGCGGTCGGTCCGTGGCGGAGGTCACGCTGGTCTCCGACGGCTCCTCGGTCTTCGCGGTCGACGACAACCAGCAGCTCATCGACCTCCTGCAGCGCGGCCAGGGCGTGTTCGCCATCGCGCTCGGGCCCGTCGTCGAGGAGCTCAAGGGCGAGGTGACCGCGTTCCCGACGGAGCCGGTCGAGGCCGCGGACGACCTCCTCTCCACCGACGACGTGGGCGCCGCCGCGAACTGAGCCGACCGGGGCGTCAGCTCGCCGCGAGCTGCCGCTTCATCCGCTCGATGGTCCCACCGGCGAGGACGTCCTCGAGCTGTCGCTCGGACAGCTCGTGGAAGGCCGCGATGGTCGTGCCGCTCGGCACGTGCTCCACGGCGACGTCGCTGCCGGCGCGCAGCTGCGCGTGCAGGTCGGTGAGGCGGAGCACGTCGCCCTGCTGGATGCGCGCCAGGTCCTCGGGGTCGCGGAAGCGCAGCGCCAGCACACCGAAGTTGGCCAGGTTCTGCCAGTGGATCCGGGCGAACTCCTGCACGAGCACGACGCGGAGACCGAGGTAGCGGGGGGCGAGCGCCGCGTGCTCCCGCGACGACCCCTGCCCGTAGTTGCGCCCGCCGACGATGGCGTGCCCCCCGGCGTCCCGGACCGCCTCCGCACGCGTGGGGTAGGTCTCGTCGACGATGTCGAACGCGAAGCGCGAGATCGCCGGGATGTTCGAGCGGTAGGGGAGCACCTCCGTGCCGGCGCGCAGGATCTCGTCCGTGGACACGTCGTCGCCGACCTTGAGCACGACCGGGAGCTCGAGGGCGTCGGGCAGCGGCTCGAACGACGGCAGCGAGGCGATGTTGGGCCCCTTGCGGAGGTCGACGACCTCCCCGTCGGCGAGCTCGCGCGGCGCGAGGAGCATCGACGTGTTCACCACCGGGTCGGCGGGCTCGACGACCCGGGGGTACGTGATGCCGCGTTCCCCGAGGTCGCGGGGGTCGGTGATCACGCCGGTCAGCGCCGACGCGACCGCCGTCTCCGGTGAGCACAGGTAGACCTGGTCCTCGCGGGTCCCGGACCGACCGGGGAAGTTGCGGGGCGTGGTGCGCAGCGACGCCTCCCCGCTCGCGGGCGCCTGGCCCATGCCGATGCACCCGTTGCACCCGGCCTGGTGGAGCCGACCGCCGGCGTGCAGCAGCGGCAGGAGGTGCCCGTCACGCGTGAGGTTCTCGAGGATCTGGCGCGAGGTCGGGTTGACGTCGAACGAGACGCGGGAGTGCACCTGCTCACCGACGGCCTGCAGGACCTCGGCGACGACCGCGAAGTCGCGGTACCCGGGGTTCGCGCTGGAGCCCAGGTAGCTCTGGACGATCGGTGTCCCCGCGACCTCGCTGACCGGGACGACGTTGTCGGGGTTCGACGGCTTCGCGACGAGCGGCACGAGCGTGGAGAGGTCGACCGTCTCGGTGACGTCGTAGGTCGCGTCCGGGTCGGCGAGGAGCTCGACGAACTCGTCCTCGCGACCCTGTGCCCGTAGGAACCGTCGGACCTCGTCGTCGGCTGGGAACACCGACGTGGTGGCGCCGAGCTCCGCCCCCATGTTGCAGATCACGTGGCGGTCCATGCACGACAGGCCGGTCAGCCCGGGACCGTGGTACTCCACGATCCGGCCGAACCCGCCGTCCGCGCCGTGTCGGCGCAACAGCTCGAGGATGACGTCCTTCGCGCTGACCCAGTCGGGGAGCTCGCCGACGAGCTCGACGCCCCAGACCTCGGGCATGCGGATGCGCAGGGGCTCGCCCGCCATCGCCAGCGCCACGTCGAGGCCGCCCGAGCCGATGGCCAGCATCCCGATGGCGCCGGCGGCCGGCGTGTGCGAGTCCGACCCGGCCATCGTCGCCCCGGGGCGGCCGAACCGCTCCTGGTGGACCGGGTGGGAGACCCCGTTGCCCGGTCGTGAGTACCAGATCCCGAACCGTTCGCACGCGGAGCGCAGGAACAGGTGGTCGTCCGGGTTCTTGTGGTCCTCCTGGATGAGGTTGTGGTCCACGTACTGGGCGGACACCTCGGTGCGGACCCGGTCGAGGCCCATCGCCTCGAGCTCCAGCATGACCAACGTGCCCGTCGCATCCTGCGTCAACGTCTGGTCGATCCGCAGGCCGATGGGCGTGCCGGGGACCGGCTCACCCTCCACGAGATGGTCGTCGATGATCTTCCGGGCGACGGTTCGGCCCACGGCGGCTCCTCACGCTGGCGTGGGACCACCCTAGGAGGGACCGGCGGACCGGGCCGTGGCCGGTCGTCCACCCGAGCCGCTGGCGCGGCGACTCGCCCGGACCGTGCTCGACGCGCGCCCCGCGGTCACGCCACAGGGCACCTCCTTGGCCGGTGGGGCGGGGGGGTGGTTCGATGGGCTCGCGTCCGGCCCGCTCCGCCACCGGCCCCGAACCGTGCGGGTGCCGGTGCCCGGCCCCGCCCCTCCTCCTCGGCCCCGTCACCGAAGGCTCGTCCGGCATGACCTCGTCGCACCCGACCGCGCCCGTCCAAGGCTCCGACGCCGCCCCCAGCCTGCGTGCCCTCGAGCAGCGGGACGCCTTCCTCGGCCGCCACATCGGCCCGGACGACGTGCACGCCGCCCGGATGCTCGGCGTGCTGGGGCTCGTCGACGTCGACGCGCTCCTCGACGAGGCGGTCCCGGACAGCATCCGCGACGACACGCCCCTGGCGCTCCCCGACCCGGAGCCGGAGCACGAGGTGCTCGCGCGGCTGCGCGAGCTCGCCGCCGAGAACCGGTCCATGCGCAGCTTCCTGGGGCTCGGCTACCACGGGACCATCACGCCACCCGTGATCCGCCGGAACCTGCTCGAGAACCCCGGCTGGTACACGGCGTACACGCCGTACCAGCCGGAGATCTCCCAAGGTCGCCTCGAGGCGCTGCTGACCTTCCAGACCATGGTCGCGGACCTCACGGGGATGGAGCTCGCCAACGCCTCCCTGCTGGACGAGGGCACGGCCGCGGCCGAGGCCGTCACGATGAGCCGACGCACGTCACGCCAGTCGGGGTCGCGCTTCCTCGTCGACGCGGACACCCACCCGCAGACCCTGGCGGTCGTCGCCACCCGCGCGGAGCCGCTGGGCATCGAGGTCGACACGTTCGACCCGACGACGGACGAGGTCGCCGACGACGTCTTCGGCGTCCTGCTGCAGTACCCCGCCTCGTCCGGCGCGGTCCGCGACGACCGGGAGCTGGTGGCGACGCTGAAGGCACGCGGGGTGCTCGTCACCGTCGCCGCCGACCCGCTCGCCCTGACCCTGCTCACCCCGCCGGGGGAGTGGGGCGCCGACATCGTCGTCGGCACCACCCAGCGCTTCGGTGTGCCGATGATGTTCGGCGGCCCCCACGCCGCCTACATCGCGACCAGCGAGGCGATGAAGCGCACGCTCCCGGGGCGCCTGGTCGGCGTGTCGGTCGACACCGAGGGCCGGGAGGCGTACCGGCTCGCGCTGCAGACGCGGGAGCAGCACATCCGCCGCGAGAAGGCCACGTCGAACATCTGCACGTCCCAGGTGCTGCTCGCCGTGACCGCCGCGATGTACGCCGTCCACCACGGCCCGGAGGGCCTCACCACGATCGCGCGTCGGGTCCACCGCCTCGCCGGCCTGCTCGTCGCGGGTCTCCGGGACACCGGCATGGAGCCGACCTCCGCCACCTTCTTCGACACCGTCACGGTCCGGGTACCGGGCCGCGCGACCGACGTGGTCGAGCGCGCCGAGGAGCTCGGCTACAACCTGCGGCTCGTCGACGGCGACCACGTCGCGGTCTCGTTCGACGAGACCACGAGCCGCGCCGATGTCGCCTGGGTCCTCTCGGCCTTCGGGGTCGAGGACGTGCCCGCCGACGAGGCCGCCGTCGACGGTCTGCCGGCCGGGCTGCTGCGCACCAGCGAGTTCCTCACCCACCCCCGTTTCCACCGCTACCGGTCGGAGACCGACCTGGTGCGCTACCTGCGGAAGCTCGCCGACCGCGACATCGCGCTGGACCGCGCCATGATCCCGCTCGGCTCGTGCACCATGAAGCTCAACGCGGCTGCCGAGATGGAGGCGGTCACGTGGCCGGAGTTCGCCGACGTGCACCCCTTCGTGCCGGCCGGGCAGGCGCAGGGCTACCGGCGGCTCATCCGTGAGCTCGAGCAGGCGCTCGTCGAGATCACGGGCTACGACGCCGTCTCGGTGCAGCCGAACTCGGGTGCGCAGGGCGAGCTCGCCGGCCTGCTCGCCATCCGCGGCTACCACCGCGCCAACGGCGACCTCGAGCGCACGGTCTGCCTGATCCCCGAGTCCGCCCACGGCACCAACGCGGCCTCGGCCGTCATGGCCGGCATGGACGTCGTGGTCGTCAAGTGCGACGAGGACGGGAACGTCGACGTCGCCCACCTGGCCGGCCTGGTCGAGGAGCACGGCCCGCGCCTGGCGGCCCTGATGGTCACCTACCCGTCGACCCACGGGGTGTTCGAGACGACCATCGGGGAGATCTGCGACCTCGTCCACGAGCACGGCGGCCAGGTCTACCTCGACGGCGCGAACCTCAACGCGCTCGTCGGCGTGGCGAAGCCGGGGCACTTCGGCGCGGACGTGTCTCACCTGAACCTGCACAAGACCTTCTGCATCCCGCACGGCGGGGGTGGCCCCGGCGTCGGCCCGATCGGCGTCCGCAGCCACCTCGCGCCGTTCCTGCCCAACCACCCGCTGGTCGAGGACGCGGGTCCCGAGACCGGCGTCGGCCCGGTCGCTGCCGCGCCCTTCGGCTCGCCGGGCGTCCTTCCGATCTCGTGGGCCTACATCCGCCTCATGGGGTCGCGTGGTCTGCGCGCCGCCACCGAGGCCGCGATCCTCAACGCGAACTACCTCGCGGCCCGCCTCGCGCCCCACTACCCGGTGCTCTACACGGGCGCGACGGGGCGTGTCGCCCACGAGTGCATCCTCGACATCCGCGGCATCCAGCGGGACACCGGGGTCTCCAACGAGGACGTCGCCAAGCGGCTCATCGACTACGGCTTCCACGCGCCCACGATGTCGTGGCCGGTCCCGGGCACGCTCATGATCGAGCCCACGGAGTCGGAGTCGCAGGCGGAGCTCGACCGGTTCGTCGACGCGATGGTCGCCATCCGCGGGGAGATCGACCGGATCGCCTCCGGGGAGTGGCCGGCCGACGACAACCCGCTGGTCAACGCCCCGCACCCCGCGGAGGACCTGCTCGGGACCGAGTGGTCGCACCCGTACACGCGCGAGGAGGCGGCCTACCCGGTCGCGTCGCTGCGTCGCGACAAGTACTGGCCGCCCGTCAGCCGGATCGACGGCGCCTACGGGGACCGCAACCTCGTGTGCGCCTGCCCGCCGGTCTCCGACTGGGCCTGACGAGGCGCCGGAGCGACGCCCGGGGACTAGGCTGCCCGAACCGGCCACGCGCCGTCGTCGAGGAGCCTTCCGCCCATGTCCGACGCCCTCGTGGCGCCCGTGCAGCGCTTCGTGGCCGAGGTGCGGGCACTGGTCGACGACCTCGACCCGTCGCACCCCGGGGTCCTCGACCGCGACCTGGCGAACGAGGCCGCGACCCTGGTGGCGGGGTGCATCGACGCGGACCAGGTCCACACCGACGAGGAGCTGCGCGCCTACGTGGTCGCGTTCGGTCCGCTGCTCGGCGGCTCCCTGCCGTACGCCACCCCCGACGACCTTCGACGGGGCGGGACCGTGCGGGGGCGCCGCAGCGCCCTCGAGCGCCCCTCCCCGCTGTTCCACCTGCTCGCGGACACGGACGCCGCCGACGGTGGCGCCCGGGCGTGGACCTACTTCCGGGCCGCGATGGACCTGCTCCACCACGTGGCGTCCCTCGACGTGCACACCTCCGCGAACGAGCTCGACGCGATCGGCCGGTTCCGCGCGCTGCTCCTGCACGCGTTGTCCGAGCGCGGGGTGCGCAGGCCTGACGGTGGGTTCTTCGGGCTGCCCGTCGGCGCGGAGGACGAGGCCGCCCACGTGGTGCACGGCGGTCCGCCGGCGACCGGAGGCGCCGCCCCACCCGCTCGGACGCGGGACGCGGCAGGCGCGGGGGTACCGGTGACGGCACCGCCCGACCTCCCCCCGGCGCGGCCGCTGGAGGAGCTCCTCGCCGACCTCGACGGGCTCATCGGGCTGGAACCCGTCAAGGCCGAGGTGCGGCTCGTCGCGGACCTGCTGGTGGTGCAGCGGCTCCGGGAGCAGCGCGGGCTCAAGAGCGTCGCGGGGACCCGTCACCTGGTCTTCACCGGCAACCCGGGCACCGGCAAGACCACGGTCGCGCGCCTGCTCGCCCAGGTGTTCCGCACGCTCGAGGTCGTCGAGCACGGGCACCTCGTGGAGACGGACCGTTCCCAGCTCGTCGCCGGCTACGTCGGGCAGACGGCGGAGCGGACCCGCGGCGTCATCCTCTCGGCGGTCGACGGCGTCCTGCTCATCGATGAGGCGTACGCGCTCGCTCGGGGCGGCGAGGACGACTTCGGCCGGGAGGCCATCGACACGCTCGTCAAGCACATGGAGGACCTCCGCGACCGCCTCGTCGTCATCGTCGCCGGCTACCCCGAGGAGATGGGGGAGCTGATCGCGACGAACCCCGGCCTGCGCTCGCGGTTCCCGCGGACGATCCACTTCCCCGACTACAGCGACGACGAGCTCGTCGCGATCCTCGAGCACGTCGCCCGCGGGGCGCACTACGAGCTCGACGACGGGGCGAGGGAGGCGGCGCGCACCTGGTTCGCCGCCCAGCCACGCGACCGGGGCTTCGGCAACGGTCGACTGGCGCGCAACCTCTTCGAGGCGGCGGTGGGCCGCCAGGCCCAGCGGCTGGTCGCCGTCGAGGACCCCAGCGACGAGGACCTCGTGACCCTGCGCGCCGGGGACCTCGCCGGCGTGGAGCTCGACTCGTGAACGAGGTCGTTCGCCGCCTCGCCGCCCTCGCGGTGGCCGTCGGGCTCGTCGGTGGCGCGGTGTGGATCCGCGCTCGGCTCGACGGTGGTGAGCGGCCCGATGCGGCCCGGCCGGCGGGGTCACCCCCGCCGGCCGCCGTCGACGGTCCCGACCGGGCCCTGCGCTGCCCCCTCGACCTCGTCGCGCTGTGCCGGTCCCTGCTCGACGCGGTCGGCGACGACCTCGCCGGGGAGGTCGTCGCCGAGCCAGCGGGGACGACCCTCACGACCCTCTCCGACCCCGCGGGCTCCCTCGACGGTGACGTGTGGCTGGTCCCGTCGGCCTGGCCGGCGATGGCGGACGACGCCCGGGTGCGCGCCGGCGGCGCGGCCCGGTTCGCGCAGCTGCCCCCGCCGGTCGCCGCGACACCGCTCGTGGTCGCGGTGTGGCAGGACCGCCACGACGTGCTGCTGGAGGCCTGCAGCGGGACCGTCACCTGGACGTGCATCGGCGACGTCGCCCCGGGGACCTGGGCGGACGTCGGCGGCCCGGCGGCCTGGGGGGTCGTCAAGCCGGCCCACGGCTCGCCGGACGACGCCGTCGGGCTGGCGGTCCTCGCGCAGGCCGTCGCCGACCGGGTCGGGACGACCACGTTCTCGCTGCGGGACCTGCAGGACGACGCCGTGCGCACCTGGGTGGCCGGGCTCGAGCGGGCCGTGCAGCTCCCGCCACCCGGCACCACGGCGCTGACGACCATGGTCCAGTTCGGCCCGGCGCGGACCGACCTCGCGGCGACGACCGAGGCCGAGGCCGCCACGGTGCTCGCTCGGGCGGGGGAGCGGGCCGGCACCGTCGTGCTGCTCGACCTCGCGCCGGCGGTCGACCTCGACCTGGTCGTCGCCGCGGAGGACCCCGCGACGGGCCGGGCGGTGGCAGCGCTGCTCACGGACGAGGCGGCGGCGCAGGTGTTCGCCGACCAGGGCTGGCGCCTCGACGGGGAGCCGCCGCCGGCGCGCCCGGACGGCCCGGTGCGGGACGCGGCCCCTGCGACACCGCCCGGGGCGTTGACGGCGTTGCGCACGACGTACGGTGAGGTGGTCAGGTGAGGACGGAGCCGGGCATGGGGACGGGGACACGCACGACGGGACGCGACGGACGGGGGACGCCCGGGACCGGGGCGAGCCGCCGGACGCTCGGGCTGCTGGCCGCGCTCACGGCCCTGGCGGCCGGGCTGGTCGGGTGCAGCGGGCTCGAGGACCTCGCACCCGACGCCACCGACCCCGGCGTCGTCGAGGGGCTCGAGGGGGACCCGGGTGACTGCGTCGTGGTCGACCTCGCGGTGTCCAGCGAGAAGATCGACCTGATGCGCGACCTCGCGAACGAGTTCAACGCCGGCGACCTCGCGTCGATCGACGACCGCTGCGTGTTCGTGCGCCCGCAGTCGAAGGCCTCGGGCAGCGCGGCCGAACTGCTCGCGACCACGTGGGACGAGGCCGTCGAGGGGCCCCGCCCCGTCGTGTGGTCCCCGGCGTCGAGCGCGTGGGCCGCGGTCGTCAACCAGCGCCTCGCCGACGCCGGCCGCGATCCGATCGCCAACGACGCCGTCCCGTTCATGCAGACCCCGCTGGTGATCGCCATGCCCGAGCCGATGGCCGAGGCGCTCGGCTGGCCCGACGAGCCGATCGGCTACGCCGACATCCTCGCGCTGAGCCAGGACCCCGAGGGGTGGTCCGCGTTCGGGCACCCCGAGTGGGGCCCGTTCCGTCTCGGGAAGACCAACCCGAACTTCTCCACCTCCGGGCTCTCGGCCCTGATCGCCCAGAACTACGCGGCCGTCGGCAAGGTCCGGGGCCTGACGCTCGAGGACCTCGCCCGCGAGGACACGCAGGCGTTCGCCCGGGGCATCGAGTCGTCGGTGGTGCACTACGGCCCCACGACGCTGACGTTCCTCAACAACTGGTACCGCAACGACGCCCGCGGGACGGCGCTGACCTACGCGTCGGCGGCCGCCGTCGAGGAGGTCTCGATCGTCCAGTACAACCGCGGCAACCCCGACGGCGTCCTGCAGCCCGGGGAGGTGCCCGAGCCGCCACGGGTGCCCCTCGTCGCCATCTACCCCGAGGAGGGGACGCTGTTCAGCGACAACCCGCTGATCACCCTCGACGCCGAGTGGGTCGACGAGCAGCAGGCCCGTGCCGCCGCCGTCTTCCGCGAGTTCGTGCTCCGCCCCGAGAACCAGCAGCGGGTCCTCGAGTTCGGCTTCCGGCCGGGCAACATCGAGGTGCCGGTCGGCGAGCCCATCACCGCCGCGAACGGGGTCGACCCGACGCAGCCCCAGACCACGCTGGAGGTCCCCGAGCCCGCGGTCATGGTGCGGCTGCTGGAGGACTGGGAGGAGCAGCGCAAGGGTGCGCGCGTGCTGCTCGTCGTCGACGTGTCGGGGTCGATGGGCGACTCGGCCGGCGAGGGGCGCGACACCAAGCTCGACCTCGCCAAGGAGGCGGCGATCCGGGCGCTCGACCAGTTCGCCCCGCAGGACCAGGTGGGCCTGCGCATCTTCACGACCGACATCGGCCCGCCCGAGCACCCGGGCTGGGTCGACGTGCTGCCGGTCACCCCGATCTCGCAGGGCGTCGAGGAGCTGCGTACGCGCATCCGCCAGCTCATCCCGCAGAACGGCACGCCGCTGTACGAGGCCACCCTCGACGCGCACCGGGACATGGTCGCGGCCTACGACCCGGCGCTGATCAACGCGATCGTGCTGCTCACCGACGGGGTCAACGACGACGGCGACCTCGGTGACGACCAGGCGCAGCTCGACGCGCTGGTCCGGGCGCTCTCGGCCGGGAGCGAGGGGGCGCGCGCGCAGCCGGTGCGCGTCTTCACCATCGCGTACGGCCAGGACGCGGACCTCGCGACCATGCGCCGCCTCGCGGAGGCGTCCGACGCGGCCGTCTACGACGCCTCCGACCCGCGCGTGATCGACGACGTGT
Organism: Actinomycetes bacterium; assembly: GCA_046566145.1. Lineage (GTDB taxonomy): Bacteria > Actinomycetota > Nitriliruptoria > Nitriliruptorales > Nitriliruptoraceae > JBKHXF01. The sequence continues at coordinate 58,401 of JBKHXF010000008.1, forward strand.
TCACCTCGGTCATCTCGAACTTCTGATGGCCTCGCTCCGCGACCGCATCCTCACCCCGGCTGGCGCCCGCGCCGTGACGGCGCCGGCGGCGATCGTGGCCGCCGGCGCGGGCGTCGCCCTGGGCGTCGTGGTGGGCGCCCCGGTGGTGGCCGCGGCGGCCCTCGGGGCGGTCGCGTGGGTCGGCACCGTGGCAGCGCGCCTCCCGCGGCCGGCAGCGCGACCGACGGTCGACCCGTCGTCCGTGCCCGAGCCGTGGCGGCGGTACGTGCTCGAGGCGGTCGACGCCTCCGCACGCTTCTCCCGGGTCGTGCAGGGCGCCCGGGTGGGCCCGCTGCGCCAGCGGCTCGGCCGGATCGCCGACCGCATCGACACCGGCGTCGCCGAGGTGTCCCGCATCGCCGCCCACGGCGCGAGCCTCGACGCGGCGCTGCGCGAGCTCGACGCGCCGGCGGCCATCGAGGAGCGGATCGAGGCGGCCGAGGCGGAGCTGGCCCGGGGCGACGACGACGGGCGCGGCATGCAGGTGGTCGCGGCGCTCCGCTCGCAGCTCGCCTCCGTGGAGCGGATCGCCGCCACGGCCGAGGACACCCGCCGGCGCCTGCAGCTCCTCGACGCGCGCCTCGACGAGGCGGTCGCCCGCGCGGTCGAGCTGTCGCTCGGCCAGTCGGGTGATCCCGCCGGGGGCGCGGTCGGCGGGCTCGACGACGACGTGGACGCCATCGTGACCGAGATGGAGGCCCTCCGGCTCGCCCTCGAGGACACGGCCCGCGCCTGACCGCGCCGCCGCCGCACCGCTCCCGACCCCGACCCTGCTGCTAGAACCGACCCGACACGACCCGCGAGGACCGCTGCGATGGCCAACCTGTTCACCCGCGTCTGGAAGTACCTGACCGCTGCCCTGACGGGGAGGTTCGACGAGCTCGCCGACCCGAAGGTCCAGCTCGAGCAGGCCATCGCCGAGGCCCAGGAGCAGCACCGCAGGCTCAAGGAGCAGGCCGCCAACGTCATCGCCAACCAGAAGCAGACGGAGCTGAAGCTCGAGCGGGCGATGGGCGAGCTCGAGAAGCTCAACACCAACGCTCAGCAGGCGCTGCTCATGGCCGAGGAGGCCCGGTCGGCCGGCGATGCGGCCAGGGCCGCCGAGTACGAGTCCGCCGCCGAGTCCATCGCGACCCGGCTGCTCGCCGTCGAGCAGGAGGTCGAGGACCTCTCGTCGCTCGGGCTGGAGGCCGCGAAGGCCAGCGAGCAGGCCAAGAACGCGGTCGCGCAGAACTCCGCGGTCCTGCAGCAGAAGCTCGCCGAGAAGCAGCAGCTGCTCAGCCAGCTCGACCAGGCGAAGATGGCTGAGCAGATGAACGACGCGATGGCCACGCTGTCGGAGTCCGTGGGCGCCGACGTGCCGACGTTCGACGAGGTCCGCGACAAGATCGAGCGGCGCATGGCGAAGGCGCAGGGGCGCGCGGAGCTCGAGGGCAACACGGTCGAGTCGCGCATGCTCGAGATCGAGCAGGCGTCCCGCAACGTCGAGGCCCAGAAGCGCCTCTCGGAGCTGCGCTCGAAGCTCGGCCTCGCGTCGACGGCCGAGCAGGCCGCCGCGACCGCACCCGCCGAGGAGCCCGCCGGAGAGACGGAGGGCACCCCGCGGCCCTCGCCGGGGGGCTGAGGCCGGGGCGACTCAGGCCCGGGAGGACTCGAGCCAGCGCAGGAGCGTGCCGACCGGCATCCCCGTCCCACCCTTGGTGAGGTGGCCGCGCGGCGTGTCCGTCCAGGCGGCGCCGGCGACGTCGAGGTGGACCCAGGGGGTGCCGTCGACGAACTCGCGCAGGAACAGCCCGGCCATGATGGACCCGCCGGAGTCCCCCCGACCGAGGTTGTTGAGGTCGGCGACCTCCGACTCGAGGTTGTCGCGGAGCTCCTCCCACAGCGGCAGGTGCCACGTCGGCTCCCCGGCCTCCTCGGAGGCCGCGAGGACCTGGCGCAGCAGGTCGTCGTCGTTGGCGTAGGCGGCGGAGGCCCGCCCGCCGACGGCCACCAACGCCGCCCCGGTGAGCGTCGCGACGTCGACGATCGCGTCGACCTCCTGGCTGGCGGCGAACCCGAGCGCGTCGGCGAGCACGAGCCGTCCCTCGGCGTCGGTGTTGAGCACCTCGACCGTGGTGCCGTCGTACGCGGTGAAGACGTCGCCCGGCCGCTGCGCGTCCCCGTCGGGCAGGTTCTCCGCCAGCGCCGCGATCCCGAGCACCTCGACGCGGACGTCGAGGGCCGAGAGCGCCGAGACCGCGCCGATGACGGCCGCCGCCCCACCGAGGTCCGACTTCATGTGGACCATGTTGGTGTAGGGGGTCTTGAGCGAGAGGCCGCCGGAGTCGAAGACGATGCCCTTGCCGACCAGCGCGACGCGCGCCACGGGGTGCTCGGGGCGGTAGCGCAGCAGCAGCATCCGCGGCGGACGCGCGGAGCCGCGCCCGACCGCCAGCGTGCCGCCGCACCCCCGCGCCGTGAGCTCGTCGACGTCCCAGACCTCGAGCTCGACCCCCTCGCCGACGACCTCGGCCGCCCAGTCGCAGACGTCCTGCGGCCCCTTGGCCTGCGGGGGCCGGTTGACGAGATCCCGGGCCAGCGCGACGCCGCGGGCGGCCGCCGCCGCCCGCTGGAGCTCGGTCCGCGCGGCGGCCTCGAGCGAGGAGGGGACCACGACGTGCACCCGCGCCAACGTGGCCGGCGTGGGGTCGGATCGGAACTCGACGTAGCGGTACGCCCCGAGGGCCGCACCCTCGGCGACCGCGCGCACCGTGGCCGCGGTCGGGTTGGCGAGCACGAGGGACACCGCGACGGAGGAGGCGGTGGACGCGACGGCGGCGGTCGCGGCGCCGGCGGCGCGGCGCAGGGTCGCCGGCGTGGTCTCGTCGAGGCGTCCGAGGCCGACGAGCAGGAGGCGACGGAACGGCTGCCCCGGCGCGGCGAGCTCACGGGTCTCGCCCAACCGCCCTCGGAAGGTGGCGTCGCGCGGGACCCCGTCGAGCCCGATCGCCGCGAGGGCAGCCTCGGCACCGACCGCCTCGAAGCCACCGCGGTAGACCCCGACGACGAGGACGTCGACGTCGAGGCTCGTGGCCTCGGCCGAGGTGGCCTCCAGCTCGGGCAGCGAGGTGGGCACGAGCGCTCCTGTCGACGGGGTCCGCGAGCCTACCGAGGCGCCTGGGAGGGACCCACGGTCCAACGCGGCCTCGGCTCGACGTCTCGGGCTACGGTTGCGCCGGACGGGAGGTCGGTCGGATGCGGGTGCTGGTGGTCGACGACGACCGGGACTTCCTCACGCTCGCGTCCTCCCGGCTCGCGGCCCTCGGTGCCACGGTCGATGTCCGCCCCAACGCGGTCGGGATCGACCGGCTCGTCCAGGCGACGCGCCTCGACCTCGTCGTGGTCGACCTCTCGATGCCCGACGTGGACGGCCTCACGGCGATCGAGCGGCTGCGCGCTGCCGGGGTCGCCTGCCCCGTCGTGGTGCTGACGAACCTCGACGCCCCGCACCTCGAGACGCTGGCCCGAGACGCCGGCGCCACGGCGTACCACCGCAAGGACGAGCTCGACGCGCGGGGCTGGGACGAGCTGCTGCGGCTCGGGGTGAACGGGTGAGCGACGAGGCCGCCATCGGGGAGGTCCTCCGGGCCAACGGGTTCCGGGTGACCCCGCCACGCCGCCTCGTCTGGGAGGTGCTCGTGGAGGCCGACGGGCACGTCACCGCCGAGGAGATCGCCGACCGCGTCAGCACGCGTGGGGGCGACGTGAACCTCGCCTCCATCTACCGCTCCCTCGCGCTGCTCGCCGAGCTCGACCTGGTGCGGGAGACCCGGCTGGGGGAGGGGGGCGCGAGGTGGGAGCTCGCCCACCCCGACGAGCACTTCCACCTGGTGTGCGACACGTGCGGGTCGGTCACCCACCACGAGGGCCACCTCGTCGAGATGGTCGCGGCGCACCTGCGGGAGGGACACGGCTTCGTCCCCTCGAGCGTCGAGCTCGTCGTCCAGGGCCGCTGCGCGGCGTGCTGCGCGGCCTGAACCGGCACTTGCCACGATGTGACACGATGCGTATGTTCGTCACATCGCGGGGCACCGGTCCCGCCGGACGGAGCCAGCGTGACGCGCGACACCCGGGAGCGGATCCTCGACGCGACGCTCGCGGCCGTGTCCGCCTTCGGGCTGTCCCGCGTGACGCTCGACGACGTCGCTCGCGAGGCCGGGCTGTCGCGCCAGACCGTCTACCGGTACTTCGGCACGCGTGACGCGCTGCTCGCCGCGACCATCGAGCGCGAGGAGCGGGGCTTCATCGACCGGATGGTCGCCGCCGCGCACCGGCACGACGACCTCCGCCCGGCGATGGAGGCCGCCATCGCCGAGGGCCTGTCCGCGGCGCGCGCCCACCCTCTGCTCGACCGCCTGCTCGCGACCGAGCCCGAGGCGCTGCTGCCGAGCCTGCTGGGCGGCTCGAGCCCCGTCCTCTCGGCCGCGCAGCCCGTCGTCGAGGAGCTGCTGCGGACGTTCGCGCCGCACCTCGGCGCACGCGAGGTGGCGCTCGCCGCCGAGGCCACCAGCCGGCTGCTGGTGTCCTACGCGCTGACGCCGTCCGCCACCGACGTCGAGGACCTGGCCGGCGGGCTCGCTGACCTGGTCGTCAACGGCGTGAAGCCGCCCGGCTGAGCGCCCGCGCCCTCGGGCGCACCATCCGACGAGGCCCTCGGGAGGGAGCCGATGTCCACGCACCGCTACGCCATCCCCGTCGAGACGACCGGGTGGGTGGTCCCCAACCGCTCGGAGGCGTGCTTCGACTGGGAGTACGACGACGGCCGGCAGCGGCTGCTCGCCCTGTACGACAAGGGCAAGCAGAAGCAGTGGGACGCCGCCGAGCGCATCGACTGGTCGATCGAGATCGACCACACCGACCAGACGGCGATGCCGGACGAGTACGTGCCCATCTTCGGCTCGGCCACCTGGGAGAAGCTGTCGCGTGCCGAGAAGGACGACGTCCGCCACCACTACGCCGCGTGGCTGAACTCCCAGTTCCTCCACGGTGAGCAGGGGGCGCTGATCTGCTCCGCGAAGATCGTGGAGACCGTGCCCGAGCTCGACGCGAAGTTCTACGCCGCGACGCAGACGATGGACGAGGCCCGTCACGTCGAGGCGTACGCGCGCTACCTCAACGACAAGCTGCAGCTCGCCTACCCGATCAACCCGCACCTCAAGGCGCTGCTCGACACCACCATCTCCGACGACCGCTGGGACTTCACCTACCTCGGGATGCAGGTCATGATCGAGGGCGTGGCGCTGGCGGCCTTCTCGATGATCCGCGACTTCACGGAGGAGCCACTCGCGAAGTCGCTCAACGCCTACGTCATGCAGGACGAGGCCCGCCACGTCGCCTTCGGTCGGCTCGCGCTCAAGGACGCCTACGCGGAGCTGACCGAGGCCGAGCGCGACGAGCGGATGGAGTTCGTCATCGAGGCGAGCGAGCTGCTGCGCAACCGGTTCCTCGCCGAGGAGGTCTGGGAGACCCTCGGCTTCGACGCCCGGGAGCTCGTCGGCTACGTCGACCAGCACCAGATGATGGGCGAGTTCCGCAAGGCGCTGTTCAGCCGGGTCGTCCCCTGCGTGAAGGACGTGGGCCTGCTCGGCCCGAAGGTGCAGAAGGCGTTCCTCGACATGGGCGTGCTGGACTTCCAGGACCTCCAGCTCGACGAGCTGTTCGAGCACGACGACCGGGTCGCGATGGAGATGGAGGCGATGCTCGCCGCCCGCAAGGAGGGCCGGCCGATGGGCGGTCTCACCGGACGCGGGGCCGAGATCGCGGACACCGTGCTCGTGGGCGCGGCCGCGGAGGACGAGGAGTCCTGAGGGCCGCCTAGGCTCGGCGGTGGACCCACCCGACCCCGAGCCCCGGGAGCCCCGTGCCCACCGACGTCGCCGACCTCGCCGCCATCGAGCACGTGCTGGAGGGCGCCACCTGCTGGGGGCTCGAGCTCGAGACCGGCTACCGGGTGCTCGCCGGGACCTTCGAGGTCGCCGCCGACCGGCACCCCGTCGGGCCGGTCCGGGACCGCCGCCTGCAGCTGCTCGCCTTCCCCGTCTCGGAGATCCTCGCGTCCCTGCGCCGGGTCGACGAGGAGGGCCGCCGCCGGGTCGAGCGGTTCGACGTCGAGCAGCTCCTCGAGGTGTCCCAGGCCGTCGCCGGCGCGGTGGTGCGCGGGCCGCTGTTCAGGCAGCCGCCGCCGGCGCCCGGCGCCTGGGGTCCCGAACCGTCCCTGCGGGGCCAGTCCAACGCCCCCGACGGCCGGTCGCACTCGCTGACGCTGCGCCTCGTCGCGCCCGACGACGACGTGACGCTGGACCTGCGGGTCAGCTTCGACGACGCGACCCTGCGGACCCCCGAGGGGCGGGACCTGACCAGCGCGGAGCTCGCACCGTGAGGGCCTCGGGTCGCAACGGCCGCGTAACACCCTCGTCACGCGGCCTGCGTACCGTCCCACTGCGCGGCGGGGCGCCGCCTCGAGGACAGGAGCCACGCTGATGGGGGAGACCACGTCGGACCGCTGGGGGGTCCCCGGCACCTGGTCGGCCGCCTCGATCGCGCGGGTCGCCCGGGGACGCGCCGCGGCCGCGGTGGCACGGGCGGCCCGGTCACTGACGCTGCAGGAGCTCGACGGTCGGCTCGGCCTCGACCTCGCCGGGGGCACCTTCGCGGTGCGTGAGGTCACCATCCCCGTCAACGCCGTCCACCCCGCGGCGCGCGTGCTGGCCGAGGTCCGGGGTGTGCTCGCCGACACCGACCGAGCGGTGCTCGCCCCCGTCACGGTCGTGTGCGCCGTCTCGGACGACGTCTCCGTGCTCGTCCGCGTCGACGGCTCGCCGTCCGCCCTCGCGGATCTCGCCCACGTCCTCGCCGAGGTGCTGCGCGACGAGGTCGAGGACTGGGACCGGGTGCTGCTCGACGTCGGGGCGTGACGTCGGGCAGGGGTCCGGCTGCCCCACGCCGAACCACTCCTGCAGCGCCCACCCCGTCGTCCGGGCGCGAGGGAGCCCGTCGCGATGCAGCCGTCCCGTGCCCTGCGCGTCCTGCTGGCCGCGCTCGTGCTGGCCGCCGGCCTCGCGGCCGCGCCGGCGCCGACCCCCGCCGGACCGCTCGACGACCCGTGCCGCGAGCTCGGCGCCCCCGAGCGGGCCTGCCGGACCGTCCAGGTCGTCGCCGAGGGACTCGCCCAGACCTGCCGGGTGGCCGCCGCCGACGGGACCTGCGCGACCCTCGACGGCGACCCGATCGACCCGGCCGAGGTCGCGGCCTTCGCGGCCGGGCCCGTCGCCGAGTCGCTGCGACTGCAGTCGCGCCTCGGGGACGTCCTGCCGCTGCGCGACGCGGTGTTCGTCTCGACCCACAACTCCTTCAACGCCGCCGCGTACACCCCGAGCCTCGCGGGCCTCGACCCCAACCAGCGCCACACCATGCACGCCCAGCTCGAGCTCGGCGCGCGGGGCCTCGAGCTCGACCTCGTCACCGGCCCCAACCCCGCGACCGGCCGGCAGGAGCCCCTGCTGTGCCACAGCGTCTGCTCGGTGAACGACCGCCCGCTCGCGGAGGGGCTCGAGGAGATCGCCCGGTGGCTCGAGGCGAACCCCGACGAGGTGCTCGTCATCGACGTCCAGGACGGCATCAGCGGGGCCGCGCAGTACGACCTCGCGGCCGCCGCCTTCGAGGCCGTGCTCGGCGACCTGCTCGTCCGCCCGAGCACCCCGTGCGCACCCATCCCGCTGGAGACGTCGCGCGACGACATCCGCGCGAGCGGCGCCCGGGTCCTCGTGTACGCCGGGTGCGGGGCGGGGGCCGCCTGGGGGGCGGTCGCGCACTCCTCGTCGCCGCGCTCGCAGTCCAAGGCCGACGGCTTCGAGGGCTTCCCCGCGTGCCGGGAGGGCGACGCCGCGTCGCGGTACGCGACGCGCTGGACCCGCCACTGGGAGGACACCACCTGGCTCGCGGCGATGGCGGGCACCACGGGCGTGCTGATCGACGACCGCGTCGCCCGCGAGATGACCGACTGCGGCCTGAACATGCCCTCCCTCGACCGGCTCGTGCCCGACGACACCCGCTACGACGACCTGCTGTGGTCGTGGTCGGTCGACGGGCCCGGGACCGAGGGCGACTGTGCCGTCCTGGGGACGGATCGCGGCTTCGGGGCCACCGGCTGCGACGAGCCGCTGCCCGTGGCCTGCCGCGACGCGTCGGGGCGCTGGACCGTGCTGCGAACGTCCTCCGCCCAGGCCGACGCCGCCGACGCCTGCACGGCCGCCGGCGCGGGACGCTTCGACGTGCCCCGCAGCGGCTGGGAGGCCGTCCAGGCGCGTCTGGCCCGGGACGCCGCCGGCGTCGACGGACCCGTCCGGCTGGCCTACACCCGCGACGCGGGGGAGTGGACCCCCGTCAGTCGCTGACGGGCGCGCCGCCGTCCTCGCCGAGGAGCGCGTCGGCCCGGGCGGCGCTCGGGGAGCGGCCCGTGGCGACCCGCATCGTCGACATCAGGCGGACGAGCGTCCCCAGCCGTGCGTCCGCGTCGATCCGCAGGTCGAGCGCCTCGCGCAGACCGGCCGGCAGCGTGGCCGCGACGCCGTCGAGCACCCGGCCGTAGACGGGCTGCACCGCGGGCGGGACCCCGACGGTCCAGAGGAACGACATCGCCTCCCGGGCCGCCGGCGTCACGCCGAGCTCGCCGTGGAACGAGGCGAGCACGTCGCGCAGGCCGTCGAGGTCGGTCGGCAGCCCGTCCCGCCCGAGCGGCGTGCCAGCGACGTCGAGTGCGGGCCACGCGTGCGGCGGGAGGGCGTCGAGGTCGAGCCGAGGGTCGAGCAGCGCCGCCGCCAGGCCCTGCTCGGCCACGAACCGGTCGAGCTCCCGGCGCGGGAGCGTGATGGGCGACAGCAGCTGGTGGGCGGCGAGGAACGAGGACGTCAGGGCCACGGAGACCCAGACGAGCAGCCGTGGGTCGGAGGCCGCGTACGGCTCGCCCTCGTGGACCCCGACCACCCTGCGGTGCATCGCCCGGATGCGACGGACCTCCGCGGCGACCGCCTCGACCGTCCCGAAGGCGGTGATCGTGACCCACGCCGAGGTGCCCTCCAGCCGCTCGAGCGGGGCGGTGCGGAACCGGGAGTGGTCGCTCACCCCGGCCATCGCGAGCGGGTGGGCCGCCTGCACGAACAGCGACCGGATCCCTCCGGCGATCGAGGCCGGCTCCCCGAGGATGGTGCGTGACGGCGAGCCCGGCCCGAACAGGGCGACGGGCGCCGCGGGGTCGCCCCGACCGACCAGGTCCGGCACCCCGAACATCGCCGCGAGCTGGGCCCGCACGAGCGGCTGCACGAGCGGCAGACCCGCCGGCAGGGCGGCGATCCGGCGACGCGCCGCGGCCGCCCGGTCGAGCTGCCCCCGGGTCAACCACGTCGCGTTGCGCGGCAGCGCCCCGACGGCACGCGTCCCCGCGCCGGCGGTCGGCGCGGGACGACGCTGGTCGGGGACGGGACGGTCGTGCACGTGGAGGCCTTCGGAGGTGCGCCCGGCGGCGGGTGGGAGCCGCCGGCGCGGGCGCCCGCGCCGGCGGTGTGCAACCATGCCACAGGGGCACCTCGCCGCGACCCCGCCTGGAGCCGTCCATGCGCCCGAGCCAGCAGCGCCTGTTCGACCCGTACGCCGACGAGCGTGCACAGCGGTCGCGTCCCGTCCTGTCGCCCCGGCTGGCGGAGCAGCTCGTCCTCGACGTGCTCGCCCGCGCCGGCGGCTCGGTCCGCGGCGGTGCGCTCGTCTCGGCGGCCCTCGACGCGGGGATCGGCGTGGAGGAGCTCACCGCGGCCGTGGACCTGCTGGTGGCGCGGCGCCGGATCACCGCCGACGCCGACGTGATCTCCCTGGCCGCCTGACGTGCCGAGCACGGGGACGCTGGCGCTCGTCGCCGGGGCGGCGGTCCTGCTCTGGGCGCTGCCCGGGCCGGCCCTGCTGCTCCTGCTGACCCGTGGGCTCGATCTCGGGCCGCGTGGCGCCATGGCGACGGCGCTGGGGCTCGGGCTCGGGACCTCGGTCCACGTGGTGGCGGCGACCCTGGGCCTTTCCGCCGTCCTCGCGGCGTCCGCCGGCGCGTTCCGTGCCGTCCAGGTCGCCGGCGGGCTCTACCTGGTGTGGCTGGGGGTCGCCCGTCTGCGGGACCGTCGCCCGCTGCTCGGGCGTGACGACGTCGACGGGACCGCGCCGTCGCCGGGGTCGCGGGGCCGGGCGCTGGTGGAGGGGGTCACCATCAACGCCCTCAACCCCAAGGTGGCCCTGTTCTTCCTGGCCTTCCTTCCCCCCTTCGTGGTACCCGGTCGGGGCAGCGTCGCGCTGCAGACGCTCGTGCTCGGCCTGACGGTCGTCGCGGTGCTGCTGGTCGGCGACCTCGCCTTCGCGGCGGTCACCGGCCACCTCGGACGGCGTCTGGTGGCACGGCTGCGACGGGGGAGCGGTGCCGGCGACGAGCCGACCGCCGGCGCGAGGATCGGACGGCTCCTCGTCGCGGGCGTGTACGTGGGCCTCGGCGTGTTCACCCTCGCGACGGGGACCCGCACCCGCACCGCGTGACGCCGACCGCTCGACCCCGGACGCCTCGAGCCGGCCGTCCTCGCGCCAGCACGCGACACCGAGCTCGTTATATAATCATCTCGAGGCCCACCCGAGCAGGGGGAGCGGAGCGTGCCGACGCGACGATCGCGGCGGGGTGACACCACCGCCAGCGACCGGCGGCAGGTCGGTCTGACCGTGCCGCGGCGGGTCAAGGCCGAGATGACGCGGGCCGCCGGGGTGCTCGAGTGGTCCGTGGGCGACTGGGTGCTCGCGGTCGCCGCGGAGCACGGGCCGGCGCTGCGGCGCGCGCTCACCGGTGGCGTGGCGAAGCGGCACGCGGTCGAGGACGCGACGTTCTGCGCCCTCTACCTGACCGGCGACGAACGCGACGAGCTCGACGACCAGGCCGTCGCGTGCGGGCTGAACCGCTCCGCGTTCGTCACCGCCGTGGCGCAGCTCGGCCTCGGGGAAGGGCTCGGGGACGTCGTCGCGCAGCTCACGGGCACCCGACCGGTCGGCGAGGGTGGGGACGGGTCCAGCGGGTCCGGGTCGACCCCTCCGAGCCCGAGTTGACATAACATCGATTATCGGCGCGACGGCGGCGGGTCCAGGCCGCAGTAGCCTCCGCACGCCATGACCGCCCTCATCCTCCTGCCCCCCTCCAAGACCACCGCACCGGGTGGCGACCGCGCGCCACTCGACCCCGACGCGGGACCGCTGGGCGCGCCACGGCGCGCCGTCGTGGACGCCTACCTCGCGCTCACCGGCGACGAGGCGGCGTTCGGCACGGCCGTGGACGCCCAGGGCGACGTCCTCGACGCCGCCCTCATCGAGGCCCGCGAGCTGCTCGACGCCCCGACCGCGCCGGCGGGCGCTCGCTACACCGGGCTGCTGCACGAGGCGGCCGGGTGGTCGGCCATGCGTGCGGCGGCACGGCGGCGCTACGCAGGCCACGTCCGGGTCCTCTCCGGCCTGCTGGGCGTGACCCGCCCGGACGAGGCGATCCCGTCGTACCGCCTGCCCATGGGCGCGCGCCTCGACGGCCTCGGACCGCTCGGTGCCTTCTGGCGGCCGCACGTCACCGCGGCGCTCGAGGCCGAGGCCGGCGACGACCTCGTCTGGGACCTGTGCTCGGCCGAGTACCAGCGCGCCATCGACCCGCGCAGCACGCTGCGCCGCGTGGTCGTCCGCTTCGAGCGTCCCGATGGCCGTGCGGCACCCTCCGCCATCGGCAAGCAGGCCAAGGGCCGTCTGGCCGCCCACCTCGCTGCCGTCGGCCCCGGCGACCTTGGCGCCGTCGAGGACGCCGACGTGCTCGGGCACCGCTTCGTCGAGCTGCGCGAGGACGGGCCGCGGCCCGTGGTGGTGCTGCGCGAGGGCGCCTGACGCGGCGCTGCCCGCACCGGTCCCGGCCGCGCCGACGAGGCGGCGGCCCTCCGCCGTCAGCCCCGCTCCCCCGCCGACTCGACCGCCCGGCGCACCGCCTCGCGCGCCTGCTGCGGGTGCGTGCCCGCCGAGCGGCACAGCCGGTCGAGCCCGACCCGCACCGTCACGCCCCGCCTGGCGCCGTGGACCGCGACCGCGTCGACGTCGTCGTGGAGCAGCGCCCGGGCGACAAGGTCGCGGACCGGTGCCACGGGCAGCCGCCGACGGTGGTCGGTCGTGATCCACACCAGCGTCCGCCCGAGCTGGTGGACGCCGACACCGGGCGCGTCCACGGCGGGGTCGTCGAGCGGCGCCAGTGGGGAGGGCCGGGGCAGGCCGTCCGGCTCCGAACGGAGGTCGGGTGCCGGGCCGACCAGCGGCCGCAGCAACGTGTCCCGCACCCGCACGACCATCTCGGTCAGCTCCCGGACCGCACCGGGGTCGACCGCGGCGTCGAGCCGGGCACGCGTGAGACCCGCCCGGGCCGGTCCGGCCAGCACGCACGACGTCGGGGCGTCGGCCCCGGCGGGCTGCGCGAGGAGCGCCAGGGCCACGCAGTCCGACAGCAGCTCCCGCTCGACCTCGCCGGGCAGCAGCGAGCCGGGCGTGGCGAAGCGGCGGCGGGCGGCGTGGTCGGCGAGCAGGGACGCCACGGTGCTCTCGAGCGTCGCGCGGGTCACCGGCCCCGGCGCCAGCGGCAGCAGCAGCGCGGCTCCCACCGCGGCCCGCTCCAGCCGGGGCCGACCGGTCAGGATCGCGACCCGGTGGTCGAGGGCCGCGTCGAGCAGCCACCCCGGGGCGCCGGTCCGCTCGACCGGAACCGCGTCGCCTGCGCCGGCGCGCCGGCGGTAGGCGGCCCGCAGGGGCCGCAGGTCCCCGACGTGGTCGTCGAGGACGCGGGCGACGGTGCGCGTGCCCGACGCGGTCACGAGCGCACCACGAACCAGTCCGACAGCGGCCACGAGAGGCTGTCGACGACCTCCTCGACGAGCGAGGCCACCCGCACGGCGGTCGCGTCCCGTTCCCGGCACGGGTGCAGCGTCCGCGCCACGCGGACGCTCGACGACGTGCGGCTGCGCGTCCAGCCCCACGGCAGGCTGCCGTCGCCCGCGATCCTGCGAGCCCTCGACGACCGGAACGTCAGGGTGACGGCCACGTCGTGGCCGGCGATGCCGGTCGCCGACGCCGGCGCGCAGTCGAGCTCGGCGAGGAAGTCGGGCTCGAGCATCCCGACCACCCGGTGCAACCGGGAGCCCGGGACCCGGGAGCGCGCCACCACGGGCCGGACCGGGGCCCGGTCGTCGGGGGCGTGCAGGAGCGACGCGAGCAGGTCACGGTCGAGCGCGTGGACCCGACCCTCCCCCAGCGTGCGGGACAGGTCCCAGCCCGCGACGTCGACCTCGCCGTCGTGCCAGCGCGACGAGGACTCCCACCAGCGCTCCGCCACGGACGAGGCGCGGGTCTGGGACGCCGGCGCCTCGGCCCGCAGGCCGCCGGCGCCGGGGACGACCCCGGCCAGCACGTCGTAGGCGGCCTGGACGCGCTGGAACGTCGCCGCGTCCCCGCCGGCGTCCGGGTGGTGGGACCGGGCGAGCCGCCGGTACGCACGCTTGACCGCGGCCGCGTCGGCGCGGCCGTCGAGCTCGAGGATCCGCATCGCCTCGTGCGGGGTCGGGGCGTCCGTGGCGTCGCCTCTCACGTGCCTGGCCGACGCGCACGGTAGGCCCTCGACCGGGCTGGGCGCGCACGCGGCTCGTCGCCCGCGGTTCGGAGCCACCGCCGGCGCGTCGTTGCCCGCGCCTCAGACCTCGTCGCGTGTGTACGCCGTCGACAGCGAGTCGGCGACCTCGTTCCAGCGGTTGCCGCTGTGCGCCTTGATCCACCGCAGGTCGATCTCGGGTCGGGCCTGCACCAGTGCCCACGCCTCCTGCACCAGGTCGAGGTTCTCCACCGGCCCGGTCCTGCGCGTCCAGCCCCGACGCTCCCAGCCCGCCGCCCACTCGGTGAGGGTGCGCACCGCGAGGTCGGAGTCGGAGTGGACCGTCGCGGCCGTCCCCGGCGGGACGAGCTCGATGCCCCGGATGATGGCCAGCAGCTCCATGCGGTTGTTCGTGGTGTCCGGGTCATGCCCATGGTCCATGGCGACGATCTCGCCGTCCACGACGTACACGGCCCCCCAGCCACCCGGCCCGGGGTTGGGGTTGGCCGAGCCGTCGGTGAACACCCCCGAGTCCGGTCCGTCGGTGTGGCGCTCGAGCACCTGCGCCACGGTCAGGTTCTCCTCCACGGCCCCGGGGCGGCGACGCGCGCGCCCGGCGCCCCCGCCCCCACGACGACCACCGTCACGCCCACCAGAGCCGCCACCGTGGCACGAGCGGCACTCCCGCGGCTCCCAGCCGGGGTACCGCGCGGCGACCTCCGGCGCGAGCTCGAAGGCGGTGCCACAGGTGCGGCAGGTCGGCATCTCGGCTCCATGGGGTCGGCAGGGGCTCGGCTCGCGCGGCGGGCCCAGCTCGAGGCGGCCCATGCCCAGCCGCTGGCGTCAGGCGCCGAGCCGACGCTCCTCGGAGCCGAGGCGCTCCCCGAAGACGTCCTTGGTGTAGCGGCCAGGGACCCCGCGGTCGATGAGGAACTCCGGGCGCTCCGCGTCGAGGTCGAAGCCCACGACCAGCTCGCAGGTGTCGCAGCGGTACTTGCCCATGCCGCCGTGCGCACCGATCAGGTGCTGGTTCCCCTCGCAGCGGGTGCACGTCCGCTGCGGTGGCAGCGGCGCGACGGCCGTGCCCGCGGGCACGGTGCTCGCCGGGGTGGCGGGGTCGCGGGTCTCGTCCATGGCGTCCATGCCCTCACCGTACCGGCGGCCGTGCCACCGGGTGTGCAGCGGGGGCGTCCGGGTGCGCCCCCACCACTCACATCGGCACGTTCGGTCCCCCGGGACAGCCTGATGTCCCGTCCGGGTCGGTGGCTGACGTCCCGGCCCGTTCGGACCGGTCCCTCGGCGGCCGCGTGGCCACGCAGACGGCGGTCTCGTCGAGGCGCACGAGGTGGAGCCGGCGGCCGCCCGGGCCGCGGGGCGGCTGGCCGAGCTCGCGCAGGAACGCGGGGACATCCACGTCGAGACCGTGCACCACCACCTCGACGGGGAGCTCCGGGGCCGTCCGCAGCCACCGGCGCACGTCGCGCGCCCGCGGCGCCAGCACCGCCTCCACCTCGCCCACGCGCCACCACGGCGACGGCGCCGGCGGCTCGTCGCACGTCAGCAGCGCGCGCCGGCGCGCGACCCGACGGGCACCCACCTCGGCCCCGAGCTGCCCGTGGAGGCGGGCTCGGACCGCCGCCGGGGCCACCTCGAGCAGCCACCCACCCATGCCCGCGACCGGCAGCTCGACCGGCGGTCCCGTCCGGGCGAGGGTCACACGCGTGTCCGGCCCCCCGCCCAGCTCCGTCGCCCGCGCGAGGACCGGCGTGCCGTCGACCCGTCCGCGGAGGTCACCGAGCCAGAGCGTGGCCTCGGTGAGGGCCCCGCCGACCGCGACGAACTCGAGCTCCGCCCCCGCGGGCAGGTCCGGGTCCGACAGGTCGACCCCGGGCGTCACCACCACACCCACACCCGCCGCTCGCTCCCCGCCACCGAGCAGGCCCGCGAGGAGCGCGCCGACCGGCGGCGCGTGCGTCGCGAGGGTCCGGGCGCGGCGGCCGCGCCCGTCGCGTCGACCGGGGTCGACGTGGACCAGACGCCCGGCCACCGGCACGGGCGGGGACAGGGCGTCCCCCTCGTGCACCACGAGGGGCACGTCCCGGACCCGAGCCGTGTGCGCGGCGAGACGCACGCGGACCGGGTCGAGGTCGACCCCCACCGTCGGTCCACATGCGGCGGCGATCTCCGCCGCGTCGAGCCCGGCACCGCAGCACAGGTCGACGACGGCGCCGCCCAGCGGTCCCGAGCCGGACGCCGCCCCCGCGAGCCGCCCGGCGCGGTGCCGGGCGACCGCCGGCGCGGAGGCCTGCTCCAGCGCGGTGCGCAGCAGCACCAACCGCGCTGCGTCGGGGTAGCCGGCCCCGACGGCTCGGGACCGGGTCGCCGCCGCGTCGAGCACCAGGGCCGCCCGCGCCGGCGGCACGCCGGCGGCTCGAACCCGGGACCCCACCGCGAGCTCGTCCTCGCCCCGGGCCAGCCGGCCCGCGACCTCGTCGAGCACGGCGATCCCGTCGGCGGACAGCAGCCAGTCGACGTCGGCCGGGTCGGCCTGCTCGGCGTGGGGGGACGTGGGCAACGTGGGAGCCGGGGTGGTCGGACGGACGGGGCCGCAGGTGACGAGAACCCTAGGTTCTGGGGCCGTAGACGCGTAGAGTCCCGCACGGCGCCCGCCGTTGGAGCGGACGCCGGACCCGACCGGGAGGCAGAGCGAGGTCATGGCGACCGCGAAGAAGGCTGCGAAGAAGGCGCCCGCCAAGAAGGCGCCGGCGAAGAAGGCGGCGGCCAAGAAGGCGCCTGCCAAGAAGGCCACGGCGAAGAAGGCGGCGGCCCCCGAGGTCCGCGTGCCGGTGTCGCAGGTGAAGGAGTACTTCAAGTCCCAGGACCTGCGCGTGTCGGGCGAGTTCGCCGACGCGCTCAACACCGAGGTCGCCGCCCTGCTCGGCAAGGTCGCGGCGCGCACCAAGGCCAACAACCGCTCCACGGTCCGCCCCGGCGACCTGTGAGCCACCGCCGTCCGCGAGTACGGTGAGGCACCACGAGGAGGCGCCCCCACGGGGGCGCCTCCTCGCGTCCCGGTCCCTGCGCCCCGGTGACGCAGGGGCGGCCGGGACGGAACCGGCCCCGGCCGCCCGAGCGCCTACGCTCGTCCCATGGACCTGCTGCGACTCGATGCCCCGCTCCCCCACGACCTCCGTGACCCGGTGGTCCTGCTCGCGCTCGACGGGTGGACCGACGCCGGCGAGGGCGGCTCGATCGCGGCGGAGGAGCTGCGGGCGCAGCTCGGCTCGGTCCGCGTCGGGGCGTTCGACCCGGACCGGCTCTACGACTACCGCGACCGTCGGCCCGTCCTCGACATCGATCGGGGTGTGCTCGGCGACCCCGAGTGGCCGGCGCTCGAGGTCCACGTCCTGCGCTCCGCGGTCGGTCCCGACCTGGTGCTGGTCGTGGGCGGCGAGCCCGACCTGTCCTGGCGCCGGCTGTGCGACGACGTCGTCGCCCTCGCGCAGCAGGTGGGCGCGCGTCGGTACGTGGGACTCGGGTCCGTCCCGGGGCCGGTCCCGCACACGCGGCCCGTGCGGCTGCTGACCACCTCCTCGGACGAGGCGCTGCTGGAGCGGCTCGGCCGCCCCCACGAGCGCGTCGTCGTGCCCGGCTCGTGCCAGGTGATCGTCGAGACGGCCCTGCGCGACGCCGGGCTGACCACCCTCGGCCTGTGGGCCCGGATCCCGCACTACGTCGCGTCGACGTACCCCGAGGCGGCCCGGACCCTGCTCACGGCGCTCGACGAGCAGCTCGGGCTCGGCCTCGACCTCGGCGTCTTCGCGGAGGACATCGAGCGCACGCAGGCCAAGCTCGCCGTCGCCGCCGACGGCTCGCCGGAGGTCCGCGCGCACATCGCCGCGCTCGAGGAGGCCTACGACCAGGACCTCGCCGAGGACGGCGTCATCAGCGGCCCCCTGCCCACCGGCGACCAGATCGCCGCCGAGCTCGAGCGCTTCCTGCGCCAGCAGGGCGACGACTGATCCCGTCGCCCCGCCGGCCGCGGCACGTCAGAGCGTGAAGTCGCGGTCCGCCTCGATGGTGGCCACGTCCATCTGGGCCTTCTGCAGCCGGCCCGAGTAGTCCCAGTTCATCGACTGCCACCGGGTGACCTGCTCGAGGATCCAGATGCCCGACTGGCGCGCACCGTTGCCCGACTTGCCGTTGCCACCGAAGGGCAGGTGGGCCTCGGCCCCGGACGTCGAGTTGTTCACGCTGACCATGCCGGCGGTGACGCCCTCTCGGAAGCGGAACGCCGCGCGCGGGTCCGTGGTGTAGATGGCGCTCGACAGGCCGTACCCGTGACCGTTGGCGAGGTCGATGGCCTCGTCCAGGGTGGCGTACGTCGTGACGGGGACGATCGGGCCGAAGGTCTCCTGTCGGTACAGCACGTCGTCGGGGGTGACGCCGTCCACGATCACGGGGTGCTGGAAGTACCCGGCGTCGGGGTCGCCCACGAACCCGACCCGGGGGTTGTCGGACGAGATGCGCCCGATGCCCGACGATCCGTGGGTGGTGTGGTGGGCGGCGATCTCGCCGAGCCAGCGCTGGAAGTTCGCGTCGAAGCGCTCCGAGATCATCGGCCCGTACAGGACCCCGTCGGCGGTGGGGTCGCCGACCCTGGCCTCCTCCACGGCCTTGCTGAACCGGGCGAGGAAGTCGGCGTGGACCGACTCGTGGACGATGGCGATCCCGAGCGAGGTGCAGCGCTGCCCGGCCGTGCCGAAGCCCGAGAACAGCGCCCCCTCGACGGCGAGGTCGAGGTCGGCGTCGGGGGTGACCACGAGCGGGTTCTTGCCACCGAGCTCGAGGGTCGGGTGCACGAGGTGCTGGCCGCACACGGCCGCGATGGACCGCCCGACGTCGGAGGAGCCGGTGAAGCCGACCTTGCCGAGCAGCCCCTCCTCGAGCGCGCGGGTCAGGCCGGCGGACGTCGCCGGGCCGTCCGAGAGCACCATCTGGAACACGCCGGCGGGGATGCCCGCGGCGAGGATGCAGCGGGTGAACGCGTCGGCGATGGCCGGGGTGTACTCGGCCGGCTTCCAGAGGATGGCGTTGCCGGCGACCAGCGCCGGCACCACGTACCAGGACGGGACCGCCACCGGGAAGTTGCCGGCCGTCACCACCGCCATGGTCCCGACCGGGACGCGGAACGTGAACAGCTGCTTGTCGGGCATCTCGCTCGGGACCGTCTGGCCGTAGAGGCGCCGCCCCTCCGAGGCGAAGAAGATGCAGGTGTCGATGGCCTCCTGGACCTCGCCCCGCGACTCGGCGATGGGCTTGCCGATCTCGCGGGTGATGAGCTGGCTGAGCGCCTCCTTGTTGCGCTCGAGCACCAGGCCGAGGTCGTGGATGGCGACGCCGCGGACGGGGGCCGGGACGGCGGCCCACTCGCGCTGGGCGGCGACGGCCCGCCGCGCCGCCTCGACGAACGTGTCGGCGTCGGCGAGGGCGACGGTCGAGACCACCTCGTCGAGCCGGGCCGGGTTGCGCACCTCGAGGGTGGCGGCCTCCGCCGGCGCGGTGGGCTGGCCGTCGATGAGTGACTGGACGTGGACGGTCACGGTGGGCTCCCGTGGGCTCGCGGGTGGGTGGGTCAGGCGGTCGTCAGGACGCGGTCGAGCGCGGTGATCGCGGTGTCGAGGTCGTCCTCGGTGACCGTCAGGGTGGGGCGGAACCGGATGGTGCGGGCCCCGCACCCGAGGAGGAACACCTGCTCCTCGGCGAACATGCGCTGCACGACGCGGTCGCGCGCGTCGCCGTCGGGCAGGTCGAAGGCGCACATCAGGCCCCGGCCGCGGGCCTGGCTGACGGCCTCGTGTCGGTCCTCGAGCTCCTGGAGCCGGCCGAGGAGCTTCGCGCCGAGCTCGGCGGCCCGGTCGACGAGCCCGTCCCGCTCGATGACGCCGAAGGTGTGGGTGGCCCGCACCATGTCGACGAGGCCGCCGCCGAAGGTCGAGTTGATGCGGCTGGAGACCTTCCAGACGTGGTCGTCGATGAGGTCGAGCCGGCGCCCGCCCATGACCCCGCACACGTGGGTCTTCTTGCCGAAGGCGACGAGGTCGGGCTCGAGCCCGAGCTGCTGGTGGGCCCAGGCCGTGCCGGTCAGCCCGACGCCGGTCTGCACCTCGTCGAGGACGAAGAGCGCGTCGTGCTCGTGGCACAGCGCCTGCATCGCCTGCAGGAAGCGTGCGGAGAGGTGGCGGTCGCCGCCCTCCCCCTGGATGGGCTCCGCGAGGAAGCAGGCGATGTCGTGCGGGTGCGCCTCGAAGGCGGCCCGCGCCTCGGCCAGCGCGGCGTCCTCGGCGGCGCGGTTCGCCTCGGCGTGCTCCTCCAGCGGGAAGCGCAGCACCGGCGTCGTGATGCGTGGCCAGTCGAACTTCGGGAAGCGGGCGACCTTGCGCGGGTCGGTGTTGGTGAGGCTCATCGTGTAGCCGGTGCGACCGTGGAACGCGCCGGTCAGGTGCAGCACCTTCGTGCCGAGCGCGGCCGAGCGCCCCGCTGCCTCGTTGCGCCGCGACTTCCAGTCGAACGCCGCCTTGATCGCGTTCTCGACCGCCAGCGCCCCGCCCTCGATGAGGAACAGGTACGGCAGCTCCGGGACGCCGAGCACGCGTTGGAACGCGCGCACGAAGCGGGCCTGCTCGGGCGAGTACACGTCGGAGTTCGAGGGCTTGTGGCGGGCGGCGCGGAGCAGGTCCGCCTCGACGTCGGCCTCGTGCAGCCGCGGGTGGTTCATCCCCAGCGCGTTGGAGGCGTAGTAGGTGAACATGTCGAGGTAGGCCGTGCCGGTGCGCGCGTCGACCAGCCGCGACCCGGCACTCGCGTCGAGGTCGAGCACGAAGTCGTAGCCGTCCACCAGCAGGTGGCCGCGCAGCGCGTCGAGGACCTCGGTCGCCTCCACTCGTGTCTCCCGTTCGTCCGTCACGGTGTGGGTGCCTGTCGCCTGCGAACCGTAGGCCCAGCGGGCGGCCGCCGTCCGACGCTGCGCGATAGGCGCAGGCCGTGGCCGGACGGGCTGCGAACCCCACGCCGGTAGGCTCCGCCGCCGACGACGCCGGGCCGACGCCCGGGCCACCACGACCAGGACCAGACGACGTGCGCATCGCCGTGACCGGCTCCATCGCGACCGACTACCTCATGACGTTCCCGGGCCGCTTCTCCGAGCAGCTCGTCGCCGACCAGCTCGACCGGGTGTCGCTGTCGTTCCTCGTGGACGAGCTCGAGGTCCGCCGTGGCGGGGTCGCCGCCAACATCGCGTTCGGCCTGGGCCAGCTCGGCCTCTCCCCCATCCTCGTGGGCGCCGTCGGCGAGGACTTCAACAGCGACTACCGGGCCTGGCTGAAGCGTCACGGGGTGGACACCACGGGCGTGCACGTGAGCGAGCTGAAGCACACGGCCCGGTTCCTGTGCACCACCGACGAGGACCAGAACCAGATGGCCTCGTTCTACACCGGCGCGATGGAGGAGGCCCGCTTCATCGAGCTCGAACCGATCGCCGAGCGCGCCGGTGGCCTCGACCTGGTCGTCATCTCCCCCAACGACCCCGAGGCGATGGTCCGCCACACCGCGGAGTGCCGCAGCGTCGGGATGCCGTTCATGGCCGACCCCGGCCAGCAGCTGGCCCGCATGGACGGCGCCCAGATCCGCAAGCTGGTCGACGGCGCCCGCTACCTCATCACCAACGACTACGAGCGCGCCCTGCTCGAGTCGAAGACCGGCTGGGCCGACGCCGAGGTGATGGAGCGCGTCGACGTCCGCATCACGACCCTCGGACCCGCCGGCTGTGTGATCGAGCCGAGCGACGCCGACCCGATCGAGGTGCCCGCGGCGCCGGAGACCCACCGGGCCGACCCCACGGGTGTCGGCGACGCGTTCCGCGCCGGGTTCCTCGCCGGCACCGCGTGGGGGCTCGGCCTCGAGCGCGCGGCGCAGGTGGGCTCCATGGTCGCGACGTACGTCCTCGAGCACGTCGGCACGCAGGAGTACGAGCTCGACGGCGACGACTTCCTGGCCCGCCTCGGCAAGGTCTACGGCGACGAGGCCGCGGAGGACGTCCGTCCGCACCTCGGCGGCTGACGCCGTCACCCGGGGCCGCTCAGCCCGTCTGGGCACCCCGGTCGCTCGCCGGGTCGTCGACGCCGCCGCCGGCCGTTCGGTGCGTCGGGGCGATCGCGTCCCGCGCCGGGTGCACGTGGTCGCAGGACCGGCAGGTCGCGCGGTAGCCCGTCGGGTAGACCTGCACGTCGAGCCGGGCGCCACAGCGGGTGCAGAACCGCGGCGGCTCGAGCTCCAGCCGGCGGGCGCACGGCTCGTGCCCGGGGACGCCAGCGGCCCCCTCGCGACCGCAGCCGGCGCAGTGGGAGCCCGCCACGGCTACAGGACGTCCTGCAGCGCCCGGACCGGCACGTCGAGGTCCCTCAGCATCCGCAGGTCGTCCTGCGGCGAGCGGCCGAGCGTCGTCAGGTAGTTGCCGACGATCAGGCCGTTCACGCCGCCCAGGATCCCGGCCGCGTCGAGGTCGCGCAGGGCCACCTCGCGGCCGCCGGCGAGGCGCAGCAGCGTCCACGGCAGCACGAGGCGGAACAGCGCGATGGCGTGCAGCGCCTCCCGGGGCGTCATCGGCTCCCGATCGGCGAGGGGCGTGCCGGGGCGCGGGTTGAGGAAGTTCAGCGGCGTCTCGGTCGGGCGGAAGGCGGCGAGCTCGAGCGCGAGCTCGGCCCGCTGGGTCGGGGTCTCCCCCATCCCGACGATGCCACCCGAGCAGACCTCCATGCCGTGCTCGCGGACCAGGTCGAGCGTGGTCCAGCGCTCCTCCCACGAGTGCGACTCGACGACGTGCGGGAAGAAGCTGCGGGCGGCCTCGAGGTTGTGGTTGTACTTCACGACGCCGGCGTCCCTGAGGCGCTGCGCCTGGGCCGCGTCGAGGATCCCGGCGGAGACCGCCACGTGCATCCGGGTGCGCTCGTGCACGATCGCCGTCAGGTCGAGGATGTTGCGCATGAGCCGCTCGTCGGGACCGCGGACGGCGTAGACGATGCAGAACTCCGTCGCGCCCTGGGCCTCCGCGTCGGCGGCCGCCTGCAGCACCTCCGCCGGCGTCAGCAGCGGCTGCGGGCGGACGTCGGTCTCGAACACGCTCGACTGCGAGCAGAAGGCGCAGTCCTCGGGGCACCCACCGGTCTTGCCGCTCACGATCGACTCGAGCGCGACCTCCTCGCTCGTCCACGCCACCCGCACCCGGTGGGCGAGGTCGAGCAGCGCGTCGAGGACGGTGCCCTCGGGGCGCGCGTCGGTGGGCAGGGAGGCGTCGACGTCGAGCTCGGCGAGGGCGTAGGCCTGCGTCGGCGTCACCTCGACCCGCTCGTCGAGCAGACGGCGCTCGACGTCGGCGAGCAGGGCGGCCGGGTCCGACACGAGGGCCGCGATGGCGGAGGCGTCCCGGGCCGGCGTGGCGGTGGCGGGGTCGATCGCGGTGGGCTCGTCGGGATGCGTCTCGGTCGTGGACACGGAGGGCCTCGTCGCGGTGCGGGGTGGACGTGGGGTGGGAGCCTACGGGGTGCCGGCCGGCGGGCCGAACGGACCCCCCACCCCGCCGAGGGATGCCGCGAACCAGGTCGCGGCGTCGGCCAGGGCGTCGGGCCCGAGGTCGTCGAGTCGCGGCACGACGCCGGCGAGGCGACCACCCGAGAGCCGGTCGAGCTCCGCGAGGTTGGTCCGCGTCGCGAGGTCCGGGTCCGGCGGGTACCCGCTGACGACGACCCCGGCGCACCCGAGCCCGAGCCGGTCGAGCTCCGCGAGCGTCAGGACCGTGTGGTTGAGCGTGCCGAGCCCCGGTCGGGCCACGACGACGACCGGCAGGCCGAGCCGGGCCGCGAGCGTCCCGCAGGTCGTGCCGTCCGTGCCGAGCTCGACGGTGACGCCGCCGGCACCCTCGACGACCAGCGGCCGGTCGGGGTGCCGATCGCGGGCGTCGTCGACGACCGCGAGCAGCTCGCCGGCGGTGAGCTCCTCCCCCGCGAGGCGCAGGGCGACCGCCGGCGCGAGGGAGGGCCCGATGACGGGCCCGACCACGGTCGGCACGTCGGCGAGCCAGGCGACCTCCGACGCGTCGTCGTCGCCGTCGGCCGCGCCGGACTGGACCGGCTTGACGTAGGCGGCCCCGCGGACGCGCGCGAGCGCCGCCGCGACCACGGTCTTGCCGACCCCCGTGTCGGTGCCGGTGACGAACAGGTCGCCCGTCCGGGTCGTGTCCGGCGTGCTCACACGGGCTCCAGGGCGTGGGTGAAGGCCTCGATGGCGAGGTCGATGTCGGCGTCGGTGTGGGTCGCCATGACCGTGGCCCGCAGCCGAGCGGTGCCGGGTGCGACCGACGGCGGGCGGATCGCGACCGCGAGCACGTCGCGTCGGAGCAGGGCGGCCATGGCCGCGAGCGCGGGTGCGTTCTCCCCCACCACCACGGGCACGATGGCGGCGGCCGACGCGGGCACCTGGTGGCCACCGGTCCGCAGCGCCGTCGCGAGCCGCTCGGCGTGGTGCAGGACCCGCGTCCGACGCTCGGGCTCCGACCGCGCGACGCGCAGCGCGGCCCGGGCCGCGGCGACCGCCGGCGCGGGAAGGGCGGTGTCGAAGACCACGGGCCGGGCGCGGTTGCGCAG
This sequence comes from Actinomycetes bacterium, assembly GCA_046566145.1. GTDB lineage: Bacteria > Actinomycetota > Nitriliruptoria > Nitriliruptorales > Nitriliruptoraceae > JBKHXF01. Next base: position 82,848 of record JBKHXF010000008.1, read on the forward strand.
CCAGTCGACCAGCGCGGCCGAACCGGCGACGAAGCCGCCCACCGACGCGAGCGCCTTGGAGAGCGTGCCGACCACCGCGTGCACCCGCTCCTCGCAGCCGAGTGCCGCCGCGGTGCCCCGCCCGTCCGGGCCGACCACACCGGTGCCGTGGGCGTCGTCGACCACCACCGCCGCGCCGTGCTCCTCCGCCGCGTCGCACAGCGCCGGCAGCGGCGCCAGGTCGCCGTCCATCGAGAACACGCCGTCGGTCACCAGCAGGCGCCGCCCCGGGGCGTCCGTGAGCAACGTGCGGGCGTGCTCGGCGTCGGCGTGGCGGTACACCCGCACCTCCGCCCCGGAGAGCCGGCAGGCGTCGACGATGGACGCGTGGTTCAGCTCGTCCGACACGATCGTGTCGCCCCGGCCCACCAGGGCCGTGACGACGGCGAGGTTCGCGAGGTACCCGCTCGAGGTCAGCACCGCGTCCTCGGTGCCCTTCCAGCCAGCGAGGTCGCGCTCCAGCGCCCGGTGCAGCGACTGCCCGCCGGTCACGAGCCGCGAGGCGCCCGACGACGTCCCGAAGCGCTCGGCGGCCTCCGTGGCCGCGGCGACCACGGCCGGGTGCGACGCGAGGCCGAGGTAGCCGTTGGAACACAGGTGCAGGACCCGGCGCGGCGTCGCCGCCGGATCGTCGGGGTCGACGAGGTCGATCCACGGGTCGGCCGCGGACGCGTGGTGCCGCAGGCTGCGGTGGAGGTCCCGCGACCGCAGGTCCGCCAGCGCCGCGTCGAGCCACTCCAGCGGTCCCGGTCGACCGCCGCCGTGGCCCGTCGGCACGCCTGCGTCGGGGGCCGTCACGACCGGGCCCCACCCAGCGACGCCGCGACCTCCTGCGTGACGCGGTCGGCCACGCGGGCCGTGGTGGTCACGAGCCAGCGCAGGTCGTCCGGGTCCATCGCCGGGGCCGGCATGAGCACCAGGGTGTCGCCGAGTGGCCGCAGGACGACGCCCTCCTCGCGCAGCGCGTCGCACACCCGCTTGCCGGCCAGCGCCCCGGGCGGGAACGGCTCCTTCGTGCGGGTGTCGAGGACGAGCTCGATCCCGCACATGATCCCGCGCCGGCGGACGTCACCGACGTGGCGCAGCCCCTCGAAGGAGCGCAGGGCGCGGGCCAGGACGTCGGCCTGGTCGCGGGCGAGCGCCGGGAGGTCCTCGCTCACGAACAGCTCCAGGTTCGCGTTCGCGACGGCGGCCGCCAGCGGGTTCCCGGCGTAGGAGTGCCCGTGGTAGAGCGTCCGCCCGGTCTCCGGGTCGCCCTTGAACGCCTCGTAGATCGCCTCGGTGGTCAGGGTCGCGGACATCGGCAGGTACCCGCCGGTGAGGCCCTTCCCGACCGCCATCAGGTCCGGGGTCACGCCCTCGAGCTCGGAGGCGAACGCGGCACCGGTGCGCCCGAACCCGGTGGCGACCTCGTCGACCACGAGCAGCACGCCGTGACGGTCGCAGATCTCCCGGAGCCGACGCAGGTGGCCGTCGGGGGCGCAGATGATGCCGGCGGCTCCCTGCACGAGCGGCTCGGTGACCACGGCGGCGACCCGGTGGCCCTCGGCGGCCAGCACGTCCTCGAGGGTGTCGGCGCAGGCGAGGTCGCAGGCCGGGTGGGTGAGCCCGAGCGGGCAGCGGTAGCAGTACGGCGAGGCGATGCGGCGGGTCTCGAACAGCAGGTCGCCGTAGAGCGCGTGGAACGGGTCGAACCCGCCGACGGACACGGCCCCGATCGTGTCCCCGTGGTAGGCGTTGTCGAGGCACACGAACAGGTCCCGGCCCTGGTCGCCGAGGTGGCGGTGGTACGCGAACGCGACCTTCAGGGCGACCTCGACGGCCGCCGAGCCGTTCTCGCTGAAGAAGACCCGGGTGAGTCCCTCCGGGGCGAGCTCGGTGAGTCGCCGCGCGGTCTCGATCGCGGGCGGGTTGGTCAGGCCGAGGAAGGTGGCGTGGGGCAGCGCCGCCGCCTGGCGGGTGAGCGCCTCGACCAGCTCGGCGCGGTCGTGCCCCCAGAGGTTGACCCACAGCGACGAGTTGCCGTCGAGGTAGCGGCGGCCCTCCGTGTCGATGAGCCAGCAGCCCTCGCCGCCCTCGACGACGAGGGGCTGCTCCCGTTCCCACAGCTGCTGCTGCGTGAAGGGGTGCCAGAGGTGGCGGTGGTCGGCCTCGACGAGCGCCCGGGTGCGCTCCTGCATGGTCAGTCCACCAGCTGCTCGACGACGTGGTCGACGCACGCCGTGTACGCCGCCACGTCGGCCGTGTCGACGGCCGGGAACATGCCGACCCGGAGCTGGTTGCGGCCGAGCTTGCGGTAGCTGTCGGTGTCGAGGACCCCGTTGGCGCGCAGGACGTCGTTGACGTCGTCGGCCGACACGCGCTCGTCGAGGTCGACCGTGCCCACCACCAGCGACCGCGCCGCCGGCTCGGTCACGAACGGGCTCGCCCACTCGCGCGCCTCGGCCCAGTCGTAGAGCACCGAGGACTTCTCCTCACCCTGCGCGACGGCCCAGTCGAGCCCGCCCTGCTCGTTCATCCAGTCGACCTGCTCGGCCGCGAGGAAGATGGTCGCCAGCGCCGGCGTGTTGTAGGTCTGGTGCTTGCGCGAGTTGTCGACGGCGGTGACGAGGTCGAGGAAGGCCGGGACGTAGCGGCCCGAGCTCGCGACCTTGTCGATGCGCTCCAGCGCCGCCGGCGAGCAGATCGCGATCGCCAGGCCACCGTCGGAGGCGAAGCCCTTCTGCGGCGAGAAGTAGTAGACGTCCGTGTCGGTGAGGTCCACGGGGAGGCCGCCCGCGCCGGAGGTGGCGTCCACGAGCACCAGGGCGTCGCCCTCCGGCCGGACGAGGTCCATCCGCACGCCGGTGGAGGTCTCGTTGTGGGTCAGCGCGACCGTGTCGACCTCCGCCGGGGCAGCGACGATCTCCGGCCGGGAGCCGGGCTCCGACTCGACGACCACCGGCTCCTCGAGCCACGGCGCGGCCTCGGTGGCCTTCGCGAACTTCGAGGAGAACTCGCCGAACACGTAGTGCTGGGCGCGACGGTCCACGAGCCCGAACGCCGCCATCTCCCAGAACGCGGTCGCGCCACCGTTGGCGAGCACCACCTCGTAGCCGGCCGGGAGGGAGAACAGGGAGGCGAGGCCCTCCTGCAGGCGCTGGACCTGGGCCTTGACGGTGGGCTTGCGGTGCGACGTCCCGAGCAGCGTGGTCCCCGTGGCCGCGAGGGCCTCGAGGGCCTCCACGCGCACCTTCGACGGTCCGCAGCCGAAGCGTCCGTCGGCGGGCAGCAGGTCGGCGGGGATGGTGATGTCGGCCACGGTGTCCTCGTGCTCGCGGGGCGTCGGGTCTGCGCGGGGCAGGTCGTCGCGTGAGTGAAGCGGGCGGGCGCCGGCGGGGTCCAATCCCACGCCGCGCCGGCGGTCAGCTCCCCTTGCGGTCGATCAGCTTGCCGAGGCGCTGGCCGGCCCGCTCGACCGCCTCGACCCGCTCGAGCACCTCCTGCAGGGTGTCGCCCACCCGTACGAGCGCGACCGTGGTCTCCGCGAGCTGCGACGACGTCGCCTCGATCAGCTCGTTGGTCGTGCGGACGTTCCGCTCGAGCTCCAGCGGGAGGCGCACGAGTGCCTCCGCGACGTCGACCAGCGGCACCCGCCGGGCGATCTCCAGCAGCCGCAGCGGGACCGCCGCCACGGCCATCGCGAGCGCCCGGAGGTCGATGGTCTCGTCGCCCGCCTGCTCGGCCACGGTGCCTCCCCTGCGTCGCGCTCGTACGGTCCCGGCCGGCCGTGGCCGGATGCTAGGCGAGGGCCTCGTTGGGGGCGCGGCTACAGTCGCCGACCGACCCTCCCCCCGCAGAAGGACCCCCATGGGCTCGCCGCTGTCCGCCCGCGTCCAGGCCATCCCGGAGTCTCCCACGCTCGCCGTGTCCGCCAAGGCCAAGGCCCTCGCGGCCGCCGGCGTCCCGGTCATCGGCTTCGGTGCCGGCGAACCGGACTTCCCCACGCCGGCCAACATCGTCGAGGCCGCCCAGAGAGCCGCGGCCGACCCGGCCAACCACCGCTACACGGCCGCCGCCGGGCTGCCGGCGCTCAAGCAGGCGATCGTCGACAAGACGGCACGGGACACCGGCTACACGGTGACGCCCGACATGGTGGTGGTCTCCAACGGCGGCAAGCACGCGCTGTTCAACGCCTTCCTCGCGCTCGTCGACCCGGGCGACGAGGTCATCATCCCCTCCCCCTACTGGGTCTCCTACCCGGAGATGGTCGGCATCGCCCAGGGCGTCCCCGTCATCGTCGAGACCACCAAGCAGACCGGGTTCCGGGCCAGCCTCGACCAGCTCGAGGCGGCCCGCACGGAGCGGACCAAGGCGATCGTGTTCGTGTCGCCGTCGAACCCGACCGGGGCCGTCTACTCCCCGGAGGCGATCGCGGAGATCGGGGCGTGGGCCGCGGAGCACGGCATCTGGGTCCTCACCGACGAGATCTACGAGCACCTCGTGTACGGCGAGGCGACGATGGCGTCGCTGCCGGTGCTGGTGCCCGAGGCCGCACCCCGCACCATCGTGTTCAACGGGGTCGCCAAGACCTACGCGATGACCGGCTGGCGTGTCGGCTGGTCGATCGCCCCGCCCGAGGTCGCTGCCGGCATCGCCACGCTGCAGAGCCAGTCGACGTCGAACGTGGCCAACGTCGCGCAGGTCGCCGCCGTCGAGGCGCTCACCGGGCCCCAGGACGAGGTCGCGCGGATGCGCGAGGCCTTCGACCGCCGGCGGCGGCTCGCCGTCGAGGGGCTGTCCGCGATCGACGGGGTCGTCTGCCCCGAGCCGGAGGGCGCGTTCTACGTCTTCCCGTCGTTCGAGGGCGTCCTCGGCCGTGAGCTCGCCGGACACACGATCGACTCGACGTTGACCCTCGCCGAGGTGCTGCTCACGGAGGCGAACGTCGCCCTCGTGCCCGGCGAGGCGTTCGGCGCACCGGGCTACGCGCGGCTCTCCTACGCGCTCGGCGACGACGACCTGACCGAGGGCATCGCTCGCATCGCCCGCCTCCTCGGCTGAGCCACACGAGTCGACGTCACTCCTTGACGTAGGGCTGCCCGTCGGCGGCCGGCACCCGGACCCGCCCGACCACGCCCGCGACCACCAGGATGGTCGCGAGGTAGGGAGCCATCAGCAGGAAGTCCGAGGGGATCGGCACGCCCGCGATCGACAACGAGGTCGCGAGCGACTCGGCGAACCCGAACACGAGCGCCGCACCGAAGGCGCCCACCGGGCTGTAGCGGCCGACGAGCATCGCGGCGAGCGCGATGAAGCCGCGCCCCGCCGACATGTCACGGCTGAACTGCGCCGCCGAGTCGAGCGTGAAGTAGGCCCCGCCGATGCCGGCGACGAGCCCACCCAGGAGCACGGCCTGGTAGCGGACCCGCAGCACGTCGATGCCCACGGTGTCCGCGGCCTTGGGGTGCTCCCCGACCGACCGGACGCGCAGGCCCCACCGCGTGCGGAGGAGCAGCAGGTGGACCGCGACCACGGTCGCGAACATCATGAGGACGAGGATCGACTGCCCGAACAGCAGCGGGCCGAGGACCGGGAGCTCGCTCAGCACCGGCAGGTCCATCGGCCGGAAGCGGCTCGGCGCGTTGAGCTGCGGGTTCGGGACGAGCACCTGCCCGGTGAGGAACCCGGTCAGGCCCGACGCGAACACGACGAGCACGACGCCGACGATGATCTGGTCGGCCCGGTAGCGGATGGTCAGCACGCCCAGCAGGCTCGCGATGGCGACCCCCGCGAGGGCACCGGCGACGAGTCCGAGCCAGGGGTTCGAGGCGATCGACGCGACGACGGCCGCGACGAAGGCGGCGGTGAGCAGCTGCGCCTCGATCGCGATGTTGATGACGCCCGACCGCTCGCACAGCACGCCCGCGAGGGCACCGAAGGTGAGCGGCACGGCCCCACGGATCGTGCCGCGCAGCAGCGCCATGAGGTTGAGCGACCCGTCCCCCGCGGCCCACGTGAGGAAGGCGAGGACGAACAGGGCGACGACCGTGCCCACGGCGAGGACGGAGCGACGGCCGGCCCCCCTCGTCGCCTGCACGACGCCGATCGTGCCCATCGCGAGCGCGAGCACGACGACGGTCGCGAGGACCGGCAGGCGGAGGGCCGGGAGGGTGGCGAGCTGGGAGCCGACGTTGAGGTCGAAGGTCGCGACCTGCCCGCCGACGTGGCGCCCGAACGCCGCGATGGTCCCGAGGGCGAGGACGACGGCGAACACCCCGAAGCGCCGGTCGCGGGGGCTCACCCCGGACCCGCTGGACGCGGTGGTCTGCTCGACGGTCGTGGTGCTCACGCTCCCCATCCCTTCGCCACCGGCTCGGACGCGAGCCCACCGCCGGCGCGTATCCGGTAGACGGCCCGCACGAGCGCGGGCGCCGCGATGAAGATGACGATCAGGGCCTGGATGACGACCACGAGGTCCAGCGGGGTGCCGGTCTCCGCCTGCATCTTGAGCCCGCCGGCCCGCAGCGCGCCGAAGAGCAGCCCGGCGGCGAGCACCCCCCACGGGTTGCCGCGCCCGAGCAGCGCGACGGTGATGCCGTCGAAGCCGCTGCCCGCCGAGAAGCCCGGCGCGATGCGACCCTGCGTGCCGAGCACGAGGGACGCGCCCGCGAGCCCCGCGAGCGCGCCGGCGAGGGTCATGACCAGCACCACGCTGCGACGCACGCTCATGCCCGCGGTCGTCGCCGCATCGGGGTTCGCCCCGACGGCCCGGAGCTGGAACCCGGTTGTGGACCGCGTCAGCAGCCACCACGTCGCCGCGACGGCGAGCACCGCCACGAAGAGCCCGGCGTGCACCCGGTACCCGGAGCCGAGCAGGCGCGGCAGGGCGGCGGAGTCGAGCACGTTCTTCGAGATGGGGTCGTTGCGGCCCTCGACCCGGAAGAGCGTGGTCAGGAGGAGCCAGTTCAGCAGGAAGGCCGCGATGTTGTTGAGCATGATGGTCGTGATGACCTCGTGGGCCCCCGTCCGGGCCTTGAGGATCCCGGGCACGGCCCCCCACACGGCACCACCGAGCATGCCGGCGGCGAGGGCGAGGGGCAGGTGCACCGCGATCGGCAGGCCGCTCAGCGAGAAGCCGACGAGGCCCGCGGTGGCGCCGGCGACGAGCACCTGGCCCTCGCCACCGATGTTGAACAGCCCGGCACGGAACGGCAGGGCGACCGCGAGGCCGGTCAGGATGAGCGGTGTCGCCGACACGAGGGTCTCGGACACGGGTCGGAGCCCGCCGAGCGCACCCCGCAGCAGCGAGCCGTAGGCCCCACCGACGGCCTCGCGCAGCGCGACCACGGTGTCCGCCGGCCGGGCCGTCACGTACCCGAGGGCCGTGCGGACCTGCTCGTCGGAGAGCGCGATGATCACGGCGCCGATCGCGACGGCGCTGACGAAGGCGAGGACCGTGACGAGCAGCGACTGGCTGCGCACGGCCGCCACGACCCGGGCGACGGCGCCCTCGGGGTCGTCGCCGGCGGTGGTGCGGGGCTCGGGTGCGTCGGCGCTCACGGCGTCCCCTCCCCTGTGTCGGCGGCCGGCGGGGCCAGGACCTCCGACGGGTCGGCCCCGGCCATCATGCGGCCGACCGCCTCCTTCGAGACCGGCATGGGGAACGGGCCGACGAGGCGGCCGCGGTACATCACGGCGACCCGGTCGGCGAGGGCGAGCACCTCGTCGAGCTCCGAGGACACGATCAGCACGGCTGCACCCTCGTCGCGCTTCGCCACGACGCGTTCGTGGATGTACTGGATGGAGCCCACGTCCACCCCGCGGGTCGGCTGCGACGCCACGAGGAGCCGGATCGGCCGGCTGAACTCGCGCGCCACGACGACCTTCTGGGCGTTGCCGCCCGAGAGCGTCCCGGCCGGCGTGTGGATCGAGGGGGTTCGGATGTCGAAGTCCTCCACCGCCGCGGCCGCGCCGCGGTGGATGGCCGCGAACTGCAGCACGCCGCGCCGGGCGTGGGGCTCGGCGTCCCACAGGTCGAGCATCAGGTTCTCGGCGACGGTGAAGGTGGCGACGAGACCGTCGCGGTTGCGGTCCTCCGGCACGTGACCGACCCCCCGACGCAGGACCTCCTTGCGTGGCAGGTCGAGCAGCTCCTCGCCGTCGAGCCGGACCGACCCGGTCGCCGTCTCGACGAGGCCGGTGATGGCGCGGACGAGGTCGGTCTGGCCGTTGCCCTCCACGCCCGCCACGGCGACGATCTCGCCGGCGGCGATGTCGAGGTCGACGTGGTCCACGGCGGCGCCACCGCTCGGGGACGGCACGTGGAGCCCGCGGACCTCGAGGACGGTGGCTCCGGGGGTGGCCGGGGACTTGGCGACGGTCAGCTCCACGGGCCGACCGACCATGAGGTTCGCGAGCTCCTGCTCGGACGTCGTCGCGGGGTCCGCGGTCCCCACGACGCGACCGCGGCGCAGCACGCTGATCCGGTCGACCACCGCCCGGTGCTCGCGGAGCTTGTGCGAGATGAAGACGACCGACCGGCCGGCGTCGCGGAGGTCCCGCATCGCGCGGAAGAGGTCGTCCGCCTCGCCCGGGGTGAGCACGGCCGTCGGCTCGTCGAGGATGAGCAGCCGGGCGTCGCGGTGCAGTGCCTTGAGGATCTCCACCCGCTGCTGGAGGCCCACGGGCAGGTCACCGACCAGCGCCCCGGGGTCGACCGGCAGTCCGAAGCGCTCGGACAGCTCGGCGACCTGGGCCTCGGCGGCCGAGGCGTCGAAGCGCCCGAGCCGTCCGGTGGGCTCGACGCCGAGCACGACGTTCTCGGCGACCGTGAAGACGGGGACCAGCATGAAGTGCTGGTGGACCATGCCGATGCCCGCAGCGATCGCGTCGCCCGGGCCGTCGAACTGGACGTGTCGCCCGTCGACGAGGATCTCCCCCTCGTCGGCCGCGTAGAGGCCGTAGAGGATGTTCATGAGCGTCGACTTGCCGGCGCCATTCTCGCCGAGCAGGCCGTGGATCTCGCCGGCCTGGACGGTCAGGTCGACCCGGTCGTTCGCGACGACCCCCGGGAACCGCTTGGTGATCCCGCGGAGCTCGAGCTGCATCAGGGGGCTCCTCGTCGAGGCGTGACGCCGTGGCGCCCCGGCTGGCGCGGAGGGTGGAGGGGCCGGAACGGTAGCGGGGCCGGACCCAGCAGGTGGGTCCGGCCCCGCGACGTGCGGTGAGCGGGTCGCTCAGCCGGCGTAGTCGGCCGGGGACACCGAGATGGAGCCGTCGATAATCCCGGCGCGCAGGGCCTCGAGCTCGTCCTTGACCTCCTGCGGGACCTCGTCCTCGAAGTCGTGGAACGGCGCCAGGCCGACCCCACCGTTCTCGAGGGTGCCGGAGTAGACGCCACCGGCGAACGAGTCGTCCGCGACGGCCGCGATGGCGTCGAAGACCGCGACGTCCATGTTCTTCATGACCGAGGTCAGCATCAGCGAGCTGAACTGGTTGGCCGACTCGAAGCCGTCGGTGTCCACCCAGATGAGCTTGCCGCTGCCGGCCTCCTCGATGGCCGCGGCGGACCCGAGGCCGACCGGACCCGCGACCGGCATGATGATGTCGGCGCCGTTGGAGAGCAGCTGGTCGGTGACCTGGCGCCCGTTGTCCTGCGACTCGAAGTCGCCCGTGAAGGTGCCGTCCGTGCCGTCCCAGCCGAGGACCTCGACGGAGGTGCCCTTCTCCTGGTTGTGGTAGCGGACCCCGGCGAGGAAGCCATCCATGAAGATCGTGACCGGCGGGATGTTGATGCCACCGTAGGTGCCGACCTTGCCGGTCTCCGTCATCGCTGCCGCGACGTAGCCGGCGAGGAACGCCGCCTGGTCCGTGGCGAAGGTGAGGCCGAGCAGGTTGTCGTACTCGGTCTCGTAGGCGAAGTCCACGATGGCGAAGTCGGTGTCCGGGTTGGCCTGCGCGGCCGCCTCGGTGGCCTCGCCGAGGAGGAAGCCGACCGTGACGATCAGGTCGCACTCCTGCGAGACGAACTCGTTGATGTTGGGCTCGAAGTCGGCGTCGGACGACGACTCGAGCACGGCGATCTCTGCGCCGAGCTCGCTCTCGGCCCGCTCGAGGCCCGCGTAGGCGGTCTGGTTGAAGGAGCGGTCGTCGACGCCACCGGTGTCGGTGACCTGGCAGGCCTTGACGTCGACGGCCTCGGTCGGCGCGCCGGTGGCGGTGGGATCGGTGCCCTCGTCGGGCGCCTGGCCACAGGCCGTCATGAGGAGCGCCGTGGCGGCGACGGCCGCGAGCGCGCGCGTGGTGATCTGCATGGTTCTCCCTGCGTGGGGACCCCGCGGACGCGGGGTGGACGGGAGGTCCCGAGCCGTACACGGCGCCACACCTCTGCAGAGGCGCCCCCGGGACCGCTCGTCACCGTACTACCCCGGTAGGAGGCTCGGGAGGAGATGACCCACGCGCCCGTCCCGGGTGCGCGCCGCGCACCCGGGAGGCGGGAGACAACCGGGGTCCGGGAGCCCACGCGTGGGACGGGCCCTCAGCTCGTGTGGACGGGCTCCTGCGCCGACTCGGCCGGCTCGACCTCGGGACACGCCCGCAACCACGCGAAGCCGGCGACACCGGCGAGCAGCGACGCGGCGAAGATGCCGATCTTCGCGGAGTCGAGCTGGCTCGGGTCGTCGAAGGAGAGCGCCGCCACGAACAGGGCCACCGTGAAGCCGATGCCGGCGAGGAGACCGAGACCCACGAGGTGTCGCCAGGTGGTCCGGGCCGGCATGCGGCCGATCCCGAGCCGGACGGCGATCCACGCGCCCCCCGTCACGCCCACGACCTTGCCGACGAGCAGGCCGAACAGCACGCCGAGCATGATGGGGTCGGTCCTCGCGCCGCCGATGGCGTCGGCGGAGATGACGACGCCGGCGTTCGCGAAGGCGAACAGCGGGACGATGATGAACGAGGACAGCGACGACAGGCGGAACTGGAGACGCGACAGGGGCGACAGGCTCTCGCGGGCCAGGCGCTGCAGGTCGTCGATGATCGACTGGACCCGCTCGACCGTGTGGTGGTCGGCCTCGTGCAGCGCCTTGTCCGACGGCAGGTAGGCGTCGACGCGCGCCACGAGCGGGGCCGCTGCGGCGGCGAACTTCCGCGGGTCGTAGAACGCCGCCACGGGCGTCATGAGCGCCAGCGCCACCCCCGCCACCGTCGCGTGGACGCCCGACTCGAGCGTGGCCAGCCAGACGAAGGCACCCACCACCAGGTACGCCGCGATGGAGCGGACGTCCACGCGCTTCATCCCGTGGACGACGAGGAGCCCGACGGCCGCAGCAGCGAGCCACGGCAGGGACAGCTCGGCCGTGTAGAACAGCGCGATGACGATGATGGCGCCGAGGTCGTCCACGATGGCGAGCGCCAGCAGGAACAGCTTCGCCGCGACCGGCACCTTCCTCCCCGCCAGGGAGACGATCCCGACGGCGAACGCGATGTCCGTCGCCATCGGGATGCCCCATCCCCTGGCCACGCCGGCCTCCGGGAACAGCGCGGTGTTGAACAGCAGGTAGATGCCGGCGGGGACCGCCATCCCGCCGAGCGCGGCCACGACCGGGAGGGCCGCCGCCTTCGGGTCGCGGAGCTCACCGACCACCAGCTCACGCTTGATCTCGAGGCCGACCACGAAGAAGAAGATCGCCATCAGCGCGTCGTTGATCCACTCCTGGACCGTGAGCTCGGACAGGTGGTGGAAGTGGAAGTCCCCGAAGGCGATCTCGATCTTCGTGCTGAACAGCGCGAAGTAGCCGTCGCTCCCCGGCGAGTTGGCCCAGGCGATGGCCGCGACGGCGGCCAGCAGCATGACGATGCCGCCGGCGGCCTCCTGCCGCAGGAAGCCGAGCCCCGGCTGGACGAACGTCCGCGGGACGAAGCGGTGCGACTCGACCCACGACAGCGGGCGGTCCTGCACCTCCACGGTGGTGGTGCGCTCGGTGGGTGCCACCTGGTGGTCTCCGGGGGTGATCGTCGGTGGAGTGCCCGTCATGGCCCGCCCTCGGTCTCGCCTGCGGTCCCCCTCCACGCGTGGTGGTCGGTGGACACGCCGGACGGGATGGGTCGCCGACGACGGCGCGCCGCCCCGGGATGGGACGGCGGGTCGCGCTCGGGCACGGGGTCAGCGCGCGACGGGGCAGCGTAACGCGACGGGGCCCCGCCGTGCGGGTCCCCGTCGCGCTGGTGTGCGCCCTCGCGGGACGCTGCTGCGGTCTCAGCCGCCCGGCGTGAGCTCGTTGCCCTCGGCGAGGTCGAGGCAGCGGGTGGTCGGGTCGACCGGGGCCACGAGCCCGTCGAGGTAGGCCTGGGCGGCACCTGCGGCCGCCGGCGCTGGGGCCGGGGCCGGGGCCGGGGCGGCAGGGGCGGCGTTCGGGTCGACGGGCGCGTTCGGGTCGACCGGCGCGGGGGCAGCCGCCTGGGCCGCGATGCCCTCGTACGCCTCCCGGTCGACGCAGGTGATCGTCATCGACCGTGCGCGCGCACGGTCGCCGGGCACCGTCGTGTCGAACCGGTCGACGGGGAGGACGAGCTGCGACGACGGCGCCGACAGCATCAGCCGCACCTGGGGCGCGACGTCGCGGAAGAAGGTCACGGCGGCGTCGTGCCGCTGCGAGAAGAGCTGCTTCGCCGCGGGGTCGATCTCGGCGTCGCGCAGCACGATGTACCCGGCGAGCGCGCGCTGGCGGCCGTCGAGGATGGTGTCCAGCGCCGCCTCGGCCTTGCCGTACGGCTCGTCCGCCCCGGTGGCCACCCCGTCGGCGTCGACGGTGTCCAGCGGGAAGGTCAGGTCGGTCGCCTCGACCTCCGCCATCTCGGTGAAGCCCTCGCCCTGCAGCAGCAGGCCCCGCGCGACCTTGGCGACGGCATCGGCGACGGGGCCGTCGGCGTCGTCGGCCTGCACGAACAGCGCACGGGCCTCCTCCTGCACGGCCTCGAGCGCCACCGATGCGCCGGTGAAGTCGCCCACGACCTCGCCCCAGGTCGTCTCCGGGTCGACGATCGCGTCGTCGGGCGGCAGGACGCCGACGGACTCCTCGATCGCGACGAGGCGCTGGACGAGCTCGTCCGGGGGCGCGCCCTCGGACTGTGCCGTGACGGCACCGAGGCCGACGGACGCCACCGCGGCAGCGGCCACGACCGCACCCACGGCGAACCGTCCCAGCGCCCTGGGGCTGACAACCTGGGCACGCACCTCGTGTCCTCCTCGCGCTCGACAGCGCCGTCCACGTCCCGTCGTGCATCGGGTGTCGGCACGTCCGGGGCGGGACTGCAGCCCCGAACCGGGCGTCTCTGGACTCCCGCAACACGCGTTGACGATAGCCACGCAGGCAACGGACGTCACCTGTCGTCTCGCTGCGCCTCCCCAGCGGACCCGCCGAACGTGCGCAGAGCGCTCCTGCCGGGCCCCCGGCCGGCGCCCTGCGCACGACGACGGGGCCGCCCGGTGTGGACGGCCCCGTCGGGGTCCCAGCGCCGGCGGCGGACCGCCGGCGCCGGCGAGCTCAGTAGCGGTAGGCCTCGCCCTTGAACGGGCCCTCGACCGGCACGCCGAGCGAGTCGGCCTGCTCCTGGGTGAGGGTCGTCAGCGTCGCCCCGATCTTCTCGAGGTGCAGGCGGGCGACCTCCTCGTCGAGGTGCTTGGGCAGGACGTAGACGTCGTTCGCGTACTCGTCGTGGCGCTCCCACAGCTCGATCTGGGCGAGCACCTGGTTGGTGAACGAGGTCGACATCACGAACGAGGGGTGGCCGGTCGCGCAGCCGAGGTTGACCAGCCGGCCCTCGGCGAGCAGCACGACCGAGCGGCCGTTGGGCAGGTGCACGAGGTCGACCTGCGGCTTGACGTTGGTCCACTCGTACTGACGCAGCGCGGCCGTGTCGATCTCGGTGTCGAAGTGGCCGATGTTGCAGACGATCGCCTGGTCCTTCATCTCGAGCACGTGCTCGAGCCGGATGACGTCGTCGCAGCCGGTCGCGGTCACGAAGATGTCGGCCAGCGGCGCGGCCTGCTCCATCGTGACGACCTTGTAGCCCTCCATCGCGGCCTGCAGCGCCGTGATCGGGTCGATCTCGGTCACCCAGACGATGGCGCCCATGGCCTTCAGCGCGGCCGCGGAGCCCTTGCCGACGTCGCCGTACCCGGCGACGACCGCCGTCTTGCCGGAGATCATCACGTCGGTGGCGCGCTTGATGCCGTCGACGAGGGACTCGCGGCAGCCGTAGAGGTTGTCGAACTTGGACTTGGTGACCGAGTCGTTGACGTTGATCGCCGGGACCTTGAGCAGCCCGTCGCGCACGAAGCGCTTGAGCTGCGCGACACCGGTGGTGGTCTCCTCGGAGACCCCCTTGATGTCGTCGAGCAGCTCGGGGCGCTCCTTGTGGACGAGCGCGGTCAGGTCACCGCCGTCGTCGAGGATCATGTTCGGGCCGGAGCCGTCGGGCCAGGTGAGCGTCTGCTCGATGCACCAGACGTACTCCTCCTCGGTCTCGCCCTTCCAGGCGAAGACCGGGGTCCCGGCGGCGGCGATCGCGGCGGCCGCGTGGTCCTGGGTCGAGAAGATGTTGCAGGACGACCAGCGGACCGAGGCGCCGAGGTGCTCGAGCGTCTGGATGAGCACGGCGGTCTGGATGGTCATGTGGAGGCAGCCGGCGATGCGGGCACCGGCGAGCGGCTTGCTGTCGCCGTAGCGCTCGCGCAGGGCCATCAGGCCCGGCATCTCCTTCTCGGCCATCGCGATCTCGATGCGGCCCCAGTTGGCCTGGGAGATGTCGCGGACCTTGTAGTCACCATCGGTGGAGAACGTGGCGGTCACGTCGGGGTTCCTTCGTCTTCGTCGTCCGTGCAGCCGGACACCACCCGGGGTTCGCGCCCGGGCCCCGCCCGGTCGGGGCGGTGTGCCGGGGCGCACACGTCCACGACGCGGCGTGGGTCGTGCGGTGGCGTGGCGTGGGAGGGCGCAACGGGGTGGGCACGGTGCACCCCGGGGCGACGGCGGACACCGTCATGGCCGGACTCGGCCTCCTCGCGTTGCCGCACAGTCTGCCGTGTCGAGCGGCAGGTGTCAGGCACCATCCGTCGGGTGCGCGGCTCCGGGGGCGGCGCGGCGGGCCGTGACCAGCGCGAACCAGCCCGCCTCGTCGGTGTCGAAGCGCTCCACCTCGAGCCCCGCGTCCGCGAGCTCCTCGCGCAGCCCCTCCGGCCGGAACTTGCACGACAGCTCGGTGCGGATGGCGTCCCCGGGCTCGAGCACCACCGCCGGCGCGTCGCCGACGGCCGGGATGGTGACCTCCTCGGTGGCGTGGAGCCACATCTCGATGCGCTCGTGCTCGGGGTCCCAGCGCGCCTCGTGGGTGAAGCTGTCGGCGCGCAGGTCGGCCCCGAGCTCGGCGCCGACGACCCGCAGCATGTTGCGGTCGAACTCGGCGGTGACGCCCCGGGCGTCGTCGTAGGCGGCGACCAGCACGGACGGGTCCTTGACCAGGTCCGCACCCAGCACGAGGCGGTCCTCGGGCCGCAGCAACGAGGCGATCCGCCCCAGCAGGTCGGCCCGTCCCGACCGGTCCTGGTTGCCGATCGTGGAGCCGAGGAAGGCCACGAGGCGGGGACCGTCGGGCGGCGGGATGCGGCCGAGGTCGTCGTGGAAGTCCCCGACGAACCCGTGCACGTCGAGCCACGGGTAGACGCGGGTGAGCGCCTCGGCGGCGCCCCGGACGGCCGCCTCGCTGACGTCGAGCGGGACGTAGCGGGTCCCCGACCCGTGGGCGCGCATGGCCTCGAGCAGCAACCGGGTCTTGCGCGACGACCCCGAGCCGAGCTCCAGGACCTCGACCGGGCTGCAGGTCGCCACCACGTCCGGGGCGACACGCTCGAGGATCGCCGTCTCGGTGCGCGTCGGGTAGTACTCCTCGAGCTCGGTGATGTCCTCGAAGAGCGCCGAGCCGACCGCGTCGTAGAAGTACTTGGGCGGCAGCCAGCGCGGATCGTCGGCCATCCCGACGGCCAGGTCGTCCTCGAGCTGCGCACGCAGCGAGCGGGGCGTCGAGAGCCGCTCGACGGTGATGTGGTCGGTGGTGCTCACGAGGTCGTGCTCGATCCGTGTCGCAGGGTCAGGGGATGCACGGTGGGCGGCGACCCGGGGTCGACGACGACGAGGTGGCCCTCGGGCACCTCGACCCACCCCGGGTCGTCGTCGAGCGGCTCCGAGGCCAGCAGGCTCGCGCCCGGCCAGCGGTCGCCGTCGTGCAGCGTGAACAGCGTGTTGGCGGCGTGCTCGTGCGACACCCGCGTCGCGACGAGGCGTGCACCGTCGGTCAGCACCACGTTGAGGGTCGCGGCCGCGCCGGCGGCGGCGCACGCGGCCACGACGCGCGTCAGGCCCAGCGTGACGGCCTCCGCCAGGTCCCCCGTCTCGCGCAGCGCGGCGGCGACGACGCGGAAGGTCGTGACCGAGTCGGAGACCACCTCGATGGCGTCGGCGAGGTCGTCGGGCAGGTCGGCCTCGAGCCGCCGGCGCACGCCGGCGCGGTACGCCCCGAGCCAGCCGTTGTGCGCGAAGCCGAGGCCGTCGTGGAGGAACGGCCCCACGTTGCCCGGCCCGTGCGGGATGCCCGGCGTCGCCGCCCGGACGGCGGCGAGGACCGTCGTGCCCGAGAGGTGCGGCGCGAGGGACCCGAGGTTGGGGTCGGCCCACGGGGTGCGCTCGGTCACGTAGCGCAGCGGCGTCCCCCCCGGCGCCGGCCACCACACCGCGCCGGTGCCGTCGACGTTGACCTTGGCCGAGAGCATCGTGCGTGGCTCGTACGCCTGGTGCGAGAGCGAGTGCGGGGGGTCGAGGAGCAGCGACGAGAGCGGGGTCGGCGGACCGACGAGGGCGGCGAGGCGGCACACGGTTCAGCCCCCTGCGACGTCGTGCGCGAGACGGACCCCGGCCATGAGCTGGCGCCGGTAGGGGTGGTCCCAGTTGCGGTAGGTCGCGCGGGCGAAGGGGACGCCGATCGCCCACGACGAGCCGCGCAGCACCCGGTAGTCGCCCCCGAAGAACACCTCGCTGTACTCCGGGTACGGGAAGGCCTCGAACCCCGGGTAGCCCTCGAACGAGGACGTCGTCCACTCGTAGACGTCCCCCGCGAGCTGCTCGACGCCGAGCGCCGACGCGCCGGCCGGGTAGCTGCCGACCGGCTGGGGCCCGAGGTGGCGGAGGCCGACGTTGGCCCGCTCCTCGCTCGGCTGCGCGTCGCCCCACGGGAAGGTGCGGGGCTCGAGCGGCCGGGCCGGGTCGAACCGTGCGGCGCGCTCCCACTCGTGCTCGGTGGGCAGCCGCGCCCCCGCCCACGTCGCGAAGGCCTCCGCCTCGAAGAACGACACGTGCTGGACCGGCTCCCGCGGGTCGAGCGGGGCGACCCGGCCGAAGCGCCGCAGCAGCCAGCCCCCGCGCGCGTCGGGCAGCCACCCCTGGGGCGCGACGTGCCCCTCGTCCTCGAGCCAGGCCCGGCCCCGGGCCGACCACAGCTCGGGCCGGCGGTAGCCGCCGTCGTCGACGAAGGCGGCCCACCGGCGGCAGGTGACGGGGAACCGGTCGATCGCGAAGGTCGCGACGTCGACCACGTGGGTGGGTCGCTCGTTGTCGTAGGTCCACGCCCGCGCGTCGGTGCCGATGGTGGTCGGACCGCCGGGCACGAGGACCCGCTCGGTGTCGTCGACCTCACGGGCCGGCCGGCGGTCGTCGCCGACCCCCGCCGGCGTGTACCCGTCGAGGTCGTCGCGGAGCCCGAGCGCCTGCAGCATCGTCTCCTGGTGCTGGGACTCGTGGCCGGCGAGCATCAGGTGGACGAAGCCGTCGGCGAGCAGCGGGTCGGACGGGTCGAGCTCGAGCCCGTGCAGCACCTCCAGGACCTCGGCCCGGACCTCGGTGAGGTACGCGAGGGTCTCCTCGCGGGGTGGCAGGGGCAGCTCGCCGCGGACCCACCGCGGCTGCTCGAACGGGTTGTAGAGCTCGTCGCGGGCGGGATCGTCCGCCGGGCGGCCGGTCAACCGGCGCACGAGCCAGAGCTCCTCGAAGTTCCCGACGTGGCCGACGTCCCACACGAGCGGGGACATGAAGTCCACGTGCTGTCCGTGGACGGTCTCGTCGTCCAGCGGCGCGACGAGGGCCAGGGTGCGCCGGCGGGCGCGCTCGAGCAGGTCGGCGAGCTCTCGGCGCCGGGCGCGGTCGTCGGCGGTGGGGAGGGCGGACAACGGGGGCTCCTCGGCGGGGGCGGGCGGTTCGGTGGTGGGGCGTCTCAGGTGGCCACGCCGACGGGGTGGCGCCCGCCTGCCACGACCGGCTCGCTGACCGAACGCAGCGCGTCGAGCGGGTCCACCGCGAGGCGTTCGGCGAGCTCGTCGGCCGGGGCCCGGCCGCGGAGGGTGAAGCGGTCGACGAACGCCTCCGCCACGTCGACCATGTCGGGCGTCACCTCGGGGAGGCGTCGGGCACCGTCGAGCGCGAAGGACCAGGCCTCCACGGCGAGGGCGCACAGGGCCGGGTCGTGCAGGCCGGCGGTCGCCGCGCGCGCCAGCAGGGACGGGAGCGCCGGCGCGTGCGGTTCGAGCAGCTCCCGGACACGGTCACGGGCGACGTCGTCGTACAGCACGCCGGCCAACAGGGTGACCGGGACCGGCCGCCACGGGGCCGGGACGGCGTCGAGCGCCCGGATCTCGAGGGCCCCGCGGGGACGCACCTCGTGGAACAGCGTCGTCAGGTGGCCCCGGAGGTCCGGCTCGGTCGGCCAGCCGTGCTGGCCGTCACCCTCGTCGAGCCAGGTGCCGAACCGCCACCCGGGCCGCCCCGGGGTCGCGCCGCCGGCACCGTCCGCCACGAGCAGGACGTCCGCGTCGAGCGCGGCGCCGACCATGGTGCCGACCAGGTCCTCGGACCCCTGTCGCACCCCCGCGGGCACCCCGGTGCGGGTCGGGTCCAGCCGTTGCCAGGCCCGTGCGCGACCGGACACGGCGCCGGGGCGGCCGGGTCTGCCGCCGACCGGGCTGTGGGCGAAGGTGGCCGTGAGGAGCGGGGCCAGGAGGTTGGCGAGCCGCCACCGCGCCGCCAGCACCGCACCGGCACCGGGGTCGACGTTGACCTGCAGCGACGCCGTGCCCCGCATCATCCGTGCGCCCTCCGGGGACCTCGTCGCCAGGTAGGTCGCCATCGCGGGGTACCTGGGGGCCGTGAGCTGCTGCGGCACCTGCTCGACGTCGTGCCAGACGTCGAGGCCGACCGAGCACAGCGCGACGCCGGAGCGAGCGGCCGCGAGGGCGAGCGCGTCCAGCGGGAGCACGAGGTCCTCCAGCGCGGTCGCGGCGTCCGCGGCACACGCACCGGAGACCTCGACCTGCGCGCCGGGCTCGAACGTGAGCCGTCCGCCCGCCGTGAGCGGGATCCCGGCGGCGGACACGGTCGCGCCGGGGGCGAGGACGTCGTCCGCGTCGCCGCGCATCGACGCGACCAGCCCGAGCACGGACGCCGGGTCGTCCACGTGGCCGAGCGGCACCCGGCTCGTGCGACCGTCCGCGTGCACCCGGACCGGGACGAGCTCGACCTCCAGACCGACCGCCCGGCCCTCGCAGGTCCCCGCGGCCGGGAGGACGACGTCCGCCACGACCCGCTCGACGTCGTCGCGTCGGAGGCGCTGCGCTGGGTCCCGCGTCGGCACTCGGCCGCTCTCCTCGGTCCGGCCCTCGGCGACGCCACGGTACGGCGGCGGCCCCGTCGGCGCCGCGCCGGGACCTGACCGGACGGCGGGCCCCGCCCGACCTCGTCGGGTCAGACCGAGTCGACGAGCCGCGAGACGGCACGTCGCGTGGTCCGGAGCCGGACCGGCAGGTCGCGGCACCGCAGCAGCCGGTCGAGGAAGTCGTCACGCGGGACGTCGACGGCACCCAGCGACCGCAGGTGCGGGGTGGTGAGCTGGACGTCGAGTGCCCACCCGCCGGCGGCACGGAGCCGGGTGAGGAGGTCGAGCAGGGCCACCTTCGACGCATCGTCCTCCCGGTGGAACATGGACTCCCCCGTGAAGACGGCGCCGACCTGGACGCCGTACACCCCACCCACGAGCCGGCCGTCCGCGGACCACACCTCGAGGCTGTGTGCCCAGCCGAGCTCGTGGAGCCGCTGGTAGGCGCGGGCCATGGGGGCCGTGATCCACGTCCCCTCCTCGCCCCGCTCGGCACCGCACTCCGCGACCACCTGCTCGAAGGCCCGGTCCACCGTCGTCGTCCACCCCGATCGGCGCAGCGTCCGCCGCAGCGACCGGGAGACGTGCAGCGTGTCGGGAGCGAGGACGCCGCGGGGATCGGGCGAGAACCACGGCATCGGCACGCCCGGGTGCGGCCAGGGGAAGATCCCGCGCCGGTAGGCGTCGACGAGCGTCGCCGGCGCCAGGTCCGCCCCGATGCCCACGACGCCGTCCTCGTCCGCCTCGGCCGGATCGGGCAGGAGCCACGACGACGGTGGGACCGGTTCGGGGGCACGCGCCAGCCCCGGCTCGGCCGGGACGAGCGGCCGACGCCGGACCCGGCGCCCACGGGACGTCGGATCGCTCATGAGGCACCCCGCACGCCGTGCTCCACGTCGGTCCTGTCTGGTCGCCCCGGACGGGCCGGCCGTCCCGCGGCGGCTGGCGACACCGTGCCCGACGCCTCGATCCGCCGAAGGTCGGGCCGAAGGTCGGGCCGAAGGTCGGGGTCGTCCGAGGCTAGCGAGCGCGGCTACGGTCCGGGCGAGGCACACGGCACGGAGGCGAGCGTGGTCCGGCTGCACCTGGTCGACGGCACGTACGAGCTGTTCCGCGCCCACCACTCCCCCCGGCCCGGGGCGACGTCGCCGGACGGGCGCGACGTCAAGGCGACCCGGGGCGTCCTGGCATCCCTGGTGTCGCTGCTGACCGACGAGGACGAGGCGGTGACGCACCTCGCCGTCGCCTTCGACAACCCGATCACCTCGTTCCGCAACGACCGATTCGCCGGGTACAAGGACGGCTCGGGCACCGACCCGGCGCTGCTGGCGCAGTTCGACCTCGTCGAGGACGCCGTCGCGGCGCTCGGGGTGGTCGTCTGGCGGTGCGTCGAGCACGAGGCCGACGACGCCCTGGCGACCGCCGCGGTCCGGTTCGCCGACGAGGTCGACCAGGTGCGCATCCTCACCCCCGACAAGGACCTGGGGCAGGTCGTCCGCGGCGACCGGATCGTCCAGGTGGACCGGATGCGGGACCGGGTCCTCGACGAGGACGGCGTGCTCGACCGGAGCGGGGTGCCGCCGACGAGCGTGCCGGACCTGCTCGCGCTGGTGGGCGACAGCGCCGATGGCATCCCCGGGCTGCCCGGCTTCGGGGCGAAGTCGGCGGCGGCGGTCCTGCAGGCCCACCCGCACCTCGAGGACGTCCCCGACGACCCCGGACGCTGGGGGGCCGCGGTGCGCGGCGCCCCACGGCTCGCCGCCACCCTGGCGGCCGCTCGGGAGGAGGCCCTGCTGTACCGCGACCTGGCGACGCTGCGGACCGACGTGCCGCTGGGCGCGACGGGCGGGTCGGTCGCCGCACCGGCCCTCGAGGACCTGCGGTGGCGCGGTCCCACCGATCGCTTCCCCGACGTGTGCGCCTCCCTGGGGGACGAGCGCCTGCCCGACCGGGCCCCCGTACCACGCCCGGGTTGACCAGCCCATCCGAACGCCGTCCGGTCGGCCGGGGTCCCGGGGGTGCGCCGAGCCGCGTCGCCGGGCAGTATGGGGGGGCTCCGCAGCCGGCACGCCCCCGCCGCTGCCACGGGCTTCCGCACCTCATCCGGGCGCAGAGCGACGGACGGGACGAGACGCATGAGCGACGCCAGCACCGACACGACCAACGGCCGCGACCACGACGCGCCGGCCGACGCCCCCGCCGAACCGCACCCGCCGCGGGCCACGGAGGGTCGCTCGGACGACCAGCTCGTGCGCGAGATGGTCCGCGCGGACCGGGAGGACCACCGCTCCGACCGGTCCGAGCGGGCCGGCACCACGGCGTCCGCTGATGCCGTCGAGTCGCTGCGGCGCGCCCTGCGCGACCTCAAGCACGACGTGCGCATGCTGAAGGTCGGCGTGGACAAGCAGAGCGTGCTGCTCCAGCGCATCGCCGCGAGCCTCGAGCTGCGCCAGGACGACCAGGCCCGCTGAGCGACGGCCTACCATCCGCCCGCGCGAGCCGGACGGGCCGGCGGCGGGAGTCGGGTGGACACGTGGCGGACGTGACGGACGGGGACGCCACGGGCTCCCGTCGCAACTCCGCCCTCGTGGCGGCCGGCATCCTCCTCTCGCGGCTCTCCGGCCTCGTCCGGGAGCGCGCGGTCGGGTACTTCCTCGGCCGCTCCTTCGCCGCCGACGCCTTCGTCGCGGCCTTCCGCATCCCGAACCTGCTGCAGAACCTCCTCGGCGAGGGCGTGCTGTCGGCCTCCTTCATCCCGGTCTACAGCCGACTGCTGCACGAGGGGCGCGACGAGGAGGCGGCGCGGACCGCCGGCGCGGTCCTCGGCCTCCTGAGCGCGACCGCCGGCGCGGTGGCGCTCCTCGCCGTCCTCGCCGCGGGTCCGGTCATCGGCCTGCTCACCCCCGGCATCGAGCCCGCGACGCGGGAGCTCGCGGTCACGCTGCTGCGCCTGATCGCCCCGGGCATCGCCCTGCTGGTCGTGTCCGCGTGGTGCCTCGGCGTCCTCAACTCCCACCGCCGCTTCTTCCTCTCCTACGCGGCGCCGGTCGTGTGGAACCTCGCCCAGATCGTCGCGCTGGTCGCGGCCGGCGTCCTGCTCCTCGACGACCTCGGTGCCCCGGAGGCCGCCGGCGCGGACGTGCTCGCCGGCATCGCGAGGGCGCTGGCCGTCGGCACCCTGGTGGGCGGCCTGCTGCAGGTGCTCGTCCAGCTGCCGACCGTCCGCGGGCTGGCCGGTGGACTCCGCCCGAGCCTGCGTCGGGACCTGCCGGGCGTCCGCGACACGCTGCGCGCCTTCGGTCCGGTGGTCGCGGGGCGCGGCGTCGTCCAGCTGCTGACGTTCGTCGACCTCGTCCTGGCGTCGCTGCTCGCGACCGGGGCGCTCACCGCCCTCCAGAAGGCCCAGATCCTCGCCCTGCTGCCCATCTCGCTGTTCGGGATGTCCGTCGCGGCCGCCGAGCTGCCGGAGCTCTCGACGGCGGGTCCCGACGACCGGGCCCGGCTCGGGCGACGCCTCGACGCCGGGCTCGAGCGCATCGCCTTCTTCGTCCTGCCGACCGTCGTCGCGTTCGTCGTCCTCGGCGACCACGTCGTCGGCGCCCTGTTCCAGACCGGGGCGTTCGACCGCCGCGACACCCAGGTGGTGTGGCTCGTCCTCGCCGGCGCGACCGTGGGCCTGGTCGCGACCACGTCGAGCCGGCTGCTCCAGTCCGCCCTGTACGGGACCGGGGACACGCGTGGCCCGGCCACGCTCGCCGTGGTCCGCGTCGTGCTGGCCGGGGCGCTCGGTGCCCTGCTCATGCTGCAGCTCGACCGGGTCGTGCTCACCGACACGGGCATCGGGCTCGGGCTCGCGCCCGGCGCCACCCTGCCCGCGTTCACACCCCTGCCGGCGGACGTGCGCGCGTCCACGACCCTGGCGCACCTCGGCGCGGCCGGCCTCACGCTCGCGTCGGGCGCGACGGCGTGGGTCGAGTTCCGCCTCCTGCGCGAGCTGGTCCTGCTCCGGCTCGGGCACGACGTCCGCGCCGGCGGTGCGGCTCGTGGCCGACTGCTCGCCTCGGCGGGCGTCGCCGCCGTGGTGGCGCTGGCGTCGCGCGTCCTCGTCGCGGGTCTGCACCCCGTGCCGGCCGCGGTCGTGGCCGTCGGGCTCACCGGCGGCGTCTACGTCGCGGTGGCCGCGTTCCTGGGCGTCACGGAGGCGCGGGTGCTGCTCGACCAGGTGCATCGCCGCGTGACGCGGGGCCGACCGGCGGGGTGAGCCGGCAGGACACCGTCCGAGCTCGGCCGGCCGAGGCGGTGGGTCAGAGCGTGTCGGGGTCGACCTCGGCGTGGAAGGCCACGCTCGCGGGGTCGAGGATCCCCAGCAGCTGCTCCTGGTACCACGCGAGGTGGTCGACCACGGCGAGCACCTGCGCCTCGGGGTCGTCCTCGCCGAGCGATGCCCGGTCGAGCTCCTCGACACGGATGCGCGCCGCCAGGGTCAGGCGGACGTCGTTGAGGACGCCGAGCACGAGCAGCGGCTCGTCGTCGACGAGGTCCACCCGCAGCCGCTGGCTCCCCCGGACGGGAGCCGCACGGTCGAGCACCGCGGCGAGGGCCTCGAGCCCGGCGCGCTTCCCCCGCTCCAGGTCGTCGCGGATCATCGACCGCAGCTCGGCGTCGGCCTCGTCGTCGCCCGTGACCGTCGACGGGAACAGGCGAGCCACCCCCGGGTCGGCCGGGTCCT
Source organism: Actinomycetes bacterium (assembly GCA_046566145.1). Classification (GTDB taxonomy): domain Bacteria; phylum Actinomycetota; class Nitriliruptoria; order Nitriliruptorales; family Nitriliruptoraceae; genus JBKHXF01. The sequence continues at coordinate 107,350 of JBKHXF010000008.1, forward strand.
GGTCGTCGAGGGTCGCGCCCAGGCCACGCCCGAGACGCTGCAGCAGGTCGACCTCGAAGGCCTCGAGCTCCCAGCGGATCCGGTCGCCGCGCCGGCGCATCCGGCTCACGACGCGCGCTGCATCGTGGCGTGCAGGCCGTGCTCGTGGAGCTGCTGCACGTACATCTCCGCCTGCTCGCGGGGCTCGGAGGCCACCAGGGCCTTGCCGCGGGTGTGGACCTCGAGCATCAGCTTGCGAGCGACGGGCTCGTCGTGCCCGAGCACCTTGCGGAACACGAACACGACGTAGCTCATCAGGTTGACCGGGTCGTCCCAGACGATGACGTCCCAGGGGCGGTCCGGCCGGACGTCGGAGAGGACGTCGGTCATCTCCTCGCGCACGGGGGTGGGCAGCGCGCCGGCGGCGCGCTGTGCGGTCGCGGCGGCGGCACCCATGCCCGGTGCGTCAGCGCCGGCGGCGGCGCGCCTGGCGACGGGCGCGGTCGCGCTCCTCGAGCTGGTCCCACGTCGGCGGCTGCGACAGGGTGCGACCGACGAGGCTGGCGCCCACCGCCGCCTTCACCACGGTCACGTCGGACGCGGTCTTCTCGCCGCTCTCGTCCTCGCGGACCTCGAACTCGACGAGGTCGCCCGGGTTCGCCTCGCCCTTGAGGGCCTCGGCGTGGAAGAAGATGTCCTCGCCCTCGTCCTCGGTGGTGACGAAGCCGAAGTTGCGGTCGGCGTTGAAGACCTTGAGTCGTCCGGTCGGCATGTGCGGTGGTTCCTGTGGTCGGCGCGGGAGGCGTGGAGCCGGTCCGCGCGGGTGCAGACGTTGGTCGGGCGCCGTGGTGGGCACCGGTGCCGCGGATCGCGCCGGGGTCGCTGGGCGACCGCAGGGGCGGTCACGCGAGCACGGGCGTGCGCAGGGCCGTCCGGGACCCGGTGGCACCGCGTGCCGGAGGCGTCCGTGGAGGGTAGCGACTCGTGCGCGCCTGCCACACCCCCGCGTGCGGGGCGTGTGGACGGACGGTCGCGCTCAGCCCAGCGCGGCCGCGTAGGCGCGCGCGGCGTCCTCGACCTCGTCGACCGCGCCGGCGGCGAGCGCCTCCAGCGGGGTGCGCCCGTCGAGCCGGCGGGCCGGGCTCGTGAGCCACCGCCCGGCGTCCTCGTCGCTCGCCCAGCCCTGCAGGACCCGCAGGACGTCGAGGGCCGCGAGCAGCGGGTCCCGCTGGCCCTCGACGACCTCGGCGTCGAGCAGGGCGTCCACCGGGTCGTCACCGACGATGGCGCGGAGCTCCGCCTCGTCGTCGAGCGGGTCGTCGCGGTACACGGGCGGCTCCTAGGCGCTGCGACGCTTCAGGGCGTCGTGCTCGGCCTCGCACTCGGCGACGAAGCGCTCGGCCGCCTCGACGCGCTCCGGCAGCCGGTGCAGCTCGTCGGCGAGCAGCCGCCGGCGCTGCTCGAGGACCTCGCCCAGCGGGCCGTCGTTGTGGCCGAGCGCGCGGCGCATACGACGGTCGACGGCCTCGTCGAGCTCGCGACCGGCGGCGACGAACGCGTCGATGCGGGCCCGCTCGGCGCGCAGGTACTCCTCCCAGCGCTGCAGGGAGGTGACCTCCTCGCGCGCCCGCAGCAGCGCGAAGTAGGCGGTCTCGACGTCGTCGGTGCGTGCCACGTGGACCTCAGACCGCCTCGGCGCGCTTCTTCAGCCCCGACAGCCCGGTGTCGAGGATCTGCTTCGCCGCACGCTTCTTCATGAACCCGGGCAGCGGGATGTCCACGTCGGCCTCGAGCGTGTAGGTGACCTTGGTCACGTCGCCCTGGTCCTCGAGGACGTAGGCCCCGTCGAGCTGCGTGATCGTCTCGCCCTCGACCAGGGTCCAGGAGACCTCCTCGGTGCCCTGGTACGCGTAGGAGAGCGTGTAGGCGACCTCCACGACCTTCGCGTCCACGGCGAACCGGGCGCGGGCCGGGCGCCCCTCGGCGTCGGTCTCGAGGACCTCGGCCGACTGCATGCCCTCGGCCCACGACGGGTAGGCCTCGATGTCGGTGATCACGGCCAGCACCGTCTCCGGGCTGGCGGCGATGGTGACGCTGTCGGAGACCTTCTGACCCATCGGGCTTCCTCTCCCTGGCCCGCGGACGGGCCGCGGCGTGGTGTGGCGGCGGGCTGCCGCGTCGCGCTGCCGGTGCGTGCGGCGAGCGGTGGCCGAGCCTAGCCAGCGGCACCGGCGGCGTCGGGACGACCGTCGGGGCCCACGTCCGGTCGGGGGACCTCGAGCTCGGCACGGATCCGGGCCACCCCGGCCTCGAGCTCGCGCAGGGTCCGCACGTCCCGGGCGACCTGCCGACGCAGCCGCGCGAGCTCCTGCTCCGCCGGGCCGAGCGCGCGACCGTCGGGGGCGTCCCAGGCGGGGCAGAGGGCCCGGAAGTCGCACCACTCGCAGAGCCGGTTCGGCGTCGGTCCGAACTCGCCGGCGCGGACCGACCGGGCGGTGTCGACGACGGCCCGCCGCGCCGCCTCGAGGTCGAGCTCGTCGCGGTCGACGCGGACCTCGAGGCCGGCGACCACGAAGTCGAGGCTGACCGTGCGGGGCAGGCGCCCGTACAGGTGCTCGCACGCCAGCGCGTAGATGGCGAGCTGCAGGCTCCGCGCGACCCGGGCCCGGTCGGAGACGCGGCGGTTGGTCTTGTAGTCGACGACGTGCAGGTCGCCGGCGTCGTCCACGTCGACGCGGTCGATCGAGCCGACGACCACGGCCTCCTCGCCGACGGGGAGCTCGAACCACACCTCGGTGGCGGCGGCGGGCCGGTAGGTGTCGCGGACCCGCGCGTGGTAGCGCCGCAGCACGTCCTGGGCGTGGCGGTAGTGCGCGAGCTGCTCCTCGCGCTCGAGCCCCTCGAAGCCGCTCGCGTCCCACCCGTCGTAGAGGGCCTGCAGCAGCTCCTCCTCGCTGGGGCAGGCGGGGAGCTTGCGGTCGTGGAACGCCTCGAGGGCGGCGTGGACGGAGGTCCCGAACGACAGCGCCGGGGACGGCACCCCGGGCAGCCGGTCCACGTACGCGTACCGGAACGCGAGCGGGCAGGTCCGGTAGCGGTCCACCCGGCTGAACGAGAGGCGGACGCGCCCGTCCTCGTCGATCAGCGGGGGTGTGGACGGCTCGAGCTCAGCCGGCACCGCGACGTCGAGCAGCGCCGGCTGCTCCCCGTGTGACGGCTCGACCCCGCCGCCGGCGCGCGTGGCGGCCGCGGGGACCGGGCGGGGGGTGGAGGAGGCGCTCGACATGGTCGTGCCGACCGTACCGACGGCGGGCGTGGACGACGAGGAGGTGCCGGTCAGCCGTGCGGTCGCCCGTGGACGAGCGCGAGCGCCGCGCCGTGCAGGCGCCCGTTGCTCGACAGGGCGCTGCCGTTGTCGGCGCTCTCGACGCCGTCGAGGTCGGTGAAGCGACCGCCGGCGGCGGTCACCACCGCCCGGACCGCGGCGAGGTCCCAGGTGCTGACGGCCGCCTCGACGGCGACCTCCGTGGAGCCCGCGGCGACGAGGCAGTGGGCCCAGAAGTCGCCGTAGCCACGCTGTCGCCGGGTGCGCGTGGCGGCCCGCTCGACGGCGCCGAGCAGTCCCCGCTCGGCGAAGTGGGACAGCCCCCCGAACGCGACCTCGGCGTCGGCGAGGTCGTCGACCTCGGACACCCGCACGGGCCGACCGTCCTGGTGCGCGCCCACCCCGACGACCCCGTCGAAGCGGGTGCCGAGCCCCGGCGCGCTCACCACCCCCACCACGTCGTCGCCACCGACGCGCAGGGCGATGAGGGTCGCGAAGATCGGGTTGCCCTTGACGAAGTTCGAGGTGCCGTCGATCGGGTCGACGATCCAGCGCGGGGCCTCAGGGTCGCCGACGAGCCCCTCCTCCTCCCCCAGCACGGCGTGCTCGGGGAAGCGCTCGGCGATCGCGGCCCGGATGGCCGACTCGACGCCGCGGTCGGTCGAGGTGACCCACGTGCCGTCGTCCTTGACGTCGACGTCGGTGGTCCGGTCCCGCCGGGATCTCCACGCGGGCAGCGTCAGCGCGTCGGCGAGGTCCGCGAGCTCGTGCGCGAACGCGAGCTCGGCGGCCCAGGCGCCCGGGACGGGCGCGCCCGCTCCCCCGGCCACGCTCACCAGTCGAACGACATGCCGTCGAACCGGAGGATGATGTCGTTGGGCTGCACGGTGAGGGTGACCTCCTCGCGCGGGACCCACAGCGGGATGCAGGGGCCCTGCCCGGCGTGGCCCATCAGACAGATCTGGATCTGCCCGCTCTCGTCGAGCCCGACGATCTGGCGCGCGTAGCTCAGCAGCTCGTGGAACTCCGCGTTGCCGGCGCGACGCTTCTGGTACGCCATCGCCCACTTCGACTCGGACTTGCCGTAGTTCGCGATGACCTGGCCCGGGGTCAGCTTCGTCAGCGAGGTGACGCTGCGGACCCCGACGAGGGCCTTGTCCTGCTTGGGGGTCTTGCCCAGGCGCACGGCGGCGTCCGGCTCGGCGAGGCGGCCCGGGAGGTCGGAGAGCTCGAAGTTGCCGGCCGCCTGGGCGGCCTTCTGCCGCTCGACGGGGATCGTCACCTCGAGCTTGTCCTTGGTGGCCAACGGGGCTCCTGCCGGTCTGGTGCGTCTGGGGTGCAGGCGGGGCCTGCGGGGTGCGGGTGGCCGGTGCGCGGCCGACGAGCGAGGGTACCGACACGCCGCCGGGCGGACCCGGCGGTGGGCCCGGCCCGACGCCGTGGCGCGGTGGGTAGCCCCGACCGGGTTCGAACCGGCGTACCCGCCTTGAAAGGGCGGTGTCCTGGACCACTAGACGACGGGGCCGTGGGGGCCGGAGGGTAGCGACGCCCCGGGGCGGGGCGACCGCCTCGCCGCTCGCGGCTCAGGCGGCCGGACGTCCGGCGCGCACCGACCGCGGGTGGGTGGGGCCGGCGGACCGAGGGCCGCGCAGCCCCCACTGCAGCACCCGCCACAGCGCTTCGAGGACGATGGCGCGGCTGATCTTGCTCGCGCCGGCGGTGCGCTCGACGAAGGTGATGGGCACCTCGCCGATGGCGTACCCGGCGCGCCACGTCAGCAGGGCCGTCTCGAGCTGGAACGAGTAGCCGTCGCTTCGCAGGTCGAGCAGGCCGATGTCCTCGAGCACGCAGCGTCGGAACGCCCGGAACCCCGACGTCGCGTCGCGCACCGGCAGCCCGGTGACGGTGCGCACGTAGAGGTTGCCGCCGGCGGAGAGGGCGAGCCGGTGCACGGGCCAGTTCTCGATGCGTCCGCCGGGGACGTAGCGCGACCCGATGACGAGGTCCGCGCCGGCGGTGGCCGCGACGAGCTCGGGCAGCTGCAGCGGGTCGTGCGAGAGGTCGGCGTCCATCTCGACCAGCACGTCGTAGCCCCGCTCCAGCCCCCACCCGAGCCCGGCGCGGTAGGCGGGACCGAGCCCCTCCTTGCCGCTGCGGTGCAGCACGTGGACCTCGGGGTGCAGCCCGGCGAGCTCGTCGGCGACCTCGCCGGTGCCGTCGGGCGACGCGTCGTCGACGACGAGCAGGTCGACGTCGACGTCGGCGGCGAGGGTCCGGGCCACCACCTCACGGATGGTGGCGCGCTCGTCGTAGGTGGGGACGACCACGAGGGTACGCACGGGAGGCTCCTGCTCGGGGGGACGGCGCCGGTCACGCGGCGGGACGCGCCGGGTGCGGGCGGCGGGCACGGGCGACGAGGGCGAGCACCAGCAGGGCGAGGGACACCGCCTGTGCGAGCAGGCCCACCCAGTCGCCGGTCACCAGGAAGGGGGTGCGCCCCTCGACCAGGCCGACGGTGCCCCGGGTGTGGGTGACCGTGAACAGCTCGGTCTCGCCGGTGACGGTGCCGTCGGGCGCCACGAACGCGGAGCTGCCCGAGAGCGCCGCGTGCACGACGTGCCGACCGGTCTCCACCGCCCGCAGCACCGACTGGGCGAGGTGCTGCGCCGGCTCCGACGAGAAGCCGTAGGACGCGTCGTTCGTGGAGGCGAGCAGCAGGGCAGCCGGCTCCTCGCCCGGACCGGCGAGCACGTTGTCGCGCACGAGCCGCCCGAACAGCGTCTCGAAGCAGATCGCCACGGCCACCCGCGTCCCAGCGACCTCGAGCACCTGCGGGCCGTCGCCGGGCACCCCGTCGTTGGGCACGAGGCGCAGCGGCGGGAGGTCGCCCAGCAGCGGTCGGGCCGGGACGAACTCGCCGAACGGGACGAGGTGGCGCTTGTCGTAGGTCGCCCCGATGCGGCCCGTCGCGTCCACGACCGCGGCGGTGTTGCGGAAGGTGCGCGGCTCCGGGCCGGCGAGGTTGACCCCGATGACGAAGCCGGCGTCGCCGACCACCGCGGCGCCGGCGGCGAGCGGGGCGGCGAGCTCGGCCCCGCGTTCGGTGGTCGGGTCGCGGTCGACGCCCGACTCGGGCCAGACGGTGAGCCCCGGGACACCGTCGGCGGCCACCGCCCGGGCGGTCTCCTCGGCGAGGTTGGTCGTGATCGTGAACGACTCGGCGACCGCGGTCCCGACGGTGTCGGGCATGTCGTTGCCCTGCACGGCGAGGACCTCGAGCGTGCCGACCTCGGGGGGCGGCTCGACGGTCACGAGGACGCTGAGGGCGAGCGTTGCGGCCACGCCGATCAGCGCCGGCTGCAGGTGCGGGAAGCCGGCCATGGCGAGGTCACGGGTGTCGCCGTCGAGGCCGTCGGTGGCCGCACGCGCGCGACGCCACGCGTCGTAGACGAAGCCGGCGACCAGCGCCGTCAGCAGCGTGAGCCCTCGCGCGCCGACGACGCGGGCCGAGGGGAGCATGAACGTCCCGCCGGCGTGGGCGTAGGCGAGCTCGCCCCACCCGAACCCGCCGAGCGGTACCGCGCCCCGCCACGCCTCGGCGCCCGTCCAGGCGAGCGCCACCGCCGGCGCGGCGAACCGCCCCCGCAGCGACGGGGCGACCGCCACGGCGAAGGCCCCGAGGAACACCGCCTGGGACAGCGCGAGGAGCACCCACGCGACCACCCCGGCCGGGCGGGCGACCCACAGGAGCATCGGACCGTACGCCGACAGTCCGGCGAGGGTCCCGAGCCCCAGGGCCGTGCGGATCCGGACGACCGTCCCGCTGGGGCCCGGCGAGCCGCCGGCGCGGGCCACCGCGATCGCCAGCAGTGCGGGCGCCAGCAGGGCCAGCGGCCACCAGCCGAGCGGCGGGTGCGCCGCGGCCACCGCGAGCCCGGCGGCGACCGCGAGCGCCGGCGGGTGCCAGCGAGCGCTCACGCGCAGTCGCGGCAGAGCATCCGCTTCGGGTCGGCCAGGGCGGACTCCCGCTTGGCCATGAAGCAGGAGCGGCACACGAACTCGCCGGCTCGGAGGCCGTCGACGTCGTCGTCCTCGTCCTCGTCGGCCTCCTCGGCGACCGGTTCGTCGTCGTCCTCCTCCTCGTCGAAGGACGGCAGCGGCAACGGCGCGAGCTCCTCGTCCTCGTCGTCACCGTCCTCGGACGGGAAGGGGACCTCGGCGTCCTCCGCGACCTCGACGTCCTCGTCCTCGGCATCGGTGTCGAGGTCGTCGTCGTCCGCGTCGAAGTCGTCGTCGTCGAGGTCGTCGGCGCCCTCGTCGAGCGGCTCGAGCTCCTCGAGGTCCTCGTGCTCGTCGGCGGCCACGCCTGCTCCTTCGTGCCGGGCGGGAGCGGGGATGGCCGCCCGGGCTCGCGGGTGGTACCACCTCCCCGGCCGGGCGTGCAACCACCCGGGCACGGTCGGCCGACCACGGGACGACGAGCGAGGCCCCGGCCCGGTGGACCAGGTGGTCCGACCGGAGCCGGGGCCAGCGCGTCTGTGGGCGAGCTCGCACCGTTGGGGCCACGGTCGGCATGTGGCGGCGCCGACCGCGTTGTCTACTGAGCGCGAGGTGGTCGCCCGGACGCGGATGGCCACGTGAGGACCGCCGGAGCGACGGGTCGGTGGGTGTCCGCGCGGTCCCCCGCGTGCACGCTCACCATCACCTCACCCTCCGGCGTCCGCCCCCTCAGAGGTGGTTGCCGCGTCCTGGACGGGGGGATGTTGGTCGCGCTCGGGGAGCGCGTCAAGCCCGAGGCCCAGCCTCGTCGCCGGCGTTGCGCTCGTCGCGCGCCGCCGAGCGTCAACGCGCGACGGACGGCACACGGCGTGCGAGCTCAGGCCTCGTCGGGTAGGAGGCCGAGCGGCGTGCCCGGGACCACCTCGAGCCCGTGCGTGACCCGGCCGCCCAGCACCGTCAGCACGCACCGGGCGCCCCGGGGGTCGTCCGCGGCGTAGGGGTCGCCCTCGAACACGGCGAGGTCCGCCCGCATGCCGGCCCGCACGACCCCGACGTAGTGCTCCTGACGGGCCGCGTTGCGACCCCCGAGGGTGTGGCCGGACACGGCCTCGAGCCGATCGATGCCGTGCTCGGGGTGGCGGCGGTGCTGCGCCGCGTGGATGGCACCCCAGGGGTCCATCGGCGTCACGTTGGCGTCGGAGCCCAGCGCCAGCCCGACCCCGCGGTCCGCGAGGGCGCGCAGCGGGTTCGTCGCCGCGGCCCGCTCCGCTCCCAGGCGAGCCTCGTACAGCCCACCCTCGCCACCCCAGATCGCCTCGAAGGCCGGCTGGCAGCTCACGACGAGACCCAGGGCCGCGAGGTCGTCGTAGAGGTCGACCGGGACCACCTCGGCGTGCTCGACCCGGTGGTGGAGCCGGCGGACGGCCCCCTCGAGGTAGTCCGGGAGGGCGGCCTCCACGGCCTGCCAGCAGCGGACGAGCTGGCGGAGCGCCTCGTCCCCGATCGCGTGCACGGCGACCTGGATCCCCGCGTGCGTCGCCTCGAGGAAGAGCTCGGTGAGGGTGTCGTCGTCGAACTCGAGCTGACCGGAGTGGTCCGCGTCGGCGTACGGCTCGCCCAGCGCCGCGGTCCGCGAGCCGATCGTCCCGTCCAGGTAGAGGTCGCCGCCGACGTGCTTGAGGTCGCGCTCGGCGACGAACCCGAGGTCGAGTCCGCCCCAGTACGGCACCACCTCGACCGGGTAGGTGCCGAAGCGCCAGGCGTCGAAGTCGCTGGCGCCCATCAGGTCGGGACCGTTCATCTCGTGGACGCTCACGATGCCGAGGCTCGCGGCGCGCCGGGCGACGCGCTGGCGGGCCTCCTCGAGGTCGGCCTCGCTCATGGCACCGACCGCCCAGCGACGGGCGATCCGGTCGGCCTCGAGCTTCAGGACCCCCGTCGGGACGCCGTCGGCGTCGCGCTCCACCCCTCGGACCCGCGCGAGGGGGGCCGCGTCGAGCGTCGCCAGGTCGACCAGGCAGGAGTGCCCGTCGACCCGCGAGAGGTACAGCGGACGCCCGCCCGTGGCCTCCGACAGCGCCGCCGGCGTGGGGAGGGGCCCGCGCAGCGCGTGCTCGTCCCACCCGTGGCCCCACACGACGCGACCGGGGTGCTGCTCGGCGTAGAGGCGGACGGCGGTGAGCACCTCCTCCCCCGTGCGAAGGCCCCGGACGTCGAGGCCGCCGAGGGTGATCCCGGTCGGCGTGAGGTGGACGTGCGCGTCGACGAACCCGGGGCCGAGGGCGCAGCCGGAGAGGTCGACCACGCTCGCGTGGGGCGGGGCCAGCGCCGGGTCGTCCCCGACCCAGACGACGCGTCGGCCACGCACCAGCACGCAGCGCGCCTGGTAGCGACCGTGCCCGAGCGTCACCACCCGGTCGGCGACGAGGAGGGTTCCGCGGACGCCGGGTCGGTCCCCGTCCGCCCCGGCGGTCCGGGCCGCCGAGCGTCCGTCCGTCGGCGGGGTGTCGGTGGTCGTCACACGTCCTCCGGTCGTGCGCTCGAGGGCCGGGGTCCGTCTCCCGCGTGCCACCGCGCCACCTCGAGGGTCCGCGAGGCTACGTCGCCCAGCGTCGTCGGACGCGTGGGCGCCGTGCGCTGGGCGACCACCTGCGCGGGGCACCCACGGGCGTCGAGGCTCGCCACCGCGGGGGGCGCGTCGGCAGGCCGTAGGACGACCACGCGACCGTCGGGCGCGGCGAGCGCGCCGGCGGCGAGCGCGCCCCCGACGTCGCCGACCTCGCCGACCGGCGCGCCGGCGTCCTCCCGGCTCGGCGGCGCGACGACCACCAGCTCGGCCGTCCCGGCATGCGCGCGCGCGAGCGACGCCGTCACCTCGGTCTCGAGGGCGGCCGGGTCGGACGCGCCGACGACCACCGGCACCGCGCCGGCGGCCTGCACGATCCGGGCCGCCGGCAGGTCGGCGACCGTGGCGTGGACCGACCAGCCGGCCGCCACGAGCGCATCGACCGCCAGCAGGCCCGCGACGTGGTCCGCCCCCAGGACGGCGGCCGTGGCCGTCGGTGTGGACGGCGGGCCCCACCGCCCGTCCAACAGGCCCAGCCAGGGCACGAGGCAGGCCGCCGTCGAGGGCGTCTCCCCCTCGAGCCGGACGAGCGGGACGTGCGGCCCGAGGACGGCGTGACCGCGTGCCGGGACGACGGGGGCGAGGCCGGACCACCGTGCCGTCTCCGCGAGCCACAGCGGCAGGACGTCGGCCGGTGCGGCGACGGCGACCCGTGTGCCGACGGGCGGGTCGGTCGGGGCGGCCGGGCCCGCGGCCTGCAGCACCCCGACGACCACGGCGCTCGTGCCGGCGGGCAGCGCGCCCCGCTCCGCGGTCGCCTCCAGCAGGCCCGCTCGCACGGAGACCGGGTCCCCGCCGCCGGCGCGGGCGAGCCGGGCGAGGGTGCCCTCCCCGAGCACGACGGCCTCGAGCTCGACCCGTCGCTCGGTGTCCCACAGCTCGGGTCGCGGGTCAAACCGGGTGGCCGCCACCGGCAGTCCCCCGGCCGGCTCCAGCACCCGGTGCCGGCCGTCCGGGTCGCCCGCCGTGGGCGAAGCGTCCGCGTCCGCGCGGCGGCCTCCGCCACGCTCCGGTTCGGCACCGGGGTCGGGGCGTGGATCGGCCGGACGGTCGGGCACGAGCACCTCGGGGGACGGCGTCGCGACGGTAGCGATGGACCACAGCACGACGGCGCAGGTGCGGCGGGCGGGCCCGCGTCCGCCCACGGCCCGCGGGCGGCCGCGCGCCGCGCGCCCCCGTGGTGACGAGGGTGCACACGCGAGCAGTTCCGGCCGCACGCCGGGCCCCGACGCGCCAAGGTGGACCCACCGGGAGGAGCACGCCGTGCCGACCCCACGGGCGGCAGGCGACGACGCGGCCCAGGAGGTCGGCCATGACGCAGCGGATCGTCCCCACCGTCCTCGGCCCCGCCGCGGCGGACGCCCTCGGCGCGCAGGTACGTGCCTGGCTCGGTCGGCTCGGCCGCCTCGACGCCGACGGGTGGTCGACGCCCGTCCCGGCCACGGGGACCACGGTCGCCGGGACCGTCGCCCACCTCGCCGACGGCATGGGCGAGCTCGCCGACGCGTGGCGCCGGCGCCTCGACCCCGAGGAGCGCGAGGTCCTGCTCCACGTCATCGACGACGACACGGGCCCGCAGCACGCGGACGTCCCGGGACCGGAGGCGCTCGCCGGCTACCGGGCGGCGACGGACGCGCTGCTCGGGGTGCTCGGGACGATGCGCCTGGACGACTGGTCCTGGCCGGTCTGGTCGCCGCTGGGTGGCGCGGAGCCGCTCGCGGCCGCGGTCCGTCGGGTGCTCGCCCACCACCACGTGCACGCGCACGACCTCGGCGAGGCCCTCGGCCGGGTGCCGGAGGACGACGAGGCGACGGAGCGGCTCGTCGTCGAGTTCGTGCTCGACGCCCTGGCGCGGCGCGCCGGCGGCCACGTCCCGGGGCCGTTGCGCCTGGAGGTCGTCACTGCCCCACCCGGCGGCGGGACTTGGACCATCGTGTTCGACGCCCCGGCCCCCCCGCCGGCCGTCGACAACATCTGGGACGAGCTGCTCGGGACCCACCCGGCCGCCACGGAGCCGCACCGCATCGAGCGGGGCGCCGACCCCACCGCGCGCGGGACGCTGCGAGGCGAGGGCACCGACCTGTGGCGTGCCGCGTTCCGGCGGGGTGCGTCGCTCGCCGACCTCGACGTGCACGGGGACACCGAGGCCCGGGCGGCCTGGGCGACCATCCTGGACGCGGCCGCCGACGGCCTCGTGCGGGTCGGCACCGACTGAGGCGCCGGGTGGGCCCTCGACGCGCCGGTCAGCCGCCGGCGCCGGCCAGCATCGCCATCAGCATCGCGGTGAGCAGGAACAGCCCGCCGGCGAGCAGCGCGCGGCGCCCGGTCGTGTGCCGACCCTTGACCTGGTCGAGCAGGAGCGTCACCGACGCGTAGGACGCCGCGAGTGCGGTCGACGCCGCGCTGACCAGCAGCAGGATGGCGAGGCCGACGCGCCCTTCGCCGCCGGCGAGGCCCGAGGCGACGGCCAGCACCACGCCGAGCAGCGCGCCCCGCCCGGCGATGCGGCGGGTGGTGCGACGGCGGGCGAGGTCGTGGGCGAGCGGGTCGACGTCCGCCGGCGCCGGCGGCAGGCTGCCGTCGAGCAGCGCCCCGGGGTCGTCGGGGACCTCGGGCCGCTCCTCGTCGGGGTGCGGGCTCACCGTCCCTCCGCGAGCCGTCGGCCGATGACCACCCGCTGGATCTGGTTCGTGCCCTCGAAGATCTGCATGATCTTCGCCTCGCGCATGTAGCGCTCGACCGGGAAGTCCCGGGTGTAGCCGGCGCCGCCGAGCACCTGGACGCCGTCGGTCGTCACGGCCATCGCGGTGTCGGTGCAGAACAGCTTCGCCATCGAGCAGGCCTTGCCGACGTCGTAGCGCTCCCCCGGGGGCAGCGACAGGCTGTGGTCGCGGCGCCCGGCCGCGTCCTTGTAGAGCGCCCGGGCGGCCTCGATCCGGGTGGCCATGTCGGCCAGGATGAAGCTGAGCCCCTGGAACTCGATGATGGGACGGCCGAACTGACGGCGCTCCTTGGCGTAGGCGAGCGCGGCGTCGAGCGAGGCCTGGGCCACGCCCGTGGCCACGGCCGCGATGCCGAGCCGGCCCCCGTCGAGGCCGGACATCGCCTGGCGGAATCCCTGGCCCTCCTCCCCGCCCAGGAGCCGGTCGGCGCCGACGTACGCGTCCTCGTACACGACCTGGGTGGTGGGCGAGCCCGTGAGGCCCATCTTCTGCTCGGGCGGCAGCACCGTCATGCCCTCGGTGCCCTCGTCGACGACGAACGCCGACACCCCACCGGCCCCCTCGTCCCCGGTGCGGGCGAACACGACGTGACGGTCGGCGACGCCGCCGTGGGTCACCCACGCCTTCGTGCCGGTGAGGCGGTAGCCGTCACCGTCGCGGACGGCCGCGCACGCCAGCGAGGCGGCGTCGGAACCGGCCTCGGGTTCGGACAGCGAGTAGGCCCCGAGGTGCTCGCCGGACACCATCGGTGGCAGGAACGCGAGCCGCTGCTCGGGCGTGCCGCCGTGGTCGAGGACGGACATGACCAACGTGTGGACGCTGACGGCCAGGGCGAGCGTGGCGTGCCCCCGGGCGAGCTCCTCCAGGACCAGCAGGTAGGTCCGGTACGGCAGGCCGGCCCCGCCCACGTCCTCGGGCATCGCGAGCCCGAGCAGATCCATCTTGCCGAGCGAGCGGAAGGTGTCGAGGGGGAAGGTGTGGTCGGCCTCGTGCGCGGCGGCCGCCGGCGCGACCTCGTTGGCGACGTAGCCACGCACGACCGTCATCAGGTCGCGCTCCTCGGGGGACAGCGTGTGCACGGCGGTGCTCCTGCGGTGGGGGTGGTCGGACCGCTCCACGGGTCGGTGGGGCTTCGTGCCACGGACCGGGACGGTGCGGGTCCGCGGCGCTCAGACGGGCCGCGCGCCCTCGGGCGTGAGGCTCATCATGATGCGTCGCGGGACGTAGCCGAGCGACTCGAGGAAGGCCTGGCCGTCGGGGTTGTCGGCCGCGACCGAGATCTCGACCACGGGCACGCGGGTGTCGTTCGCCCAGCGCTGGATGGCGGTGATGAGGGCGTTGCCCACACCGCGCCGGCGGGCGGTCGCCCGGGTGAACACCGGACCCACGGTGCACCCGGAGGGCCGCAGCGTCCCGGCGGCGTACCCGAGCGGCTCACCCGAGGCCTTGTCCTCGGCGAGCCAGAAGATGCCGCCCTGCGGGATCGGGGGGTCCCACGGCTCGCCGGTCTCGGAGATCCCGGCGGACTCGTCGCGGTACTCCGCGGCCAACGGCCGGATCTCCTCGATGCGGGCGCGCCGCACGCTCACGTCGCTCACAGGTCCACCTCCACGAGACCCCGGGGCAGCAGGTTGCAGCGGTCGGCACCGACCTCGGTGACGACCACGATGTCCTCGATGCGGGCGCCCCATCGATCGGCCACGTAGATGCCGGGCTCGACGCTGAACGCCATGCCGGGCACGAGCGGCTCGTCGTTGCCCTCGACGATCCAGGGCTCCTCGTGCTCCTCCACGCCGATGCCGTGCCCGGTGCGGTGCAGGAACTGCGGCCCCCAGCCGGCCTCGGTGATGATGCGACGCGCGACCCGGTCGACCTCGTGCGCCTCGATGCCGGGACGGACGACCTCGGTGGCGGCCACCTGCGACGCCTCGAGCACGTCGTGCAGCTCGCGGTAGGCCGGGTCGGCCGGACCGAGGGTGTAGTTGCGCGTCATGTCGGAGCAGTACCCGTCGCGGGTCCCGCCGATGTCGACGACCACGGCATCGCCCGGCTCGAGCACCCGCGACCCGGTCTCGTGGTGCGGGCTCGCGCCGTTGGGTCCGGAGGCGACGATGACGAAGTTCACCTCGTCGTGCTCCTCGAGGATCCGCTCGGCGATGTCCCGGCCGACCTCGCGCTCGGTGCGACCGGGGCGCAGCAGCGTGGGGACCTGCTCGTGGACGCGGTCGATGGCCGCGCCGACGCGCTTGAGCGCCTCGACCTCGTCGGCCGTCTTGGCGATCCGCAGGTCGCGCAGGACCGCCGAGCCGGGCAGCCACCTGCGCGCCGGCAGGGCGTCCTGCAGCCGCAGGGTGAACGACGTCCAGAGCCGGTCCTGCACGGCGTAGGTGGCGTCCTCACCGACGCCGGCGGCGCGGAGCAGGTCCCGGACGAGCGCGACCGGGTCGTCGGTCTCCTCCCACGTCGCGAGCTCGGCGTGGTCCGTCGCACCGGACGAGCGGGCGCGGGGCGCCTCGAGCGCGGGCGCGACGAGGGTGGCGTCCCCCTCGGCCGGGACGACGAGCAGCGTCAGCCGCTCGAGCGGGAGCGCGTGGTAGCCGACGAGGTAGCGCAGGTCCGCGGAGGGACCCACGAGCAGGGCGTCGACGCCCCGCTCGCGCATGACGGCTCGGGCACGGTCGAGACGGTCCACGACGGCGTTCGGCTCCGGGTGACGGCGGCGGACGGGACGGCAGCCTACTCGCACCCGCGGGGACCACACCGGCCCGGTGGGAGGGGCACCCACGCACCGTCGGTACCCTGCGTCGGTCCCCGCCACCCTCCGTGAGACGCCCGTGCCCCCCTCCCCCGCCACGCCCGCCGGCTCCGCAGCGCCCGACCGCGAGGAGGCGCTCGCCGCCGCAGCCGCCACCGACCTCGACGTGCTGGTGGTCGGCGGTGGCATCACCGGCGCCGGCGTGGCGCTCGACGCGGCCGCCCGCGGCTATCGCGTGGCCCTCGTCGAACGCGACGACCTGTCGTCCGGCACCTCGTCGAAGTCGTCCAAGCTGGTGCACGGCGGCGTCCGCTACCTCGCCAACGCGGACGTGGCCATGGTCGCGGAGGGCGTGCGGGAGCGGGACCGGCTCCGACGGCTCGCCCCCCACCTCGTCCGGCCTCTCGGCTTCGTCGTGCCGCTGCCCGACCTCGCGACGCGCGCACAGCTCAAGGCCGGCCTGGCGCTGTACGACGCGATCGCGCTGGGCCGCAACCGGACGCACCGGTACCTGCGTCCCGGCGAGGTGCTGCGTGACGTGCCCGGGCTCGTGACGGGCTTCGAGCAGGGCGGGTACCGCTACGACGACTGCCAGACCGACGACAGCCGCCTCACGCTGCAGGTCGCGCAGGTCGCGCGCCGGCTCGGTGCGCTGGTGGTGAACCACGCCGAGGTGCTCGGGCTGCACACCACGGGCGAGCGGGTCGTCGGCGCCGAGGTGCGCGACCGCCTCACCGGCGAGGCCCACACCCTGCGCGCCCGCTGGACGGTCTCGGCCTCCGGCGTGTGGGCGGCCACCCTCCGTGGCCTCGCCCCGACCCCCGGCGGTCCCGAGCTGACGCCGTCCAAGGGCGTCCACCTCACCTTCGACGGGCACCACCTGCCCGTCAACCGCGCCGTGGTCGTCCCCTCCGGGCTCGACGACGGGCGGATGCTCTTCGTCATCCCGTGGGGCGGGCAGGCGTACGTCGGCACCACCGACGACGTGTACGACGGGGACCGCGACCGGCCCGATCTCGACGAGGCCGACGCCGCGTACCTCTGCGGCGCCGTGAACCGCGCGTTCGGCACCGACCTGACCCCGGCCGACGCGGTCGGCGCCTGGGCCGGGCTCCGGCCGCTCGCGTCCGGCGCGGCGGGGGCGACCAAGGACCTCTCCCGACGGCACGTCGTGCTCCACGACCCGCCGGGACTCGTCACCGTCACGGGCGGCAAGCTGACGACGTACCGGCAGATGGCCGAGGACACCGTGGACCTGCTGGCGGCCGCCGACGGCCGGGCGGGGGCCTCCCCCACGGCGCGGATCCCGCTCGGCGCCGGCGGTCGTGCGGAGGACGGCGTGGTCCGGGTCCGTGAGCTCGCCGCCCGGCACGGGCTCGACGCGCGCGCGGCGGGCGGGCTCTACCACCGCCACGGTGACCTCGCACCGACGGTCCTGCGCTTCTGCCTCGAGCACGACGGCACCGCGCCGCTCGTGCCGGGCCTGCCGTGGCTCGCCGGCGAGGTCCGCTGGGCGGTGCGCCACGAGCTGGCCCGGACCGTCGACGACGTCCTGCAGCGCCGCACGCGCGTCAGCCTGCGCCACGCCGGCGCCGGTGGCGCGGCCGTCGAGCGGGTCGCCGACGTCGTCGCGGAGGAGCTCGGCCTCGACGCCGCCGAGCGGGCGGCCCAGGTCGAGGCCTACCTCGACGCGGTCGCGCACGAGCGCGGCCCGGTCCCGCTCGACCTCGCCTGGCGTGGTCCGGCGGCCCGGGCGAGCTGAGGGC
Organism: Actinomycetes bacterium; assembly: GCA_046566145.1. Taxonomy (GTDB): domain Bacteria; phylum Actinomycetota; class Nitriliruptoria; order Nitriliruptorales; family Nitriliruptoraceae; genus JBKHXF01. The sequence goes on from JBKHXF010000008.1 coordinate 124,523, forward strand.
GAGCCCTCAGATCTTCAGCCGCAGCACCTTCTCGAGGACGTCGAACGTCGCCGGGGTGGTGCCGAGGACCTCGCCGTCGGCCTCGATGAGGAGCGGCTCGGCGCTGCTCACCTCGACCCGGGACGACTGGTACTCGCGGACCTTCGGGTCGGACAGGTGCTCGCCGACCCGGGCCTTCGGCAGGTTGCGCAGGACGTCGGCGGTCTCGGAGCGCCACGTCTGGACGTTGAACGTCCCGTCGTCGGGGATCGCCCGGGGTGCGATCTTGAGGCCCGAGCCGAAGAACTGGCAGTTCGCGACCACGACCTCGGTCATCGGCTCCGAGATGGTCGTGTGGTCGATCGTGACGGTCGTCTCGACCAGCTGCATCCGCCGCGCGTAGGAGAGGATCGCGAGGGGGTAGCGGGCCTGGCCGAGGAGCTTCGGCAGGTTGTTCACCCGGTCGGTCACCTCGGCGCCCCAGCCGCACTCCGCGATGTTGGCGAACAGGCGGACCCGTTCGACGCCGCTGCGGTCGCGGTAGCGGATGCGTCCGAGGTCGATCGGGTAGAGGTGCTCGGTGGTGAAGTGGCCGACGACCGTGTCGATCGGACGGTCGAGCCCGAAGGTCTTCACGAAGTCGCACCCCGTGCCGCCGGCGACGGCGCCGAACACGAGGTCCTCGGCGACCGGCTCGCCGGACTCGGCGTCGACGAGCCCGTTGACCACCTCGTTCACGGTGCCGTCGCCCCCGACCGCCACCACGAACCGGATGCCCCGGTTGGTGACGGCCTCGCGGGCGATCCGGGTCGCGTCCTGCGGCCCCTTGGTGACGCTCACGACGTTGTCGATGCCCCGCTTCGTCAGGGCGGCCACGACCTCGGGCAGGACGGCGTTGCGGCCGCGGCCCGCGGACGGGTTGGCGACGAGGAGGATGGGACCGAAGGGCGTGCTCACGACAGGGCTCCGGGTGGGCGGGGCAGCGCGGCCGGTGGGCCGGTGCGGGAGGGTCAGGCCTCGCTGACGAGGCGCTCGGCGAGGACGGTGAACAGGTCGGCGACCGCGCTGCCGTCGGCGGCGAGCCGCTCGCGGGCCCCGGCACAGGCCGTGACGACCAGGGGCGCCCCGGTCGCCGCCAGGTGACCGCGCCGGCGGTCGGCGGTGGCCTCGGCCGCGCCGGGGTCGACCAGCGGCAGCGCGAGCCCCCCGCCGGCGCACGCCACGTCCGGGCCGTGGTGCTCCGGTTCGACGAGCTCGGCGCCGGCGGTGCGCAGGAGCGTGCGTGGCTCCTCGACGAGCCGCGCGTCCCGCGCCAGCAGGCAGGGGTCGTGGTAGGTCGCGGGACCGAGGTCGGCGCGCAGCGTGATGGCGCCGGCCTCGAGGTGGCGCCACACGGCCTCGACCGCGTGGACGACCTCGACGTCGTCCGCGACCGCGGCCGCGGCCTCCGGCGCGCAGTGCGGGTCGAGCAGGACGACGCGGGCCGCACCGGTGAGCGCGCCGGCGGTGGCGTCGCGGGCGGCGTCGGCGGCCGGGACGGCGCCGAGGTCGCGCAGGGTCGCGCCGCAGCACCCGGCCGGGGCGACCGCGACGGCGTCCTCGCCGGCGGCGCGCAGCAGGGCCAGCAGGGCCGCGACGACGTCGGGCGTGTCGCGGCACCCGACGAGCACGGCGGTCGCGCCGGCGGTGGCGCCGGGGGCGACACCGTCGGCGCGCGGGACCCCGTGCGGCGAGGTGCCGGCGGAGACGGCCGCCACGGCGGCGTCGTGCCCCGGGACGGGTGCGCCGGCGCCGGCGGTCGCCGCGCGGCCGGCGCGGACCTGCGCGGGGACGTCCTGGTCGAACGTGCAGGGCTCCTGGCAGCCGAGGCAGCCGGAGCAGGCGGTCAGCCGGGCGGCGGCGCGATCGTCCGGTTCCAGCCGACCGGTCGCGAGGTCGGACACGGTCCGGTGCAGCGACCACGGCACGGCGTCGTCGCGCCCGGTGGCGGCCAGGACGGGGCAGGCGTGGTTGCACAGCTTGGGGCACCACGAGCCGTGGAGCGCTGCGGCGGCGAGGTCGTCCGGGATGGCGGGCAGCAGGGGCAGGTCGCTCACGGCGCGACCTGCCGCATGTCCGCGGGCCGGGTGGCCCCGAGGCCGAGCTTGCCGGGGTTGAGGATGCCGTTGGGGTCGAGCGCGGCCTTCACCCGCTCGAGCACGTCGAAGCCGACCTCGCCGAGCTCCTCGCGCAGGTACGGCGCCCGGAGGAGCCCGATGCCGTGGTGGTGGCTGATGGTGCCGCCGGCGGCGATGGCGGCGCGCTGGCCGGCGTCCCACGCGGCGTCGTAGCGGGCGAGCGCGCGGGCCTCGTCGCCGTCGTTGATGCCCCCGAGGGTGAAGTAGATCGACCCTCCCTCGGGGTAGACGTGGGAGAAGTGCGCGAACACGAGGTCGACGTGCTCGGCGATGGCGGCCTTGACCTGCTCGTACATCGGGACGAGCACCGACCACACGCCGGCGACCTCCATGGTGTCGAGCATGAGGGCGTCGCCGAAGACCCCGCCGGGCTTCATGTACTCGGCGAAGCGGTAGCTCATCGAGTGCCGGTGCGCCCGCCAGTTCCCCCCCGGCTCGGCGCCGAGGTCGGTCGCCCCGTGCCCGAGCATCGTCCGTGCGACGACCTCGTGCGTGAACCTCGCGACGTCCTCGCGCCCCTCGCACCCGGTGATGAGCAGGCACCCCTGCGGCACCTCGAGGCCCTGGCCGCCGAACACGAGCGCGGTGTCGGTCTCGTCGTACAGGCGCAGGACGGTCGGCCGCAGCCCGGTCCACATCACGTCGCGCAGGGCCCGCAGGCCGGTGGCGACGTCGGGGACCAGCCAGCCGCGGTCGATCGCGACCTCGGGCGCGGGCCAGACCCGCAACGTGGCCTCGGTGATGATGCCGGTGGTGCCCTCGCCGCCGAGGAAGAGCTGGCGGAGGTCCGGTCCCGCGGCGGTCTGCGGGACGGGCCGGGACACCAGCTCGCGCCCGTCGGCGAGCAGCACCGTGAGCCCGACGACGGTGTCCTCGAGCTTGCCGTAGAACGAGGACGCCTGGCCCGCCGAGCGGATCGCGAGGAACCCGCCGACGGTCGAGCAGTGGACGCTGGAGGGGAAGTGGCCCAGCGTGAGCCCGCGGTGGGCGAGGTGGTCCTCGAGCGCCTGCGCGATGACCCCCGGCTCGACGGTGACCGTCCCCGACTCCTCGTCGACACCGAGGATGCGGTTGAGCCGCTTCAGGTCGACCGTGACGGCACCCTCGACCGGGGCGGCGCCCCCGCACACGCCCGTCCCGGCCCCGAACGGCACGATGGCGACCCGGTTCGCGTCGCACCACGCCACGACGCGGGCGAGCTCGTCACGGTCGGCCGGCGTGACGACGGCGTCGGGGACCGGCAGCTCCTCGCCGGCGCGGCGTCGCATGAGCAGCCGCGGCCACCAGTCGTGGGCGTGGGTGGCGGTCGCGACGGGGTCGACCTCGACGGCGTCGGCGACGGTGCGCAGGTCGTCGAGCAGCGCGCTGTCCAGCATGGGTCCTCGCCGGCTCGGACGGGTGGGGGCGGCGTGCGCGGGGTCACGCGCCCGCGAGCCTACGCGAGGCGTGGGGGACCCCCGCGCACGGCGAGGTCCCGCGCGCTCCCCTGCGCGATCAGGCCTCGACGATGCCGCGGCGCAGCGCCTCGACCCCGCGGTGGGCGTCGGAGGAGACGGCCCCGTCGGCGACGTCGCGGAGCTGGCCGAGCAGGTCGGCGACCTGCTTGACGTTGCGCACGAAGTCGCCGCCGGTGAGGTCGAGGTTGCCCAGCGCATCGTCGAGGTCGCGGCCCATCGCCCAGCGCCAGGCGGCCGCGACGAACCCGGCATCGAGGTCGCGCAGCGGGGGCAGGCCGGCTTCCCGCTCGATCCCGCGCAGCTCCTCGGCGAGCAGCAGCACGTCGTCCACCGCCTGCTCGATCGCGCGGGTCGGCAGCTCGGGCCACTCGTCCACGTCGCCGCCGCGGGCCTCGTAGAGGAACAGCGAGGCGACGCCGGCGAGCTCGGCCGGGTCGAGGCCGTCGAACAGCCCGCGACGCAGGGCCTCGGCGACGAGCAGGTCGACCTCGGAGTAGACCCCGGCGAGCAGGAGGCCGGCGTCCGTCGGGGCCGGCGTGTCGTCGAGGTAGCCCAGGTGCTGCAGGACGCCGACGATGCGGTCGAACTGGCGCACCAGCGAGCCCGTGCGGCGGGCGACCGTGCTGCGGATCCGGTCGGCCTCCCGGTGCAGCTCGTCGGCGCGGTACTGCCACCGCTCGTGCTCGGCGCGGTCGTCGCAGGCGTGGCACGGGTGCGTCCGCACGGCCGTCGCGAGCTGCTCGACGTCGTCGGATCGGCCCCGCTCGTCGGCCGCGCCGTCGGGGGCGGCGTCCCGGACCGGGGCGCGCTCGTGCAGGTCCGCCGTCGGGGGGTCGATGCCGCGCAGCCGGGACGCGATGTTGGTGCGGTAGTCGCGCTGGCGCGGGTTGCCGCGGTTGGGGAGCTGGATCCGGTCCACCACCACCGGCGGTCCCGAGAGCTCACGGGGACCGATGCGGGTGAGCACCTTCTCGTCGGTCACGACCGACGCGAGCGGGGTGCCCGCGCGGGTCATCGACACGCCGACCACGGCGAGCATCCCGCGGCGCCCCATCGACGGCACGTGCAGCACGTCGCCGGGCTGCAGGGCGGCGAGGCCCCGCTCGAGGGCGTCCGCCGACCGCCGGCGCCGCTCCTTCGCCTCGCGCTTCTCGCGGGTGGACAGCTCGGTCCGCAGCCGCCAGTACCCGTCCCAGTCCCCCGCGTCGCACGTCAGGTGCCGGTCGTACCCCACCAACCCCTGCTCGGCCTCGACGAGCTTCGCCCCGAGGTGGGCGACCGACCGGTCGGCCTGGAACTGCGCGAGCGAGGCGCCGAGCAGCTGCTCGGCCTGCCCGCGGTCGTGCCGGCGCAGCAGGTTGACGGCCATGTTGTACGAGGGCGCGAAGGAGGAGGTGAGCGCGTAGGTGCGGGTCCCGACGAGCCCGGCCACGGTGCGGAAGTCGATGTCGCGCTGGTGCAGGACGACGGCGTTGCCGACGGTGTCGATGCCGCGGCGGCCCGCCCGCCCCGTCAGCTGGGTGTACTCCCCCGGCGTGAGCATCACGTGGGTCTCGCCGTTCCACTTCTCGAGCCGCTCGATCACCACCGTCCGGGCCGGCATGTTGATGCCGAGCGCGAGGGTCTCGGTCGCGACGACGACCTTGAGGAGCCCGCGCTGGAAGCAGACCTCCACGGCCTCCTTGAACGCCGGGACCATGCCGGCGTGGTGGGCTGCGATCCCGTCCATCAGGGCGGCGCGGAACCGCGCGAAGCCGAGCACCTCGAGGTCGCGCTGGGGCAGGTCGGCGAGCAGCGTGTCCACGAGCAGCGCGATCTCGTCGGCCTCCTCCACGCTGGTGAGGCGGACCCCGGCGGCGACGAGCTCGTCCACGGCCTTCTCGCACCCGGCCCGGCTGAACACGAACACGATGGCGGGCAGCCAGCCCCGACGGTCGAGCTCGAGGACCGTCTCGACCCGGCCGGGCCAGCGCAGGCGCACGTCCGAGGCGATGCGTCGGCCCTTGTTGGTCACCCGGTTCCGGGTGCGGGAGCGCCGCTCGAGCATGAGCACGTCGGGGTTGGGGATGCCCCCGCGCGCCTGGGCGGCGGCCTCCTTCGACGCCTTCGAGGCCTCGCCCTTCTGTCCGACGCGGAAGGTCGGGTAGACCCGGTCGTTGACGAAGTAGTGGTGACGCAGCGGCACCGGCCGGCGCTCCTCGATGACCACGTCGCAGCCGTGGCGGACCGTGGCGAGCCACTCCCCGACCTCCTCGGCGTTGGAGACGGTGGCCGAGAGGCTGGCGAGCTGCACGGTCGCGGGGAGCTGGATGATGACCTCCTCCCACACCGCGCCGCGGGCCCGGTCGGCGAGGAAGTGCACCTCGTCGAGCACCACGTAGCGCAGGCCCCGCAGCGTGTCCGAGGCCTCGTAGATCATGTTCCGCAGGACCTCGGTGGTCATGACGACCACCGGCGCGTCCCCGTTGACGGAGCGGTCGCCGGTCAGGAGCCCCACCCGCTGCTCGCCGTGGGTGCGGCAGAGGTCGCGGTACTTCTGGTTCGACAGCGCCTTGATGGGCGTCGTGTAGAAGGTCTTGCCGCCGCCGGCGAGGGCGACGTGGCAGCAGTACTCACCCACCACGGTCTTGCCGGCGCCCGTCGGGGCCGCGACGAGCACGCTGCGGCCGGCGTCGAGCGCGTCCATCGCCGCGACCTGGAAGCCGTCGGGCTCGAAGCCGAGGGCGGCGACGAAGTCGGTGCGGGCGTCGGTCACGGGCGGTCCGGTGTCGAGCGAGTCGGGGTCCAGGGCGGCACGGTACGCGCTCGTGCCGCCCGCGCCGGTCAGGCGGCCGCCGCCTCGCGCTCCCGCTTCGCCCGCCGCCGGCCGATCCACCACGCGGCGACGATCGACGCCTCGTAGAACAGGGTGAGCGGCGCCATGAGCAGCAGCATGGTCACCGGGTCCGTGGTCGGCGTGACCAGGGCGGCGAGGATGGCCGCCCCGACGATCGCGTACGGACGCGCGGTGCGCAGCGCCGGCGCGGTCACGACACCGAGCAGCGCCAGGAAGACCAGGACGAGCGGGACCTCGAATGTGAGCCCGAAGGCCACGATCATCGTGAGCAGGAACGACGTGTACTCGCCGGCCGAGAGCAGCGGGTTGACCTGGTCGCCGGCGATGTTCAGCAGCACGTTGAGGCCCTGCGGGATGACGAAGAACCCGAAGGAGCCGCCGAGCACGAACATGACCTGGCTCAGCACGACGAACGGCAGGGCGTAGCGCCGTTCCGTGTCGGTCAGGCCCGGGGTGATGAACCGCCACAGCTGGTAGAAGATGACCGGCCCGGCGACGAACAGCCCGATGACCAGCGACGTCTTGATGCGGAAGCTGAACGGCTCCAACGGCCGGGTCGCCACCAGCGCGCAGTCGCCCGCCGCGTTGCGGAACGCGGTGTCGAGCGTGCAGTACGGGGCGATGAGGAAGCCGAGCACCTGGTCGAAGACGGCGTAGCCGAGCAGCGCCCCCACGACGAGGGCGAGCACGGCGCGGACGAGGCGGTCGCGCAGCTCGGCGAGGTGCTCGACGAGCGTCATCTCCCCCGCGGTGAGGGGAGCGTCGCTCACGACTCGTCGTCGGCCTTGGTCTCGGCCTTGGTCTCGGCCTTGGTCTCGGCCTTCGCGGCCTCACGGGCCTCGGCGTCGCGGTCGGCCTCGTCCGCCGCCTTGCGGAACTCCTTGATCGACTTGCCCATCGAGCCGGCGAGCTCGGGGAGCTTCTTGCCGCCGAAGAGGAGCAGGACGATGACGAGCACGATGATGAGCTCTGGGCCTCCGAGGGAGGGCATGGCGGGTTCCTGACGGTCGGGGGCGCGGGTCCGTCGCGCTGCTGGCGAAGGTACCGGTGTGATGGTGAACGAGGCCTGAACGCCCCGGGTCACGGGCCTTGCGGTCGACGCTCGCGCTGCGCGCGCAGCCGCTCGGCCGCGTCGGAGACCCGCGCCAGCTCCCGCTGGGTGACGGCGGCGTCGTCGGAGAGCTTCGACAGCGAGGGCGCGAGCCCCTGCTGCATCTCCTTCAGCGTGGCCGTGAGACGCTTCAGGTGCCCGAGCAGCACGGCGAGCGTGATGGCGAGCGCGGCCAGCGAGGTGATGGCGACGGTCACGACGACGACGATCGCGGGGGTGGCCACGCGGGCTGCCTCGGGTCGGGTGCACGGAGATCGCGCGCGGGAGCGACGCAGGGCGACGATCCTACCCGCAGACGCGCCACCGGCCCCCGAGGGGCGCCGGTGGCGGGCGCCGTTCGGGGGCCGGTGGGCCTCGGCCCTGCCGGCGGCGGCACCCGAGGGAGCGCGGGCGGCGCCGGCGGCGGGGAGGGGTCTGCTCAGCGCACCATGGCGCGGAGGTCGGAGAACCAGTCGTCCCGGCGGAGCTGGTGGTGGAACGCGATGACGTCATCGAGGGTGAAGGCCGGGCCGGCCGGCGGGTCCTCGGGGTGGGCGGGATCGAGCGGGGCGGCCTGGTCGGTGTCGCTCACCGAGACCGGCACGCCGCCCGTGGTCAGCAGCCGGGCGATGCGCTCGTCGGCGGGCTTGGTGACGGTGTCGTCGCAGCTCGGGCACGCGAACCGGTAGGTCGAGCCCTCGGCGACCTCGGCGAACGCGTCCCGCACGACCTCGAGCTGGATGTCGTCCGGTCGCAGGTCGACCTCTCCGCAGGTGGGGCAGGTGGCCCGGATCCTCGTCATGGTGTGCGCTCCCTGTGCTGGCGTACCCGTCACATCGGCGGCGCCGAGCGGCGGGTTCACCGTCAGGGGGGTGTCAACTGCAGAACCACCACGACGGACTAGTCCACGAACGCACCCTCGTACCGCGCCAGTGCAGCGAGCGCGGCCTCCCGAACGCGCTGTGCGAGCCAGGTGGGCGCGGTGAGCACGACCGACCCCGCCGCGGTGAGCACGACACCCACCAGCCAGGCCGGCGTGTCGGTGTGGAGTCGCACCGTCGCGCTGCCGTCCGGGTGCTCGGCGACCTCCTCGGCGCGCACGGCGTCGAGGACCCACCGTCCCCGGGGCGCGACCTCGAGGACGACCTCGACGTCCTGCGGTCCCGGCTGGTAGCGCGGGGCGGGCAGCGCGGTCCGGGGCGCCTCCACGGCGACCGGCTGTTCGGTCACCCGCACGTCCGCGATCCGGTCCAGTCGGTAGGTGCGGTGCCCCTCGGCCTCCCGCGCCTGCCCGTGGAGGTACCACGACCCGTCCACGACCTCGAGGCTCCACGGGTCGACCACACGGTCGGTCGGGGCGTCCTCGCCGCGGGCCGCGTAGGACAGCACCACGGCCACGCGACGGGCGATCGCGTCGCGCAGCACCGGGAGCCGCTCGGCCCCGTCGTGCTCGAGGTGCACGGCGACGCCGGGCGGGATGCCGGCGGCCCGGCGGACCTTGTCCACCGCGCTCGCGAGGGCGGGCACCTCCTCGCCGAGCGCCTCGGCCACCGCGTCCACGGTCAGCACGAGACGCAGCGCCTCCCGTGGGGTGAGCCGCAGCGGCCGTCGCAGCTCGTCGGCCATCCGCACGACGATGCGGTCGGCGACGATGTCGACCTCGAACAGGTCGCCGCCGCGGAGCCCCGGCAGGCCGCAGAACTCGAGCGCCGCCAGGTCCCTGCGCAGCACCGATTGGGTCACCCCGAAGGCCTCGGCGGTCTCGTCGACGGAGGCGCCGGGTCGTTCGAGCAGCCACGGGACCAACGTCAGCATCCGGGCGACGGCGTCGGTCGCGCTCACGCGACGCCCCCGTCGGCCACATCGACGTGCGCGTCCGCCACGGCACGCAGCGCGGCCGCGACGTCGTCGCGCACGGACGGAGGCCCGGTCACCTCGACGTCGTGCCCGTGGCCGAGCGCCCAGGTCCGGACCCGCCACGGTCCGGCCGCCGGGAACGTGACCGGGACGCCCGCGTCGCCCGGGTCGCCGGTCACCCGTGCCCCGCGGGCGACCGCCTGCCAGACGACCGCGGGCGCGACGAGTGCCTCCACCGCCACCTCGGGCTCCGCGGGCCCGTCGAGGTGGGCGGCGACGTCGAGGTCCTCCGGGACGCGCACGGTGCCCGGCTCGCCGACGGTGCGGATCTCCCCCTCGACGCGGTCGAGGCGGAACGCCCGGACCGCGTCGCGGTCGTGGTCGCGACCGACCAGGTACCAGGCACCACGCCGGGAGGCGACGGCGTACGGGTCGACCGTCCGGGACCCGACCTCCCCCGTGGCCGGCCGGTAGGTGAAGCGGACCGACGCGCCGCCGACCACCGCGTCGGCCAGCGCCTCGACCGGGCTCGCGTCGAGCGTCACGGTCGTCGGTGCCGGCTCGGGCAGGGCTGCTGGGTCCGGGGCACGCGCGGCGACCTTGCTCAGGGCCAGGCGGTCCACGTCGTCGCCGGCGGCCCGCAGCGCGAGCGCGAGGGCCGCGACCTCCTCCGCCGTCAGCTCGACGTCCGGCAGCTCGTAGGCCTCGCGGTCGATCGTGTAGCCGACCTCGGACCCGAAGGCGTCCAGGTCGCGCGTCTCGATGGGGACCCCGAGCGCGCGCAGGTCGTCCTTGTCGCGCTCGAACATGCGGCGCGCGGACTCGGCGTCGTCCTGGTGGTAGTAGCCGGTGCGCCGTCGCAGCTCGGCGAAGGTCAGGGGACGGCGCGTCTCGAGCAGCGCGACGGTCAGGTTGACCAGCCGCTCCTGCTTCGCGCTCACGGTGCCTCCGCTGTCGGACCTGCCGGGCGCGGCGGAGGGTAGCCAGCCGCCGGCGCCGGCCACCTTGGCGGCGGGGCGCCGCGGGCACCGGGGAGCCGCAACGCCCGTCGTGGGGACCGCGCCGTCACATCGACGCGATGAGCTTGTCCACGCGCTCGTCCTCCGAGCGGAACGGGTCCTTGCACAGCACGGTGCGCTGCGCCTGGTCGTTGAGCTTCAGGTGCACCCAGTCGACGGTGTAGTCGCGGCGGCGCGCCTTGGCCTGGCGGATGAACCGGCCACGCAGCGCGGCCCGGGTGTCGGGGGGCGGCTCCTCGGTCGCGCGCGCGATCTCCTCGTCGTCGGTGACCCGCTCGACGCGCCCCTGCCGCTCCAGCAGGTAGTACAGCCCTCTGCTGCGGGTGACGTCGTGGTAGGCGAGGTCGAGCATCGCCACGCGCGGGTGGGCGAGCGGCAGGTCGTGGCGGGCCCGGTACGCCTCGACGATGCGGTACTTCGCGACCCAGTCGAGCTCGCGGTGCAGCGACATCGGGTCGTGCTCGAGCCGGTCGAGCACGTGGGCCCAGGCGGCGACGACCTTCTTCGCCTCCTCGTCGGCCTCGTGGCTGGAGGCGACGAAGCGGTCCACCCGCTCGAGGTAGGCGTGCTGGATCTCCAGCGCCGACATCTCCCGACCGCTCGCAAGCCGGATGCGTCGCGTGCCGGTGACGTCGTGGCTGATCTCGCGGATGGCCCGGATCGGGTTGTCGAGGGTGAGGTCGCGCATGACCGCGTCCTCCTCGAGCATCCGCAGGACGAGGTCGCACGTCGCGACCTTCAGCCACGTGGTGTGCTCGTTCATGTTCGAGTCGCCCACGATGACGTGCAGACGCCGGAAGCGCTCCGCGTCGGCGTGGGGCTCGTCACGCGTGTTGATGATGGGACGGGAGCGGGTGGTCGCCGACGAGACGCCCTCCCAGATGTGCTCGGCGCGCTGCGCGAGCGAGAAGATCGCGCCCCGGGGGGTCTGCAGGACCTTCCCCGCCCCGGAGAAGACCTGGCGGGTCACGAGGAACGGGATCAGCGCGTCGGCCAGCCGCTGGAACTCCCCAACGCGGGCCGTCAGGTAGTTCTCGTGGCAGCCGTACGAGTTGCCGGCCGAGTCGGTGTTGTTCTTGAACAGGCTGATCTCGCCGGCGATGCCCTCCTCGTGGAGGCGCTGCTCCGCCGCCGCGACGAGGTCCTCGAGGATCCGCTCGCCCGCCTTGTCGTGCACGACCACCTGGCGCGGGGAGTCGCACTCGGGCGTCGCGTACTCCGGGTGGGAGCCGACGTCGAGGTAGAGCCGGGCCCCGTTCTCGAGGAACACGTTCGAGGAGCGGCCCCACGAGACGACGCGACGGAACAGGTAGCGGGCGACCTCGTCCGGGCTGAGCCGGCGCTGCCCCTTGAAGGTGCAGGTGACGCCGTACTCGTTCTCGATGCCGAAGATCCGTCGCCGCACGTGCACCTCGTCCGTGTCGTGGTCGCCGGCGATCGCGTGCCCGGCTGCGTGCGGCCCGGTCGTGCCGCCGTGGCTCGATGGTGTCACATCCCGACCTCCTGCGCGCCACGCTGCGACCGAGGCGTGGGGCTGGCATCCTGCGTCGACGGGTGCAGGGGCGCGGAGCCCCTGCGGCGACCCGCCCGCGGCCGTGGGAGGCGACCGAGCGTGACCGACCCCGACCCCCTCGGGCGTGTCGACGCCTGCCTCGCGGCGCTCGACGCCGCCGTCGCGCGGCTGACCCCGGCGGTGGAGGGCGCCGTCGCGGCGCTCTCGGAGCTCGGGGCGCAGCGGTACCGGGCGCTGCCGGCGCGCGACCTCGTGGCGCTGGAGCTCGCCCGCGAGGCCGTGCGCGCCGCCGGGCCCCCGGTCGGCGCGGCCCTCGACCCGGCGGCCCGGACGCGGCTGCTCGCCGGGCTGCGGGACCGGACCGGGGTGGCGCTGTGGGACGACCCGACCCTGCTCGCCACGCTGCCGACGGCCCGTCGTGGCGTGCTCGAGGTCCTGCGCGACACCGCGGGCGACCGGGCCTCCGGCGCGGACGACCTCGCGGCGTACGCCGAGCACCACGCCGCGGTCGTCCGCGCGCTGGCCGGCGACGCCGCGGACCCGCTCGTGGCCGAGGTGGCCACCGCGCTGTCCTGAGGGGCTCAGCCGAGCGCGTCTGCCCCGGGACCGGCGAGGTCCGTCGCCGTCGTCCGGTCCCCGGCCACGCCCACCCGGGCCGTCGTGCCCGTGCAGCTGACCACGACGACGCGGTCGGGCAGGGTGGCGACGGTGACGAGCGACGTCGGCCCCTCGGGCACCCCGGCGCTGGTGCTGCCCCCCTCGACTCGAGCGAGGGCGGCGGCCCAGCCGGTCAGCCCGGTGGTGCAGGTGGCCGGGTCGGCCACCTCGAGCGCCACGGCGAGCGCCGGCGCGTCGTCCGCGCCGCGCCAGAGACCGACCTGTCCGCCCGCCCAGCCGGCGGCGAGCCCGCGCGGGTCCGCGGGTCCCACTGCCTCGTCTCCGCCGGGTGCCTCGAGCAGCAGGAGCAGGTCGACGGCGCCGAAGGTCGCCCGGCGTGCGAGCGTCGACCCGGCGGGAGCCGCCGGGAGGGCGGGCGGCTCCGCATCGACCGCCGGCGCGTCCGGGAACAGGACCTCGGCGGTGGTGCGCGGCGGGTCCGCGTACGCGGCGTCCACCGCGGCCCACCCGCCGGCGTCGAAGAGGCGCTGGACGTACGCGAGCCCGTCGACGTACGGCAGCTCGAGCGAGCGCCGCAGGACGTGCGGGAGCGACTCGAGCGCCTCGAGCTGCTCGACCAGGCCGGCCGCCTCGCGTCCGAGCGCGAGCTGGTCGACCAGCGTGAACGCCTCGGCGGCGTAGCGCTCCATGGTGAGCGTCGCGTCGCCCTCGACGAGCATGGTGGCCGCGAGGGCTGCGTCGTCGTCGCGGAGCTCGGTCGGGGCGGGGTCGGGGCGGCCGGGGTCACGCGACCCGGTCGGGTCCGGGAGTCCGAGGACAGCGTCGGCGAGGGCGTGCTGGAGCTCGTGGGCGAGGGTCAGCTCGTCGAGCCGTCCCAGCCGCGGGGTGGCACCCGGTGTCGCGCCGCCGCTCGGAGCCGTCGAGCGCCCCACGACGAGCTCGCCGGTGCGGGGGTCGTAGAACCCTGCGACCTGCTCGGCGAGCGCGTCGGTCAGCAGGGACGCGAGGTCCGTCCCGGGCGGCAGCATCCCGAGCAGCACGAGGATCGTCGTGTCGTCGGCGAGGTCCTCGACCGCGAGGTCGGCGGCGGTGAGCTCCGCGACCCGTTCGGCGAGCGCGTCCGTGTCGAGGACGGTCGGCGGCGGCAGCGGGGCGTCGAGGCCCCGGAGCTCCGAGACCGTCGCCGCGACCCGCTGGAGCTGGGCGTCCAGGCCCTCCACCACCGCCGGCGCGGCGGTCGGTGCCGGGGTGGACGCCGGCCCAGGGGCCGCCGGCGCGGAGACGCGGAGGGCGACCACGCCGGCCGTCGCCACCGACCCGAGCACGAGCAGCACGAGGGGGGTGCGGGACGGCCCCCTCACCCGGCGAGCAGCTCCGTCACGGGGTCGCCGTCGAGGCGGAAGAACTTGCGCCGGGGCCGCGTGCGGTCGAGGCCCGACACCTCGAGGTCGCCGGGCGGGATCTCCCGCTCGGTCGCGCGCGAGAGCGCGCCGGCGGCGAGCCGGACGGCCGCGCCGAGGTCCATCCCGTCGGCGTAGCCCTCCTCCAGGTCGGCGGTCAGCCGGTCGGCCTCGCCACCGATCGCGACGAGGCGGTGCTCGTCGACGATCGAGCCGTCGTAGAGGATGTGGTAGAGCTCGAGCGGGGCCTCGGGGCCGTTGACCTGTGCGATGAGCAGCTCCACCTCGTAGGGCTTGGAGTCGCCCATGAAGATCGCGCCGAGCGCCTGCGAGTAGGCGTTGGCGAGGGACTTCGCGGTGACGTCCTTGCGGTCGTACTGGTAGCCCTTGACGTCCGCGAGCCGGATGCCCGCGACCCGCATCGACTCGAACTCGTTGTACTTGCCGACGGCGGCGAAGCCGATGCGGTCGTAGATCTCCGACGTCTTGTGCAGGGAGTGGGACGGGTTCTCCCCGACGAACACCACCCCGTCGGCGTACTCGACCGCGACCAGCGCACGGCCCCGGGCGATGCCCTTGCGGGCGTACTCGGCCCGGTCCTTCATCATCTGTTCGGGCGCGACGTAGAACGGGGAGGCCACGGTCAGCTCGCTTCGCGCCCGCGTGGGGCGCCGGGTCGGGTGGGCGTGGGGACGTGTTCGGACGGGGGCGGGTCGGGTGGGGTGTCGGGCGGGCGCGTGGCTACAGACCGCGGGCCTCGCGACGGGAGGCGACGACCGCCTCGACGTGGGCCGCCACGGCCTCCTCGTCGAGCTCGCGGTAGCCGCCGGTGTCGATGACGGCGACGATCGGGTAGATGCGGCGCACGAGGTCGGGGCCGCCGGTCGCCGAGTCGTCCTCGGCCGCGTCGAAGAGCGCCTCGACGGCCACGGCGACGGCGGTGTCGGCGTCGAGTGTCGGGTCGGCGAGCCGCTTGAGCGTGCCCTTGGCGATCATGGAGCCGGAGCCGGTCGCGGCGTAGTCGGTGGAGCGGTAGCGCCCGCCGACGGGGTCGTACTCGAAGATGGAGCCGACACCGCTGTAGGGGTCCACACCGGCGAAGAGCGGGACGACGACGAGGCCCTGCATGGCCAGCGGCAGGTTCGCGCGGACCATCCCGGCGAGCTTGTTGGACTTGCCGTCGAGGGAGAGCACCTCGCCCTCGATCTTCTCGTAGTGCTCGAGCTCGGTGGAGAACAGCCGCGCGAGGTCCATCGCGGGACCGGCAGCGCCCGAGATGGCGATGGCGGAGAAGTCGTCGGCGGGGAAGACCTTGCGCATGTCCTTGCGCGAGATGATGTTGCCGCTGGTGGCCCGCCGGTCGCCGGCGACGACCACGCCGCCGGCGTGGACGAGGGCGAGCACCGTGGTTCCCTCGATGAGCGACGAGCGCAGCTCCTCCGGCATCTCCCCGCCGCGCAGCAGGTCGGGGACGGCGTCCGGCGCGGCGTGCTGGAGCACCTGGAAGAACGAGGCGCCGCCGGCGTCGAACGCGCGCGGGACCAGGCCGCCGAGGTGGGTCGTCGTGGGGTCGCTCACGTCGTGGCTGCTCCTCGTCGGGTGCGGTCGCCTGCGGGCGGGTTCGGAGCCGCCGTGCGGTCCGCGCGGCGAGGATAGGTCGGCGGTGCCGGCCGGCGCGCGGTCCCTGACAGCCGGCCGCGCAGGCGGCAGGCTGTCGCACCGTGGCCGACCGTGACCCCGACCAGCTCCTGCGCGACGCGCTCGCGCTGCGCGCCCTGCTCGAGGACCTCGAGGAGGGCGAGCACGAGCTGCGCATCCGTCTGCTCGAGGCCCGGATGGAGCTGCGGCTGGAGGCGGCCCGCCAGTGGCGTCGACACGGATGGCGGCCGATCACCGACCGCTTCTGACCGTCAGCCCCAGCCCCGCCGGACGGCGGGGCGCCGGCCTACTGGCCACCCTTCTGGACGTAGTTCTTGACGAACTCCTCGGCGTTCTCCTCGAGGACGTCGTCGATCTCGTCGAGCAGGTCGTCCACGTCGTCGAGGACGTCGGTGGCCTCCTCGGTGGCGGTCGACGCCGGCGGCGTCGCCTCCTCGACCTCCTCGGCCGACGAGCCGCCCTTCTGGACCTGTCCGCCGTCGCTCATCCGCGTGCTCCCCGTGCTGCTGCTCGTGCGCCTGTGGGCCCGTACGGGCCCCTCGGCCGGGCGCGACCGACTGTAGCCCTCGACCCGCGTCGCGTCCGTGGAGCCCGGACGCCACCCGGGGACCGACGAGGTCACCCGGTGATGGCGTCGAGCAGCTCGGCGGCGTCCGCGACCCGATCGAGCAGCTCGCCCACGTGCGCCTTCGTGCCGCGGCCCGGCTCCATCATCGGCACCCGCTGCAGCGACTCGCGGCCGGTGTCGAAGATGAGCGAGTCCCAGCCAGCGGCGACGACCTGGTCGCGGAAGCGCTCGAGGCAGCGACCGCGGAAGTAGGCACGGGTGTCCTCGGGGGGCTGGCTCATCGCCCGCTGGACCTCCGCCTCGGTGACGAGCCGCTCGACCTCGCCCCGGGCGGCGAGGCGGTTGTAGAGGCCCTTGTCCTCGCGGACGTCGTGGTACTGCAGGTCGATGACCTGCAGCTTCGGGTCGCCGGCCCCGAGCCCGTGCCGGGCGGCGTACTGGTCCATGAGCTTCAGCTTCGTGGCCCAGTCGACCTGGCCGGCGAGGTCGCGCGGGTCGCCCTCGGCGGTGGTCAGCACCGCCTCCCAGCGGGTCAGCACGTCGGTGGTGACCTCGTCGGGCTCGCGGTCCTTCCAGTACCGCTTCGCCGCCTCGAGGTAGTGCCACTGCAGCTCGATCGGTGTCGCGGTCGTGCCGTCGGCGAGGCGCAGTGGGCGCCGGGCGGTGAGGTCGTGGCTGGCGGCGTGGAACGCCTGCACGGGCCGCTCGAGCGACGGGGTCGGCGGCAGCGCCTCGTCCTCGATGAGGTCGAGCACGATCAGGGCGGTGCCGACCTTCAGGTAGGTCGCGACCTCGCACAGGTTGGCGTCGCCGTTGATGACGTGCAGCCGCCGGTAGCGCTCCGGGTCGGCGTGCGGCTCGTCGCGGGTGTTGATGATGGGCCGCTTCAGTGTCGTCTCGAGCCCGACCTCGACCTCGAAGAAGTCGGCCCGCTGGGTGAGCTGGAACGGGACGTCGTCGAGCCCGAACTCGTTGCCGATGCGCCCGGCCCCCGTGTAGAAGACCCGCGACACGAAGAACGGCGTCAGCTCGGCGATGAGCCGGTGGAACGGGACGCTGCGCGGGACGAGGTAGTTCTCGTGGGTGCCGTACGCGGCGCCCTTGCCGTCGGTGTTGTTCTTGTGCACCAGCACCCGGCTGCCCGGCGGGAGCGTCCGGCGCGCCCGCTCGGCCGCGTCGGCGAGGATCCGCTCCCCCGCCTTGTCCCACACCACCAGGTCGCGGGCGTTGGAGCACTCCGGCGAGGAGTACTCCGGGTGGGCGTGGTCGACGTAGAACCGGGCGCCGTTGGTCAGCACCGTGTTGGCGAGCCCGAGCTCGTCGTCGGTGGGTGGCTCGTGGGCGTCGGGCTCCTCGTAGCCGCGGGCGTCCCGCAGCGGGTGCTCGTCGGTGTGGTCCCACCGGACCTTCCCGCTGCGGTCGGACGCCTGGTACGCGCCGACCACCATCGAGGAGGCCAGCACCGGGTTGACCTCGTTCGGCCCGGTGATCTGGATCCCGAACTCGGTCTCGACACCGACGTACTTGGGGGTCGCCATCTACAGGTACTGCCCGGCCGACACGTTCTCGATGGAGCGGCCCGGCTCGGTGCCCTCGGAGATGAGCGTGCGGATGTACACGATCCGCTCGCCCTTCTTGCCCGAGATCCGCGCCCAGTCGTCCGGGTTGGTGGTGTTGGGCAGGTCCTCGTTCTCGCGGAACTCGTCGCGGATGGCCGCCACGAGGTCGGAGGTCCTGAGGCCCTTCACGTCCTCCTCGAGGAACCGCTTGATGGCGTACTTCTTCGCGCGCGCCACCACGTTCTCGATCATCGCGCCGGAGTTGAAGTCCTTGAAGTAGAGGACCTCCTTCTCCCCGTTGGCGTAGGTGACCTCGAGGAAGCGGTTGTCGACGTCCTCGGCGTACATCTTGGAGACCGTCCGCCCGATCATCTCGGCGATGGCGCGGCCGGCGTCCCCGCCGTGGTCGGACAGCTCCTCGGGGTGCAGCGGCAGGCGCTCGTGGAGGTAGATGGAGAAGATCTCGCGGGCCGCGGCCTCGTCGGGCCGGTCGACCTTGATCTTCACGTCGAGCCGGCCCGGGCGCAGGATGGCCGGGTCGATCATGTCCTCGCGGTTCGACGCGCCGATGACGACGACGTCCTTGAGGCTCTCGACGCCGTCGATCTCGGCGAGCAGCTGCGGGACGATCGTGGTCTCCACGTCGGAGGACACGCCCGAACCGCGGGTGCGGAACAGCGACTCCATCTCGTCGAAGAACACGATGACGGGGAAGCCCTCCGCGGACTTCTCGCGCGCCCGCTGGAAGATCAGCCGGATCTGCCGCTCGGTCTCACCGACGTACTTGTTGAGCAGCTCCGGGCCCTTGACGTTGAGGAAGTAGCTGCGCACGTCCTCGCGGCCGGTCTTGTCGCGCACCCGCTGGGCGAGCGAGTTCGCGACGGCCTTCGCGATCATCGTCTTGCCGCAGCCGGGCGGGCCGTAGAGCAGGATGCCCTTCGGGGCCCGCAGCTCGTGCTCGACGAACAGCTCGGCGTGGAGGTAGGGCAGCTCGACCGCGTCGCGGATGGCCTCGACCTGGTCCTTGAGCCCACCGATCTGCTCGTAGGAGATGTCGGGGACCTGCTCGAGCACGAGCTGCTCGACCTCGGCCTTCGGGATGCGCTCGATGGCGGTGGAGGCGCGCACGTCGAGCAGCACCGAGTCGCCGGCCTTCAACGGCCCCGCCCGCAACGGCTCGGCGAGCGAGACGACCTTCTCCTCGTCGCCCCGGCCGAGGATGAGCGCCCGACCGTCGTCGAGCAGCTCCGAGATCATCACGACCTCGCCGCGGTCGTCGAACCCGGCCAGGCCGACGACGTTCATCGCCTCGTTGAGCAGGACCTCCTGACCGGGCTGCAGGGCCTCGACGTCGACGTCGGGGCCGGCGAGGACCTTCATCTTGCGGCCCTGCGCCATCACGGTGATGGTCCCGTCCTCGTCGTCGACCGAGAGGAACGAGGCGTACGACTGCGGCGGCGAGGAGAGCTTCTCGACCTCCTCGCGCAGGGTCACGAGCTGGTCGCGGGCGGCCCGCAGCGTCTCCTCGAGCCGGGAGTTCTGGTGCAGGGCCGCCTGGAGCTGGCCCTTGGTCTCCATGAGCCGCTCCTCGAGGATGCGCTCACGGGTCGGGCTCGACTCGAGCCGCCGGCGCAGCAGCTCGACCTCCTCGCGCAGGAACTTCAGCTCGGCCTGCATCTCGTCCGGGTCGTCCCCGACGCTGCCACCGGCGGGGACGTCGGCCGCGAAGGTCCGCACGAGCTCGCCGCCGGTCAGGTCGTCGTCGCCGAGCTCACCGGGCAGCTCGGGCAGCCCCGGGACGGAGCCAGAGGGCTCCAGCTCGGCGGCCTCGTCGCCCGCGGTCGCCTCGGCGTCGTCGTTCCCGCGCTGGGGGTCGGTCACGTGGGGGTCCTCACTCGCCTGGCAGCGACGCCGCCCGAGCGAGGTGCCCCTCGCAGGGCCGGTGTCGACCCGTCCGGCGCTGCCGCGCTGGGTTCGGGCGGGTCACCACCGAGTCTAGCGACGGGGGGTCCGTCCCGACCGAGGTTCCCCGCCCCCGGCCGCCCCATCCGGCCGCAGGCTGACCCCGCCACCCGCCTCGGAGGCGTGCCCGGTCTCCCGCTCGACCGACGACAGCCACCACAGCGTCGCCGTCGCCCCGACCGTGACGATGGCGCCCCACGCGGACGCGGTCTGGCCGACGTCCCCGAGGCCGTCCCCGCCAGCGCGCGCGTCGAGCGTCGCCCCGAGGACCTGCACCGCCCAGACCGCCGCCCACCCCACGAGCGATCGTCGCCGCCACCGCGAGATGCACGCGGGCGAGCCGAACACCTGCGGGACCGCCGGTCGACCTGCGCGGACCCACCGGCTCCACCGCCATGCCAGCCGGAGCGCCGCGCCGCCCCCGACGACCAGCACCGTGACCATGGCCACCTGCCGGACCGCCTCACCGGTCACGCTGCCCCCCCTCGGACGGAGTGGGCGGGAACCTACCCCCTACCGTCTTCGTGGGCCGAGCCGACCGGTCCACCGTCAAGCCACCGTCGGGACGAGGGCCTCAGTCGAGGTCGTCGTCCGCGCCGGCGGTGTCGTCCCAGACGATCGCGGGGCCCGTGTCGGCCTTGCGGCGCGGCGCCGGCGGTCCGCCCTCCTCCCGGGCAGGGACCCGCCGGGCGGTGGTCAGGAACGCCGTGTGGGCGACCATCCGGTGCGCCGGCCGGACCGCGAGCCCGTCGACGTCCCAGCCGCGCACCAGCGTCTCGGTGGTGCGGACGTCGGAGAAGCGCCCGTCGGCCCAGCACGCCTCGGTGAAGCGCATCACCTGGGTGACGGTCGGCATGTACGCGAGGACGATCCCGCCGGGCGACAGCGAGGCGGCGGCCGCGTCGACGGCGCGCCACGGCTCGAGCAGGTCGAGCACGACCCGGTGGGCCGGCACGGTCGGGAGCACGTCGACGACGTCGCCGTCGCGCAGCTCCCAGTTCGCCGGCGCGGTGCCGCCGTGGAACCGGGCGACGTTGCGCCGCGCGTGCACGGCGTGGTCCTCGCGCAGCTCCACCGACACGACCCGGCCCTGCTCCCCCACCGCGGCGAGGAGCGCCAGGGTGAGCGCGCCGGAGCCGGCCCCGGCCTCGACGACGGTGCAGCCGGGCCGCACGTCGGCGGCCGCGACGATCATCGCCTGGTCCTTGGGGTAGACGACCTGCGCGCCGCGCTTCATCTTCAGCACGAAGTCCTCGCGCGTGGGGCGCAGCGCGACGACCTCCATGCCCTTGGTGGTGCGCACGGCCGAGCCCTCGGCGACCCCGACGAGGTCGTCGTGGGCGACGATGCCGCCGTGGCTGTGCCACTCGGCACCGGCCTCGAGCGTGACGAGGTACCGCCGGCGCTTGCGGTCGACGAGCACGACGAGCTCGCCCTCGGCGAGCGGGGCGTCGGTGCCGGGCAGCACGACCGCGGTGACGGCGGGGGCGGAGTCGGTGGGCTGGTCGGTCACGAGGACCCCTCGGTGGCGAGGACGGGCAGGATCCTGGCGCGCTGGCGGCAGAACGCGCAGGTGTCGCCGGTGGTCGGCATGCCGCAGTCCCCGCAGGCGTGCAGCTCGACCGGGCCGGCGCGCTCGGTGTCGAAGCGGTCGGCGCGGTCGAGGAAGCCGAACAGGAACTGGGCCTTGGTGCCCGGCGCGTCCCGCTCGATCTCGTTGAGGACGTCCTTGTGCTCCATGCCGGTGTTCCCGGCCACCAGCGGGCACTCCTCGACGACGTAGTCGATGCCACGCACGACGCAGTAGGCGGCCATCTCCCGCTCGGAGAGGCGGTACAGCGGCTTGCACTTGCGGACCTGGTTGGCGCCGCTCGCCGGCAGGACCGGGCGCTGCCTGGCGAGGAAGTCGTCCTGCCAGCGCAGCAGGTTGCCGAAGAGGGTGGCGGCCTCGTCGTCGAGGTTGTGACCGGTCAGCATCACGTCGTAGCCGTGGTCGACCGCCACCTTGTTGAACACGTACCGCTTCGACAGCCCGCACACCCCGCAGGTCGAGCGGCCGGTCGCCTGGGAGCCCGACAGGGTCGTGTAGCCGTACTCCTCGGCGAGGTCGACGACGTGCAGCACGCCGCCGCGCGGCTCGATGCGCTGGGCGGCGAACTCCCGCACGATGCGCTCGGAGCGGTTCGAGTACCCGCCGATCCCGAGCCCGACGTAGAGCCCGTCGACGCGGTAGCCGAGCCGCAGCAGCACGTCCCACAGCGCCAGCGAGTCCTTGCCGCCGGAGACGGCGATGAGGATGCGGTCGCCGTAGGAGAACATCCGCTCCCCGTCGACGCGGTGGTCGATGGCCTTGCGGACCTGGCGCTCGACGTGCTCGACGAAGTGCGCGGCGCACCACGCGGAGCGGTGGCGCGGCTCCTCGATGACGGCCGGGCCGCGGCAGTCGAAGCAGCGCGCCTCGGCGCCGCCGGACATGACCGGGCGGATCTCGACCTCGGCATCGGCGGGCAGCTCGGTGCCGGCCGTGACGAGCTCGCCGTCGTGGATGACGAGCACGGTGGTCGGGTTGACGTCGAGGGCGGCCAGGACCTCCGCGACGGTGGCGGGGCCGGGGACCTCCTCGACGCGGTCGGGGTTGCGCAGGCGGACGCGCACGGTGGGACCTCCAGGTGGTGCTGACGGTCGACGGGCCGGGGCCGGTCGGCCTGCCGCCGGCGGGTGCCGGCGCGACCGGCGAGGCTACCCGCCGGCGCGCACCGACCCGTCCGGCCGGACGGCGCGCCGGCGGCCGGTGTGCGCCACACTGCTCGACATGCTCGGACGTGTCTGGAAGACGACCCTCGGGGTGGCCCTCGTCGCCGCCGGCATCGCCATGCTGGTGCTCCCGGGCCCCGGGTTGGTCGTCCTGGCCCTGGGGGTCGCGATGATCCTGTCGCAGAGCGAGTGGGGACGCGGCCAGCTCACCCGCATCCGGGTGTGGGCACGGGACCGCTTCGGGTCGCCGAAGGTGCGAGCCGTGGAGAAGCGGCTGCCCGAGGAGATCTGCCCGCCGCAGGAGACCCACGAGCTGCGCTCGCTGGCCGAGGCGGTTCGCGAGCGTCAGCGTCGCGCCGCCGAGGAGCAGGGCGGCCGCCGGCGCGGACGTGCCCGCCGCTGACGCCCGGGCGCGCCGGCGGGCGAGGTGCCGCCGGCGGTACCGTCGCGGCACCGGCCCGATCGCCCGCTCGTCCGATGCACCTCGCGGCCGCGAACCCCTTCCGAGGCGCCGTCGCCCGCCATCTCCCCACGTGAGGACCCGCCGTGGACGCCCTGTCGATGAACACCATGCGGATCGTGCTGGTCGCCCTGACCGCACTCGCCGCCGTCGTCGCCGCCCTGTTCCAGTTCTGGGTCGTGGCCGGCGTGCTCACGGTCTCCGTGCTCGCGCACGGGGCCATGTGGCTGCACCTGTACCGCCAGCGCCAGGCCGAGGCGGAGCAGCTCCACGCCGGCATCGACGAGCTGCTGCGCAGCGAGGGCTGAGCCCGACGCCGCCACGCCACACCGGGCGCGGTCCCAGACGGGGCCGCGCCCTCCGTCGTCCCGGAACACGTAACTGGCGAAACGCGTTACGGTGGTTACACTCAGAGGACACCCCGGGGTCCCGGTCCCCACGGTGCTGCGACTAGGCTCGCGCGGCAGCGCGAGGCCCGCGACACCGGCGCCCGCCCCCCTCCCCGCGCCCAGCAGCGCCCCGACGCGCCCCCGCAGCGCACCACGACGACCCGTCAGGAGCCGCCACATGGCCGACCAGTCCCGGCACCCCGCCGCGTCCACGCCGATCGAGCTCGTCCGCGGCGTGTACGAGCGCTTCGAGCAGCGTGACACCCAGGCCCGGGAGCGGTACGGCCGGCCCCTGACCTTCGCCGAGAAGGTGCTGTTCGCCCACCTCGACGACCCGGCCGAGGGCGGCCTCGAGCGCGGCGTCGACTACACCGACTACCGGCCCGACCGCGTCGCCATGCAGGACGCCACCGCCCAGATGGCCGTGCTGCAGTTCATGCTCGCGGGCAAGGACGAGGTCTCGGTCCCGACGACCATCCACTGTGACCACCTCATCCAGGCGCACGTCGGCGCGGACGCGGACCTGCAGATCGCGAACGAGTCGAACCGCGAGGTCTACGACTTCCTGCGCTCCGCCGGCCAGCGCTACGGCATGGGCTTCTGGAAGCCCGGCAGCGGCATCATCCACCAGGTCGTGCTCGAGAACTACGCCTTCCCGGGCGGGATGATGATCGGCACCGACTCCCACACCCCGAACGCCGGCGGCATCGGCATGGTCGCCATCGGCGTCGGCGGCGCGGACGCCGTCGACGTGATGGTCGGGATGCCCTGGAACCTGCGGGTGCCCAAGCTCATCGGCGTCGAGCTCACCGGCACGCTGTCGGGCTGGAGCTCGCCCAAGGACGTCATCCTGAAGGTCGCCGAGATCCTCACGGTCAAGGGCGGCACCGGCGCCATCGTCGAGTACTTCGGCCCCGGTGCGGAGTCCATCTCCGCGACCGGCAAGGGCACGATCTGCAACATGGGCGCCGAGATCGGCGCGACCACCTCGCTGTTCGCGTACGACGAGGCGATGGCGCGGTACCTGAAGTCCACCGAGCGCGAGGAGATCGCCGACCTCGCGACCCAGTACGCGTCGTTCCTGCGCCCCGACGACGAGGTCCTCGCCGACCCGGAGCGCTACTACGACCAGGTCATCCGCATCGACCTCGACACCCTCGCCCCGCACCTCGTCGGCCCGCACACCCCGGACCTCGCCCGTCCGGTGTCGGCGCTGAAGGAGGAGGCGCCCGAGAAGGGCTACCCGGTCGAGATCTCCTCGGCGCTGGTCGGCTCCTGCACCAACTCCTCCTACGAGGACATCTCCCGGGCCGCGTCGATCGCCCGCGAGGCGACCGCGAAGGGCCTGAAGGTCCGCACGCCGCTGCTGATCACCCCGGGCTCCGAGCAGGTCCGAGCCACCATCGAGCGCGACGGGCTGCTCGGCGACCTCGAGGCCATCGGTGCGACCGTGCTCGCCAACGCCTGCGGGCCGTGCATCGGGCAGTGGAAGCGCGACGACATCGAGCAGGGCGAGAGGAACACGATCGTCACCTCGTTCAACCGCAACTTCCCCAAGCGCAACGACGGCAACGCCGAGACGCTCGCGTTCATCGGCTCGCCCGAGACCGTGGTCGCGATGGCGCTGGCCGGCCGGCTCGACTTCGACCCGACCCGCGACGCGCTGGTGACCGAGGACGGCGAGGAGGTCCGCCTCTCCGAGCCCGTCGGCACCGAGCTGCCGCCGGGCGGCTTCACGCAGGGCGCGGAGGCCTTCATCGCCCCCGCCGGCGCGGGCGTCGAGGTCGTCATCGACCCGGCCTCGGACCGCCTGCAGAAGCTCACCCCGTTCCCGGCGTGGGACGGCGAGGACCTCACGGGCCTGCCGATCCTGCTCAAGGCCAGGGGCAAGTGCACCACCGACCACATCTCGATGGCCGGTCCGTGGCTGCGCTTCCGCGGCCACCTCGAGAACATCTCCGGCAACCTCTACATGGGTGCGGACAACGCCTTCAGCCCGAACAACGGCATGGGCGTGGACGTGGTCGGTGGCGGCGAGGAGGTGAAGCTCCCCGAGCTCGCCAAGCGCTGGCACGAGCAGGGCCAGGAGTTCGTCGTCTTCGGTGACGAGAACTTCGGCGAGGGCAGCTCCCGCGAGCACGCCGCGATGGAGCCGCGCTTCCGCGGCGCCCGCGCGGTCATCGTCCGCTCCTTCGCCCGCATCCACGAGACGAACCTCAAGAAGCAGGGGATCCTGCCGCTCACGTTCGTCGACCCGGCCGACTACGAGAAGGTGCGCGTCGACGACCGCGTCTCGATCGTCGGCCTGGCCGACCTCGCCCCGGGCCGCGAGGTGACCGTCGTGCTCGAGCACGCGGACGGCACCACCGAGCAGATCGCGACGAAGCACACCTGCTCCGAGGAGCAGCTCGAGTGGATCCGCGCCGGCTCGGCGCTGAACCTCATCCGCCAGCGCGAGGGCGCGGCGTGACGCGCGCCTGAGCCCGCAGCACCTCGACGCCCCGGCCCCGGCCGGGGCGTCGTCGTGTCCGGGGCGACGTCTGTGGCGAGGGGCCGGTCAGCCGCGCAGGGCGAGGCAGCGTGCGACCGCGATGCGCTGGTCGCCGGTCCGGACCCCGTCGCGGAAGCGCACCCGGACGCCGTCGACGCACACCTCGCCACCGTCGGCGAGGGCCGCGGGCGCGAACCGCAGCGGCAGGACGAGCACGTCGTCGGCCGTGACCCGTGCACCGGAGACGTCCCGGCGGTCGGCACCGCCGCACGGTCCGGCCGCTGGGTCGCCGGCGCCGGCCACGGTCGCCGGCGGCACGCACACCCCCGGCCGCTCGACCTCCTCCACTCGCTCCTCCGGTGGCGCGTCCGGGCTCGGGACGTCCCCGACGAGGGCCACCGAGGAGAGCGTGAGACGCCTCACCTCGGGGGCGTCGGGCTCGCGGAGCAGGTCGCGCAGGGGCAGCACGAGCACGACCGTGTCCTGCTCGGCGGCGAGCCGGACGTCGGCGCCGGCGTCGAGGGCCGCCACGAACGGTGCCGCCGTGGTGATCCAGCGTCCGGCGGCGAGGCCGAGCGCGACGACGCCGAGGAGCGCGCCGACGGTCAGGAGGTTGCGCCGGCGGCTCGGGACGGTGGGCGCGGGCTCGGGGTGGCGGGTGGTCACGCGGCGACCTCCGGGCGGTCGGGACGGGGCGAGGCGGGGTCCGCGACGCCGGCGGAGGGCCCGACGGCCTCGTCGTTGAGGAACGCGAGGATGTCCTCGACGGTGACGACCCCACCGCTGGCGCCGTCGTCGACGTGCAGCGCCCCGACCTCGAGGACCCGGGCGACCCACGGGTACAGCGGCGCGTCCGCCGGCGCGGTGCCGGCCACCCGGGCGACGAGCTCACCGACGGTGCGACGGTCCCACTCCGCCCGGGGGACGGGCGCGAGCTCCACCGGCCCGAAGACACCGAGGACCCGGTCGCCCTCGCGGACCAACCCGTGGGCGTCCCGCCCGAGGACCTTGCCCACGACCTGCCCCACGGTCCAGTCGGGCCCGGCGGTGAACGCGAGCGGGCGGGCGACGTCGCGCAGGCGCACCCCCTCGAGCCGACCGCGGACGTCGGCCTGCAGCACGCCCCGTCGGGCGGCGACGAGCACGAACGCGCCGACGGCGCCGAGCCACAGCGCCATCACCCCGGGACCGCCGAGGACCCACGTCGCCGCCGCCACGGCCAGCAGCGACCCGCCGAGGACCTGCCCGGCCCGGGCGGCGGCGCGGATGCCCCGGGCACGGTCGCCCGTGAACCGGGTGACCGTCGCGCGGACGATGGCGCCACCGTCGAGCGGCGCGGCCGGGATGAGGTTGAAGACCCCGACGAACGCGTTGAGCTCGCCCGCGAACCCGAGCACGAACCCCGCGAGCCCGGGCACCGGCCCCGAGAGGGCGAGGAGGACCCCGCCGGCGGCGAGGTTCACGAGCGGTCCGGCGAGCGCCACGGCGAGCTCGGTGTCGGGGTCCTCGGGCTCGTGGCCGAGCCGAGTCACGCCGCCGAGGTGGAACACCGCGACGTCGGTCACCGGCAGGCCGAGGCGCAGCGCCGTGACCGCGTGCGCCAGCTCGTGGCCGACGATCGACGTCAGG
This sequence comes from Actinomycetes bacterium, assembly GCA_046566145.1. Classification (GTDB taxonomy): domain Bacteria; phylum Actinomycetota; class Nitriliruptoria; order Nitriliruptorales; family Nitriliruptoraceae; genus JBKHXF01. The sequence continues at coordinate 151,940 of JBKHXF010000008.1, forward strand.
TAGGCGATCGCGCCGGCGGTCGCCACGCCGACCATCTGCGCACCCGAGAGACGGGTCGACGACAGGTCGGTGAAGATGAGCAGCCAGAGCACCAGCAGGGTCACGCCGGCCGACGGGCGCAGCGCCACGTCCACGCCGACGAGGCGCACCCGCAGCGCGAGGTCGCGGGGGGCGGCGGCGGGGCGGCGGCGGGCGGACACGGCGCGGACGGTACCCCGCCGGTCGGGCACGGCCGTCGGCGGTCGTGCGGCACCCCGGCGTAGGCTCGTCGGACCGCCCGGCCGACCCGGTCGGCGTCCCGCGATGCAGGAGCCCCGACGTGCCCGGACCCCTCGTGACGCCGCTGCCCGAGCTCGAGGTCACCGACCGGTTCGCGGCGCTGACGCCGCTGATGGACGCGCGCGGCGTCGGACCGGGGCGCCCGGTGCCGCCGCTGCCCCCCGGTCAGGAGCTGGCGGCGCTGGTCGAGGCCACGCCGGACGCGAAGGCCGAGGTCGTCGCGAGCGGCCAGCCGGTCGCCGTGACCACCTGCGACCTCGTGACGCTGCCCTACCCGACGCGCTTCGGCCTGTGGCGGGTGGCCCCGACGGCCGCTCCGCCGTTCCTGTGGCTCACCAACCGGATGCTGGTGGTGCAGTGGGAGGATCGGAAGGGCCGCACGCGAACGCTGGTGTGGGAGCCGTCCGACCACGAGCGGGGCGAGCACACGCCCTTCTTCGCGCGCCTCGCGGCACGCTCGCCGCTGCCGGCCTCCGCCCTCGCGACCCGGCACGGCACGGTCCTCGGCCACCTGCGGGCGCTCGGGATCGACCCGGCCGACGTCGACTACCTCGCCTTCGACCACCTGCACACGCAGGACGTGCGGCGGCTCGTCGGCACGACCCGACCCGCCGCCGACCTCGGCAGCCCCGACGAGCCGGTCGCCCCGTGGTTCCCCAACGCGACGCTGCTGACCCAGGCGCGCGAGTGGGAGGCCCTGCGCCACCTCCACCCGCTGCAGGCGCCCTGGTACCAGCCCGCCACCTACCGGGACCTGCCGACCGACCGGCTGGCGCTGCTCGACGGCGACGTGCTGCTCGGCCCGGGCGTCGCGCTCGTCGCCACCCCCGGCCACACGGCGGGCAACCAGACGCTGGTGCTCCACACCGCCGACGGGGTGTGGACCTCGTCGGAGAACGGCCTCGCCGCCGAGTGCTGGGCGCCGGCGGTGTCCCGCATCCCCGGCGTCCGGCGTGCGACCGCCGAGTGGGGCGTCGACGTGGTCCTCAACGCCAACACCATCGAGTTCGCCTCGTGGCAGTACGACTCGATGGTGGTCGAGTCGCTCCTCGCCGACCGCACCGAGGACGGGCTCTTCCCGCGCTGCTTCCCCTCCAGCGAGCTGACCGCCCACCGGCTCGCGCCCCGCCTCTCCCCCACCCACGTCCACGGCCGCATCGAGCACGGCGTCGTGCGCGGCGGCGCGGTGGTGCCGGCGTGAGCCCCCGGACCGTGCGGGCGCTCGAGCTGTCGCTGGCCCCGCACCGGGCGCTCACCACCCTCGCGCGCTCGGTCGTCTCCGAGAAGGCGACCTACGGCTCGGGGCCACTGCCCGCCCTGCGCGTGACCGGGATCCCGCGGCCGGCGCGCCCGCCCGGCTGGGTGCGGGTCGCCCCGACGCTCGCCGGCATCTGCGGCTCCGACCGCAAGCTGCTCTCGCTCACCGGGATGGGCACGACCCTCACGGCGCTGCACGGCTTCCCGCGCCACCCGATCGTGCCGGGGCACGAGGTCGTGGGCACCGTGCTCGAGGCCGACCCCGACGCCGGCGTGGCGGTCGGCGACCGCGTCGTGCTCGACCCGCTGCTCGGCTGCGACGCCAAGGGCTACGCACGCTGCGCCCGGTGCGCCGCCGGCGCGGTGCGCCACTGCGCCCACCTCGCCGACGCCGGCACCCTGTCGCCCGGCATCGGCGCCGGGTTCCACCGCCGCTACGGGGGCGGCTGGGGCACGGAGCTGGTCGCGCCGGCGGACCGCGTGCTGCCGGTCCCCGACGACCTCGACGACCGCAGCGCCGTGCTGGCCGAGCCGATGGCCGTCGCGGTCCACGCGGTCCTGCACGTCCCGCCGCCGGCGGGCGCACGGGTCGTGGTGCTGGGGGCCGGTCCGATCGGGCTCGCCGTGGCGATGGCGCTGACGGCGCTGCGCCCCGACGTCACCCCGGTCGTGACCTCGCTCGACCACCGCACCGACGAGCTGGTGCTGCGCACCGGGGTCACGGAGCTGCTGCACGGCACCGGCCGGGAGCTGCTGCGCGCCGCCGCGCACCTGTGGGACACGCCCCTGCGTGGGACGCGGCTGTCCGGGCGTGTCCTCGAGGACGGCGCGGACGTGGTCGTCGACTGCGTCGGCACGGCCACGAGCCTCGACGACGCCACCCGCATGCTTCGACCCGGCGGGACGCTGGTGCTGGTGGGTACCACCGCCCGGGTCGAGCTCGACCTGTCGTTGGTGTGGCACCGCGAGCTGACCATCGCCGGGGTCGCGCACCAGGGCGTGGACGTCGTGCCCGACACGGCCGTGGCTGGCATCGCCCCCGGACGCCGGCGGACGCTCGAGGTCGCCCTCGACGTGCTGCGCCACCACCGGCCCGGGCACCTCGTCACGCACGTGTTCCCGCTCGACGAGCACGTCGAGGCGCTCACGACCTCCGCCGCCGGACCCGCCGCCGGCGCGGTCAAGGTCGCGTTCGCCCCGGGGGCCTGACCCCGCTCGCCGCGTGCTCCTGCGGGGCGTCGCCCGACCGGGCACCCTCCCACGGCGCACCGCCTCCGGCCCGGCACCGGGCAGGAGGTGATCGGGGTGACGTGGAACCTCCCAGGGGCCCCGCGTCACCGCCGGTGTCCTCACGCGTTGGTCCCCCTGACCGACGTGGGACGTGTGTCCCGCTCCGGCCACCCCCACGCACGGCCGATGCACCACGAGACCCCTCCAGAGGCCACGCCGCTCATGCCGCGCCGCTCCCACCCCCCCGTCGCCGCCGTCGCCGCCGTCGTCGCGCTCGCGCTCGCCGCCACGGCCTGCGGCAGCCGTCCCGACGAGGGCACGGTCCCGGTCGCCGCCACCGCCGCCGGCGCCCCGGTCGAGCCCGCCACGCCGGACACGGTCGGTGCCGACCTGCTGACGCTCGACCCGGCCACCCTGCCGGTCCCCGAGCCGTCCCCCGAGGCGGTCGCCGCCGCCCCGGTGCCGGAGACCGTCGACGTGTTCGAGCCCGCCGTGATCGTCCGGGCGCCCGAGGTCCCGGCCGAGGCCGTGTCCCTCGCGGCCGTCGCCGAGGGCGTCACGCACGTCGCGGCCGTCGCGACCCTGCCGCTGACCGCGCCGGCGCCGGAGGGCGAGCCCCGGGCGCTCGAGGCCCTCGTGGTCGACCCCGCGTCCTTCCGAGCGCTCACCCCCGAGGTGACCGCCCAGGCCCCGGGCGTGTGGCAGCGGCTCACCGAGGGCGACGTGGTCGTGCGCCACGACGTCGCCAACGAGCTCGGCCTGGAGCTCGGTGGCCCCATCGAGCTGACCGGTCCGGGCGGCACCTTCACGCTCCGCGTCGGTGCCTTCGCCTCCAACGGCGCCCCGCCGCTCGGCGACCTGGTGGTCCCGTGGACCGTCGGGCTCGACCTCGGCGCGTCCGCCCCGACCGCCCTCGTCGTCGCGGTCGAGGAGTCCGCCGACGCCGAGGACACCGGCAGCGAGCTCGCCGAGCTCGTCGGCGAGGCCGCGGAGCTCGAGGTCCGCACCGCGCCGGAGGAGCGCACCGCCCAGCTGCGCGGCTCGTCGGTCCGCTTCGAGCCCTTCTCCTACACCGAGCTCGGCGACGGCATGATCGCCATCGACAAGGCGTGGGTCCGACGCTGGATCGCACCCGTCGAGATCCCCGGGATCGCCACGACCTACTGCCACCGGATGATGATCCCGCAGCTGCAAGCGGCGCTCTCCGAGATCCAGGCCGCGGGCCTGTACGGCCACTTCGAGAAGGACCAGTTCGGCGGCTGCTACGTCCCCCGCCACATCGACTGGAACCCCTCCAGGCCCCTGTCGATGCACGCCTGGGGCCTCGCGATCGACTTCAACACCCGTGACAACTGGCTCGGCCAGACCCCGATGATGGACATGCGCATCGTCTCCATCTTCGAGAAGTGGGGCTTCGACTGGGGCGGCCGCTGGTCGCGCCCCGACGGGATGCACTTCGAGCTCGCCCGGGTCGTCGAGGTCCGCTGAGCGGCCGCGCCCGGCGGGTGGGGCGCGCCGGCTGCCGCCACTAGGCTCGGCCTCCCGCCCGTCCCCGAGCACCCGTCGAGCCGCGCCATGCCCACCCTCACCCTCGTCCGCCACGGCCAGTCGCTGTGGAACCTCGAGAACCGCTTCACCGGGTGGGTGGACGTCCCGCTCACCGAGCAGGGCGAGGCCGAGGCCCGTCGCGCCGGCGAGCGGCTGCGGGCCTCGCAGGTCGGGGTCGACGTGGCCTACACCTCGGCCCTGCTGCGCGCGCAGGAGACCCTGCGACTGCTGAGCGAGACCGCCGGGCTCACCGTCCCGGTCATCCGCGACCCCGCCCTCAACGAGCGGCACTACGGCGACCTCCAGGGGCTCGACAAGGCCGCCACCGCCGAGCGGTACGGCGACGAGCAGGTCCACATCTGGCGCCGGTCGTTCGCGACGCCGCCGCCGAACGGCGAGAGCCTCAAGGACACCGCCGAGCGGACCCTGCCGTTCTTCGAACGGGCCGTGCTGGGCGACATCCGCCAGGGCAAGGACGTCCTGGTCGTCGCCCACGGCAACTCCAACCGGGCCATCGTGATGCGGCTCGACCAGCTCGCCGAGGACGAGGTCCCCGGCCTCGAGCTCGCCACCGGCGTGCCGCTCGTCTACGAGCTCGAGACCGACGGCACCGTCGTCTCCAAGCAGGTCTTCGGCGACTGAGCCCCGGCCGGCCCGGACGGGGCCGTCGGTACGCTCGAACCCCCTCCGACCACCCCCACCAGCGAGAGCCGACCGTGATCGAGCCCGTCATCCCCCGCGAGGGCCTCGGCGTCCTGCACCTGTTCTACCGCGTCGACCACGCGGCGGCCCGGGAGCTGCCCGCGGCCGCCGCCAAGGAGCTCGCGGCGACGCTCGAGGGCTGGTCGGACGACGTCCAGCTGCACCTGTTCAGCGTCTTCGGTCACAAGGCCGACGTCATGGTGATGGCCATCAGCGAGGACCTGGTCCAGCTGCGCCGGCTCCAGACGGCGATCTCCGGCTCGGCCTGCGCGCCGGCCCTCCAGCTCGACTGGTCGTACCTGAGCCTCACCGAGGGCAGCGAGTACACGACCACCCCCGAGCAGTACCGCGAGGAGATGGCGGAGAAGGGCGTCGAGGGCGAGGACCTCGAGCGCCGCGTCGCCGAGTTCGCGGAGCGGATGGAGAAGTACACCCGCGACAAGCTCTACCCGCGGATGCCCGAGTGGGAGCTCGCCTGCTTCTACCCGATGTCCCACCGCCGCGAGGGCGACGACAACTGGTACTCGCTCGACTTCGACCGCCGCAAGGAGCTGATGCACGAGCACGGCCGCTCCGGGCGCGCCTTCACGGGCCGCGTGCTGCAGCTCGTGTCCGGCTCCACCGGCCTCGACCTGTGGGAGTGGGGCGTGACCCTGTTCGCGCACGACATCGCGGACGTCAAGGAGATCGTCTACAAGCTCCGGTACGACGAGGCCTCGGCCCGCTTCGCGGAGTTCGGCGACTTCGTCATCGGGATGCGCCGCTCCCCCGCGGAGCTCGTGGCCGAGGTCGGGCTCGCCCCGGCCGAGGGCTGAGCCGGACCCCGTGACGACGGCCGCGCCCGCGCTCGTCGACCCGTGGCCGCTCGTCGCCCACGCCGTCGGCCTGCTCCGTGGACACCGGCTGGGCCCCGGGGACCGCGTCGTCACGCTGCAGGGCCAGCACGTCGGCACCTTCGCGCTGGGGCTCGCCTGCGCGCTGGAGGGGGTGGTCGAGGTGCCGCTGCCAGCCGACGCGCCGGCGGCCGAGCTCGCCCCCATCGTCGCCGACGCGGACCCGTCGCTGGTGCTCGTCGACCCGGCCGCGCGACGTGGTCCGGTCCCGGCGGGCGACGCCCCGGTCCACGTCGCCGACCTCGCCACGCTGCGCGCCGCGCCGGCGGTGGAGCCGGACACCGACCGGCCGCGCACCCGGGCGATGGCGTACACGTCGGGCACCACCGGCAGGCGCAAGGGGGTGCACGTCGGGGTGCACCACACCGCCTGGGGCGCCCGGGTCGTCGACGACGAGCACGCCGCGTTCGACCGGCGCCACGGCGACCGGCACCTCGTGCTCTCCCCGCTCTACCACTCCGGCCCGTTCCGGCACGCCGCGGTGACGGCGCTCACCGGGGGGCGCGTCGCCGTGTTCGGGCGGTTCGACGTCGACGCGTGGCTGCAGGCCCTGCGGACCCTGCGCCCGACGTCGCTGTTCTGCGTCCCCACCCACCTGCACCGCCTGCTCGCCCACCCGGACCTCGTCGCCGACGACCTGGCGTCGCTGACCCTCCTGGTGCACGCCGCCGCACCCTGCCCGGTGCCGCTGAAGGAGCGCCTGCTCGACCTCGCCCCGGCCGGTGCCGTGTGGGAGTTCCTCGGCTCCACCGAGGGCCAGTTCACGGTCTGCCCGCCGGACGTCTGGGCCGCCGCGCCGGGCACCGTCGGGACGGCCCGGCCCGGGCGCCGGCTGTCGGTGCGCGACGCCGGGGGCCACGAGCTCCCCGCCGGCGCGGTCGGCACCGTGTGGGTGCACGCGCCGGCGCACGCCCGCTGGTCCTACTGGCGCGACCCGGCGCGGACCGCGCGGGCGTGGGACGGCGACGCGTTCACGGTCGGCGACCTCGGCAGCCTCGACGCGGCCGGTCGGCTCACGCTGGCCGGCCGGGACGGCGACCTGGTGATCTCCGGTGGCGTGAACGTCTACCCCGCCGAGGTCGAGCGGGTGCTGCTCGCCCAGCCAGGTGTCGCCGAGGCCGTCGTGTACGGCGTCCCCGACCCCGACTGGGGCGAACAGGTCCGCGCTGCGGTGGTCCCGCACGTCGGCGCCGAGCCCGACCCCGATCGGCTCCGGGCGGCGTGCGCGGCGGCGCTGCGGCCTGCGGCCGTGCCCCGACGGGTCGACGTCGTCACCACGCTCCCCCGGACCCCGACCGGCAAGGTCCGCCGCGCCGACCTCGTCACCGAGCTCGCCAGCGCCGGACGCGCACCCGACCCCCCGGACGCGGGGGCGGCCCCGTGAACCACGCCGACCCGACCGCCGCGCTGCTCGCCGAGCTGGCGTCCCACGAGCCGGCGGACCACCGTGAGGCCGTCTCGCTCGCGACGATGCGCCGGCTGGTGGCGTGGCTCCCCATGCCCTTCGACGAGACGGCCGACCCCACCCACGTCACCTCGTCGGCGATCGTGGTCTCGGAGGACGAGCGCGTCCTGCTCCACCGCCACAAGCGGCTCGGCGTCTGGCTGCAGCCGGGCGGCCACGTCGACCCGGGCGAGGCGCCCCGCGGTGCGGTCCTGCGCGAGGTCGCCGAGGAGACCGGGCTCGGGGCGCGGCACCACGACGACGCCCGTCTGCTGCACGTCGACGTGCACGAGGGCGGGCGGGGCCACCTCCACCTCGACCTGCGGTGGCTGCTGCTCGCGCCGGCGGTGGCCCCGAGGCCCCCGGCGGGCGAGAGCCAGGAGGTCGAGTGGCTCGAGCCGGAGGAGGCGATCGCCCGCGCGGACGTCTCGTGCGGTGCGGCGATCCGGGCGGCGCTGCGACGGCTGTCCCGCTGACCGGCGCCGTCCGGGGCGCTCACCACGTGGCCTCGTGGTCCTCGGTGACGCCCGTGAGCCGGACCCCGACGGGCTGCCCGTCCGGCCCCGGCAGCGTCCCCCGGAGCACCCCCAGGGGCTGGACGTACCGCGAGCGCACCACCCGCAGGTCCTCGTCGGCGGCGCGGACGCCCCACGGCTCGAGGACGAGCTCCCAACCGGGTCCGCCGACCACCCACGCCCCGGCGGGGTCGGTGGCGACGGCGGGCGCGAGCCCGGTCACGTCCAGCGCGTGCGGGACGCCGTCCCACCACACCACGTCCTCCCCATCGGCGAGCGCGTTCATGCCGGTCGACACGTTCAGCCCGACCCGGCGCCCGTCGGCCGACGTGCCCGCACCGGCGGCCCAGCGCCACACCGTGTGCCGGTCCTGCCGGCCGGCGGTCCAGTCGCGCCACCCGCCACCGTCGAGGTCGCGGCGGACGCCGTCGACCTCGACGACCCCGCGCGCGGGGTGGCCGGCCGCCTTCTCGGTGCGGTTCCACCCCCCGGCCGCGGTGGCGGTCGTCAGCGTCGCGGGGGTCCCCGGGACGGGCACCTCGACGGTCGCCCGCACCCGCCCGGCCTCGGTGTCGAGGTCGAGGTGCAGCCCGCCGTCGCCGTCGATCGCCACCGTCGAGCCGCGCCAGACCGCCCGTGCGCCGGCGGCCGGCGTCCGGCCGACGGCGACGACGCGGCCGGGCAGGCGGCGCTCCCACGTGGTCGTGCGCCCGTCGGCGTGGACGAACGCGAACGCCGTCCCGACCAGGCCGAGCGACACGACGGCCGCGCCGACGAGCACCCCGTCGGGGTCGCCAGCGGCCGCGTAGCACCACCGTCGCACGCGCCCACGACGCGGCCCGAGCGCCACCGGGTCGGCCGCGTCACGCCCCGCGACGAGCCCGTGCAGCAGCACCCCGGCCGGATCGGTCGGGGTCGCGGGTGCGGGTGGGAGCGTCGTCGGCCTGTCCATCGGGCCGGAGCCTAGGGCGCGCACCCGTCGAACGGCCGGTGTGCCGGGTGGCGACCGCGGCCGGTATCCGCGATGCTCACACCTGTGAGCACCGGGAACATCTCTGCGAGCACCCGCACTCGCGTCCCCGCCCCCGACCCGATCCACACGACCCCCGACCCGATCCCCACGACCCCCGACCCCGATCCCCACGACCCCCGACCCCGATCCGTGCCGTACCGATGCGGCGCGCACGAAGGAGCACCGACGTGAGCGACGTCGTCACCGTCCTCGAGTCCGTCAACGGCGTCGGTCCGGCCACCCGGACCGCCATCCTCGACAGGTTCCCGACCCTCGACGCCCTCGCCGGCGCCTCGGTCGAGGACCTGACCGACGTCAAGGGCGTCGGCCCCGCGACGGCCAGGTCCATCAAGAAGGCCGTCACCCAGGCGGACGTCAAGGTCTCCGAGGCCCCGCGCGCCGCCGCCGCCGGCGCGGTCGCCGACCTCAAGCAGGCCCGCGACCAGGCCGCCACCAAGGCCCGCACCACCGCGAAGAAGGTGCAGGCCGACGTCGAGGAGACCCGCAAGGAGGTCACCGCCGACGTCAAGCGCGCCGCCGCGAAGGTCGACGACCAGGCCGACGACGCCGTCGCCGCCCTCAAGGGCGCGCTGACGAGCATCCAGAAGGTCCTGCTCGCCGCCATCGAGGCCGGCAAGGAGGAGTGGCCCAACACCGAGCGCCAGCTCAAGGCCGCCCTGACCAGCATCAGGAAGACCGGCGAGACCGTCATCAGCTCCGCGGGCAACCTCCGCAGGGGCTGAGCCCGCCCCCTCGCACCCCACGTCGCCGCCCCGTGCCCCGCACGGGGCGGTCGCGCGTCGGCGTCAGAACAGCCGCAGGTCCGGCTCCTCCTCGCCGCGCAGGGCCGCGAGGTCGACCTCCGCCACGGCGATACCGCGCGCCTCCGCGAGGACCCGGGCCTGGGGCTTCACCGTCGTCGCGGCGAAGATCCCACGGACCGGGGCCAGCAGCGGGTCACGCTGCATCCGCTCGAGGTAGCGGGTGAGCTGCTCGACCCCGTCGATCTCGCCGATGCGCTTGACCTCGACCGCGACCGCGCCGCCTCCGGGGTCACGGCACAGCAGGTCGACCGGCCCGAGGTCGGTGCGGAACTCCCGCTGGACGCACACCAGACCGTCCTCGAGCGCGTGCGGGTGCGCGGCCAGCAGCTCCTGCAGCTCCCGCTCCACGCCGTCGAGGGTGAGCCCGCGCTCGGTGTCGAGCTCGACCGAGATGTCGCTCAGCACCTCCTCGAGCTCGATCTCGAGCCGTTCACCCTTGGCGTTGGTCACGACCCAGCGGTCCTCGTGCTCGACCAGCGTGTTCGGCGCGTTCATCCAGTTGACGGGCTTGTAGGCACCGACGTCGGCGTGGATCGCGACGCAGCCGTCGGCCTTGACCATCAGCAGCCGGACCGCCGACGTCAGCGTGGACGAGAGGCGGCCCTGGTAGGTCGCGGAGCAGCGGGCGACGACGAGGCGCATGGCGCCGGACCGTACCGGTTCGGCCCCGACCGTCGTGGCCGGGGCCACCCCCGCCCTCGCTACCCTCGCGGGCCACGTGCGCCCGCCTCCCGGTGCGTCGCGCACCCGTCCCCTCGCACCCCTCACAGGAGCCCACCGTTGGGCGTCAAGGTCGGTCTCGTCGGGCTGCCGAACGTCGGCAAGTCGACGCTGTTCAACGCCGTGTCGCAGGCCGGCGCGGAGGCGGCGAACTTCCCCTTCTGCACCATCGACCCCAACGTCGGGGTCGTGGCCGTCCCCGACGAGCGGCTCGACCGGCTGGCGTCGTTGAACTCCTCGGCGAAGGTCGTCCCGACCGCGATCGAGTTCGTCGACATCGCCGGGCTGGTGGCGGGCGCGTCCAAGGGCGAGGGTCTCGGCAACCAGTTCCTCGCGCACATCCGCGAGGTCGACGCGATCTGCCACGTGGTGCGCTGCTTCGAGGACGACGACGTCATCCACGTCTCCGGTTCGGTCGACCCGTCGCGGGACATCGAGGTGATCGACACCGAGCTCGGCCTGAAGGACCTCGAGAGCGTCGAGAAGCGCCTCGAGCGCACGGGTCGGGGGGCGAAGTCCGGCGACAAGGACCTCAAGGCCCAGGCCGAGCTGCTCACCGCCCTCGTCGCGCACCTCGGTGACGGGCTCGCCGCCCGCACGTTCGCGTGGCCAGCGGAGATGAAGCCCTTCCGGCGCGAGCTCAGCCTGCTCACCGACAAGCCGATCCTGTACGCCGCGAACGTCGGGGAGGACGACCTCCCCGACGGCAACGCCCACGTCGACACGGTGCGCGGGATCGCGGCCGACCAGGACGCCGAGGTCGTGGTCATCTCCGCGCAGGTCGAGGCCGAGCTCGCGGAGCTGTCCGAGGAGGACCGCGCCGAGTTCCTCGCGGGCCTCGGGCTCGAGCGCTCGGGTCTCGAGCGCCTCATCACCACCGCGTACCGCCTGCTCGACCTCATCACCTTCCTGACCGCCGGCCCCAAGGAGTCGCGCGCCTGGACGGTGCGCCGCGGTTCCACCGCCCCCCAGGCCGCCGGCGCCATCCACTCCGACTTCGAGCGCGGGTTCATCCGCGCCGAGGTCATCGCCTACGACGACTACGACCGCCTCGGCTCGGAGTCGGCGGCCCGCGAGGCCGGCCGGCTGCGGGTGGAGGGCAAGGAGTACGTGGTCGCCGACGGCGACGTGGTCCACTTCCGCTTCAACGTCTGACCCCCACCACACCACCCCACCCCACCCGACCGACCAGCGACGCCAGGAGCCGACCGTGCCCCGCACCGAACCCATCACCCGGCTGGAGGTCGCGGCCTGCCCGACCCACCGGCAGGACGTCAAGCACTACTCCCCCTTCGAGGTTGGCTGCGAGTGCCTCTCCGACGAGCGTCGGGCCGAGCTCGCCGAGCGCCTCGCGGCCGCCCGGGCCGAGGGCAACCCGCTCGCCGAGATGTTCGAGTGACCGACCCGTCCACGCGGGCGGACACGAAGCCCTGACGACCTGCACCCGTCCCGCACCCGGAGCGTCAAGTGGCCCGTCGCAACCAGCTCGGTGGTCGGCTCGGCCGCGGCGCGCGGCTGGCCCGCACCGGCCTGCGCGGGGCGACCGGGTTCGCCGAGGCGGGCGCCCGACGGATGCTCGGCCAGGACGATCCCGACCGCGTCCACGAGGAGGTCGCCGCGCGCCTCGCCGAGGTCCTCGGGGAGATGAAGGGTGCGGCGATGAAGCTCGGCCAGCTGCTGAGCTTCGTCGACCTCGACCTGCCGCCCGAGGTCCGCTCCGCGTACCACGACGCCCTCGCCTCGCTGCGCGACGCCGCACCAGCGATGGACCCCGACGCCATCCACGAGGTCATCGAGTCGGAGTACGGCGCGCGGGCGGAGTCGGTCTTCGCCTCGTTCGACCCCCACCCGCTCGCCGCCGCCTCCATCGGCCAGGTGCACTCCGCCAAGCTCGCCGACGGTCGCGAGGTCGTGGTGAAGGTCCAGTACCCAGGGGTCGCCGAGGCGGTCCGGGCGGACCTCTCCAACGCCGAGCTCTTCGCGCCGCTCGCCCGCGTCTTCTCCCCCAACCAGGAGATCGGCCCGCTGCTCGACGAGCTGCGCGAGCGGGTCGACGACGAGCTCGACTACGAGCGCGAGGCCCAGTACCAGCGCGCCTTCGCGACCCGGTACGCCGGGCACCCCTTCATCGTGATCCCGGACGTCATCGGCGACCTGTGCCGCAAGCGGGTCCTCGTCAGCGAGCGCATCCACGGACGACGCTTCGACGAGGTGGTCAGCGACGGCACCGAGGCGCAGAAGCAGCGGGTCGGTGAGATCGTCTTCCGCTACGCCTTCGGCTCCATCGGCCGATTCCGGCTCTTCAACGGCGACCCGCACCCGGGCAACTACCTCGTGACCGACGACGACCGCGTCGCGTTCCTCGACTACGGCTCGGTCAAGATGTTCACCCGCGAGCGCTACACCTCGATGCGCGAGATCGACGACGCCGTCATCCGTGACGACCGCGACGGGTTCCTGCTCGAGATGCGTCGCTCCGGGTTCCTCCCCCCCAACGCCGACGTGGACGAGGACCGGCTCTGGGAGTGGTTCCGGCTCTACACGCGACCGGTGCTCGCCGACCAGCCCTTCACGTTCACCTCCGAGTTCGCGGCGGAGGTGCTGCGCTCCACGTCGGACCCCCGCGGCGAGTACTACGGGATGCTGCGCCGGCTGAACCTGCCCAGCGACTACCTGTTGCTGACCCGCATCCACCTCGGGCTCAACTCGGTGCTCGGTCGGCTCGGGGCGACCAACGACTGGCGGGCGATCCGCGACGAGCTGGTCGAGGCCGGCCCGCCGGCGACGCCGCTCGGCGAGCAGGACGCGGCGTGGTGGGCCACGCAGGACCGCCCGACCGACTGATCCGGGCGCGACGGGGTCCGGACGCGACGAGGCCCCGGCAGCGCCGGGGCCTCGAGGCGGTGACGACGCGGCGTCAGTCCTTCGAGCCGCTGTAGATGTCGTCGATGATGTGGGCGTACTTCTCGGCGACCACGTTGCGCTTGACCTTCAGCGTCGGGGTGAGCTCGCCGCCCTCGATGGTGAAGTCCTCGGGCACGACGCGGAACGCCTTGATCGCCTCGGCCTTCGAGACGGCCTTGTTGGCGTCGTTGACGGCCTCCTCGAGGGTGGCGCGCAGGTCGGCGTCGTCGACCAGGTCACCCACCTGCTTGCCGGTCTTGCCGTGCTGCTCGGCCCAGCGGGGGAACTCCTCCGGGTCGACGGCGATGAGGGCGGCGATGAACGGCTGCGCGTCACCGACGACCATCGTCTGGCTGACCAGCGGGTGGGCACGCATCCGGTCCTCGAGCACCGCGGGGGCGACGTTCTTGCCGCCGGCGGTGACGATGAGCTCCTTCTTGCGGCCCGTGATGCGCAGGAAGCCCTCGTTGTCGAGCTCACCGATGTCGCCCGAGTGGAACCACCCGTCCGCGTCGATGGCCTCGGCCGTGGCCTCCTCGTTGTTGTGGTAGCCCTGGAAGACGTTGCCGCCCTTCATCAGGACCTCGCCGTCCTCCGCGATGCGGACGGTGACGCCCGGCAGCGGCTTGCCGACGGTGCCGACCTTGTACGACTGCGGGCTGTTGATCGTGGCGCCGGCGGTCGTCTCGGTCAGGCCGTAGCCCTCGAGGATCAGCACACCGATGCCCTGGAAGAAGTACCCGAGCCGCTCACCGAGCGCGGCACCGCCGGAGACGGCGTACTTGACGTTGCCGCCCATCGCGGCACGCAGCTTCGAGTAGACGAGCTTGTCGAAGACGCCGTGCAGGGCCTTGGTCTTGAGGCTGACCTTGCCGGTGGCCGACTCGCGGGCGTAGTCGATGGCGGTCTGGGCGGCCTTGTCGAAGATCGCGCCCTTGCCCTCGGCGTGCGCCTTCTGCTGCGCGCCGTTGTAGACCTTCTCGAACACGCGCGGGACCGACAGCAGGAAGCTCGGCTTGAACATCTGCAGCTCCTCGAGGAGCTGCGGGATGCCGGTCGAGTACCCGAGGACGACACCCGCGCGGATGCAGCCGATCTGGATGACGCGCGCGAAGATGTGCGCGAGCGGCAGGAACAGCAGCGTGGACTCGCCGGCGGTGAAGAACTCGCGCGAGACGAGCTCGACCTGGGCGGCGTCCCAGATGAAGTTGCCGTGCGTGATCGCGCAGCCCTTCGGGCGACCCGTGGTGCCCGACGTGTAGACGAGCGTCGCGAGGTCCTCGGTGGTGACGGCGCTGCGACGCGACTCGATCTCCTCGTCGGAGACGTCGGCGGCGAGCGTCTTGAGGTCCTCGAGTGCCCCGTGCTCGATCACGAACGCGTGCTCGCAGCCGGGCAGGTTCCCCGAGACCTCGTCGAAGACGGCCTTGAGGGCGTCGTCCTCGCAGAAGATCGCGACGGCCTCCGAGTCCGAGACGATCCACTCGACCTGCTCGGCCGAGGAGGTCTCGTAGATCGGGACGGTGACGCAGCCAGCGGTCCAGATGGCGAAGTCGAGCAGCGTCCACTCGAGCCGCGTCTTCGAGAAGACGCAGACGCGCGAGCCGGGCTCGATGCCGCTGGCCGCGAGACCCTTCGCGATGTCGCGGACCGTGTCGGCCACCTGCTTCGTGGTCCAGGTCTGGAACTCGTCGCCGACGCGAACGGCGACCGCCGGACGGTTGGGCGTGGTGGCGGCCGCGTCGAACAGCGACGTGGTGAGGTTCTCCTCCGGGGCGATCTGCACCGCTCCGGGCGTGGTGTACTCCTGCATGGCTCTCCCTCGTGCCCTCCCACACGCCCTGGTGGCCCGCTCGCGATCGTGTCGCGGCGTGTCGCTCGGCAGTGTCGGCGACGTGCGGGTCGTGGACCGGCTCCTGGGCGCAGCCTAGCCGCGCCCTCGCGCTCGTGTTCGGTGCCCGCGCACCGCCGTCGTGGCAGGCTCCCGGGGACCAGCCGCCCGAGCGACCGGGGAGCCCCGACGTGAGCATCACCACCGAGGACGACGGCGGGGTGCGCACCGTCACCATCGACCGTGCCGAGGTCCGCAACGCGGTCGACCGCCCGACGGCGGACGCGCTCGAGGCGGCGGTGCGCGACGCCGACGACGACGATGGCGTCCTCGTCGGGGTGCTCACCGGCGCCGGCGGCACGTTCTGCGCGGGCGCCGACCTGCACGCGGTCGCCGACGGCGGTGAGCGGGCGAACCGGCTCGAGCCGGGGTCGCGCGGCCCCATGGGCCCCTCGCGGCTCGAGACCCAGATCCCGTGGATCGCCGCCATCGAGGGCCACGCCGTCGCCGGGGGACTCGAGCTCGCACTGTGGTGCGACCTGCGCGTGGTGGCCGAGGACGCCGTGCTCGGGGCGTTCTGCCGGCGCTGGGGCGTGCCGCTCATCGACGGGGGGACCCAGCGGCTCCCCCGCGTCGTGGGGCTCGGCCGCGCCCTCGACCTGGTGCTGACCGGCCGGCCGGTGGGCGCGGAGGAGGCGCTCGCCATCGGGCTCGTCGACCGCGTCGTGCCGTCCGGAGGCGCGCTCGCCGCGGCGCAGGAGCTGGCCGCGTCGCTGACGGTGTTCCCGCAGGCGTGCCTCCGGGCCGATCGCGCGGGGGTCCTCGCCGCGTGGGACGTCCCGCTGGCCGAGGGACTGCAGGAGGAGCACGCCCGCGGCGTCGCCTCCATGGCCGACGCCGGCCCCGACGGGGGCATGGCCGCGGGCGTCGCGCGCTTCGTGGACGGTGCCGGACGGCACGGGGCCGCCCCCGGGTGAGCGCGCTCCGGCTCGCGTAGGCTCACGGGCCGTCCCGCGACGCGCTCCACCTCGTACCCCCGTCGCCCGGTCCACCACCCGACTCCCGGAGCACGCATGCCGCCGCAGGAGAACCTGACCCGCGACGAGGCCGCCGTCCGCGCACGGCTGCTCGACGTCGAGCACTACGACGTGGCCCTCGACCTCACCGGTGGCGACGAGCGCTTCGGCGCCGAGGTGACCGTCCGGTTCCGCGCGACCGAGCCCGGCGCGTCCACGTTCCTCGACTGCACCGCCGCGGAGGTGCACCAGGCCGTGCTGAACGGTCGGCCCGTGCCCGCCGACGCGGTCGGCCCCACCCGCATCGCGCTCGACGACCTCGCCGAGGACAACGTCCTGACCGTGCGCGCCACCATGGCGTACCAGCACGAGGGCAAGGGCCTGCACTTCTTCCGCGACCCGGCCGACGGTCGCGTCTACCTGCACTCCCAGGCGGAGCCGTTCGACGCGCACCTGTTCGTGCCGTGCTTCGACCAGCCCGACCTCAAGGCGACCTTCGACGTCGCCGTGACCGCCCCCGAGGAGTGGGTGGTGGTCAGCAACGGCGCCTGCACCGAGCGCCCCGACGAGGGTGACGGCGGCCGGTGGACCTTCGCCACCACGCCGCGCATCTCGACCTACCTGCTCGCCGTGGTCGCCGGCGCCTACGCGGAGTTCCACGACACCCACGGCGACCTGCCGCTCGGCGTGTACGTGCGCCGCAGCCTCGCCGACCACGTCGAGCTCGACGAGGTCCTCGAGGTCACCCGGCAGGGCCTCGACTGGTTCGCCGAGGCGTTCGGCATCGCCTATCCGTTCGGGAAGTACGACCAGCTCTTCGTGCCCGAGTTCTCCGCCGGTGCGATGGAGAACCCCGGCTGCATCACCTTCAGCGAGGCGTACGTCTTCCGCTCCAAGGTGACCGACGCGGCCCGGGAGCGTCGCGCCGAGACGATCCTGCACGAGATGGCCCACATGTGGTTCGGCGACCTCGTGACCATGCGGTGGTGGGACGACCTCTGGCTCAACGAGTCCTTCGCCACCTTCATGTCGGTGCTGTGCCAGAGCGAGGCGACCCGCTTCACCGGGGCGTGGACGACCTTCCTCGACGCCGAGAAGGCGTGGGCCGCCTACCAGGACCAGCTCCCGTCCACGCACCCGATCGCGGCCGACATGGTCGACATCGAGTCGGTGCACCAGAACTTCGACGGGATCACCTACGCGAAGGGCGCCAGCGTCCTGCGCCAGCTCGTGGCGTGGGTCGGCCAGGACGAGTTCCTCGCCGGCTGTCGCGCCTACTTCCGCGACCACGCGTGGGGCAACGCGGAGCTCGCCGACTTCCTCGCCGCCCTCGAGGAGGCCTCGGGCCGCGAGCTCGACGGCTGGGCCAAGGAGTGGCTCCAGACCACCGGGATGAACACCATCACCCCGCTGGTGACCCCGGCGGACGACGGGACCTACGAGCGCGTGGAGCTCGTCCAGACGGCGCCGGACGAGCACCCGACCCTGCGCCGCCACCGCCTCGCGGTCGGCGTGTACGACCGGACCGACGCCGGGCTGGTGCGTCGCGAGCGCGTCGAGCTCGACGTGGTCGGCGAGCGCACCGATGTGGAGGGGCTCGCAGGCGTCCGCGCCGGCGACGTGCTGCTCGTCAACGACGACGACCTCGCGTTCACGAAGGTCCGGCTCGACCCGGACTCCCTCGCGGTCGTGACCGAGCACCTCGCCTCGTTCGTCGAGCCGCTCCCCCGCGCGCTCGTGTGGGCGGCTGCCTGGGACATGACCCGCGACGGCGAGCTGGCGGCTCGCAGCTTCGTCGAGCTCGTGCGCAACAACGTGGAGCACGAGGAGGAGATCGGCGTGCTGCAGCGGCTGCTGCAGCGCGCCGTCGCGGCGGCCGAGCGGTACGGCGACCCGGCCAACCGCGACGCGCTCCTCGCGGCGCTCGCCGTCGACGCCCGCCGGGTGATGGAGGACCAGCGGCCCGGCAGCGACCACCAGCTCGCGTGGGTCCGCCACTGGGCCGGGGTCGCCCGCACCGGCGAGGCCCGCGACGAGCTCGCCGGCCTGCTCGCCGGGGACTGGCAGCTGCCGGGTCTCACCCTCGACACCGACCTGCGCTGGCACCTGCTCACCTGCCTGGCCCGCGCCGGCGGCGTCGACGAGGACCGCATCGCCGCCGAGTTGGAGCGCGACCCGACCGACCTCGGCGAGCGCTCCGCGGCCACCGCACGGGCCATCCGGCCCACCGCGGCGGCCAAGGACGCGGCGTGGCGGCAGCTGCTCGAGGACACCTCGCTGTCGCACACCATGTCGCGGCAGGTGTGGGGCGGGTTCATGCAGCTCGACCAGCGCGAGGCGCTGTCGGGGTACGACGAGCGCTACTTCGAGGCGCTCGAACGGGTCTGGGCCGACCGGAGCCTCGACTGGGCGATCGAGTTCTCCGAGGGCACCTTCCCGCACGCGCTCGCGAGCCCGATGCTGCTCGACCGCACGGACGCCTACCTCGAGCGCGAGGGGCTCTCCGGCCCGCTGCGCCGGGTGCTCGCGGAGCAGCGCGACACGCTGGCCCGCACCATCCGCGCCCGCGCCGTGGACGCGCAGGCCGGCTGACACGGCAGGAGCGGGGCCACCCGATGGCGAAGCACCCGGGGTGCGGCGGACCACGCCGCACCCCGTCGCCGTCCCCGGCGCTCCCCCGGATCCACGGAGGCCCCCGCGTGGCTCGCTCCCGCCGTCCCGTCCGCACCGCGCTGCTCACCGCCGGCGTGCTCGCGTCCTCGCTCGCCCTCGGCGTGTCGACCGAGCGCGGCACCGTGGTCGGTGACCCCGGCCCGGGCTACTTCGCGACCGCGAACGTCGAGTGGCTCGGGATGATCCCGTTCAACTCGGGCTCCGCCGGCGCGCGCGTCCACGAGGACCGCCTCTACGTCACCGACCCGGTCGGCATCACCATCTACGACCTCGAGGACCCGACGCAGCCGGTCCCGATCTCGTTCACGCCGTCACCGCAGCAGTACTACTTCACCGAGGAGGACGTGGACACCAACGGCGAGATCCTCGTCGTCGGGTCCTTCGGCGAGGTGCTGCCCGGCAGCACCCCCGCGGACACGGTGTTCGTCTACGACGTGTCGGCCCCGACGCCCACGGCCACGCTGCTCGGCCGCATCTCCGGCGTCGACGCCGACCAGCACACCCTCTCGTGCATCCTCGACTGCTCGTTCGTGTACGGCTCGGGCGGGGCGATCCTCGACCTGACCGACCCGACCCAGCCGAAGCGGGTCGGCAACTGGCTGCAGGCACCCGAGGTCGCGGCCGCCAAGGTCACGTCGTCGCACGACGTCACCGAGGTGGCCCCGGGCCTGGTGGTCACCTCCTCCAACCCGGTCGCGTACCTCGACGTGACCGACCCGCTGGCACCGAAGGTCCTGGCCACCGGCACGCCCGGCGACAACCGCTTCCTGCACGGCAACCTGTGGCCCAACGGTGGCACCGACGACCTGCTGCTCGTCGGGGGCGAGACCTTCCTCAACTGCAACACCACCACCTCCGGCGCGTTCATGACCTTCGACGCCCGCGAGGTGAAGGCGGCCGACGCCGCGGTCGCGGCCGGTGAGCCCCGCCCCGCGGCCTCGTTCCGGATGCTCGACCAGTACCGCGTCGGCACCGGGCTCTACACCGACGGCGAGTCGCCGTACAACCAGTACTGCGCGCACTGGTTCACCACCGAGCCGTCCTTCGACGGACAGGGCATCGTCGCCGCCGCCTGGTACGAGCACGGGACCCGCTTCCTCGACATCGCCGCCGACGGGAAGATCACCGAGGCCGGGTACTTCGTCCCGCTCGGCGGGTCGCAGTCGGCCGCGTACTTCGTCGACGACGACATCGTCCTGACCACGGACTACCAGCGCGGCATCGACATCCTGCGCTTCGACCCGGAGGGCTCCCGCGAGGAGGTCCGCGTCGGCCAGGCCGACGCGGTCGCGGCGGGGCTGGTCGACCCGGACACGTTCTTCCCCTGGTACGGGCGCTCGGCCGCGGAGATCACCGCGATGCGGCGCCAGACACCGGACGCCGGTGACGACTACCGCTGCCCGCTGCCCTTCAGCGGCACCGGCGGCACCTGAGCACCCCGGGGACCCGGCGTCCACGGACGAACCACAGCCGTGTCGTTCGGTGGGGGTAGCCTCGAACGAGGCCCCTCCACCGACCGGCGACGCTGCTGATGCTCACCTTCCTGCTGCTCGCCAGCACGAACGGCGCCCCCCTCCCGGCGGACGCCGTGGCGCGCCTGTCCGACCTGCCGCTCCCGCTGCTCCCCCACGACCCGGAGACCGCGACGGCGTGGCTCTCCGAGGGCGACCACGTCGGGGTCGCGGCCTGGCAGACCCGACCCGGCGTGCACGGCGGCTCGCACTGGCACGTCGGCGCGCACGGCGTGACCCTGGCGGACGGCTCGCTGTGGCCGCTCGCCGGCGCCTGGGGCGCCCCCACGGGGTGGGCCTTCGAGCTGACCGACCTGCTCGCCCGGTCGCGGCCGGCGGACGTCCTGGCGCGGCTCACCGGGACCGGCTCCGTCGTGCGGGTCCACCCCGACGGCTCGGGGGTGGTCGCCTCCCCGCCGACCGGCGCCGGCGGGGTGCACGTGGCCCACACGGAGGGGCTCGTGGCCGTCTCCAACCGGGCAGCCGTCGCCGCGGCCGGCGCGGGCCTGCCGGTGACGGTCGTCCCCGGCCCCGCCGGGCTGCTGGTCCACGGCACCCTGCTCGGATCGGAGGGGGCGGTGGCCGGGACCGAGCTGCTCGGTCCCGGCCACGCCCTCGAGCTGCGGGCCGGCGAGGGCCCCAAGGTGGTCGCCCGCCCCCCGGCGTGGCACGACGACACGCCGGTCGACCTCGGGGGGCTCGTCGGGGCCGCCGTCGACGCGATCGCGGCCATGGTCGAGTCCGCCGCCGCGAACCCGTCCACGGGGCGCTTCGTCGAGCTCCACGCGCACCCGTCGGCGCGGGTCCTCGCCGCCGCCGTGGCCGCCACCGGGACGACCGACCGCTTCCGCTTCCGCGCGGTCGGCGACGAGCGCGACCACCGAGCCGCCCGGGCGCTCGCGGACGCGCTCGGCGTGCACCTCGAGACCGATGCCGGCGGCGTGCCGACCGGCCTCGACGGCCTCGACGGCTGGGTGCGCACCCGCGTCGGTCGCGCCGGCGGCGCGGTGTCCGCCCGCCTGCTGCAGCGTCGGGTCCCGGCGGACGGCCAGCTCGTGGTCGCGTCGAGCGGGGCCGTGCTGCGCCCACGCGACCCGGGCGCCGTCCACGACCTGCTGACGCCGCCGGCGCGGGCCCGCCTGGACGGCACCCTCCAGTCGTGGCGTGACGCGGCGGTGGCCGCCGGGCACCCGGTCGCCGCGCTGCCGGTGCTGTTCGAGCTCGAGCACCGGCTCCCGCGCCGCGCGGCCGCCGAGGCGACCGCCGCCGGCGCGGCCGTCCTGCTCGACCCGCTGCACACCACCGCGGTGGCCCGGCTGGCCGTGCACGCGGCCCGTGAGGGGGTGGACGTGACGGACCGGCTCGTGGCACGCCTGGCCCCGACCCTCGACCTCGACGCGCCCGGCGGGGACCCGGACCCCGACGACGTCCGCCGGCGCTGGCGGGCCCTGGCCCCACTCGCCGAGACGCACGTGCTCGGCCACGGACGCGACGTCCTCGCCCCCCACCTCGACCTCGACGGGGTGGCCGCCACCCTCCGGGCCCCGCTGCCCCCCGACACCGGCACCGAGGTGCTGCTGTGGGGCGCGCTGACCCACGCCGTCGCGGCGCGGACCGCGCGTCGGTGGCCGGTGCCCCGACGCGCCCTGCACGTGTCCGCCGAGGTCGTCGCCCCGCCGCGCCGCCCGGTGCTGGTCACGGGGATCACGTCCGGCTCCGTGCTCGAGCTCGCGGAGCTGCGGCTCAGCCTCGACGACACGGCCCCCGACGCGCTCCTCGGCGTCGACGTCGACGTCCGCGTGGCCGAGCTCGTGTCGCGGCTGCTGCTGGCGTGCGAGGCCACGCCGGGGGCCCTGCCCCCCGACCTCGGGGAGCGGCTCGCCGGCGAGGCGACGGCCCCCTTCGCGGAGGCCGCCCGTGCCCTGCTCGAGCGGCGGGGCGGCGTGCTGTCCGATCCCCGGCTCGGGCTCACCGTCCCCTTCTGGCGCGCCCACGTGGCCGACCCGCGCGTCGTGCTCGTGGCGGAACGCCCGACCGACCTGGCCGCGCGGACCCGGTCCCGCGTGCCGCCGGCCGTGCTGCTCGGGTGGTGGGTCGAGGTCGTCTCGGCGACCCTCACGGCCGCCGACGACGTGCGCATCCTCGACCCCGGCGACCTCGACGAGCGCACCGGCCCCGAGGGTGCCGGCTGGCGGGCCTCGGACGTCACGACCGACGACGTCCTGCAGCTGGCCCGACAGGTGGACTCGCTCGTGCGGGAGGTGGAGGCGGAGGCCGTCCGGCCGCTGCTCGCGACCGTGCTGCGCGCCCGGTCCCGCGCCGCGGCCGCCGATGCGACCGCGAGCGCCGGACCCGTCGGCGCGCCGCTGCACCTCGTCGACGACCTGTGGCAGCAGGCGGTCGCGGCGCAGGCGGGCGTCGACGCGGCGGGCACCGACGTCGCCGCGCTCTCCTCCCGCGTGGACGAGCTGACGCGCGAGCTCGGCGCGCTGCGCCGGCGGCGTGGCTGGAGGGCCGCGTGGCAGGTGCTGCGCGGGCAGCCCGCCGACGCGCGGGTCGACGACACCGGCGCGGGTCCCGGGCGCGACCCCGGTCGGCTGGACGACGGCGGCTAGGCGACGCCGGCGGCCATGGGGTCAGCCGTCCTCCGGGTCGTCCTCCGGGTCGTCGGCCTCGTCCTCGGCGGCGGCGCCCCACTCGTCGCGCTCCCACCGGTCGTCGCCGCGCAGCGCCGACAGCAGCCGCCAGTAGCTCGCGAGCCGGTCCGGGTGGATCCGGGCCTCGTCGATGCGGCACCCCGGCTCGCCGTCGTGCACGCAGTCGTCGTGGGCGCACCCGAGCCCGGCCAGCTCGGGGACGTGGCGGGTCAGCTCCTCGGGGCGCAGGAAGCCCAGCCCGAACGAACGGACGCCGGGGGTGTCGACCAGCCAGGCGTCGTCGAGCCCGGGCACCGGCTCGGCCCGCGCGGCCACGGTCGTGTGCCGGCCGCCCCGCCGACCCACCTCGGCGACGGTCTGGTCGAGGCCGGGCACGAGCAGGTTCATCAGGCTCGACTTCCCGACCCCCGAGTGGCCGGCGAACGCGGTCCAGGCCTCCTCGAGCCGCCAGCGCAGCTCCTCGACGCCGTCACCGGTCTCGGCGGACGTGGTGAGGCTCGGCACCCCGATGTCGGCGTACCGGGCCCGGACCTGCTCCACCGCGGCCGGGTCCCCGAGGTCGACCTTGTTGATGCACACGACCGGGTCGACGCCGCCGGCGTGGGCCGCGACCAGCACCCGGTCGAGGAAGCGCACGCCGCCGTCGAGGTAGTCGGCGCCGATGACGACGATGACCTGCTCGGCGTTGGCGACCAGCACCCGGGCGTCGTCGAGGCGGTCGTCGGAGGTGCGTCGCAGCACCGTGTCGCGGTCGAGCACGTCGGTGATGCGGGCGGTGTCGCTGTCGTGGCGCCGGGGACGGACCCGCACCCGGTCCCCGACCGCGACCTTCGTGCCGCGCATCGAGCCGGCGTAGGTCGCCTCGACCACGTCGCCGTCGAGCACGACCGTGACCCGGCCGCGATCGACCTGCACGACCCGCGCGACCTCGTCCGCGTCGATGCGCTCGCGGGCGGCCACGGAGTACTGCCGGTTGGGAGGGGGACGGAAGTCGTCGTCCCACTCCTCCTCGATGAGGTCGATGTCGATGCGCGTCACGCGTCCATCCTGCCACACGGACGGTCCGCCACCCCGTGCGCCGGTACGGTCCGCCGCCCGACCGGGCCCGTCGTCGACCCACCGGAGGACGCCCGTTGTTCGACCTGGCAACCGCCGCCGTGGAGGCCGCGCTCGCCGCCGGCGCCACCTACGCCGACGCCCGCGTGGTCGTCACCCGACACGAGTCCGTCACCGCCCGCGACGGCGCCGTCGAGTCCACCGACCTGACGGAGTCGGCCGGGCTCGGCGTCCGCGCCCTCGTCGGTTCGTCGTGGGGGTTCGACGCCACGGGCGACCTCTCCCCCGGCGCGGCGCGCCGGGCCGGTGAACTCGCGACCGCGACCGCGCGGGCCTCCGCGCGGGTCGCCGGGCTCGACCTGCAGCTCGCGGACGTGCCCGTGGTCGAGGACTCGTGGTCCACCCCGGTCGAGGTCGACCCGTTCGCGGTCCCGCTCAGCGAGAAGGTGGACCTGCTCGTCGCGGTCACCGCCGAGATGCACGCGGTGGACGGGGTCGCGGTCGCGACCGCGCACGTGCGGGCGTGGGACACCGAGAAGTGGTTCGTGTCGAGCCAGGGCAGCCGCATCCACCAGCACCTCGTCGAGATCGGCGGCGGGATGGACGCCACCGCCGTCGGCGAGGCCGAGACACAGCGCCGCTCGTACCCGCAGTCGTTCGGCGAGTACCGCACGGGAGGCTGGGAGGTCATCCGCGCGTTCGACCTGCCCGGCAACGCCGGCCGCATCGCCGAGGAGGCCGTCGCGCTGCTTGCCGCCGACGAGTGCCCCGAGGGGGTCACCGACCTCGTGCTCGAGGGCAGCCAGCTCGCCCTGCAGATCCACGAGTCCGTCGGGCACGCCATCGAGCTCGACCGCATCCTCGGCTGGGAGGCCGCGTTCGCCGGCACGTCGTTCCTCGACCTCGCCGAGCTCGGTTCGCTGCGCTACGGGTCCGAGCTGATGAACATCACCGCCGACGCGACCATCCCCGGTGCCCTCTCGACCTTCGGCTACGACGACGAGGGCACGCCGGCGCAGCGCGTGGACATCGTCAGGGACGGCACCTGGGTCGGGGTGCTCTCCGGCCGCGACACGGCCCACATCGCCGGCCTGCCACCCGGCGGCATGGTCCGCGCCGACGGGTTCGCCCGGCTGCCGATGGTGCGCATGACCAACGTCGGGCTGCTGCCCGGCGAGTCGTCCCTCGACGAGATCGTCGCCGCCACCGAGCGCGGGGTCTACATGGCCACCAACCGGTCGTGGTCGATCGACGACCGGCGGCTGAACTTCCAGTTCGGCTGCGAGATCGCCTGGGAGATCGTGGACGGGGAGCTCGGGCGGATGCTGAAGAACCCGACCTACACGGGCATCACCCCACGGTTCTGGGGCTCGATGGACATGCTCGCGGGCGGCGACGAGTGGCACCCGTGGGGCACGCCGAACTGCGGCAAGGGCCAACCGATGCAGATCGGGCACACCGGCCACCCCGCCGCGCCGGCCCGCTTCCGTGACGTGCGCGTGGGGGTGCGCGGATGAGCGACCAGACCCTCGAGCGGCTCGACGGGCTCGCCACCACCGTGCTCGACCTCGCCGGCGACGTCGGCGAGGTCCAGGTGACCGTCGATCGGACCCGGCACGGGCTCACGCGGTTCGCGAACTCGGCCATCCACCAGCACGTCGGCGCGGACGTCACCCAGGTCGCGCTGACCGTCGCCGTCGACGGCCGCGTCGCCGGCGGCTCGACGTCGCGGCTCGACGGCGACGACCTGCGCCGGTTCGTCGCCGGCGTCGTCGAGGCCGCGAGGCTGAACCCGGTCGACCCCCGGTGGCCCGGGCTGACCCCGCCCACGCCGGTGGACGTGCCCGACCGCTCGGTCGCCGGGGTCCTCGACGTCACGCCGGCCGAGCGCGCCGAGCTCGTCGGCGCCTTCGTGGAGGCCGGTGGCGACCTCGAGGCGGCCGGCTACAGCGACACCGAGGTGTCGTGGCGGGTGGTGGCGAGCTCGACCGGGCACCGCGCCTCCGGTCGCGGCACCCGTGCCACGATCGACGGCATCCACCGCAGTGCGACGTCCGCCGGCGCGGGGCACGCCACCGGGGCCGGCCCCCTCGACGTGGACACGGCCCGCGAGCAGGGTGAGGAGGCCGCCCGGATCGCGACCGACGCGGTGGATGCGCGCGACCTCGAGCCCGGCACCCTTCCGGTCCTGCTCGGCCACGAGGCCGCCGCGACGCTCGTCCAGTTCGTCGGCGCCTACGGCTTCAACGCACAGGCACACCTCGACGGCCAGTCCCCGGTCCTCCTCGGCCAGGCGCAGTTCGACCCGAGCGTCACCCTCGTCGACGATCCGGAGGGGGGCCTCGGGCTGCCGTTCGACGCCGACGGGACCCCGCGCCAGCGCGTCGTGCTCGTCGACGGCGGGACCTCGACCTCGTTGCTGCACGACCGACGCACCGCGGCACAGGTCGGTGGGGGGACCACCTCGACCGGCAACGCCGTGCCCGGCGGCGCCTCGTGGGGGGCCTTCCCGCTCGACCTGCGCCTGCTGCCGGGCGACGCGCCGGCGGACGGGCTGCTCGCCGGTGTGGAGCGCGGGCTCTGGGTCCGCGCCTTCAACTACTGCCGGGTCCTCGACCCCCGCACCCTGGTCGTCACCGGGCTGACCCGCAACGGGGTGTTCCTGGTGGAGGACGGCCGGGTGGTGGCCCCGGTGACGAACCTGCGATTCACGCAGTCGTTCACGGAGGCACTGGCACCCGGCAACGTCGTCGCGGTCGGGGACACGGACCGGTACGCGGACGCGGAGTTCGGGGCCGGGATGGTCCGCACGCCGGCGCTGCACCTGGCCGCGTGGCGGTTCAGCGGGGGCGCCGGCGGCTGACCGGACGCGTGTCGGGCTGCGGCACCGACCGGCTCAGGGCCGCGTGAGCTCGGCGCGGACGCGTCGCTCGAACACCGACGCGACCCACTCCTCGGCGACCCCGACCGCGCGGGGCGCGCGGCGCCACACGTCGACGAGGGTCTGGCGGACGACGTCGACGCTGCGCTGGTCGTCGAGGAAGCGGCGGGCCTGCGTCAGCAGGGCCACCCCCGTCCGGTCCATGAGCGCCTCGAAGGCCTCGCGGTCACCCGCGGCGACGCGCTCGAGCAGCTCCGCGAGGGAGGGCACGGGTTCGTCCGGGACGACGATGGGCCGTCCGAGGCCGTGTGGGATGACGAGCTCCTCGAGACGGTCGCGGTCGAGGCTACCCATGGGGGCGGCCTCGGTGGCGTCGGGGGGACGTGGCCACGGGGGTTCCTTCTCCGCGAGGGCCTGCTCGGAGCGGGTGCTCCTGCTCCGGGAAGGCGGGTGGGTGGCGCACGGGACAGCGCCACGATGGCCCGGCTGTTCTACGGGTCGACCGTCCCCAGCTCGACGTTAGGGCATCATGCCGCGCACCCCACCCCGGCCGCCACCGTCCCAACGGCCTCCCGACCCCGACCGGAGCCCCCCGTGCCCACCGCCGACCTCACCGGCACCGCCCTCGTCACCGGGGCCTCCCGCGGCATCGGGGAGGCCCTCGCGGCGGCGCTCGCCGCGCGGGGCCACGACCTCGTGCTCGTCGCACGCGACACCGCCGCGATGGATGGGCTCGCCGCCCGGCTTGGGTCCGCCCACGGCGTCGTGGTGGAGGTCCTGACCGCGGACCTCGGCGCCCCCGACGACGTCGACGCGGTCTGTGCGCGACTCGCCGATCCGGACCGGCCGGTGGACCTGCTCGTCAACAACGCCGGCTTCGGCAGCTTCGGGCCGTTCGTCGAGCTCGACCGCGCCACGGAGGTGGCCATGGTCGACGTCAACGTCCGTGCCGTCGTGGCGCTGTCCCACGCCGCGGCCACGACGATGGCGGCTCGCGGGCGGGGCGCCATCGTGAACGTCGCGTCCGTCCTCGGGTTCCAGCCCGGGCCGAACGTGGCCACCTACGCGGCCGGCAAGGCCTTCGTGCGCTCGTTCTCCGAGGCCCTGCACGAGGAGCTGCGGGAGGCCGGCGTGCTCGTCACCGTCCTGTGCCCCGGGCTCACGCGGACGGCCATCTTCGACGCGACCGACGCGGACGTGTCGGGGATCCCCGACTGGCTGTGGTCGACCCCCGAGGACGTGGCCCGCACCTGCCTCGAGGACCTGGACCGCGGCCGTGCCACGTCGGTGCCGGGGTTGCCGAACCGGCTCCTCACCACGGCGTCGCCCCGGCTGCCGGGGCCGGTCGTGCGTCGGGTCGGCAGGGCCCTCGCCCGGGTGCTCTGACCGGCGTCCCGACGGCCCGGGTCCCCAGCGAGGGCCGGGGTCGGGCACTAGCGTGCCCCCGGACGGGAGCACGCCACCGACACCGGGAGCGAGACGTGGCCGGCGACGCCATCGAGGACCTGCTGCACGAGGACCGGACCTTCCCCCCGCCGGCGGCGTTCACCGCCGGCGCGCGGACGTCCGACCGGTCGCTGCACGACGCGGCCGAGGCCGACCGCCTGGCGTTCTGGGCCTCGCAGGCCCGCCACCTCGACTGGGTGGAGCCCTTCACGCAGGTCCTCGAGTGGGAGCTGCCGTACGCCCGATGGTTCCACGACGGGAAGCTGAACGTCTCCGCGAACTGCCTCGACCGCCACGTCGCGGCGGGCCACGGCGACCAGGTCGCGTACCACTGGGAGGGTGAGCCGGGCGACACCCGGACGATCACCTACGCCGAGCTGCTCGACGACGTCCAGCGGGCCGCGAACGCGCTGACCGAGCTCGGCGTCGGCAAGGGCGACCGGGTGGCCATCTACCTGCCCATGATCCCCGAGCTGCCGACCATCATGCTCGCCTGCGCCCGCATCGGCGCCCCGCACTCCGTCGTGTTCGCCGGCTTCTCTGCCCAGGCCCTGCGTGATCGCATCAACGACGCCGAGTGCACCGTGCTCGTCACCGCCGACGGGGCCCACCGCCGGGGGCAGGTGTTCCCGCTGAAGGACAACGCCGACGAGGCGCTCACCGACACTCCGTCGATCGCGCACACCCTCGTGGTCCGGCGCACCGGCACGGACGTCACCATGACCGAGGGGCGCGACGTGTGGTGGCACGACGTCGTGCCCCGCCAGGAGGCCGACCACCCGGCGCCGGCGCACGACGCCGAGGACCTGCTCTACCTGCTCTACACCTCGGGGACCACCGGCAGGCCCAAGGGCATCATGCACACGATGGGCGGGTACCTCACCCAGGTCGCCTTCACCCACCGCGAGGTGTTCGACCTCCGGCCCGACACCGACGTGTACTGGTGCGCCGCCGACATCGGCTGGGTCACCGGGCACAGCTACATCGTGTACGGGCCCCTCGCGAATCGCACCACCAGCGTCATGTACGAGGGCGCCCCGAACTTCCCCGCCGAGGACCGGTTCTGGGAGATCGTCGAGCGCTACGGCGTGACCCAGTTCTACACCGCGCCCACCGCGATCCGGGCCTTCATGAAGTGGGGCGAGGAGCACCCGGCGAGGCACGACCTGTCATCGCTGCGCCTGCTCGGGTCCGTCGGCGAGCCGATCAACCCCGAGGCCTGGATGTGGTACCACCGGGTCATCGGCGGGGAGCGCTGCCCCATCGTCGACACCTGGTGGCAGACCGAGACCGGCGCCATCATGATCAGCCCCCTGCCGGGCGTCACGACCACGAAGCCGGGCTCGGCGACGTTCCCGCTGCCCGGCATCTCCGCCGACGTGGTCGACGACCGGGGCGAGTCGGTCCCCGTGCCGGGCGGCGGCTACCTGACGCTGACGGAGCCCTGGCCGTCGATGCTCCGGGGCATCTGGGGGGACGACCAGCGCTACCGGGACACGTACTGGTCACGGTTCGCGGGGCGGTACTTCGCCGGGGACGGGGCCAAGCGCGACGCCGATGGCTACCTGTGGCTCCTCGGGCGCGTGGACGACGTCATGAACGTCTCGGGGCACCGCATCTCGACCACCGAGATCGAGTCGGCCCTGGTCAGCCACCCGTCGGTGGCCGAGGCCGCCGTGGTCGGACGTGCCGACGAGCAGACCGGGCAGGCCATCGCCGCGTTCGTCACCCCGCGCGGGGGCATCGAGGGCGACGAGGCGCTCGCCGCCGAGCTCCGCGACCACGTCGCGAAGGTCATCTCCCCGATCGCCAAGCCCGCCTCGCTGCTGTTCACCGCCGACCTGCCCAAGACCCGCTCGGGCAAGATCATGCGCCGGCTGCTGAAGGACATCGCCGAGGACAAGCAGCTCGGCGACACGACGACCCTCGCCGACGCCGGGGTCGTCGACTCCATCAAGGAGCGCTACCTGTCGGGCGGCGACGGCGCGGGCGACGCGTGACCCGCCGGCGGGTGCGGTCGGGCTCCCCCTGGGAGCCACGGGTGGGGTTCGGCCGCGCGGTGCGGGTCGAGCTACCGGGCGGGGGCGCGATCGTGCACGTCGCGGGGACCGGACCGGTGTGGCCGGAGGGGGCGTGCGTCGACGACGCGCGGGCGCAGGCGGACCGGTGCTTCGAGATCGCCCTCGGCGCGCTCGCCGAGGCGGGCGGGACGCCGGCGGACGTGGTGCGCACCCGGATGTACCTGACCGACCCGGCCGCCGAGGAGGCGGTCGGCGCGGCGCACCTCGCCCACGTCGGGGCGGCCGCGCCGGCGGCGACGATGGTCGTCGTGGCGGCGCTCGCCGACCCGCGCTGGGTCGTCGAGATCGAGCTCGAGGCCGTCCTCGACGGCGAGGAACGGCTCGAGGGCTGAGGCTCAGGCGACGGCGACGCCGCGGCGCTCGCCGACGATCAGCAGCGTGGCGCCGGCGGCCAGCGCCGCCACGTCCCGCGGGTGCAGGCGGGCGGCGTCCTTGACCTCCACGACCGTCCCGAGCGGGCCGGTGGTGGCCCGCACGACCTCGGTCTCCGCGCCGTAGTCGCGCGTGATCGACACCGACCGGAGCGGCCCGCGCCGGCGGTAGGCGCGGAACCGACCGACGCCGAGCCACAGGGTCCGGCCGCGTGCGCCGCCGGAGTCGAAGCGCAGCACGACGTCGCCGTCCGCCTCGACCAGCACGCTGCGCCGGCCGCGCTCCTCGAGGGTGAAGGTGTGGCCCCCGACCTCGATGCGGTCGCCCACCATGCGACCGACCCGCTCGCCGTCCTGCTCGGCGACGAGCGCGTCGCGGTCCTCACGCCACTTCAGCTGGCCCTGGAGCGCTGCCACGGTGTCAGGTCTCCTCGTGCGGTCGGAGGTGCCGGGGCCGTGCTCGTGCCCGACCCGTCCGGGTGGAGTCAACCGCAGCCGGGCGGGCGCCGGCAACCGGGGTGCGTCAGCCGTCGTCGCCGGGGCTCGCCCCGGCCTCCTCGGCCAGCGTGGCCGGGTCCTCGACCACGACGAGGACGGCGTCCGCGTCGACCTGGCTCCCGGCCTCGACCCGGACCTCCGCCACCACCCCGTCCGCCGGCGCGGTGATCCGGTGCTCCATCTTCATCGCCTCGAGCACCAGCAGCAGGTCACCCCGTGCCACCGTGTCCCCGACGGCGACCGCGACCTCGACGACGGAGCCGGGCATCGGGGCCAGCGTCGCACCGGCGACGTCGCCGCCGGCGTGCTCCGGGAACCGGGGCTCCACCACGAGGCTGACCTGGCCCGACGGCAGCAGCACGTGCCGCTCGGTGCCGGTGGCCGACACGAGGACGACCACGCGCCGGCCGCGCACCTCGACCTCCACCTCGTCGGCCCCGGACGGGTGGCGGGTGAGGCGCCGCAGCACCGCCGAGCGGCGCTCGGCGTCGTCGGGGACGTCCTCGGGCCAGCCGTCGGGGTCCTCGACGTGCACGAGCTCGACCGTGCCGTCGCGCCGGACGGCGACGTCGACGCCGCGGCGTGCGCCGGCGACGAGCACCACGGTGCGCTCGGGCGGCAGCGGGACGTTCGAGAATCCCATCGGCACCGACGGCGGCACGGTGCTCGCCGGCGCGCGGGTGAGGGCGTGCAGCGCGACCACCTCGGTGGCGAGCTCGACGTCCGCCGGCGCCGGCGGGAAGGACGGCGCGGGGAAGCGCTCCTCGAGGTAGGCCGTGGTGGTGTCGGCGGACGCGAACGCCTCGTCGCGCAGCACGGCGACGAGCAGGTCGCGGTTGGTCCGCACGCCGTCGAGCAGGGTCGTGGCGAGCGACCGCGCGGTGCGGGCCGCGGCCTCGTCCCGCGTCGCGCCGACCCCGATGACCTTGGCCAGCATGGGGTCGTAGAACGGGCTGACGACGGTCCCGGTGGCGACGCCGGTGTCCCACCGCACCCCCGCGACCTCGCCGGGCACGAACGCGTGCAGGGTCCCGGTCGCCGGCAGGTAGCCGTTGGACGGGTCCTCCGCGTAGAGGCGGGCCTCGATCGCGTGCCCGTCGACCACCAGGTCGTCCTGCACGAACGGCAGCGGTGCGCCGGCGGCGACGAGCAGCTGCAGGCGCACGAGGTCGACCGGCTCGAGCCCCGCGCCGGTCCGGACCCGCACGACCCCCTCGGTGACGGGGTGCTCGACCTGCAGCCGGGTGTTCACCTCGAGGAAGTGGAAGTCGGTGACGGTGCCGTCCTCGTCGGACGACGCGACGAACTCGACCGTCCCGGCGTTGACGTACCCGACGGCGCGGGCGGCGTCGACGGCCGCGGCGGTGAGCCGGTCGCGCAGCGCCGGCGGCAGCGAGGGCGACGGGGCCTCCTCGACCACCTTCTGGTGCCGGCGCTGGATGGAGCACTCCCGCTCGAACAGGTGCACGACCGAGCCGTGCGTGTCGCCGAGGACCTGCACCTCGAGGTGGCGGGGGCGCGTCACGAACCGCTCGAGGAACACCCGGCCGTCGCCGAAGGCGCCCTCGGCCTCGCGCTGGGCGCCGGCGACCGCGTCGGCGAGCTCCGCCGGTTCGGTGACGACCCGCATGCCCTTGCCCCCGCCGCCCGCGGCCGCCTTGACCAGCACCGGGAACCCGACCTGCTCCCCCGCCGCGGCGAGGTCGGTGTCGGCGGTCACCTCGACCGAGGGCAGCACCGGCACGCCGGCCGCGTCCATGCGCCGCTTGGCGGCGAGCTTGTCGCCGAGGTCGGCGATGACCTCCGGCGTCGGGCCGACCCACACGAGTCCCGCGTCGAGCACGGCCCGGGCGAACGCGGCGTTCTCCGAGAGGAACCCGTAGCCGGGGTGGACGGCGACGGCACCGGTGCGTCGGGCGGCGTCGAGCAGCGCCTCGGCGTCGAGGTACGTGTCTGCCGGCCGGTCGCCCGGCAGCCGGACGGCCTCGTCGACGGCGGCGACGTGGGGGGCGTCGGCGTCGGCGTCGGAGAACACCCCGACCGTGCGGACCCCCAGGGAGGCGCAGGTGCGGGCGATGCGGACGGCGATCTCGCCGCGGTTGGCGATGAGCACGGACTCGAGCACGTGACGACCCCTCACATGCGGAACACGCCGTACCCGGAGCGGGTGCCCCGGACGACGTTGGTGTGGACGGCGCTCAGCGCGAGGCCGAGGACGTGGCGGGTGTCGCGGGGGTCGACGATCCCGTCGTCCCAGACCCGACCGGTGGCGAACAGCGCGTTGGACTCCGCCTCGATCTGGTCCTCGACCATCTTCCGCACGGCGGCGTCCTGCTCGTCGGAGTACGCCTCGCCGCGGTTCTCGGCGGCCGCGCGGGCCACGATCGACAGCACGCCGGCGAGCTGCTGGGGCCCCATCACGGCGATGTGGTGGTTGGGCCAGGTGAACACGAAGCGCGGGTCGTACGCGCGCCCGGCCATGCCGTAGTTCCCGGCCCCGTACGACGCCCCCATCATCAGGGTCAGGTGCGGGACCTCGGAGTTCGTGACCGCGTTGATGAGCTTCGCACCGTCCTTGATGATGCCGCCCTGCTCGTACACGGTCCCGACCATGAAGCCGGTGATGTTCTGGCAGAACAGCAGCGGGACGTCACGCTGGTTCGCCAGCTGGATGAACTGGGCGCCCTTCTCGCTCTCCTCGCTGAACAGCACGCCGTTGTTGGCCAGCACCCCCACCGGGAAGCCGTGGATCGAGCCCCAGCCGGTCACGAGGTTGGTGCCGTAGGCGGCCTTGAACTCCTCGAAGCGGCTGCCGTCGAGCACGCGGGCGAGCACCTCGCGCGAGTCGAACGGCTCGCGCAGGTCGACGCTGGCGATGCCGAGCAGCTCGTCGGGGTCGTGCACCGGCTCGTCCGCCGGCAGCGACGGCCCGGGGCCGAGCTTGGACCAGTCGAGGTGGGCGACGATGCCGCGGGCGATGCGGATCGCGTCGCGCTCGTCCTCGGCGAGGTGGTCACCGAGGCCGGAGGTGCGTGCGTGCATCTCGGCCCCGCCGAGCTGCTCCTCGTCGGCGTCCTCGCCGGTGGCCATCTTCACCAGCGGCGGCCCGCCGAGGAACACCTTGGAGCGCTCCCTGATGAGCACCGTGTAGTCGCTCATGCCGGGGACGTACGCGCCGCCGGCGGTCGACGACCCGAACACCACCGAGATCGTCGGGATGCCGAGCTTCGACTTGCGCGTGAGGTCGTGGAAGGACCGACCACCGGGGACGAAGATGTCCTTCTGGGTGCGCAGGTCGGCGCCGGCGGACTCGGTGAGGTTGATCGAGGGGAGCCGGTTCTCCTCCGCGATCTGGCTCATCCGCAGGCTCTTCGCGACCGACCACGGGTTCATGGCCCCGCCCTTGACGGTCGGGTCGGCACCGCCCACCACGCACTCGACGCCGTTGACGACCCCGATGCCGTGGACGGTCGAGCCGCCCACGTGGAACTCCGACCCCCAGCCGGCGAGCCCGTGCAGCTCGAGCCACGGGGACCCCGGGTCGAGCAGCAGCCCGATGCGCTCCCGCACGGTGAGCTTGCCGCGCCGGCGGTGTCGCGCGAGCTTCTCGGGGCCCCCGCCGGACGCCGCCTCGGCGAGCGCGGC
Organism: Actinomycetes bacterium; assembly: GCA_046566145.1. GTDB lineage: Bacteria > Actinomycetota > Nitriliruptoria > Nitriliruptorales > Nitriliruptoraceae > JBKHXF01. The sequence goes on from JBKHXF010000008.1 coordinate 186,934, forward strand.
CTCGACGGTCGCGAGCAGCTCGAGGTTGCCCTCGCGGTTGCGCCGGAAGACCTCGGAGGCGGGGTCGACCCGGGTCGGCAGCACGCTGCCGACCGGCGGTCTCGACGACGTCGTCCCGAGCGGGACCGGACCCGTCACGGCTGCCACCCCACGCCTCCCGAGGCTCTCGCCGGGGCCTCCCGCCCCGGGACGAAACGGAACGATAACACGAGAACCGTTCCGTTCCGGTCGCGAGCGACCGACGGGGCCGGTCAGCGCCGCACGGCCGGGTCGGACTGCACGGCGCGCAGCCGGACGGTGAAGGCCGAGTCGCCCGACAGGATCCCGGACCGCCCGAGGAGCCGCCCGTGCTCCCAGTTGGCGAGCCCGAGCTCCGGCCGGTCGAGGGCGTACTGCCCGTCGACCCAGCGGGTGAAGCCGTTGCCCACGTACGGGGCGTCGACGCGCTCGAAGAAGCGCCGGTGGGCGGCCTCGTCCTCGCTCACCAGCGAGGCGACGAACCGGGGGCTCTGGGCGTTGAACAGCGCGACGGCCTCGTCGACGTCGTCGACCACCACCAGCGTCACCTCCGGGCTGTCCTCCCACTCCCACTCGCGCCCGAGCGCGTCACCGTCCAACAGCTCCGCGCGCGGCTCCGTGACGGGGCCGCCGGCGCGGGCGACCTGGACCTCCTCGCCGAGCCACCCACCGGGCAGCACGGCCTCGTCGCCAGCGCGGACCCACAGCTTCGGCTCGACCCCACGCCGTCCCGCCGCCCGCTCCAGGGCCGAGAGGAACGCCGGGACGAGCACGTCGGCCGCGGAGCGGACCACGCAGCAGGTGTTGAGGGTGTTGCAGACCTTCCGGTCGAGCGAGTGCTCGACGGCGAGCGCGAAGGCCTCCACGTCGGCGTCGGCGGCTCCCACGAGCCAGGCTCCACCGGTGCCGTGCAGGCTCACGGGGTTGCCGGCCTGCCGGGCGACCGAGCCGAGCTGGTGCACCGCCGTGCCGGACCCGCGCGCGACGGCCAGCGCGAGCCGGGGGTCGGCGAACATCGCCCACCCGGCGGCGTGCGCCGGCGAGTCGACGAGGGACGCGGCACCGCTCGGCAGCCCGGCCTCCTCGAGCGCGGGGCCGAGCGCGTGCTCGACGATGGCCCGGGCCGTGCCGAGCGCGTCGGAGCCGATGCGGAACACGACGGTGTTGCCGCCGCGCAGGACCCCGCAGGCGTCCGCGAACACGTTCGGGCGCCCCTCGAACACGAAGCCGATGACCCCGAGCCCGTCCCGGACGGCCTCGAGCCGCCAGCCGTCGTGCACGATCTCCTCGACGACCGAGCCGCGCCCGGCCGGGGCGTCCCGCCAGACCCGCAGGCCGGCGACCATGTCGGCGCGCATCCGCGCGGTGAGCTCGAGCCGGGTGGTCGAGCGGCCACGCTCCCGGGCCCGGGCGACGTCCTCGGCGTTCGCGGCCGCGACGGGCGCGAAGGTCGTGTCGTCCTCGAGCCGCCGGGCGAACGCCTCGTAGAACGCCGTCACGGCCGCGTCGGACACCTCCCCCATGGCCGCGAACGCGTCCGTGGCGCGGTCGACGGCCTCGCGACCCCGCGCGCGGTCCTCGGCGGGCAGGTGCAGCAGCGTCCCGTCGTCCTGCAGCACCAGCAGCGCGTCACCGGGCCGGAACGCGGCCGCGAGGGCCTCGTCGACGAAGGTGACCCGGTCCCCGCCGAAGGGGATCGGCGTGCCGGCGGTCAGGGTCTCGAGCGCGGTGGTGTCCATGCGCGCGACGGTACGCGAGCCGCCCCGCCTCAGGCGAAGCGCGGGTGGTCCGGGAAGAGCTCGCGCAGGGTCGGGTTCTCGCTGTCGGCGTCGGAGAGGACCGGGTCGTCGACGGGCCAGGCGACCGCGAGGTCGGGGTCGTCCCACGCGACGGCCGGCTTCTGGATGTCCGGCCGCCAGTAGTCGGAGACGTCGTAGAGGTAGTCGACCGTCTGGTCGCCGTAGGTGCAGAAGGAGTTCGCGAGGCCCTCGGAGATGAACAGCCGCACGCGCTGCCCCGGTGCATCCCCGAGGTGGAAGGTCTCGACCTCCCCGAACGTGGGCGACGTCGGGCGGATGTCCGCGATCGCGGCCATCGCCGTCCCCCTGACGACGTAGACCAGCTTGTCCCAGGGTTCGGCGTGGAACCCCCGCAGGACCCCTGGCCGGGACCGGCTGTGGTTGCCCTGACGCAGCACCGGCTCCCGGCCGAGCGCCTCCGTCAGCTCCCGCACCTGGTAGGTCTGCCTGAAGAAGCCACGCTCGTCCCCGTGCGTGTCCCACGAGACGAGCAGCAGTCCTTCGATCCGCGTCGCTTCCACTGGCACGGCGAGGCCTCCCGGGTGAAGGGGGATGGGTGGTGTCTGGCAGGGGCGCGGCACTGTAGTCGGGTGCCGCGGGGGCCGACCCCCACCGCCATCCCGGGCCCGACAGCGCGCCGGGGGCGTCCGGTCGGGTCACCCGGTGGGTGTCGGGCCACCGCCGGCGCGTGCGATCCGCTCGGCGACCCGACGCTCCACCGCGTCGACCGCGAACCCGCCGGGCACGTGCCGGTACAGCCGTGCGGGCCGACCCGGCCCGACCCGCCGGGTCTCGCCGGTCTCCTCGATGACCCCCGCGGCGAACAGGTCGCGGCGGAAGTTGCGGACGTCGAGCTCCTCGCCGAGCACCGCCTCGTAGACGGCGTGCAGCTCCGGCAGCGTGAACGCCTCGGGGAGCAGCTGGAACGCGATGGCCGCGTACCGCGTCTTCGCCTGAAGACGCTGCACCCCGTCCGCCAGCATCCGCTCGTGGTCGAACGCCAGCGGTCCGGGGAGCGCGCCGACCGGCCACCAGGCGAGCCCGTCCCGGGGGGTGACGCGGTCCGCGGCGACCAGCGCCAGGTAGGTGACCGACACGACGCGGCCACGGGGGTCGCGGCCCGGGCTGCCGGGGCGAGCGGGTCGGTCGTAGGTCGAGAGCTGCTCGAGCCACACGCCCTCGATGCCGGCCTTCTCCGCCAGCGCACGCCGGGGGGACTCGTCGAGGGTCTCGTCGGGCCGGCTGAACGTGCCGGGCAGCGCCCAGGCGCCCTCGAACGGCGGGTAGGGACGCCGCAGCAGCAGGACCTCCAACCGACCCTCGTCGACCGTGAACACCGTCACGTCGACGGCGACGTGCAGGGGCTCCGGCGGCCAGTTCGGCTCGGCGTCCACGGCGCTCCTCGGCGTCGGTCCAGCACCCACGGTCGGGCGGCGCCCGTCGAGCCTAGGTGCTCCCCTGCGACGGTCGCCGGTCGGTGTGGCGCAGCGTCTCCGGGTCGACCACGAGCGTGCGGATCGGCCACGGGATGGTCATGCCGGCCTCCTCCAGCCCGCGCTTGGCCGCGGCCAGGACGCGGTCCTGGGTGTGGCGGACCGAACGGATGTCGGGCAGCGTCCAGTAGCGGACCTCGAAGTCGACGCTCGACTCGCCCAGCTCGGTGAGCAGGACCTCCACCTCCGGCTCGGCCAGCACCCCGTCCACGGCCGCGACCGCCGCCCGGATGACCTCGCGGGCCGCGTCGTGGTCGTCGCGGTAGTCGACGCCGACGGTGACACGGGTCCGCCGTCGACCGCGCTGGGTGAGGTTCACGAGGGTGGTGCGGAACACGTCCGCGTTCGGGACCAGCACGGCCTCCCCGTCGTAGTCGACCAGCTTCGTCACCCGCAGGTCGACGTCCTCGACGGTCCCCTCGACCCCGTTGGTGACGATCTGGTCGCCGGGCCGGAAGGGCCGACGCACCAGGATGAACAGCCCGGCGATGAAGTTCTCGAGGATGTTCTGGAACGCGAACGCGAACGCCAGCCCGGCGATCCCGAGCCCGGCGAGCGCCGCCCCGACCTCCACGCCGGCCACCGCGAGGGCGAGCAGCACGACGAGCAGCAGCAGCGTCAGCCGCCCGACCTGTCGCAGCAGCGTCCGCACCGAGGGGTCGAGGTTCGGACGGGCCAGGGCACGCTCGAGCCCACGGGTCGCCGCCCGGACCAGCAGCAGCCCGAGCACCAGCACGAGCGTGGCCACCACCAGCCGGGGCAGCGCCGCGGCGACGTCGGTGAGCAGCGCGGTGAACGCCGAGCGGATGGTGTCGAGGATGGAGTCGGGGTCGGTCAGGTCGACCTCGACCGGGCCGGGGGTCTCCACCGCAAGCGTCACGCGCGCGCCTCCTCGTCGGACCTCGACCCTAGGCGACCCCCGGCCACCGGCGTGCGCGGCGCGGGGCCACCCGCCCGGGGCGGCGTCGGGTGCTCGAAGGGTGTCGGGCCGGGTCGGTAGCGTCGTCCCCGTCACGATCCCGCCCCACGCGACCGCGCCACACACACCCCCGCAGGACACCGTGAGCGACTACTCCGCGAAGAACATCAGCGTCCTCAAGGGCCTCGAGGGCGTGCGCCGCCGTCCCGCGATGTACATCGGGTCGACCGACGTGCGCGGGCTGCACCACCTGGTGTGGGAGGTCGTCGACAACGCGGTCGACGAGCACCTCGCGGGGCACGCGAAGGCCATCACGGTCCGGCTCCTGGCCGACGGGGGCGTCGAGGTCACCGACGACGGCCGCGGCATCCCGGTGGACAACCACCCCACCGAGGAGAAGCCCGCCGTCGAGCTCGCGCTCACCACCCTGCACGCCGGCGGCAAGTTCGACCAGCAGTCCTACGCCGTCTCGGGCGGCCTGCACGGGGTGGGCGTGTCGGTCGTCAACGCGCTGTCGACCCGCACCGAGGTCGAGGTCGTCCGCGACGGGCACCGCCACACCATCGCGTTCGAGCGGGGCGACACCGTCGAGGGGCTGCGCAAGGCGAACGCGAAGCAGGGCCACGGCACCACGGTGCGGTTCTGGCCGGACGGCGACATCTTCGAGACCACCGAACTGCGCTACGACACCGTCGCACAGCGGCTGCGCGAGACGGCCCTGCTCAACTCGGGGCTCACCATCACCCTGGCCGACGACCGCGACGGCCGCAGCGAGACCTTCCGGTTCAGGAAGGGGCTGGTCGACTTCGTCGGGGAGCTGCTGCACGGCAAGGACCCGATGGTCCCGATCATCGAGATCCACCACGAGGGCGAGGTCGAGGGCCGCAAGGTCGCGCTCGACGTCGCCATGACGTGGACCGACGGCTTCCACGACGAGCGGATGCGCAGCTACGTCAACATCGTGCGCACCGCCGACGGCGGCACGCACGAGGAGGGCTTCCGCCGGGCGATCACCGACGTGTTCAAGAGCTTCGCGAAGTCCTCGCGCGCGCTCACCAAGAAGGACCCCGACCTCGTCGGCGACGACCTGCGCGAGGGCCTGGTCGTGGTCGTGTCGCTGAAGCTCCCCGACCCGCAGTTCGAGGGCCAGACCAAGGGACGGCTCGGCTCGTCGATCGCCCGCGGCTACGTGCAGCAGGTCGTGGCCGAGGAGCTCGAGGTCTGGGTCGGCAAGCACAGGACGGCCGCGAAGAAGGTCGTCTCCCGTGCCGTGGTGGCGGCCCGTTCCCGCATGGCCGCGAAGGCCGCCCGCGACCTGACCCGGCGCAAGGGCCTGCTCGACAGCCAGTCCGCGGGGCTGCCCGGCAAGCTCGCCGACTGCACCTCCCGCGACCCGGGCGAGACCGAGCTCTACATCGTCGAGGGCGACTCCGCCGGCGGCAGCTCGAAGATGGCGCGGGACCGCCACACCCAGGCGATCCTCCCGCTGCGCGGCAAGGTCCTCAACGTCGAGAAGGCCCAGCTGCGGCGCGTGCTCGAGAACGCCGAGATCCAGGCGCTCATCAAGGCCATCGGCACGGGCGTCGAGCCCGACTTCGACCACGACCGGCTGCGCTACGACAAGGTCGTGCTGATGGCCGACGCCGACGTCGACGGCGGGCACATCACGACCCTGCTGCTGACGTTCTTCTACCGGCTCATGCCCAAGCTGGTCGAGAAGGGGCACCTCTACCTCGCCCAGCCGCCGCTGTACCAGCTGCGCAAGGGCACGAAGGTCGCCTACGCGATGAGCGACCGGGAGCGGGACCAGCTCGTGCGCACCGAGTTCAAGCGCTCCGAGAAGGTCGAGGTCCAGCGCTTCAAGGGCCTCGGCGAGATGGACGCCGAGCAGCTGTGGGCCACCACGATGGACCCGGCCCGCCGGACCCTGCTGCAGGTCTCCATCGACGACGCCCAGGCCGCCGACGAGCTGTTCGTGCTGCTGATGGGCTCGGCGACCGATCCCCGCCGCGAGTGGATCGTGTCCAAGGCGAAGTTCGCCACCAACCTCGACATCTGACGGGACGACGACGCATGAGCAAGCAGCTGGACCTCGTCGGCGACGGCCGCGTCGACACCGTCTCCATCGTCGACCGCATGGAGCAGGCGTTCCTCGACTACTCGATGAGCGTCATCGTCGGGCGCGCGCTGCCCGACGTGCGTGACGGTCTCAAGCCCGTGCAGCGCCGCATCCTCTACTCGATGTGGGAGTCGGGCCTGCACCCCGACCGGCCGTACCGCAAGTGCGCGTCCGCCGTGGGCGAGGTGATGAAGAGGTACCACCCCCACGGCGACTCCTCGATCTACGACGCGCTGGTCCGCATGGCGCAGGACTTCTCGACCCGCGAACTGCTCGTCGACGGGCACGGGAACTTCGGCTCCATCGACGGCGACCCACCGGCCGCCATGCGCTACACGGAGGCCCGCCTCTCCCCGCTGGCGATGGAGCTCCTCGCCGGCATCGACGAGGAGACGGTCGACGAGGTCCCCAACTACGACGGGTACGACGAGGAGCCGGTCGTCCTGCCCGCGAGGTTCCCGAACCTGCTGACCAACGGGGCGTCCGGCATCGCGGTCGGCATGGCGACCAACATCCCGCCGCACAACCTCGGCGAGGTCATCGACGCCTGCCTGCTGCTCATCGAGCGCCCCGACGCGACCCTCGACGAGCTGGTACGGAAGGTCCCCGCCCCCGACTTCCCCACCGGGGCCCGCATCATCGAGTCCGACGGCATCCGCGACGCCTACGAGTCCGGCCGCGGTGCGGTCACGATGGAAGCCGTCGCGACGACCGAGACCCGTACTGGGAACCTGCCCCGGATCGTCATCACCGAGATCCCCTACATGGTGAACAAGTCGACCCTGCTCGAGCGCATCGCCGACCTGGTCGACAAGAAGAAGCTCGAGGCGGTCCGCGACCTGCGCGACGAGTCGTCCCGCGACGGCATGCGCATCGTCGTGGAGCTCAAGCGCGGCGAGGACCCCGCCGCGGCCCTGCGGAAGCTCTACGCCTCCACCGACCTGCGCTCCAACTTCAACGTGAACTTCGTCGCGCTCGTCGACGGGGCGCCGCAGACGCTCGGCCTCAAGGCCGCCCTCGAGCACTACCTCACCCACCAGCGCGAGGTGCTGACCCGCCGGACCGAGCACCGGCTGCGCAAGGCCCGCGACCGCGCCCACGTCCTCGAGGGGCTGCTGAAGGCGCTCGACCACCTCGACGAGGTCATCGCCCTCATCCGTGCCGCCGCGTCGGCCGCGATCGCGAAGGAGCAGCTGCAGGAGCGCTTCGAGCTGTCGGAGGTGCAGGCCCAGGCGGTGCTCGACATGCGCCTGCGCCGGCTCGCCGCGCTCGAGCGCGCCGAGCTCGAGGACGAGTACCAGGAGCTGATGGCCCGCATCGCCGAGCTCGAGGCGATCCTCGCCGACCGCGGACGGCTCGACGAGGTCCTCGCCGGCGAGCTCGCCGAGATCCGCCGGGTCCACGCGACGCCCCGCCGTTCCCGCATCGTGCCGTCGGGGATCGACGCCGAGGACGTGCTCGCCGGCGGCACCGCCGCCGGCTTCGAGGCGCAGGAGGTCACCGTGCTCGTGACCGCCGGCGGCTACCTCAAGCCCACGCCGACCCGACGGACGACGCCGACCCACAAGCACGGCCACGACCCGGCGGTCGCGGTGGTGCGGACCGACACCGACGCGACGCTGCTGCTGGTCATGGAGGACGGCACCGGGCACCGCGTGGACGTGGCCGACCTGCCGGTGGTCAAGGCGAACCAGCGCGGCACGCACGCCGGGCAGCTCGTCGGGACCGGGTTCGAGGGTCGCGTCGCCGGTGCCGTCGCCCTGCTCCCCCGGCCCGGCCTGACGCTGGTCACGGTGTCCGACGCCGGCACCGTCAAGCGCGGCGACCTCGCGGAGTTCACCGAGACGCGCACGCGGACGCTGCAGGCCGCGGGCACGAAGGACGGCGAGCGGATCGTCGCGGTCGCCGTCTGCCGCGACGAGGACCACCTCGTGCTCGCGTCGAGCGCCGGGCTGGTCTGCCGGTTCGCCGCGGAGGAGGTGCGCCCGATGGGCCGGACGGCGAGCGGCGTCGCCGGGATGAACGTCACCGCCGGCGCGGCGGTCGTCGCCCTCTCGGTGGTGCCCGGGGGCAGCGACGACGGCGAGGTCGTCACGATCGGCGGGGACGGCACCGTCAAGCGGGTGCCGCTCGCCGAGTACCCGCTGAAGGGGCGTGGCACGAAGGGCGTGCAGACCGGCGTGGAGCCGACCCTGTGGTGCGGCGTCGCTGCCGACCTGCACGTCGGTGGCGACCCGTGGCAGGTCGTGCGACCCGTCGACGCCCCGGAGGGTCGACGCGCGGGACGCGGCACGGCCCTGTCCGGCTCCGTCACCGGCCCGGTCGTGGCGGAGGCCGACGGCACCGTGGACGCGGCGGCGCCCGAGGGCTGACCGCCGGCGGTCCCGAGGGCCGTGGCACGAGGGGGCGCGGGCCGCTGGGCCACCGTCCGGAGGTCGGGCCTGCACGGCCGGACGGCCGGGCGGTCGTACGCTCGCGGTGACGTACCGTCCTGGCCGCACCTCCTCATCCTCCTCGACGCCCAGGATCCCCGCGTGGACGCTCCGGCTCCCCTCGTCGCCCCCGTCCCGGCCCCGTCGGCCGAGACGCAGGTCGACGCCGCCCGGGTCCTCGTCGACGGCGTGGTCCGGTGGTTCAGCGCGGAGAAGGGCTACGGCTTCCTCACGGTGGCCGGTGGCGACGTCTTCGTCGACCACCGCGACATCGCCGCGGAGGGGTTCCGGTGCCTGACGCCGGGCGACTCGGTCTCGTGCGTGCTCGCGCACGACCCGGCGGGGGCGGTGGCCCGCGAGGTGCGCGTGCACCCCGCACCGCTCCGGGCGGCCGTCTGACACGACCGCCGGCGGTCAGCCGGCGACGACGACCTCGAGGATGCGACCGTCCTGCGTGGTCGCGACCACGCGCCCGTCCCGGGCCGTCGAGAAGGACAGCACCCCGGTGAGCGGCCCGAGCTGGTCCGTCCAGTCGCGCTCGGCCACGAGGGTGCCGGCCGCGTCGAAGGCGGCGCTGCGCACGAGCCCCGAGCAGAGGTCACCGTAGAAGAGGTGCCCCTGCAGGGCGGGGACGGTCGGGCTGGTCCACACTCCCGCCCCGATGATCGAGCACGACCCGTCGTCGTGGGTGTAGGTGACCTGCGGCAGCACCGTCCCGTCGGCGCTGCAGCCCTCCCGCGCGTAGCAGCGGTCCCCCTCCAGCACCGGCCACCCGAGGTTCGCGCCGCCGGCGTCGTCGACCGTGAGGACCGTCACCTCCTCGACCGCGTTCTGTCCGACGTCGGGCACGTACAGCAGCCCGCCCGCGACGGCGATGCGGTAGGGGTTGCGAAGCCCGTACACCCACAGCTCCGGGGCGTCCCCGTCCCGGAACGGGTTGTCGGCCGGCACCGTGTACGGCTCCTCGCCGTCGACGTCGATGCGCAGGATGCCGCCGAGGCGTGTGTCGGTGTCCTGGCCGTTGGCGAAGGGGTCGCCCGCGCCGCCGCCGTCGCCGAGCGCCACGAGCAGCGTGCCGTCGGGGGCGAAGACGATGGACCCGCCGTTGTGGTTCGACGCGGGCTGGTCGACGGTCAGGAGGACCCGCTCCGAGGACGCGTCGGCACCCGTCGGCGAGGCGGTGAGCTCGGACACGGTCGTCTCCCCGGCGGGGCCCGAGTAGTGCACGAACACCCGGGCAGGGTCGTCGGGGTGGACGGCGAGTCCGAGCAGGCCCTGCTCGCCCGCGAACGTGATCCGATCGCGCAGGTCGACCCAGGTGGTGACGGAGCCATCGGCGAGGAGCCGGACCCGCCCGGACTGCTCCAGCACGAGCAGCCCCGTCCCGCCGGGGGCGTCGGCCACCATGGTCGGGGCCTCGAAGCCCGACCCGAGCTCGACGAACGCGAGCTCGAGCTCCTCGAGCGGGACGCTCGGGGACGGCGCCGGGGTCCCGGGCTCGCTCGCGGAGGGCGACGGCGCGGCGGTGGCCGTGGGCGAGGGCGGTGCGGCCGACGGCTCCGGGGTCGCCGCCGGGTCGGGCCCGCCGCCGCACGCGGTGGCGGCGAGGAGGAGGGCGGGCAGCAGGGCGGTCCGGGTGGGCACGGCGGCTCCGGAGGGTCGGGGGCGGGGTCACCGCGGCGGGTGTGGTGACGGGGTGCGCGCCGAGCGCCGGGGTGGGGGGTGTCCGCGCGCCCGTGCTCGGATGCTCAAGGGTTCGGGGCCGAGGTGCCGACAGGGTGACGGAACGCGCGCGACGGTGCGCGTCGACCCGGGCCGCGAGGACGAGGAGGCACCACGCGTGGACGACTTCGCCACGCTGCTCTCCGCCGCGCGCGCGGGCGACGGGCGGGCCTGGACCTCCCTGTACGACCGCATCGCCCCGGTGGTGCTGTCCTACCTCCGCTCGCAGCGTGCGCCCGACCCCGAGGACCTCACGGGTGAGGTCCTGCTGCAGGTGGTCCGGGACCTCCACCGCTTCCGCGGCGACGAGGCGAACCTGCGCTCCTGGGTGCTCACGATCGCCCACCACCGGCTGATCGACGCACGGCGGTACCACCAGCGTCGACCGGTCGAGCCGACCGACACGGGCGAGCTGCCGGCGCTGCGCTCCGACGAGGACGTCGCCGGCACCGTCGTGGCGGGCGAGGGACTCGCGGCGGCCCTGGCGATGCTCGACGCGCTGACGGAGGAGCAGCGGACGGTCGTGGTGCTCCGCGAGGTGCACGACCTGCCGGTGCGCGACGTGGCCGCCGTGCTCGGGAAGCGACCGGGCGCCGTCAAGGCGCTCCACCACCGCGCCATGACCACGCTGCGCGAGCGCCTCGACGTGGCGGCCGTGACGCCCACCGGCGTCCGCTCCACGCACACCGAGGCGCGCGCGGAGGGCGCCGCGTGACCGTCCGTTCGACGCCGGCGCTGTAGTCGACGATGGATCGCTCACCCCGCCCCGACACCGCCGCCACCGACCCCGTGGCGGAGCTCCTCGCGCCGCTGCGCGAGGTCGCTCCCGACGTGCTGACTCGCGACCGGCACCTCACGGCGCTGCTCGCCGAGGTGCGCACGGTCGACGTCGCCGGCGCGCCGGCCGGGCTCGGTTGGGGCAAGGGGCTCGGCTGGAGCCGCCGCACCCGGACCGCCCTCGGGCTGACGGGTACCAAGCTGGTCCTCGCCGCCACCGCGGCCGCGGCCACCACGGGTGGTGGGCTCGCCGCGACCGGCAACCTCCCCGCTCCGGTCCAGCAGGTGGTCGCCGACGCCGGCGCTCGGATGGGCCTCACCCTTCCTGCGCCGTCCGGCGCCGCAACCGAGGACGAGCTCGAGGAGCTCGACGGCATCGAGCTGCCGGACCTGCCCGGTACCGCGCCGGCTGGGCGCGGCAACGGCACCGGCCCGGACGGTGAGGGCGCCCCCGCCCACGGGCGACCCTCACCGGACGAGACGCCGTCGGACCGCGGCCGCGGGCAGGGCCGTTCCGACGACAGCGAGACCGCACGGAACGAGGACCGTCGCGGGAAGGGGACCCCGGAGCAGCGCGGGAACGACCGCGACGACGAGCCCCAGGACGAGCGCGACGCCGAGGACCGCGCCGACGACGCGGACGACCGCGACGCCGACGACGACCGCGACGACGCACACGAGCGCGACGACCGGGACGACGAGGACCGGGACGACGACGACCGGGACGGTGAGGACCGGGACGACGATCGCGCCGAGAAGCGCGGCAAGGACGGCTGAGAGCCGCGGAACCGCCTGGGACCGGGAACGAGCGGTCAGCCCAGCGCCGGCAGCGCCTGCACGACCTCGGCCACCGGGGCGAACAGGTCACCGTGTGCCTCCAACCGGTCCCGCAACCGGTTCGCGTGGAAGCGCAGCGGGGTCCGGCCCTCGGCGGCCGCCTCCACCTCCCCCCACGTCACCGGGGTCGAGACGGTGGGCACCGGCTCGGCACGCAGCGAGTAGACGCTGACGGTCGTCTTCGACCACGAGTTCTGCGACCAGTCGACGAAGACCTTGCCGGAGCGTCGCGACCTCGTCATCGAGGTCAGCACCAGCTCGGGGTGCACCCGCTCCAGCAGCTGCCCCACGGCCAGCGCCCAGCCCTTGGTCTCCTCGTAGCTCGTCGGGGCGTTCACCGGCACGTAGACCTGCATGCCCTTGCGTCCCGAGGTCTTCGCGACGCAGACCAGGTCGAGGCGCTCGCACACGTCGCGGACCAGCAGGGCGACCCGAGCGCACTCCTGCAGCGTCGCCGGCGCGCCGGGGTCGAGGTCGAACACGACGCAGGTCGGCACGGTCGTGTCCGGCCGCCGGGCGAGGGAGGTGTGAAGCTCCAACGCCGCGAGGTTCGCCACCCACACGAGGCTCGGCAGGTCGGACACGTCGCAGTGCACCACGACGTCCCCGTCGCGGGCGTCGTCGGGCCGCTCGAGCGGCAGGGTCGCGACGAAGTCCGGTCGGTGCTCCGGGCAGCGCTTCTCGAAGAAGTGCCCCCGCTCGACGCCGTCGGGGAAGCGCTTCATCGTGAGCGGACGCCCGGCGAGGTGCGGCAGCAGGGCCTCGGCCACACCGACGTAGTAGTCGATGACGTGGGCCTTGGTGAACCCCTGCGCGGGGTAGAGCACCTTGTCGAGGTTCGACAGGCTGAGCGACCGGCCCTCGATCTCGACCGTGGTGCGCGTCGAGGCCACCTCAGGCCGACTCGGCCGTGCGCGCCTGCTTGGCCTTCTCGAGCGACGCCTCGAGCGCGCTCATGAGGTCGACGACCTCGCCCGACTCGGACTCGTCCTCGGGCGCGGACACGATCTCCTCGCCCTCGGCCTTCCTCTCGATGAGCGCGAGCACCTCCTCGCGGTGCACGTCGCGGTAGCGCTCCGGCTCCCAGTCGGTCGACAGCGACTCGACGAGCTGGCGGGCCATCGCGAGCTCCTTCTCCCCGACCTCGACGTCGCCGGGCGGCAGGTCGAGCTTCGACGTCGGCACGACCTCGTCCGCGAACACGAGGGTCGAGACGGCGATGGCGTCGCCGAGGGGGCGGATGACCGCGAGGTACTGCTTGCTGCGCAGCACGAACCGGGCGATGGCGGCCTTGCCGGTCTCGGACATGGCCCGGTGCAGCAGGGTGTAGGCCTTGTCGGCCGCCTGGCCCGGTACGAGGTAGTAGGACGAGTCGTAGTAGACGGGGTCGATGTCGGCGAGGTCGACGAAGTCCGAGATCTCGATCGTCTTGGAGCCCTTCGGGTCGAGCGCCTTCAGCTCGTCGGGCTCGAGCACCACGTAGCGGTCCGGGGCGACCTCGAACCCCTTCACGATGTCGTCGCGCTCGACCTCCTCCCCGTCGGCCTGCGCGACCTTGCGGTGGCGGATGCGGGAGTGGTCGCCGCGCCGGATCTCGCGGAACGAGACGTTCTTGCGGTCCACGGCGGTCACGAGCTTGATGGGGATGTTGACCAGCCCGAAGCTGATGGCCCCCGTCCAGATCGACCGTGGCATCGGTCCACTCCTCGTCCGTCGTCCGCCACCCCGCGCGTGCGGGGACAGCCTGCCCAGTATCGTTGACCGCGCGCCGCCGCGCACCCGCCCCGTCGACCGGGTGCGCGCTGCCTCCCGCTCCCCCGCCGGCACCGTCCGCGCCGGCCCGACCCGTGGGCCCCCCGTGACCACACCCGCCCCCCGGCCGGACCGGCTGCCCGTCGAGGGTCGCATCCGCCCCGTCACCGACGCGGACGCCGACGCGCTCACCGCGCTCGTCGGCGCCGCGTACGCGGAGCACCCCGGCTGCGTCCTCGACCTGCCGGGGGTCGACGCCGACCTGACGGCCCCCCGGCGCACCTTCGACGCCAGGGGCGGGGACCTGTGGGTCGTCGAGGATGCCGACGGTGGGGTCGTGGCCTGCGGCGGGTGGAAGCCGGCCACGGTCGACGGCGAGCCGGCGGTGGAGCTGTCACGCCTGTACGTGGCCGCCCGGGCCCGCCGGCGCGGCCTCGCCGCGTGGCTCGTCGGCCAGGTCGAGCGGGTCGGGCGCGAGCGCGGTGCGGCGCTGGTCACCCTGTGGTCGGACACCCGCTTCGCCGACGCGCACCGGCTGTACGAGCGGCTCGGCTACGAGCGCCAGCCCGGGACCCGGGAGCTGCACGACCCCAGCGACACGACCGAGTACGAGTTCCGCCGGCGGCTCTGACCCGCCGTCACACCGCGTCGTTAGGCTCGCGCCCCCACCCACCCGCGCGACCCCCGAGGCCCCCGTGAGCGACGCCGAAGACGTGACCGGTCCCCTCGTGGGGCGGGTCATCGGCACCGAGGACGCGACCCCGCTCGACTTCTGGGTGGCCGTCGCCCCCGACGCCACCATCCAGCTCGACGACGTCGTCGCGCTGGAGCGCACGCCGGCCGGCCACGGACCGGTGCGGATCTACGGCGTGGTGTCGCAGGTCCGAGCACGCCACGACGGGGCGCGGTTCGACTCCGACGTGTTCCTCATCGAGGACGGCGTCCTGCCGGCCGAGATCTCCGAGGCGGCGCAGGTGCTCGCGACCCGCTTCGAGCCCGAGGTGTTCGTCCCACCGCTGCCCGGTGCGGCCGTGCGTCGCGCGGAGGGGGCCGAGCGCGAGCAGGCGCTCTTCTTCGACGACATGGAGCACAAGCTGCCCGCCGGGCTCTCGCGCGACGACCAGCCCGTGTTCGTGGACATGGAGTTCGTCGACGGCACCCGCGGCGCGCACGTGAACATCTCCGGGGTGTCGGGCGTCGCCACCAAGACCACGTACGCCACGTTCCTGCTCCACTCGATGTTCACCTCCGGCGTGCTCGGCGACCGGGCGACCAACACCCGGGCGCTGATCTTCAACGTCAAGGGCGAGGACCTGCTCTTCCTCGACCACGCCAACGCCCGCCTCCCCGACGCCCAGCGCGCCCGCTACGAGGCGCTCGGGCTCCCGGCCCAGGCGTTCCGCTCCGTCGAGCTCTGGGCCCCGCCGCGGCGTGGCGCGGCCAGCGCCGCACCCGACACCGGCGCGCGCGTGGAGGGCATCCGGTCGTTCTTCTGGACGCTCGAGGACTTCTGCCGCGACCAGCTCCTGCCGTTCCTGTTCGCCGACGCGGGGGACGACCGCGCCCAGTACACGATGGTCGTGCACAACGTCACGGCCCGGCTCGCGCGGGAGGCACAGCCGATCGGCGACGGCGGTGTGCGGGTCGACGGGGTCGCGTGCCGCACCTTCCGCGAGCTCGTCGACCTCGTCGCCGACCGCTGCAGCGACGAGGACACCGCCGTCGACTGGGCCGGCCGCGCGATCGGCGCCGGCACGGTCAACGCGTTCGTGCGCCGGCTGGTCGGGACGGTCCGCCACGTGGAGACGCTCATCCGCGGTGACGTCGCCGGCGCCTCCGACCACGCCATCCGCCGCGAGGCCCAGGTCACGGTCGTCGACATCCACAACCTCAACGACCGGGCGAAGAGGTTCGTCGTGGGCGTGACGCTGCGGCGCACCTTCGACGAGAAGGAGCGCTCGGGCTCGCCCGACCCGCTCACGTTCGTCGTGCTCGACGAGCTCAACAAGTACGCGCCCCGCGACGGGACGAGCCCCATCAAGGAGATCCTGCTCGACATCGCCGAGCGGGGCCGCAGCCTCGGCATCATCCTGGTCGGGGCGCAGCAGACCGCGTCCGAGGTGGAGCGACGCATCATCGCGAACTCCGCGGTGCGGATCGTCGGCCGCCTCGACGCCGCGGAGGCGCAGCGGGAGGAGTACGGGTTCCTGCCGCGGGCCCAGCGGCAGCGGGCCACGATCGTGAAGCCCGGGACGATGATCCTCTCCCAGCCGCAGCTGCCCGTCCCCCTGGTCCTCGAGTTCCCGTTCCCCGCCTGGGCGACACGGCCGTCGGAGGCCGGCGAGCCGATCCGACCTCCCTCCCCCGCCGAGGCGCACCCCGCCGACCCGTTCGAGGGGCTCGGCGAGCCGACCGGCCTGCCGTTCTGACGCCCGGGCGCACGGCCCGCCCCTCGGACGGTGTCACAGACGGGTCCTAGGCTGACGCACATGCGCTTCCTCCACACCGCCGACTGGCACGTCGGCCGGACCATCCGGGGCCGCTCCCGCGCCGACGAGCACCGGGCGGTCCTGTCCGAGGTGGTCGGCCTCGCCGCGGAGCACGACGTCGACGTCGTGCTCGTCGCCGGCGACGTCTTCGACACGGCCACGCCGGGGCCCGAGTCCGAGGACATCGTCTACCGGACGCTGCTCGACCTGACGCGCACGGGCGCGCGCGTGGTCCTGCTCGCCGGCAACCACGACAACCCGCGCCGGCTCGCCGCGGTCCGCCCGCTGCTCGACCTGACCGGCGTGCACGTCGCCGACACCGTGCGCCACCCCGACGACGGAGGCGTGCTCGAGCTCGAGACACCCAACGGCACGGCCCGGGTCGCGCTGGTCCCGTTCCTGTCGCAGCGCTCGATCGTCAAGGCCCAGCAGCTGATGGAGCTCGCGGCCGACCAGCAGGCCGGGCGGTACGCCGCCCGGGTGCGGATGGTCCTCGACGCGCTCGCCGAGCGGTTCCACCCCGACACGGTCAACGTGGTGCTCGCCCACCTCACCCTCGCCGCCTCGACCCCCACCGTGGGGGACGGGGAACGCCTGAGCCACGTCCTCGACTACGTCGTGCCGCCCCAGGCGATGCCGGTGACCGCGCACTACGCCGCGCTCGGGCACCTGCACCGGCCGCACCGCGTCGAGGCACCCTGCCCGGCGTGGTACTCCGGCTCCCCGCTGCACCTCGACTTCGGCGAGAAGCGGGGGGAGAAGTCCGTGCTGCTCGTCGACGCCGAGCCGGGTGTGCCCGCCACCGTGACCCCGCTGCCGCTCGCGGCGGGGCGTCGCCTGCGCACCCTCACCGGCACCCTCGAGCAGCTCGAGGCGCAGGTCGCCGACGTCGGCGACGACCACCTGCGGGTGGTCGTGCGCGAACCCGCCGCGGTCGGGCTCGCCGACACCGTCCGGTCGCTCTTCCCCGGCGCCGTGGACGTCCGGGTCGCCCGCGACGACGACGCGCGCCCCACGGCGGAGCGACAGGTGGACGTCGGTGGTCGCCCCGACGAGCTCCTCGGGCGCTACCTGCAGGAGCGCGACGTCGCGGACCCGGCCCTGCTGGAGCTGTTCCGGACGCTGTGGGACGAGGCCACCAGCACCGACGACGCGGGGGCCGCCTGATGCGCCCGCTGCGCCTCGAGCTGGCCGGCTTCGGCTCGTTCGTCGAGCCCACCGTCGTCGACCTCGCCGACACCGACCTGTTCGTCCTGACCGGACCCACGGGGGCCGGCAAGTCGACCCTGATCGACGCCATGGTGTTCGCGCTGTACGGCTCCGTGCCGCGCTACGACGACCGCCGCATCGTCGCGCCGGTCATCACGCAGGGCCGCAACGAGGCGCGGGTCAGGCTCACCTTCGCCGTCGGGGAGCAGACGTGGGCGGCCACCCGAGTCGTGCGCCGCACCCCCAAGGGCGCCACGACCAAGGAGGCCCGCCTGGAGCGGGTCCTGGCCACCGGCGACACCGAGGTCGTCGCCGGGACGGCCGACGAGCTCACGGCGTCGGCCGAGCGGCTCCTCGGCCTGCGCTTCGAGCACTTCACCCGCACCGTCGTCCTGCCGCAGGGCGACGTGCACGAGTTCCTCCACGCCAACGCCAAGGAGCGCCAGGACCTGCTCGTCCAGCTCCTCGGGCTCGAGGTCTACCGCGACGTGGCCACCCGGGCGCGGTCCCGGGCCGCGGCCGCGGCGGGCCGCGTCGACACGCTCGCCGAGCGGCTCGCCGACCTCGAGGGGGTCACCCCCGACGCGCTCGCGGCCGCCGAGGCCGAGCGGTCCCGCCTCGGCGCCCTGCGCGAGCGGGTGACCGAGGCCGAGACCGAGATCGCCGAGCTGCGCGAGCGGGGCGACGCGGCGCGGCGGGCCGTCGACGAGGCCACGACCCGGCTGGACCGGGTCCGTGCGATCGTCGTGCCCGACGACGTCGCGGAGGTCGCCGCTGCCGTCAGCGCCGCACGGGGGGCGCTCGAGGGCGCCGGCGCCGAGGAGGAGCGCGCCGTCGCCGCGGTCACCGCGGCCGAGGAGGCGCTCGCCGCCCTGCCGGAGCGTGGGGCCGTCGACGCGCTCGTCCGCGCGCACGCCGAGGTCGCCCGCTGCGAGGCCGCGGTGACCACCGCCGAGGGGCACCTCGAGGCGACGCGCACGACCGCGGAGGAGAGCCGCACGCACGCGGCCCGTCTCGCCGCCGACGCGGAGGCCGCCGAGGCGGCCCTGCGACGCGCCGAGCGGGCCGAGCTCGCGCACGCGGTGGCGGCCGACCTCGAGGCCGGGGCGCCCTGCCCGGTGTGCACCCAGGTGGTGACCACGCTGCCCCACCACGAGCCCCCGGCGGACCTCGCCACCGCCCGTCGCACCCGCGACGAGGCCGTCGCCGCGGCGCGGGAGGCCACCGGCGTCGCCGAGCGCGCCGCGCAGGACGCGGCCACCGCCGCCGGCGCGGCCCAGGCCGCCCGCACCTCGCTCGACGACGCACGCAGCGAGCGCGAGCAGCGAGCCGCGGCCGTCGGGCTCCCGGCCACCGAGCCCGAGGCCGCGACGGCCCTCGCTGACCGGGTCGCGGCCGCGACCCGCGCCTGCGACGAGGCCCGCGCCGCCGCCCGGGAGGCCACGGCGGCGCGCACGAGCGCGGAGCAGCACCTGCGGGCTGCCGAGCACGCCGCCGGCGCGGCCTGGGGGGCGTTCGACCGGTCGCGTGACGCCGTGGCCGACCTCGGCCCGCCCGCGGTCGAGCGGACCGACCTCGGCGCCGCGTGGCAGGCGCTGGCCGCCTTCGCCGCGGGCCTCGTCCCCGAGCTCGAGGCCGCCGCCGAGGCGGCGACCCGTGGGATCGAGGCGGCCCGGGAGGCGTGGCGGGCGTGCGCCGCGGCGCTGCGTGACGAGGTCCGCGCCGGCGGGGTGCACGTGCCCGACGACGCCGGCCCGCCGGAGGCCACCGAGGCCGTCGTCCGGGCGCGCACGCGGGCCGAGGCCGCCGTGACCAACCTGGCCCAGCAGCTCGAGACCGTCGCCGAGCTCACCGACCGACGTGCCGAGGCCGAGCGCGAGCGCGACCTCGCGACCGAGCTCGGGCGCCAGCTCGACGCGAAGCACTTCGAGCGGTGGCTGCTGACCCAGGCCCTGCAGCGCCTGCTGGTCGGGGCAACCGCACGTCTCGACGAGCTGACCGGCGGTGCGTACAGCCTCACGGTCGACACCAGCGGCGTCATCGAGGTGGTGGACCACCGCAACGCCGACGAGCGCCGTCCCGTGAAGACCCTGTCCGGCGGCGAGACGTTCCTCGCGTCGTTGGCGCTGGCCCTGGCCCTCGCCGACCAGGTCGCCGAGCTCGCGTCCGGCGGCGCGGCCCGGCTCGAGGCGCTGTTCCTCGACGAGGGGTTCGGCACGCTCGACGGGGAGACGCTCGACACCGTCGCGACGGCCCTGTCGGAGCTCGGGCAGCAGGGGCGGATGGTCGGCCTGGTCACCCACGTGCGCGAGCTCGCCGAGCAGATCCCGACCCGTTTCGAGGTCCGCAAGGTCGGGGCCTCCTCGTCGGTCACGCGGGTCGACGCGTGAGCGCGGCACCCCGCGCCGGCGGCGGTCCGGGCAGCCGGGTCGTGGTCGAGCCGTGGGACCCGTCCTACGGGTCCCCGGTCGCGGGCTCGGCGTTCGGCCCGGACGCCGAGCCGGAGGGCACGGTCGACGTGTCCCGGGAGGTGGACCCCTCGGCGTGGACGCCACGGACGCCGGGACGCGGGCCCGCCACGACCGTCGTGGTCGTCGACGGGGTCCGCCGCGTCGATGCCCGGCTGTGGGTCACCGACGACCGTGGCACCCACGCCGGCCTCGCCGGCTCCTGCGCGGCCGGGACCGTGGTGTGCGGGCCGGACGGTGCCCGCCTCGGGACGGTCGCCGTCCGGCGGCTCCTCGTGGCGCCGGCGGACGTCGCCCCGATCCACGTGGCCGGCGCGCCGTACGAGCCGCACACCGTCCCCGACGACGACCCGGACGGGCTCGTCGCCGCGGTGCAGGACCGCATGCGCGAGCTCGAGGCGGAGGTCGTGGCCGACACCACGGGGGCGGAGCTGGTGCTGGTCGACGGGCCGCTGCGCGGCCGCACCGCCGTCGAGAACGCCGTCGGGTACGTCAAGACCCACCGGGTCGCCTACCTCCCACCGGTGGTGGCGGACGTGGTGGCGGACCTCTCCCCCGGCCAGCGCACCCCGCTGTTCCTCACCCGGACGTCCTGGGCGCGGTGGTCGTGCTACGTGCGGCTCCCCCACGCGGACGGGCACCCGTGGGCGGGCGTGGTCCGCATCGAGCTGCCGGCCACGCTGGACACCGCCGCCGCGGTCGAGCGGGCGGACCTGGTGGCCGCGACGCTGCCCCGGCTCGCCTCGACCCCGCACCGCGACCCGCGCGCGCCGCAGAACCTGCTGCCGATCGGCGGGTTGGAGCAGGCGCTGCGCCGGCGGCTCGGCGACCCGGCGCTGCTCTACCGGGCGCTGCGCTCCGCCCTGCGCTGAGCGCCGGGGAGGCGGGCGCTCAGGCCTCGAGGCCGACGGCCACGGCGAGCGCCCGCGCCACCGCGAGGGCCTCGCGGCGGACGCCCTGCACGTCGGCGGGGTCCTCGCCGCGGAGGTCCACGTAGACCTTGCACTTCGGCTCGGTGCCGGACGGGCGGATGAGCGCGCGACCGTCCACGAGCGTGAGCTCCACGAGGTCGGCGGCGGGCAGCCAGCGGGGACGGTCCGCGGCGCCCTCGCGCAGGTCGCGCCGTGCGGTCACCGGGTGCCCGGCGAGCTCGCGGAGGTCCAGCGTCGCGGCCGCGTCGACGGCCGCCGCGATGTCGGCGGCGCCCGTCACGCCGGTGCGCACCACCGAGTGCTGGACGCTGGCCCACGCGCCGGTGCGCCGGCGGAGGTCGTCGAGGGCCCCGGCGACGGTCCGGCCCTCGGCCGCGAGCCGAGCGGCGAGGTCCGCGACGGCGAGGGCGGCGCTGATGCCGTCCTTGTCCCGCACCAGCGTCCCGATGGCGTACCCGAGCGCCTCCTCGGTCCCGAGGACCGGCGTGGCGCCCTCGGCCTCGAGGGCGGCCGCGGCGGTGCAGATCCACTTGAAGCCCGTCAGGGTCCGCTCGCTGCGGGCCCCGTGGGCCGCCACGACCTCGTCGAGCCAGGGCGTGGAGACGATGGACGACACCACGAGCGGTCGGTCGACCTCGCGTCGGCCCAGCAGGTCGTCGGCGAGGAGGACCGCGACCTCGTTGCCGGTCAGCGCCGTCCAGCCGCCGGCGCCGTCGGGTGCCGCCACAGCGACGCGGTCGGCGTCGGGGTCGTTGGCGAGGACGAGGTCCGCGTCGAGCTCCCGGGCGAGGGCGAGCGCCGCGTCGAGCGCGCCGGGCTCCTCCGGGTTGGGGAAGGCGACGGTGGGGAACGCGCCGTCGGGCTCGGCCTGCGACGCGACCTCGTGCAGGTCGAGGTGGCCGGCCTCGGCGAGGACGGCGCGCACCACCCGGGCGCCGACCCCGTGCAGGGCGGTGTGGACGAGACGGACCTGCGCCGGCGGCGCCGGCGCCGAGGCCACGGCGTCCACGACCGCGGCGCGGTAGCGGGCCTCGTCCTCGGGACCGAGCAGCGTGACCTCGGGGGCGGCGTGCGGGTCCGGGTGCCGCGGCACCTCCGCGGCGGCCGGCGCCGTGTCGATGAGGCCGGCCACCTCGACGTCGGTCGGGGGGACGATCTGGATCGCGTCGGGCCCGTAGAGCTTCACCCCGTTGTCCGCCGGCGGGTTGTGGGAGGCCGTCACCACGATGGTCGCGGCGGCGGCGCGCTCCTTCCCGGCCCACGCGGCGAGCGGGGTGGGGGTCGGCTCGGGCCACAGGGCGACGCGGAGGCCGGCCGCCACGAGCACGCCCACGACGTCGTCGGCGAAGCGGGCGGAGTCGGGCCGGGCGTCGAACGCGACGACGACCTCCGCACCGTCCCCGGCGGCGGCGCGGACGTGCGCCGCGACGGCCCAGGTCGTGCGCAGGACCGTGGCGCGGTTCATGCGGGCGGGGCCGGGCCCGACCGGCCCCCGGAGCCCGGCGGTGCCGAACGCGATGGGCGGCACGAGGGCCGCCACCAGCTCGGCCCGCGCGTCCGGGTCCCCCCGCTCGGCGGCGTCGGCGACGGCCGCCAGGGCGGTGGCGGTGCCGACGTCCGGGTCGCCGGCCGCCCAGGACCGTGCCGCCGCCACGAGGTCGGCGACGGTCGGCTCGAGGCGGGTGGCATCGTCCATGGGCCGGCCGACCGTACCGCGAGCCGGGCGCCCGAACCGCCCTCGCGCCCGAGCCCGCGGTGCGACACTCGCGGGCGATGCCGACCACCCCGCTCGTCCCGTCGCACTGGCACCGGACCGTCCGTCTGGTGGCCGGCGGCGCGGCCGTGCTCACGCCGGCGGCCGTCGCGGCGGTGTACGCCGCGGCCCGGGTGCTCACCGACGCGCCCCGGCACCGACCTCCCCGCGCCGCCCTGCGCGGCCGGTTCCACGACGCCGGTGAGGTCGCCGCGGTCCCGGTGGTCGACCTCGCCGGCACGGGCGCCGCGTCGGCCGGGCGCTGGGGCCTGTGGTTCGACGGCGGGTACGCCCAGACGGGCGACCCGGTCGCGTGGCCGGCCGACGGCGTCCGCCGACCCTACGACCTGCTCGACGGCGCGGCCCCGACCGCCGCCGCGCAGCTGGAGCGGCGCCGCGGCGACCGGCGCGACCGGCGTTCGGAGCTCCCGGCCGGCACGCCCGATCGGGCCGACGGCGACCGGCCGGACGCGGCCGGGACCACGGCCCCCCCGGAGCGCCGGCGGCGGAGCGACCGCCGGCGCCGGCGCGAACCGCCGCCGTGGCCCGTCAAGGTCGCCCTGCACCCCTACGCCTTCCCCGACGACCCGCAGCTCCTCGCGGCCCGACACGGCGCCCGCTTCGAGCTCGACGTGGTCCGGACCCCGGCGATGGACCTGCCGGCGTGGCGGTTCGTCCCCGCCGAGCCCACCACGACCACGTGGCTCGTCGGCGTGCACGGCCGCGGTGCCCGGCGCACCGAGCTGTTCCGCATCCTCGACACGGCGCTCGAGGCCGGGGTCCCCTGCCTGGTGACCTCCTACCGCACCGACCCGTGGGTCTCGTCACCCCAGCCGGTCACCACCCTCGGCCACACGGAGTGGGTCGACGTCGAGGCGGCCGTGGCCCGCGCGGTGGCCGCCGGCGCGGACCGCGTCGTGCTGGCGGGCTGCTCGCTGGGGGGCGGCATCGTCGCGACCACGCTGCGCCGCAGCGCGCTGCGGGACGCGGTGGCCGGCGTCGTGCTCGACAGCCCCGCCCTCGACTGGGGCCCGGTCCTGGCCCACATCGCCCGCCGGCGCCGGCTCCCGACCCCGCTGGTCCCGCTCGTCCTCCTCGGTGCGCAGGTCCGCTCGCGCATCGACTTCTCCGCGCTCGACCACGTCAGCGCCGCCCCGGACTTCCAGACGCCGATCCTGCTCTTCCACGGCAGCGAGGACCCCATCGTCCCGGTGTGGCTCTCCGATGCCTTCGCGCGCGCCCGGCCCGACCTCGTCACGTACGTGCGGGTCGAGGGCGCCGGGCACGTGCGGGCCTGGAACACCGACCCGCTGCGCTACCGCTGGGCCCTGACGCGCTTCCTGCGCCACACCTGCACGCCCGCCCCCGACGTGGCGCGCTCGCACGCGACGCCCTGACGGGCGTTCGAGCCGGCGCTCAGCCGTCGCCGAAGTGGTGGGCCGTCGACGCGTGCGGGTCCCCGTCGGGGTGCTCCGGCTCCGGGTCGACGTGGACGTCGACCTCGGCGAGCGAGGGGAACTCGTGCACCAGGGCGTGGCGGACCTCCTCGCCGATGTCGTGGGCCTGCCGCAGCGTCAGGTCCCCGTCGACCACGACGTGGAGCTGCGCGAGCAGGCTGCGCCCCGCCCACCGGGCCCGCAGGGCGTGCACGTCCCGGACCCCGTCGACCGTCGCGACGGCGGCGCGCATCCGCGGCAGCACGTCGGGCTCGACCGCGTCGGCCGTGCGCAGCAGAACGTCGCGGGCCGTGGTCCACAGGATCCGCAGGATGAGCAGGCCGATGGCGAGGCCGACGAGCGGGTCGGCCAGCCCGTAGCCCATCCAGGACCCCGCGACGCCGGCGGCGGCCGCGAGCGAGACGAGGCCGTCGACCCGGGCGTGCTGCCCGTCCGCGACGAGCGGGACGGACTCGATCCGGCGCCCGACCCGGATCTTGTAGACCGCCACGGCCTCGTTGCCGACGGCGCCGACGAGCGCGGCCACGAACGCGGCGCCGTGGTTGCGCACGGCGTGCCCCTCGCCGAGCAGGGCGCCGAGCGCGTCGTTGATGGCCAGGACGGCGGAGACGAGGATGGCGAGGACGATGAAGAGGCCGGCGAGGTCCTCGGCCCGTCGCCACCCGTAGGTGAAGCGGTCGTCGGCCGGCCGCCGCGAGAGCGAGAACCCGACCCACAGCGCGGCCGTCCCGGCCACGTCACCGACGTTGTGCAGCGCGTCGGCGAAGAGGCTGACCGAGTCGGACAGCGCGACGACGACGAGCTGGAACACCGCGGTCAGGCCGAGCCCGACGACGGAGATCCAGATCGCCCGGATCGCCTCGCGACGGGTGGTCAGCTCCCGGTCCAGCGTCGCGTGCGAGTGCCCGTGTCCGTGCTCGTCGTCGCCGTGACCGTGCCCGTGCGCGTGGTCGTGCCCGTCGTGCGAGGCGTCCAGCGGTCCCACGGGCCCTCCCCGGTCGGCAGCGCGGCCACGCTACCGGCCGGGGCCGGTCACAGGCCGAGCATCCGCTCCACCGCCCCGATGGTGGCGACCCGACGGACCTCGACCGGCAGGTCGGCCGGCCGGATCGTGGCGGCGTCGACCGCCCCGTGGGCGGCGAGCGCGAGCGCGCGGGCACGGTCGGCGTCGAGGTCGTCGTGCAGCTCCCGCAGCGGCGACGCCCACGCGTCGACCCAACGGCGGTGGTTGCGCGCCGCGAGCCGCTGGTAGTCGTCGGGGACGTTGCGCAGCTCACGCAGCAGCAGCCGCAGGGCACCCGGGTCGGTCAGCGCGAGCTCGACGTGCGCGGCGAGCAGGGTCCGCAGCGCCTCGGCGGGCGGGCGGCCCGCGGCGTCGTCGACCGCGGGGCGCAGCCGGTCCCAGATCCGGTCGAACACGGCGGTGAGCAGCGCGTCCTTGGACGGGAAGTGCCGGTAGAGCCCCGGCCCGGAGATGCCGGCCGCGGCGCCGATGTCGTCGATCGACGTGGCGTGGAAGCCCCGCTGGTCGAACAGCGCGGTCGCGGCGTCGACGATGGCCTCGCGCCGGCGGCGGCCCCGCGCGGTCGGCGCGGGGTCCCCGGCCCCCGTGCCGGGCGTCGCCACCTCCGCCGGCGAGGTGCTCACAGCCCGAGCACGTCCGCCAGCCTCGCCCGCCACGCCCCGGCGGAGCCGAACAGCAGCGTCGAGGTCTTGGCGCGCTTGAAGTACAGGTGCGCGGAGTGCTCCCAGGTGAAGCCGATGCCGCCGTGCACCTGGATGTTGTGCCCGGTGAGCTCCTCGTAGACCTCGCCGGTGTACGAGTAGGCCATCGGGGCGGCGACCGCGAGCTCGGCGTCGTCGCCGCGGCCGAGGGTGGCCGAGGCGTGCAGCGCCACCGACCGGGCCGACTCGAGGTCCTTGAGCATGTCGGCGAGGCGGTGCTTGATGGCCTGGTAGCTGCCGATGGCCCGGCCGAACTGCTTGCGGTCCTTGGCGTACTGCGTGGCCTGCTCGAGCACGAAGGTCGCCCCGCCGACGTTCTCGCGGGCGAGCATCACCGCGCCGACGGTCGTCGCCCGGTCGAGCACGGCCGCCGCGCCGGCGGCGGTGCCGACGACCTCGGACGGCGTGCCGTCGAACGTGACGTCGGCCTGCCGGCGGGTGAGGTCGAGCGTGGGCAGCGCCGTGGCGGTCACGCCGGCGGCGTCGGCGTCGACCCGCACGAGCGTCACGCCGTCACCGTCGCGCACCGGGACGAGCAGCACCTCGGCCGAGGCGCCGTCGAGCACGAACCGGGCGGTGCCGGTGAGCGTGCCGTCGGCCGTGCGGGTGACGTCGGAGGCGTCGAGCCGGTGGGCGAGCGTGGCCCGCAGCTCGCCGGCGGCGAGGCGCGGGAGCAGCTCGGCCTGGGCGGCCTCGTCGTCGCTGGCGAGCAGGGCCGCGGTCGCGAGCACGGCGGAGGACAGGAAGGGCGCGCAGAACAGCGCGCGGCCCATCTCCTCGACGAGCGTGCCGACCTCGTGCCAGCCGTAGCCGGCGCCGCCGAAGCGCTCGGGGATCGCCATGGCCGGCCAGCCCATGCCGGCGACCTCGGCCCACAGGCCGGCGTCGAACCCGGTGTCGGATGCCATGTGCTCCCGCACGGCGTCCACGTCGGAGCGGTCGGCGAGGAACTTGCGGGCGGTGTCGCGCAGGAGGGTCTCCTCCTCGCTCACCGCGAAGCTGATCGTGGGTGCGGACGGTGCGGTCATGTCGGGGTGCCTCCTCGGGCTGCCCGGGTGCGGGCGTCGTCGTCTCGTGGTCGTGGGCGTCGCGGGCGGCGGGTCAGCTCCGCGGCACGTCCTTCCACGGGACGTTCTTGTCGACGCGCGGCTCGCCGGGCAGGCCCAGGACGCGCTCGCCGAGGATGTTCTTCATGATCTCGCTGGTGCCGCCCTCGATGGAGTTGGCGCGGGCACGCAGGTAGAGCTTGTGCAGGCTCTCCGTCTGGTTGCCGGTGACGTCGGGGCGGGTGAACTCGTACCCCTCCGGGTAGAGCATCCCCTCGGGCCCGAGCAGCGACATCGCGAACGACGACACGGCCTTGTTGAGGTCGGCCCAGTGGAGCTTGCCGGTGGAGCCCTCCGGGCCGGGGTTGCCGGCGCGCCGGTTCTCGTTGGCCCGGATGGTGGTGAGGCGCATCGCCTCGGCCTCGATCCAGTAGCGCACGAGCCGGTCGCGGGTAGCGGGGTCGTCCGAGCCGCTGGCCCGCCACGCCTGGACGGCCTGGTGGATGACGCCGTCGCCGCGGGGCGGGATGTTCGAGCCGATGGCGACGCGCTCGTTCATCAGGGTGGTCATCGCGACCGCCCAGCCCTCGCCGACCTCGCCCATGCGGTGCTCGTCGGGGACGTGCACGTCGTCGAAGTAGACCTCGTTGAACTCGGCCTCACCGGTGATCTGGTACAGCGGGCGGACGTCGACGCCGGGCGCCTCCATGTCGACGATGAAGTAGGTCAGGCCGGCGTGCTTGGGCAGGTCCGGGTCGGTGCGGGCGACGAGCATCCCCCACTTCGACAGGTGCGCGAGGGTGGTCCACACCTTCTGGCCGTTGATCACCCACGTGTCGCCGTCCTGCACGGCCGTCGCGGCGAGGCCGGCCAGGTCGGAGCCGGCGCCGGGCTCGGAGAAGAGCTGGCACCAGATCTCCTCCATCGTGAACATCGGGCGCAGCCAGCGGTCCTGGTGCGCCTCGGTGCCGTGCGTCATCAGCACGGGCGCGCCCATCCCGATGCCGAGGACGTTCTTGCGCCGGTTGGAGACGTCACCGCCGGCGTCGACGATGCGCCGGTTGACGTGGCTCTGCCAGCGGGGGTTCACCCCGAGCCCGCCCCTGCCGGTCGGGAACTGGACCCACGCGAGCCCCGCGTCGAACTGCGCGCCCCAGAAGGTGGTCGGGTCGGTCGACGCCGGCGGGTGCTCGGCGAGGAGGCGGTCGATCGCGTCGTCGACGCGGGCCTGCTCGTCGGTGACGGCGGTGTCGGCGGTCAGGGTGTCGGACATCGTGGCGCTGGCTCCCGTTCGTGAACGCTCACTAACGTTCTGGGCGTGACGGTACCAGCCGACCTCCGCCAGCGCCGCCGCCGGCGGCTCAGCCCTCGCGCATCGCCGCGGCGCGGATCTCGACGCACGTCGGGCAGACCGGGTAGCGCTCCGGGTCGCGCGTCGGCACCCACTTCTTGCCGCACAGGGCCGTGATGGCCTCGCCCTCGACGTAGCCGCGCATCAGGTCGGACTTGCGCACGTAGTGCGCGAAGCGGTCGTGGTCACCGTCGTCCGGGGTGGGACGGACGTCGGCGTCCGGGGTGACCTCGACGGGGGCGACGGTGGGCGTGCTCATGGCCGACACCGTACCGGCGCCGGCGGTGCAAGCCACCCCCACGCCCGGCGCCGAACGTGGACGGACCCGGGCCAGCCCGGGGCTGCCGACCGACGCGGCACCGTGGAGGACCCGCGTGCACGAGACGACGCTGCTGCTGCCGGGCTGGGGGACCGACCCCGGCCGGCTCGCCCCGCTCGCCTCCCGCGTCCGCGCGGCGGGGACGGACACGCGCGTGGTCCCCTACTCCCCCGAGGGCACCATCGATGCGCTGGCCCGTCGCCTGCGCGACGTCGCGCCGGCGGGCGTGCTGCACCTGGTCGGGCACTCGCTGGGCGGCCTCGTGGTGGCCGCGGCGGCGCTGCGCCACCTCGACGAGCGGGTCGCCAGCGTCACCACGGTGAACGCGCCGTGGCGCGGGACGTGGGTCGCCTACACGGGCGACACGACGCTGACCCGCGAGCTGCGCTGGGGCTCCCCCGTGCTCGACGGCCTGCGCGACGAGCTCGCCGGGCACCTCGCCGACCCCGAGGGACCGCGCTGGCTCGTGGTCGGCATGGCGGGCGACCTGGCCACGCCGGCGAGCACGTCGCTGACGGTCCCGCGCGGCGCCCGGCTCGAGCGCCGTCTGCTGCCCCTCACCGGCCACTCGACGAGCCTCCTTGCGACCCGGCTGCACGAGGTGGTCGCCGAGCACGTGGCCGCGGCCGCGCGCGACGACGCGCGACGCTCGGCCTAGCGGGCCGTGGCCGGGTAGGCGTGGCGGAAGGTCACGCTGATGCGCGGCCCCTCGGCGAGCGCGACCTTCGGGACGGTGTGCTGCCAGGTCCGCTGGCATGACCCGCCCATGACCAGCAGGTCCCCGCGCCCGAGCCGGTGGTCGATGCTGGGGCCACCGCCGCGGGGCCGCAGCTTGAACGGCCGGTGCGCCCCGAGCGAGACGATCGCGATGGTGGAGGTCGGCAGGTCGCGGGCGATGCGGTCGCCGTGCCACGCGACCGAGTCCCGCCCGTCGCGGTAGAGGTTGCCGCCGACCGACGTGAACGCCACGTCGTAGGCCCGCGACAGCACGGCGGCCACGTCGGCCAGCACCTCCAGCCCGGTGAACGGCCCGCGGCCGAGCTCGTCCACGGCCCACCACGACGTCAGGCGCGGCTGGCGGACCCGCTCGCCGTACATCTCCATGGTCCCCTGCCCCCAGTCGCCGGCGGCGTGCACGCGGGCGAAGAGCTCGTCGGCACCGTCGACCCACCCGGGCAGGTGGTCCACCCACGCGCCGTGCCCGAGGTGCCGCCGGCGCAGGCCCGCGAGGTCCGGGTCGATCCGCGGTTCGGTGGCGCCGAAGAGGGACGCCTGCAGGACGGTGCTGGGTGCCATGCGCGCAGCCTACCGAACACCTGTTCGGTACGTCGAGCGGGGACGGGGCGGTCGAGGACCCGGAGCTCAGGCGCCGGGCGTGACCCGGAGGATCTCGAGCCCGCGGTGGAGGTCCACCACGTACACGAGGTCGCGGGTCGGCCACAGCGTCGCCGTGCTGTTGCCGGCGAACGGCACGAAGCCGCCGAGCTCGGTGATCTGGCCCTTCTGGCCGACGTCGAGGAACCGGAACCCGTGCTCGAAGAAGGTCACGCCGACCTGCCCGCCCGTCTGGTCGAAGCCCGGTCGCACGGCGAGCCCGTACGCCCCGCACCCGACGGCGTTCGCCGGCGGGCTCCCGTCGTCGTAGGTGCCGTTGGCGGTGATGCGGTAGGTGTCGGCCGGCTCGAACGTGCCGGTGTCGCGCCACCCCGGGGTGAGCCAGGTCCGGACCTCACCGGAGGCCTCGGAGCACGGCCCCGTGAAGGGCGTCTCCATGGTCACGACGGCGAGCCGGCCGCGCAGCGGGTCGGGCCACTCGGCGCGTGCGGGCAGCGACGTCGGGTTGGTGATCGGGTTCGGCAGGGCACCGAGGAGCCGTCCGGTCGGCGCCGTGCGGGGGTCGAAGGTGACGAGCACCTCCGGCGCGGTCGGGTCGTCGCGCCCGTCGAGCACGTAGCTCGGGTCCGCGCCGACCAGCACGATGCCGGGGGCCGACTCGCCGACGTAGTGGAAGGCCTTCCACGGGGCGACCTCGTTCCACCGCCGCTCCAGGCGCCGCGGGGCGGCCGGGTCGCTGAGGTCGACGATCGTGCCGGTCGCCGACCAGACCGTCGTGCAGTCGACCACGCAGGTCCACATGTGGTCGCGCTGGACCCGGAACGGCCCGAGGACCTCGCTGTGGTAGGTCGAGACGAGCTCGGGGTCGGTCGGGTCGGAGATGTCCCACACGTCGAGGGCCGCGCCCGACCGGGGCGCGCCCTCCTCCGCGGGCGGGAGCGCCTGGGCGTCCCGGCTGAGCAGCAGCAGCCTCCCGTCAGTCTGCGGGCGCTCGTTGAGCAGCGCCGGCGCGAGCGCCCGGGTGGACAGCAGCGTCGGGTCCTCGGGGTCGCTGACGTCGTAGAGCGAGAAGCCCCGCCACGAGGTGACGACGAGCAGGTCGTCGTGCAGCACCGCGTCGACGCCGCCGGCGGCGTCGAGCGGGACCGTGGCGACGTGCTCCACGGGTCCCGAGACGTACCCGGCCGGGGTCGCCCGCCACGGGGGACCCTGCGGCCCGCCCTCCGACGTCGGTGCCGTCCCCGCGGCCGGGGTGGCCGCGAGGACGAGCGTGGCGAGCAGGGCGAGCGTGAGGTTCCGCCTGGTCCGCACCAGGACACCTCCGTGGGTCAGGTCACCGCAGCACGCAGACCAGCGACGGCGACGTCGGGTCCGGCGCCGGGCGCGACGCGAGGTACGCGGCCTGCTCCGGGGTCGGGGTGTCGAAGAACCGGCCAGCGTGCCAGCCACCGCTCGTCGACGGGATGGACGCGAGCACCTCGGCCCGCGCCTCCGGGTCCTCGGGCAGGTCCGCCAGCTCGGCGAGCTCGCCGGTGAAGGCGAGCGCGTCGAGGCCCCGCACCCGGTCGTTGGCGTACACGCGACCCTGGTGGAAGTAGGCCGACCAGTAGTTGGTCACCTCGCGGTTCGCGTACACGCCGTCGGTGCGGAACGACCCGATCTCGCGCGGGGCGAGGACGTTCGTCCAGTCGATGACGTTGATGCCGCCCGAGTACCACGACACGACCATGATCCGGGTGCCGGGGATGAAGTTGTAGAGGTGCGCGGTGCACCAGTCAGCCCGGCCGGCGGAGACCGGCGCGCCACCGGAGTTGCGGTCGAGGCCGAAGTAGCTCAGCGGCACCGGGGCCTCGGGCACCGTCAGGTCGTACATGAACAGCGCCCCGGTCGGGCCACCGACGCAGTCGTGCGCGCCGAAGGCCTCGTCCCCGACGACGAGGTACCGGCCGTCGTCGGTCACGACACCCGTGTGGTGGAACGTGATGAGCGGGTTGGCGATGTGGCCGATGACGCGCGGTGCCGCGGGGTTGGAGGTGTCCCAGATCGCGGTCTCGCCGAAGCCGACGCAGACGCCGAGGTCGCGCCCGTCCGCCGCGGTGAAGAAGGAGAAGTCGTGGCACCCGATCGCGTTCGAGCGGAACGGCGTGACCTTCGGCTTGGACGGATCGCGGACGTCGATGATCTGCATGTCACCGCCGACCCCGCCGTTGCCCGGCAGCCCGCCCGGCGAGGCGTAGATGTAGTCACCCGACGGGTGCACGGTCAGGGTGTGGGTGCCACCCGGGGTCGTGGCCCCGCCGACGTAGGTCGCCTGCGGCGCGGTGATCTCGGGGTCGTGGAACTCGGAGACGTCGAAGATGCGCACCCCGTTGGTCGGCCTGCCCGCACCGGCGCCCCCGACGCAGGCGTTGTTGCCCGTGGCGAACGCGCTGTGGAACGCCAGGGCCACGAGCTGGCCCGGCACGAGGACGGCCACGTCGTTCTGGTTGCCGGGGCACAGGATCAGCCCGCGCTCGACCGGCTGGTCCGGGTCGGACACGTCGAGGACGTGGATGCCGCCCTGCTTGTTCGCGTTCTCGGCCTGCTCGGTCGCGTAGACGATGTCCCCGTCGAAGGCGAGGTCGGTGCCGGCGCTGAAGAACGGGCTGGTCCCGGACAGGTTCGGGGCGCCGTACTCCTTGACGAACGTGCGCTCCAGGCCGACGGCCTCCTCGACGGCGGCGTCGCCGCCACCCCGGGCGGCGAGGTCGAGCGTCGGGGCCGGCGTCGCGGCGGTCACGAGCGGTGCGGCCACGACGAGGGCGGCGAGCGCGCTCCAGCGGCGGGTCATCCGGGGCTCCTCGAGGAGGGTCGGGGGTGGTCGTGGGATGCTTCGCCGCGCCGGCGGTGGACTCCTGCCACCGCCGGCGCCTGCTGCACGCGCTCGTCGGGCTCGGTCAGGGCCGCTCGTCAGGCTCGACACAACTGGGGGTCCCACCGTTGGCCGGGTGGCGGCGGGTGAGCTGCGGGCCGCCGTCGCACACGTCGACCACCCAGCCGGTCCGGAGCCAGTGCGCCTCCTGCCACGAGGCCGCGGGCTCGTTGCGCGGGTCGCCGTGGGGGTCGCGCGAGTGCGTCGCCGGCAGGTTCCCGTTGGGCGGCGTCGCGTTGCCCGAGTCCCAGTACACGAGCGCGGAGCCTCGGTGCGGGAACGGCGTCGGGGCGAGGAAACGCCGCTTGGCCCAGTGCACGCCCTCCGGCAGGCCGTCCATCACGGGGGCACCCACCGTCGCGGCGTTCACCTCGGCGGCGTGGACCGTCACCTGGTGGTCCGACCACGCGATCTGCAGCAGGACCTCGTGGCGCGGCGTGTTGGGGAGCGGGTCGGCGCCGGTGTTGGCGGCGTACCCGTTCGACTCGCCCCGGTCCCACAGCATCTGGATCAGCTGCATCCCGAGCTGGCGCTCCGCCGGGTCCTGGTAGGTCGCGTAGTAGACCTCGCCGTAGGAGCCCTCCCAGTCGACCGAGCGGTTGAGCAGCGTCGAGTAGTTCATCCCGGTGACGCCGAGGACACCGCGCAGCACGTCGGGCGAGGTGGCGACGATCGGGCCGCCGAGGATGCCGCCCTGGCTGTTGCCGTCGTAGTACAGCTCGGTGCCCTGCCCGGTGTCGGTGACCAGCAGCGGCTCGCCGTCCTGCTGGAACGCGGGGTGGGTCACGAGCCCGTCGGGGTGGACCATCGCCCGGCCGAGCAACAGGAAGTTGAGGAACCCCTGCTGCGAGCGGTCGACGAGCGACGGCATGTTGGAGATGTCAGCGAGGATGGCCGCGACGGTCGGCAGGTCACCGGAGGCCATGCCCCAGAAGTCCATCGCGCAGCCGGCGAAGCCGTAGCGGCGCGGGAACTTCACGTCGCCGACCTGGCTGCGGGTGCCGAGCAGTCCGTGGCCGTAGAGC
Organism: Actinomycetes bacterium; assembly: GCA_046566145.1. GTDB lineage: Bacteria > Actinomycetota > Nitriliruptoria > Nitriliruptorales > Nitriliruptoraceae > JBKHXF01. The sequence goes on from JBKHXF010000008.1 coordinate 220,822, forward strand.
ACGCCGGCCGTCGGACCCTCGCCCAGCGGGACGTCGCACCGGAACGGCACCTGCACCTCGGGCAGGGCCGGGTTCTGCCGCGGCAGGGCGTCGCCGAGCGGACCGGCGGTGCCGTAGAAGAAGCGGGAACCGGGCGCCGGCGGGTCGAACTGCGGGTTGGGCTGCGCCAACGACTCGGTGTTCTGCGGCCGGTCGAGGTAGTTCGGCACGGTCAGCACGCCCTCGACGCGGCGGACGCGCTGGACGCGCTCCCGGCCGGCCCCGTCGGTCCAGACGTCGTCGCGGTCGGCGGTGGACACGACCCGGAAGGCCGGGGCGCGGCCCTCCACTCGGCGGTCGGTCAGGTCGGTGTCGCCGAGGATGCGGGTGAACGCGTCGTCGCGGATGGCCAGCATGCGTCCCGTCGTGGAGGCGGTGCTCGCGACGGTGAAGTCCCAGGCCGAGTGCAGCCGGTTCGTGCCGATGCCGAGCTCCTTCAGCTCGGTCACGATCTCGCGCAGCCGCGCGGCCCGGGAGCCGGTCGCGGAGCCGTCGAGCACCGAGCGGAAGTACGGGCCGGCGTCGATGACCGAGCCGTCGGCGCGGCGCAGGTCGCGCAGCGCGACGATGTAGCGGTCCCCGGCCGTCCAGTTCACGGCCGGGCGCAGGATCAGCGAGCGCCGGCCGTCGGTGACGCCCGGGTGGGTGTCGAGCTCGGACCAGAACGGGTGCCGCTCACCGGTGCGGGTGTTGAGCACGACGATCGGCGCGTCCTCGTCGAGGTAGCGCTCGATGTCGGCGATGTGGTCTCGGTGGTCGAACCAGCCGAGCTCGTTGAGGCCGACGCTGGCGACGGCCTCGTCCTGCGTGCCCCACGTGCGGTGCAGGTCGAGCCCCGGAACGAGGGTGAGCACGGCCTGGCCGGGCGAGAACCCGTCGTTGCGGTTCCACTCGGTCGGGTCGGTGGGCTTGCCGGCACCGTTGGTCTCGTCGACGAGCGGGTCCGCGCCGTTGCGGGGCATGGCGGCCGCGGAGAACGCGATCCGGCGACCGGTCTCGGTCGCGGCGTCGGCCCGGGTGAACGCGTCGTTGGGGAACGGGAACAGGCAGAGCCCCGGGTCGAGCGGGTCGCAGCCGAGCGCCTCCTGGACCGGCGCCGGCGGTGCCGCGTCGACGCCCGCCGGCGCGGGCACGAGGGCCGCGGTGCCGGGAACGAGCACGGACAGGGCGAGCAGGGTCACGGCTGGACGGCGCATGGGGGTCTCCCGGGTCGGCCGCTCCCCTCCCGGGCGCGGCACGGCGGTGACGTCCCCCGCCAGGGACGTCACCCGGACCCTTCGACGTCGAAGGGCCCGGCCCCTCCCGATACCGCGCGGTACGCGCGCTGACCGACCGGGCACGTGCAGGTGCCGGCCGCCCGGGCGCAGAAGCCCTCCCGGAACGTCGCCGACCTCCCGACAGGACCTCCCCCCATGCGGATCCGACTGACCCGCACCCTGACGGCGCTGACGCTGTCCGTCGGCCTCGCCGCGAGCACGGCGGCGCTGCCGTCGGTACCGGTGCTGATGAGCGAGAACGTCGAGCTGGTCGGGGCCTTCCCCGAGGCCGGCATCGTGTCGGTCACCTTCGACCCGGAGAAGCCGATCGCGTACGGCACGGGCGTGCCGGGTGTCGTCGTGTTCGACGTCTCCGACCCGCTGCGTCCGCTGCCGATCGGCCGGCTCGCCCTGGGCAACTTCTCCCACGAGAACGTGAAGCTCGGCGTGCGCGAGGACGGCACCCGCATCATCCTGATCGGCGTCGAGCTCGCGGGTGCGCCCACCACACCGCCGGCGGCCAACACCGGCAACCGGTTCTACGTCGTCGACGTGACCGACCCGCGCGCCCCGCGGCTGGCGTCGAGCGCCCGGCCCAACAGCTTCGCGCACACGATGTTCTGCGCCGACCGGGGCTGCACCCACGCGTACAACTCCGGCGCGAAGACCTTCGACATCTGGGACCTGACCGACATCACCGCTCCGAAGCTCGTCAAGACCTTCTCGCACCCGGTGCTGTCGCAGGGCAACGCCACGTTCTCCGGCGGCGACGGGCACGACTGGGACCTCGACGCCGCCGGCGTGGCCTGGCTCTCCGGGGCCCACGGGATCACCGCGTTCGACGTCTCGGACCCGGCGAACCCGAAGGTCATGAACTCGGGCAACTTCCGGGCGAAGAGCGGCGAGTTCAACAAGTACATCATCCACAACTCGCAGCGCCCGGGTGCGGACGCGTTCACCTCCCGCCCGGCCGACGAGGTCCACCCCTACGCCCGGACCGGGGCACCGAACGCGGGGGTCGAGGCCCGCGCCGACGTCGAGCAGGCGGGCCTGCGCGCCGGCGAGGTCGTCTTCGTCACGGAGGAGGACATCTCCACCAACCAGCAGGGTCGCTGCACGAAGCGCGGCGGGTTCCAGGCGTGGCACGTCCAGCAGCTCGACGCCGACGTGTACGCGACCGACACGAACCCGGACGCCAAGCCGTTCAGCGGCACCATCACCCCGATCGGCAAGTGGACCACCGAGGCGAACGACGTCGACGACCCGCTGACCACCTCCGACGTCGCCGCGCTGTGCTCGGCGCACTACTTCGACGTCCACTCCGAGCAGGCCATCGTCGCGCAGGCCTGGTACTCGCAGGGCATCCGCTTCCTCGACGCCCGCGACCCCACCCGCATCACGCAGCTCGGCTACTACATCACCGGCGGCCAGGAGGCCTTCGGCGCCAAGTGGGTGCCCGAGTACGTCGACGGGAGGCAGACCGGCCGCGACACCGACCTCGTCTACACCGAGGACCCTGCCCGCGGCATCGAGATCCTGCGCGTCACGCTGCCGGAGGAGGGCGAGGACAGCGTCCCGGTCCGCGCGCCCGTCCTGCCGGAGTGGTTCGCCCGCGCCGCCGCGCTGACCGAGGACGACCTCGTCCCCGGCTACGGCTACGCCTGCCGGCTCGCCGGCTGACGCACCGCCGGCGGTGTGCGGTCCGCGCAACGCGGCGTGACCGGCGGGGAGGAACCGGACACGCCGACGGCGAACCCACCGGGAACGGCACCGCGTCCCCCCGGCCGGCGCCGAACCCCCCGAGAGAGAGGGCCGCGCGGATGCTGCGCTCCCGACTGACCCGCCTGCTGACCGCTGCCGCGATGGCCGTGGGCCTCGCGTCGAGCACCGCGGCCCTGCCGTCGGTGCCGGTGCTGATGAGCGACAACGTCGAGCTCGTCGGCGCCGTCCCGGAGCCGGGCATCGTCGCCGTCACCTTCGACCCGCTGAAGCCGGTGGCGTACGGCACCGGTGCCTCCGGCGTGGTCACCTACGACGTGACCAACCCGACGCTGCCGCGCCCGCTCGGCCGGCTCGCGCTGCCGCACTTCTCCAACGAGAACGTGAAGCTCGGCGTGCGTGAGGACGGCACCCGGCTGATCCTCATCGGGGTCGAGACCTTCGGCGCCGGCACGAACGGCTCCGCGTCCACCGGCAACGGCTTCTACGTCGTCGACGTGACCAACCCCGCGGCGCCGCGCCTCGCCTCGTCCCGCACCACCGGGTCGGGCAACCGCACCCACACGATGTTCTGCGCGGACGCGGGCTGCACCGTCGCCTACAACTCGGGCACCAACGGGTTCACCATCTGGGACCTGACGGACATCAACGCGCCGATGCGCGTGCCGGTGACCGGGATCAACCGCGCCGGAAACGAGGACAAGTGGACCTCGCCGGTCATCGCGACCACCAACGGCACGTTCAACGGCACCGGCCACGACTGGGACCTCGACGGGGCGGGCGTCGCCTGGCTCTCGGGTGCCGCCGGCATCACCGCCTTCGACGTCTCCGACCCGAAGGCGCCGCGCATCCTGAACTCGTCCGACTTCCGGGGCCGGAGCGCCGAGTTCAACAAGTACATCATCCACAACTCGCAGCGCCCCGACGCCGAGTCGTTCGTGAGCCGACCGGACGACGAGGTCTACACCTACGAGCAGGGCATGCCCGGGCAGCTCGCGGGGCCCGCGACCCCCGAGGAGGTCGCCGAGGCCGGCATCCGGGCCGGTGAGATCGTGTTCGTCACCGAGGAGGACATCACCGTCGGCCAGCAGGGTCGGTGCGGCAAGCGTGGTGGGTTCCAGGCGTGGCACGTCCAGCAGCTCGACGCTGACGTGTACGAGTCGACGACCAACCCGGAGCGCAAGCCGTTCAGCGGGTCCATCACCGCCATCGGGAAGTGGACCACCGAGGCCAACTACGACGCGAACGACCCGCTGACCAACTCGAACGTCGCGGCGCTCTGCTCGGCGCACTACTTCGACATCCACTCGGAGCAGAACATCGCCGCGCAGGCCTGGTACAACCAGGGCATCCGGTTCCTCGACGCCCGTGACCCGAGCGACATCACGCAGCTCGGCTACTACATCACCGGTGGCCAGCAGGCGTTCGGCGCCAAGTGGGTCCCGGAGTACGGCCCGGACGGCAAGCAGACCGGTCGCGACACGAACCTCGTCTACACCGAGGACCCGGCCCGCGGGATCGAGATCCTGCGCGTCGAGCTCCCCGAGGAGGGCGAGGACAGCGTCCCGGTCCGCGCCCCGATCCTGCGCGAGTGGTTCGTCCAGGCGGCCGCCGTCTCCGAGGACGACCTCGTCCCGGGCTTCGGCTACGCCTGCCGCCTCGCCGGCTGACACCAGCACCTCGCAGCACCTCGACCGCCCCGGGCACCCGCCCGGGGCGGTCGCACGTCCCGGCCCGACCGGTCAGGCGCGCCGCGTGGTCCGGGCGGTCGGCACGGCCGTGCTCGGGTCCTCCGGCCAGGGATGCTTCGGGTAGCGGCCGCGCAGCTCGGCGCGGACCTCCGGGTAGCCGCGCTCCCAGAACCCGGCGAGGTCGGTGGTGACCTGCACCGGCCGGCGCGCCGGCGACAGCAGGTGCACGGTGACCGGGACCCGCCCGTCGGCGACGGTCGGGGTCTGCGTGGCGCCGAACAGCTCCTGCAGCTTCACGGGCAGCACGGGGCCCTCGACCGGGTCCCACGTCAGCCGCACCCGTGAGCCCGACGGGACCTCGAGGTGGGTCGGGGCGAGCTCGTCGAGGCGGCGCACCCGCTCCCACCCGATCCGCCCGGCGAGGGCGTCGCGCAGCGGGACGCGCCCGAGGTGGCCGACCCGCCGCACGCCCGCGAGGAACGGCACGAGCCACCTCTCGAGCTCGGCGAGGAGCGCGTCGTCGTCCATCGCCGGCCAGCCCTGGTCGGCGAGGTGGTGGTGCAGGAACCCGGCGCGCGCGACGAGGTCGCGCGTGTCGCGGTCCCACGGCAGCAGGTGCAGCCCGCGCCGGCGGATGCCCGTCACCAGGGCGGCGGCCACGGCGTCGGGGTCGGGGTCGTCGAGGTGGCCCTCGGCCAGCACGAGCGCCCCGAGCCGCTCCCGTCGGACCGCGGCCACGTCGCCGGCGGCGTCGTCCCATGCGACGTGCTGCTCGCGGACGAGGTGGTGCCCGAGGACGTCGCGCAGGTCGGCCTCGTCGACGCCGGCGGCGAGGTGCACGCGGGCGTCGCGCTCGCCGGCGTCGACGGACGCGACGACGAGCAGGTCCTCCCCGGCGAGCACGTCGGCCTCGGGCAGCACGGCACCCCGGCCGCCGGCGAGCACGAACCGGCCACGCCCGTCGCCGCGCCGGCGGGCGACCCGGTCCGGGTAGGCGAGCACGAGCACCCGGCCGACCGCGTCGAGATCGCCCGGCCGGTCCCCCAGGTCCTGGCCGGTGAGGGCGGCCGCGGCCCGCCGCAGCCGCCGCGCCTCGTCCCGTGCCCGCCGGAGCGCCCCCCGGGACACCTGCGTGCCGGGGCCCGCGCCGGCGACGTCGCCCCGCAGCAGGCGCACCCGGGTCGCGAGGTCGGCGACGGACACGTCCCGGTCGGTGGTGACGACGTCGCGGTCGGCGAGGAGGGCGGCGAGGTCGCACGCGAGCCCGGCCCGCTCCCCCGCCGCGAGCACCATGTGGGCGAGGCGGGGGTGGGTCGGCAGGTCGGCGAGGCGCCGGCCGTGGTCGGTGATGCGGCCGTCGCCGTCGAGGGCGTCGAGGTCGGCGAGCAGGGCGGTGGCCTGGGCCCAGGCGGCCGCCGGTGGCCGGTCGAGCAGCAGCAGGTCGTCGACGTCGGCGCCCCAGTCGGCCACCTCGAGCGCGAAGCCGGCGAGGTCCTCCTGCGCGAGCGCCGGCGTCCGGTGGGCGGCGAGGCCGGCGTGCTCCCGCTCGGGCCACAGCCGCACGCACCGGCCCGGCCGGACCCGTCCCGCACGTCCGGCGCGCTGGTCGGCCCGGTCGCGGCTGACCCGCACGGTCACGAGCCGCGACATGCCCGAGGTCGGGTCGAACCGGGGCTCGCGCGCCAGGCCCGCGTCGACGACGCAGGTCACGCCCTCGATGGTCAGCGACGACTCGGCCACGTCGGTGGACAGCACCACCTTGCGGGTGCCCGTGGCCGCCGGCGCGATCGCGGCGTCCTGCGCGTCGGGCGGCAGCGAGCCGTGCAGCGGGGTCACCACGACGTCGGGGGGCGTGCGTCCCTCGAGCGCCTCGCCGACCCAGCGGATCTCGCGCGCCCCGGGGAGGAACACGAGCACGTCGCCCTCGGGACCGGCGGCGAGCGCCTCGAGGACGGCGTCGGCGACCGGCGGGGCCACCTCGGAGCGCCGCCCGCCCGGCGGGACGGACGGCCCGACGTGCACCACCTCGACGGGGTGCAGGCGACCGTCGGAGCGCACCGCCGGCGCGTCGAGCAGGTCCCGCACCCGCGCGCCGTCGAGCGTCGCGGACATGACGACCAGCGCGAGGTCGTCGCGCAGGGCCGCGACGTCCGCCGAGAACGCCAGGCCCAGGTCAGCCTCGAGCGAGCGTTCGTGGAACTCGTCGAGCACGACGCAGGCGACGCCGGCGAGCGACGGGTCGCGCTGCAGGCGCCGCACCAGCACCCCCTCGGTGACGACCTCGACCCGGGTCGCCGCGGAGGTCCGTCGGTCGTCGCGGGTGGTGACGCCGACGACCCCGCCGAGGCGGTCGCCGACGAGCGCGGCCATGCGGCGGGCCGCGGCGCGGGCGGCGACCCGGCGGGGCTCGAGCACCACCACGCGGCCGTCGCGGCCCTCGGACTCGAGCGCGGCGGCGAGCGCCAGCGGCACCAGGGTGGTCTTGCCCGCGCCGGCGGGGGCCTCGACCACCACCCGCCCGTGCTGCCGGACGGCGGCGGCGACGTCGTCGAGCACGGCCGCGACGGGCAGGTCGCGGACGTGCTCGGGGATGCGCAGGGGGCTCACGGCGACGACGCTACCGAGCCGGCGACGGGGGTCGCGGGCGCCTCGCGTTCACGGCGGGCCTGGCCGCCCCGCGGGTGCACCCGGACATGCCGGTGCCGGCGCCGCCCGTCTGCTGATGCGCTGTCAGGCGGCCTCGGCTGTGTCGGCCGGGGCCGCCGTGCGCGCCTCGACGACCTCCGCGAGCACGCCGTCGACGAGCTCACGGGGGTCGGCGTCGTCCTCCAGCGCCGCGTCCAGCTCGGTGCACAGCCGCTGCATCGCCCGGTCGAGGGTCCGGTGCTCGCTCACCGACAGCCCACGGTCGCGCAGCTCGCGTCGGACCGTCAGGTCGCGCACCACGGCGGCGATCCCATGCACGTCGCCGGCGTGCAGCCGCGCGTCGTTCTTGGCGCGCAGCCCTCGCCAGTTCGCGTCGAGCGCCGCCGGCTCCGCGCGCAGCTCGTCCATCACGCCGGGGACGTCGTCCGCGCCGATGACCCCGCGCAGGTCCGCGTCGGCCTCGCCGTCGAGGGGGACGTGCAGGACGAGGTCGTCCTGCGGCCGCGAGAGCACCAGGTAGGTCCGCTCGACACCGGCCACCTCCCGTTCGGTCCGCTCGGTCACGGTCGTCAGACCGTGCGCCGGGTGGATGACCTTCGTGCCGGGTGCGAACTCCACGGTGCTCCTGTGCGTCGGTGGTTGCTGCCTCAGGGACGCGGTCGGCCCGTGGACGGCCGCTGACGAGCCGACGGCGAACGGGCGAACGACGTCACCCCACCACCGTACGACCGGACGGTGGCCGCGCAAGGGCGTGACCCCGTCCGTCGGTGCATCGTCGTCCCGATGGCCGGTCGGACGTGGCCCGCGTGGGGCATCGCGCCACCGCCGGCGCGGGGGGATGCTCGGTGGTGCGCTCCCACCACGTGCCCTCGCCGACGAGGAGCACCACGAGATGAGCACCACCACCCAGGAGCTGCACCGCGAGATGTTCGACTGCGTCCAGCAGCGCGACATCGGCCGGCTGCGGAGCCTCTTCCACGACGACTACGTCTACAGCGGGCCGGACGGGGTCGAGCACAAGGGCGCGGACGCCGCCGTCGAGATCGCCGAGATGTACCTCGCGGCCTTCCCGGACCTGCGCTTCGAGGTCCTCCACCAGCACGAGCTCGGGTACGCGTCGATCATCGAGCTCGTCGCGCACGGCACCCACCGGGGCGAGCTCCAGGGCATCGCGCCGACCGGGCGCCACGCCGACGTGCCGGTGTGCAACGTCATCGAGGTGAAGGACGGACGCATCCTGCGGGAGCGGGAGTACTTCGACACCGCCGTGATGCTGACCCAGCTCGGCGTGATGGACCCGATGTAGGCACCGCACCCGGGGGTGTGTGTGCAGCGGTGGACTCCCGACATCGGCTGTTCACCGGGCCGTGGCGGGTCCGTCCCCTGCGCTCCGTAGCGTCCGGCGACACCTGGACGCACCACACCGGAGGGGATCCCCGTGCGCCGCCTCACCACCGTCCCGACGGCGCTCGGCGCCGTCCTCGCCGCCCTGGCCGTCGGCAGCGTCGCGTTCGCGCCGGCGGCCGTCGAGCGCCCGGTGCTGGTCATCGCGCACCGCGGCGCGTCGGGCACCGCGCCCGAGCACACCTTCGCGGCCAACGACCGCGCCGTGGCGATGGACGTCGACATGCTGGAGTGCGACCTCCAGCTCACCGCAGACGACGTGCTGGTCTGCGTCCACGACACCACCGTGGACCGGACCTCCGACGGCACCGGCCGGGTCGACGCCGCCACGCTCGCCGAGCTGCGACGGCTCGACTGGGGGTCGTGGTTCTCCCCCGAGTTCGCGGGCGAGGCGATCGTGCCGTTCGAGGAGCAGCTCGACTGCTACCTGCGGACCGACCCGCGCACCCGCTTCCACGTCGAGACCAAGGGGCCCGACACCTACGACGGGCGCATGGAGTCCCTGCTCGTCGAGCTCCTCGAGCGCAAGGGCCTGCTCGCCACCGGCGACGAGGACGCCCGCACCTCGACGGTGGTCGTGCAGTCCTTCGACCCGGAGTCGCTCCGCCTCGTCCGCGAGACCGCGCCGACGCTGCCGACGGCGTTGCTGTGGCCGTCGTTCTCGACGACCGTGACGCCGGCGCTGCTCGAGGCGCAGGCGCGCTTCCCGCTCGGCATGCTCCCCGAATTCGCCGACGTGGCCGCCCCGAGCGCCGCGGTCGTGCGCGCCGACCCGCTGCTGGTCGAGCGGTTCCACCTCAACGGGCACGACGTCCACACCTACACGGTCAACGACACCGCCACCATGCAGGCGATGGTGGACGCCGGGGTCGACGGGGTGTTCACGAACTTCCCGGACCGGCTGCGCGACGTGGTCGACGCCGCCGGCGTCGGCACCGACCCCGCCACGCGTCCCGACCCGAGGGCGGAGACGGGGTGTCCGGAGGTCCGGGGTCGGGTGACGGGGCCGGACGGGCCCGGCGACGTCTGGGGCCCCGCCCCGGGCGGTCGGGGCGTCGTCCTCGTCGACGCGGTGGAGGACCGCGACGCGGGCTGATCCGCCGGCGCACGGGCGGGAACGGGTGCGGCAGGCGTGGCGTTGCCCTGCTACGAACCCTGCACGCACCCTCGTGAGACAGGACCCGCCCGTGCTGTTCGGCCGCGCCCGCACCACCCAGATCATCACCCCCGACACCGCCCTGCCGGGACGCGACACGCCCATGCCCATCTCGGGCATCCACGCGGTGCTCGGCACCGACATGCGCGACCTCCCCGACGACGTCGAGGTCCTGTACGTCGCGATGGGCTGCTTCTGGGGTGCGGAGCGCTTCTTCTGGCAGCAGCCCGGGGTGCACACCACGGCCGTCGGGTACGCGGCCGGGTGGACACCGAACCCGACCTACGAGGAGTCCTGCACCGGCCGCACCGGCTCGACCGAGGCGGTCCTGGTCGCGTACCGACCAGACGAGGTCGACCTCGAGCAGCTGCTGAAGCTGTTCTGGGAGAACCACGACCCGACGACCCCGAACCGGCAGGGCAACGACGTCGGGACGCAGTACCGCTCGGGCGTCTACTGGACCACGCCGGAGCAGGGCGAGGCCGTGCGCGCCTCCGCCGAGCGCTACCAGCGGGCGCTCACCAAGGCGGGCTTCGGCACGATCTCGACGGAGCTGCTGCCGATGGAGCAGGCTGGCGACGGCCGCTTCTACTACGCCGAGGAGTACCACCAGCAGTACCTGCACAAGAACCCCAACGGGTACTGCAACCACGGGTTCTGCCAGGTCGCCTACGACGCGGCGGCGCACGGCCAGGACGGCCCGACCCGGGTCGAGCTCCCCGGCGCCTGACGCGCCCCACGGCGACGGGGGGACGGGCACGCCGGGCGGGTCCGGGTGACGAACGAGGCGACGGCTAGGGTCGGACCCGTGCGTCCCGCCCGCCGTCCCGCCCCTGCCGTCCCGCTCGAGGAGCTGCACGTGCCCAGCCGCATCACGCCCTGCCCCGACGACTCGCAGAAGTGCGTCTCGACGCTCAACACGTCGGGCTATCCGGCCTTCGAGCCGGTGCCGTACACGTGCACGGCGGACGAGGCGATGGCGGCCGTCGAGGCCGTGGTCGCCGACTTCCCGCGGACGAAGGTCACGAGTCGGGAGCCCGGCTACCTGGCGACGACCTTCACCACCCTGGTGTTCCGCTTCACGGACACCGTCGAGTTCGAGCTCGACGACGAGGCCAAGGTCGTGCACTTCCGCTCCGAGTCCGTCCCCTACGCGGGCTCGGACCTCGGCGCGAACCGCAAGCGGATGACGGCGGTCCGGGCGGCGCTGGTCGAGCGACTCGGCTGAGTCAGCGGCCCCGGCGGCGCAGCCAGGCGAGCCCGACCGCGACGAGCAGGACCGCCACCGGGCCGAGCACCCCGGCAGGTCGGCTCGGGTCCTCGACGTCGTCCACCGACACCAGCGGCGACAGCTCCACCGCCGGCGCGGTGTCGTCGGTGGCGACGAGGTACGGGTCCCCGATGACGCCCGTCCGGTCGCCCTCGACGTCCGCGAGCAGGTCCAGGTCGCTGAGCGTCCGGGCGGCCGCGAGGGTGCCGTCGGGCTCGCCGCCGACCACCAGCACGCGGCCCTCCCCGTCGGGCCGCGGCACCACGGCGAGCGTCCCGACGGGCGTGCCGGGCTCGGCGGCGAGGATCGGCACCCCGGGGTCCACGCCGGCCATCCGTCGTGCCGCATCACCGACGACGACCAGGTCGCCCTCGGGCAGGTCCGGCCCGCCGGCGTCCCCCGCCCCGTCGGTGCCATCGGAGCCCTCGGTCCCGTCCGCGTCCGCCGGCTCGGCGTCGACGTCGAGCACCTGGACCGGGTCGGCTCGCTCGCCGACGGCGCGACCGAGCGCGAGGGCGGTCTGCGCGGCGGCGAGCCGGAGGGTGGGGTCGTCGAGGTCCGCGAGGAGCGTGAGCGGGGTGTCGGGGCCGGCTGGGAGGCCCGGCAGGTCGCCGAGGCGGTCGGGCCCACCGTCGTCCGGATCGCCCGTGACGGCCGTGGTGGTCGTGACCGTCACGGTGGACGCGGGGAGGACCCGCACCTGCGCGGACGCCGCCGACGGGGTGCCGCAGGCCTCGCCGGTCAGGGCGACGTCGACGCGCAGACCGAGGACCGGTCGACGCGTGCTGAGCTCGACCGGCTCGGCGCGCAGCGTGACGGGGCCGGCGCCGGCGGCGCCGAGGTCCCCGCTCGCGACCTCCGTCCCGTCGAGCAGCAGCACGATGCGGCTCGCCTCCCGGTCGACCACCGGGGCGACGTCGAGGTCGAGCGAGAGCTCGAGGCTGCCGACCCGCTGAGGACCGACGGGGAGCCCGAGGGGTGCCACCAGCAGCGTGGAACCGCTGCCGGCGGCGACGAGGTCCTCGGCGACGAGCGCTCCCAGCGTCGCCCTGCCATCGACCCACGGGGCGGCGGACGGCTCCACGGGGGCGTCCTGGACGGCGAGCACGTCCGTGGCGACGGATGCGAGGGCCGCCGGCGCGAGGAGCACGGCGGCGAGGCGTTCGAGGTCGTCGCCGGCCCCCCGCAGCGTCAGGGTCGGTCGGCCCTCGGCGAGCGCGACCTGCATCCGACCGGGGTCGGCGCTGGCCTCCACGGCCACGGCGACGTCGGCGTCGGCCGCGTCGGGCACCAGCACGGGCAACGCGGCGTCGGAGGCGGTCCAACGGCCGAGCTGCCAGGCGACGTCGACGGCTGCCTGCACGAACGCCGGGTCGTCCGACCCCGGTGCGGCCGGGACGTCGAGGGCGATGGTGCGCGGCCCGGTGACGTCGGGCTCGTCGCCCGAGGCCCCGGACGGGGCGTCGGCCGCAGGCGGGACCAGCAGCCGCCGGATGTCCGCGAGTCGGAGGGGGCCGGCTGCGGGTTCGATCCGGACCGACGACGCCGCCGCGTCGATCGTGATGCCCTCGGTCGGGGTGCAGTCACCGTCGGGGGGCGGCGCGTCGAGCCGGACCTCGAGGTCCAGGGCGCCGCTGCCGACGAGGGCCGCCGGCACCTCGCTGACGAGGATGGCCCCGGGGGCGCTCTGTGCGCTGAGCCGTGCCGTCTCCACGAGCTCACCGGCGGACCGCACCGAGATGGACGTCCCGGCCGGCAGGCCCGGCGGGTGGGTGAACCGGATGGCGACCTCCGCCGGCGCCGGCGCGTTGCCGGGAGGCAGCGGCACGCGGAGACGCAGCGCGCCGTTCGGACCGAGCACCTCGAGGGTGTCTCGCCCGGTCAGCGTCGCGAGGTCCACGACGACCTCCGACGGCGACGCGGCGGGCTGCGCGGCCGCCGGCGCGGACAGAAGGCCGACGAGCAGCGCCAGCGCACCGACGCGACGCGCCGCACGGGACGCGCGGAGGCCGGGTCGGCGGGTCAGGGGCGGCACCCTGCACGTCCTCGTGTCGTTGGCGAGCGGGCCGGGCAGATGCTACTCAGCCGCGGATCACCGCCCGGATCGGCCCCCTGCAGCCGTGCAGGCCGCCGGTCCGCCCGCGACGCCAGCCCGAACGACCTGCGAGGACGGCCGGCCCGGCCCCGCGCGACCGCAGCGCCGCGCCGTTCGAGGCACCCTCGCCCCGCGTCCCCGCCACGCGTCCTCGGATCAGGAGTCCCCCACGGTGTCACGATCAGCGTCCCGCGCGGTCCAGCGGCCCCGCTGGTCGGTCACCCTCCTGGCGGCGAGCGCCGTGGCGGCGTCGGCGCTCCCGGTGTCGACGTCCACGTCGCGGGTCGTGATGGACGACTTCTCGTACGCGCCGGCGGTCGTCCGCATCCCAGCGGACTCGCTCGACACGGTGGTGCTGCTCGACAACGTCGGTGAGGCACCGCACGAGTTCAACGTCGAGGGCCTCCCCGACGGGACCAGGATCCACCTGCTTCTGTTCCCCGAGACCGTGGACGTCCCGTACGGCCTGCCCCCCGTCCCGGCGGGCGAGTACCGCATCGTCTGCACGCTGCCCGGGCACGAGGCCGCGGGGATGGTGGGGACGCTCGTGGTCGGCTGACGGAGCGGCTCACGAGCCCCAGCACGAGCAGGCCGACGGCGGGTGCGGTGGGCGCTGACGGCTCCTCGGTGCGCCGCTCCCGCGCCTGGCGCGCGCCACTGGCCGGGCACGCGTCTGCGTGCCCGGCGAGCGGGTGTGGTGGGAGGTCGAGGTGGGTGACGCGGTGCGCAGCCTGCGGTTCGGTCGACGGTGGGCGCGGTTCAGTCGGCGGGGTCGCCGTCGCGTGGGAGGCGTGTGGGTTCGCGGGGTGGCCGCCGGCGCCGTCGGAGCCTCGTGGCCTTCGGCACGGAGGTGGCTCGGAGGGCGCCGGTCGGTGAGGTGATCGTGACGGTCCGGCTGTCGGGGTCGAGGGTGATGTGCCAGCCGTGGTCGTGGTGGGCGCGGTGGTGACGTCGGCAGAGGGCGACGAGGTTGCCGTCCTCGTGTTGGCCGCGGTGTGAGCGGTAGCGGAGGTGGTGCAGGTCGGTCCAGGCGATGGGTCGGTCGCAGCCGGGCCAGCGGCAGCCGCCGTCGACCGCGCCGATCGCCACGCGGGCCTCGGTGGGGATGGCGTCGGTGGTGGAGGAGACGGCGAGGGGCCGCATCCCGTCGCGCAGCACCACCCGCATCCGTGCGTCGAGGCTCAGCCGTTCGATGGTGCGGCGGGTCAGCCAGCCGCCGGCGCCGGGCAGCCGGCCTTCGAGCCGGCCGATCAGCGTCTGCTCCGGGTCAGCCAGGTCGGCCAGGTCGACGTGGACCACCAGCGACGGACGGGCACGTCCCGACCCACCGCCGGCGAGAGCCGTCAGGCACAGCTCCACGAGCGCGGCGGCGCGCTGCCGGGCCCGGGTGACCGCGCCGACCTTCCGGCCGTTCTCCGGCGGGTCGGCCTTCGCGTCGAGGGCGGCGACGACGGTGGCGGTGTCGGCGGCGGTGAGCTCCCCGAACAGCCGCGACCGGCCGTGCAGCAGGTCGGGTTGGATCGCGAGCCACGACCCGCAGGCGTCCTGCCGCTCCGCCGAACGCTCCAGCGAGCCAGACGTGCGGAGCTGTTCGACGAGGTCGACCAGCATCCGGTCGACCTGGTCCGCGTCCGCCGCAGCCAACGTCTCGACCTCGCCGCGCAGCGCATCGTCCAGGGCGACCAACTGGGCCGCGTTGCACCGCGACGTCTCCGAGACCAACAGCCGGACCTGGGACCAGCGCAGGATCCGCCGGCGCCACAACCACATCACCGCGGGACATGCGGTGATCAGCCGGGCCGCACGCACGTAGGACCGGCCCTCGCTGCTGGTGACACCCAGCGCGGCGAGGACGGTCTCGAGCGACGCCCGCTCGACGGCCTCCGCGGCGCAGGTCGCGATCGCCTCGACCGTGGCCGCGACGACGTTCATCAGCGCCACCTCGGCCGCGTCGACCTCCGAGAACAGGGTGTGGAGCGTGTCGGCGCACGCGGTCAACGTCGGCGCGTCGGGGCCGCCGAGGGTGGTGGGGAGCGTCACGTTCGAGTGCATGGAGGCACTTTAGGTCGACGGTGCGACATGGTCGAACACATGTTCGACCATGCTGTGGACAGGTGCACCCACCGCGCCGGCGGTGTGCACGACACCACCCGCACGACCCGACAGGACGACCGACCGCGCCGGCGGTGTGCACGACAAGACACGCGCCGCCCGGCCGGCCGGACCCGCCAAGCCGGCGGCCGCCCAGCCGGCCCAGTCCTGGTCGGGACACCTCAGCCCCGCAGCCGCGCAGCCCTTCGGGGTCAGCCGCTCAGAGCCCCACGGCCCGGCTCAGCGCGACCATCGCGTCGCGGGCCTCCGCGGCGTCGTCGAGCACCCGGTCGAACCCGATGCGGCCGAACGCGAGCCCGGGCCGCTCCCCCGGCGCCGGCGGCGCGAGATCGATGCGGACCTCGAAGCCGTACCGGTCGCACGACGTCATGACGACGTCCGTGACCTCGCCGTCGACGGGCAGGAGCGCGTCGACGTAGCCGCGCAGCGCGTCCGCGTGGTCGTCGTTCATGTGCTCGACGATGCGCGCCTCGGCGGGCGCGACGGGGTCGGGCTCGGCGGTGGCGTAGGCTGCGGGGTCGACCCATCCCATCTCCCCGAAGCCGCGCACGTACCGGATCGCCTCGACCTCGAGGCGGTGCACGGTGAAGTCGGGGAACCGGGCCCAGAACGCCTCCGGGTGCACGGCGAGGTAGGCCTCGAGGGCGGCGGCCTGGGCGTCGTCGCCCTCGACGGTGGCGAGGGTGCCCACGAGCGTGGCCCGGGCGGCGGCGAGCCGGCCGGCGCCGTCACCGCCGGCGGTCACCAGCAGCGACGCGCGGGGGTCGGCGGCGAGGTTGCGGGCGTGCTCCGCCATCGACGACATGGACACGAGCGGGGTGCCGACGCCGTCGAGCGCGAAGGTCACGACGGAGCCGAACGGGTAGCCGACGGGGTCGAGCGCGATCGTGGAGAGCGACCCGGAGGTCTGGCCGGCGACGAGCGTGCGGGCTCGCTCCGCCGGGCTCGGTGTGCGGGCGCCATCGGCGACGTGCGTGGGTGGGCCGCCCCGGCTGTGGGGGTCGTCAGACATCGCTGGCCCCGGGGACGACCTCGGACCCGTCGGCCGGCTCGAACACCATCGCGGCGGAGTTCATGCAGAACCGCTGCCCGGTGGGCGCGGGACCGTCACCGAACACGTGCCCGAGGTGGCCGTGACAGGCGGCGCAGTGCACCTCGGTGCGGGGAAGCAGGAGCTTGAAGTCGCGCTTCGTGCCGACCGCGTCGGGCTCGACCGGGCGGGTGAACGACGGCCACCCGGTGCCGGAGTCGAACTTGTCGGCCGAGGAGAACAGCGGCGCGTCGCAGCCGGCGCAGCGGAACGTGCCGGCACGCTTCTCGCCGTCCAGCGGACCGCTGCCGGCGGCCTCGGTGGCCTGACGACGCAGGACCACGTACTGGGTGGGGCTGAGGCGCTGCTTCCACTCGGACTCGGACATCTCGACGCGGCTGGCCACGGGGTTCCTCACGCTCGGGCGGTACGGGGAGGGTGCCCGAGGTTCGTCGCGGGCGAGACGGCGGAGGGGCCCCGCGGTCGCGGGGCCCCTCCGGTGCTGCCGGTCGTGCGGACGTGTCAGCAGGGCGCGTCGGCGTCCTCGCTCGGGATGACGAACGGGTCGGCGGAGAGGTTCGAGATGGTGTCGAGCGGCATCGCCGAGGAGGTGAAGAACGCCGACGGGGCCGCTGAGCCGAACCCACCGAAGAGGTTGGTGCCCGTCTCGATCACCGAGCACTGGGTGACGTCGAGGAGCTCCGCGGGGACCGGGATGGTGATGGTCCGGGTGCCCGGGTCGAAGTCGGCGGTGACCAGGGCGAGCTCCTTGCAGGTGGTGACGTTCGCCGCGGTGTCGTCGGTGGTGCAGTCGCCGCGGATCGAGAAGGGCGCCTGGCCCGGGTCGCGCGGCAGCTTGCCGTTCGCCGGGTCGCACTGGCCCGAGGTCGGGTCGCAGGCGCCGCGGGAGTAGTTGAGGAACTTGCCGTCGAGCTCGACGAACTCGCCGTCGACGAGGAGGTTCAGCGTGTAGCGGGTGCCCTCCGGCACGCCACCGTTCCCGGGCAGGAAGGTGACCTCCATCGTGAACTCCACCGTCTCGCCGCCGTCGGCGACGCGGACGCCGGCGGAGACGATGTCCTGGCCGAGCAGGTGACCGACCTGCGCGAACTCCGGGCTCGGGTCGACGGCCTCGCCCCAGTCGCCGATCTCGTCGGTGGCGAGCTCGAAGGCGTCGGTCTCCGCGGTGATGGGCGCGCCGGGGCCGGCGGCGACGGTGGTCGCGGGCGCGGCGGCGATGGTGCCGGTCGCGAGGGTGGCTGCGGCGAGCAGCGCGAGTCGGGTGCGCACGGACGTCCTCCGGGGTGTCGTCTGGTTTCCTCAGGTGGCGGTTTCGCCGTCCGGCCGGCCGGTTCCTGCCCGGTCCAGCGAGGTGTGCGGACGCGAACCGCTCGGACCGGCACCGACCCGGAGGAGTCCGCGTGGGCGACGTCGTCGTGAAGATCAACCAGCTCGAGGTCGAGCCCGGGAAGGGCGACGTCCTCGAGGAGCGGTTCGGGTCGCGGTTGCGCCGCATCGAGGCGGAGGGGTTCCTCGGCTGGGAGCTGCTGCGTCCGACCGACGAGGGGCAGCCGTACCTCGCGATCACCCGCTGGGAGTCCGAGGCGGCGTTCGATGCCTGGCGCAACGGGCCGGCGTTCCACGAGGGCCACAAGCACGCCCCGGAGGGCAAGGAGCCCGTGGCGCGCACGGCCGGCCTGCTCAGCTACGAGGTCGCCGTCGTGCGCCCCGTGGACGAGGGTGCCTGAGGGCCCGACGCGGACCCCGCTCCGGCAGGGACGGGACCGCTCGACGTCGAAGGACACCGGCACCCCCGAACACGGATGTGCCGCCTTGCGTCGCCCCCTCGTCTCCGCCGCGCTGCTGCTCGGCCTCGGTGCCGCCTCGGTCGCGGCCGCGCCCGCCCACGACCCGTCCTCCCTGACGGCGACCGCCGCGCAGGGCACGTGGGTCACGGTCCACCTCGACGGTCCCGCCACGCAGGCCCACGTCGACGCGCTGACCGCGCGCGGCCTCACCGGCCTCGGCTGGGACGGTGGCGCCCAGGCGTACGCCGCGTGGGCTCCGGCCGGCACCGACCTCGACGGCATCGCCGGCGTGCGGCGCGTGGAGGTCCGGCCGGCGGCGCTGGACGGTCAGGTGGACCTCGCCGGCACCGGCACGCTGCTGGTCCGCGTGGCCGGCAGCGAGGCCGCCGCGCTCGAGGGTGCGCTGCGGGCCATCGGGCGGGTGCTCGAGGTCTCCCCCGTCGCCGACCAGCCGGGGACGATCGACCTGCGCGTCGCCGCGCCGGCGGCCGCGGCCGCCGCGCTCGTCGACCTGCCGGGCGTGCTGTACGTCGGCCCGTCGTGGTCGCAGGCCGTGCCCGAGGACGAGGCGACCAACGCCGTCCTCGCCCGGCTGGGGACCAGCTCGACCCAGCCCGCGCCCGGCTACCGGGACTTCCTCGACGGCATCGGCCTCGACGGCTCGGGGGTCACGGTGTCGGTGAACGACACCGGCGTTGAGTCCGACCACCCCGACCTCGAGGTCGCCGGCGTCATCGACTACTCGCGCGCCGGCGAGCCGGTCGACCTCGGTGGGCACGGCACGCACGTGGCCGGCATCGTCGCCGGGCAGGGCACCGCCGGCGGGAACGGCCTGCTGGCGGCCGACGGTGCCGGGTTCCGGCCCGGCCAGGGTGTCGCCCCGGGCGCGGCGCTGGTCGACCAGAACTTCCTCGCCACCACCCGGGCGACCGCCCCGTCGTACGGCCGCATGGTGAAGGACGCCCTCGCCGCCGGCGCCAGCATCTGGAACGCGTCCTGGACCTCCGGCGAGGGTGCCGGGAAGGGCTACCTGGCCTCCGCCGCGACGCTCGACGAGCTGGTGCGCGACGGCGACCCGGACACGCCCGGGGCGCAGCCGTTCACGATGGTGTTCTCCGCCGGCAACTCCGGCTCGGGGCCGCGCACCATCACGGCACCGAAGGAGGCGAAGAACCTCATCGTCACCGCCTCGGTGGACTCCCCGATCCGTGCACGGGTCCTGCCCCGATCGGGCAACCCGGAGCAGCCCTCCTCCTTCTCCTCGCGCGGCCCGGCGCTCGACGGCCGCATCGGCATCACGGTCGCGGCGCCGGGCGGCGACGTCCGCTCGACCCGGTCCTTCGTCGGCGACTCGTGCAACATCCCGATCGACGCCGCCGGCGCGGCGCTGTACTCGTTCTGCTCCGGCACGTCGATGGCGTCCCCGCACGCCGCCGGCGCCGCGGCGCTGATCTCGCAGTGGTGGGAGCAGCAGACCGGCCGCGCCGCGACCCCAGCGCTGCACAAGGCGATGATGGTCAACTCCGCCCGCGACATCGGGATGAAGGACATCCCCAACGCGAACGAGGGCTGGGGCATCATCGACCTCGAGGAGATGTTCGACGGGGCGCTCGAGCGGACGGTCCTCGACGGGGACGAGGTCCTGACCGAGCCCGGCGAGACCCACACCCTCACCGTCGACGTCACCGACACGACCCGGCCGTTCAAGGTCACCCTCGCGTGGCTCGACCCGGCCGGCCTGCCCGACGCCGCCCCGGCGCTGGTCAACGACCTCGACCTGGTCGTGACCGCCCCCGACGGGACGACCTACCGCGGCAACGACTTCGCCAGGGGCACCTCGGTGCCGGGCGGCGTCGCCGACCGGCTCGAGAACCTCGAGAACGTGTTCGTCGCCGCCCCGCAGGCGGGCACGTGGACCGTCACGGTCGCGGCGCACGCGCTGCCCGCGGACGGCGCGATCGGCCGCGGCGACGGGACGGACCAGGACTACACGCTGGTGGTGAGCCGGGCCGCCGCTCAGGCCGCCACCGTCTCGACCGTGTCCGCCACCGCCACGGTCGTGTTCTCCGGCCCGGTCCGCTGACGAGACCGGCACCCTCTCGGACGCGGGCCCCCACCGACCGGTGGGGGCCCGCGTCGTGAGGCGTTAGGCTCGCCGGCGCACGCCGCACCCCTGCGGCGTCGCGGAGACGACACCCGGGGAGCTCGGGACAGCCGGGCTGAGAGGGTGGCCGCACGTCGGGGACGCCCCGGCGCGAGCGCCATCGACCCGTGGAACCTGCTCGGGGTAACGCCCGCGGAGGGAGGTGAGCGCGTGGTGGTCGAGGAGCCGCACGGTCGACCCGTGGTGGTGCTCGCCGGGGGCGACCCGGTCGCGCCGGCGGTCGCCGTCGGCCTGCCCGCCGACGCGTACGTCGTCGCCGCCGACTCGGGCCTCGACCACGCCGCGGCGCTCGGGCTCGACGTCGACCTCGTCGTCGGCGACCTCGACTCCGTGAGCCCGCAGCGGCTCGCGGCCGCCCGCGCCGCCGGCGTCGAGGTCGAGGAGCACCCGACCGCGAAGGACGCCACCGACCTGGCGCTCGCGCTCGACGCGGCCGCCGCCCGCGGGCCGGCCGACGTCGTGCTGGTCGGCGGGCACGGCGGGCGGCTCGACCACCTCCTCGCCAACGCGCTCGTGCTCGCCGACGACCGCTACGCCCACCTGCGCCTCACCGCGCGGATGGGCCCCGCCACCGTCACGGTCGTGCGGGACCGGGCCGAGCTGACCGGCACCCGCGGCGAGCTCGTCTCGCTGCTGCCCGTCCACGGGCCGGCCGCCGGCGTCACCACCGTCGGGCTGCTGTACCCGCTCGACGGCGAGGACCTCGCGCCCGGCACGACCCGCGGCGTGTCCAACGAGCTCACCGGCCCCCGGGCCACCGTGACCGTCACCGACGGCGTGCTGCTCGTCGTCCAGCCGGGTGTGCTCGGCACGCACCAGCTCGGCCCCCGCACCTGACCCCTGCCCACCTGACCGCCACCCCACGAGGACCCCCACCGATGCGTCCCCGCACCACCCCCGCCCACCGGACGGCCGCGCTCGTCGCCGCCGTCGCCCTCGCCGCCACGGCCTGCGCCGGCGGCGACGACGCCACGGAGGAGGGCGCGACCGAGGGGTCGGCCGGCGCGGCCGGCGGCACCGTCACGCTCGTGACCCACGACTCGTTCAACGTCTCGGAGGAGGTCGTCGCGGCCTTCGAGGAGGAGACCGGCCTGACGGTGCGGCTGCTGCCGTCCGGCGACGCCGGCTCGATGCTGAACCAGGTGATCCTGACCGCCGACGACCCCGAGGGCGACGTCGTGTTCGGCGTCGACAACACGCTGCTGTCGCGGGCGCTCGACGCGGAGGTGTTCCAGCCCTACGCCTCGCCGGAGCTCGCCTCCGTGCCGGACGAGCTGGTCGTCGACGAGCGGGTCACCCCGATCGACACCGGCGACGTGTGCCTCAACTACGACGTCGCCGCGTTCGAGGGCCGCGAGGTTCCCGAGACGCTCGCCGACCTGACCGACCCGGCGTACGCCGGCGAGCTGGTGGTCGAGAACCCGGCGACCTCCTCCCCCGGGCTCGCGTTCCTGCTCGCCACCGTCGAGACGTTCGGCGAGGACGGCTGGGTCGGGTTCTGGGAGGACCTCGTCGCGAACGACGTGCTCGTCGTCGACGGCTGGGAGGAGGCCTACTACGGCGAGTTCTCCGGCGCCGGCGGCGGCGAGGGCGACCGGCCGCTCGTGGTGAGCTACGCGTCGAGCCCGCCGGCGGAGGTGTTCTTCGCCGACCCACAGCCCGAGACCGCCCCGACCGGGGTCATCGTCGACTCGTGCTTCCGGCAGGTCGAGTACGCGGGGCTGCTCGCGAACGCGGCGAACCCGGAGGGCGGGAGGCTGCTCATCGACTTCCTGCTGTCGGAGACCTTCCAGGCCGACGTGCCGCTGAACATGTTCGTGTTCCCGGTGCGCGAGGGCGTGGCGCTGCCGGAGGTGTTCGTCGAGCACGCCGTGGTCGCCGAGGACCCCATCGAGATGGACCCGGCCCGCATCGAGGCGAACCGCGAGGACTGGATCGACACGTGGACCGCGACGGTCCTGCGCTGACGTGACGGCCACGGGCAGCGCCACACGCCGCACCGGGAGCCGTGGGCTCCAGGTCGTGGCCGCGGCGCTGCCGGTCGCGTTCCTCGCGGCGTTCTTCGTGTGGCCGCTCGTCGCCATCCTCGGTCGCGGGCTCGCCCCCGACGGCACCCTCGACCTCGGCGCCGCCCTCGGGCGGCTCGCCGACGCCCGGCTCGGCGGGGTCGTCTGGTTCACCGTGTGGCAGGCGGTCGCCTCGACCGCGCTGACGCTCGTGCTCGGCCTGCCGGGGGCCTACGTGCTGTCGCGGCTGCGGTTCCGCGGGCGCGACGTGCTGCGGGCAGCCGTGACCGTGCCGTTCGTGCTCCCGACGGTCGTGGTCGCCACGGCGTTCCTGGCCCTGCTCGGGCCGGCGTCGCCGGTGAACGACCTGCTGCGGGCGGTCGCGGGCGAGGGTGCGCCGGTGCTGGACCTGCGCCGCACCGTCCCGGCGGTGCTGCTCGCCCACGCGTTCTTCAACTACGCGGTGGTCGTGCGCACCGTCGGGGGCCTGTGGGCGCACCTCGACCCCCGGCTGGAGGACGCCGCCCGCACGCTCGGCGCGACGCGCTGGCGGGCGTTCGTCGAGGTGACCTGGCCGCTGCTGCGCCCGGCCGTCGCCGCCGCCGGCGCGATCGTGTTCCTGTTCACGTTCACGTCGTTCGGGGTCGTGCTCATCCTCGGGGGGCCGGGGCTCGCCACCATCGAGGTCGAGATCTACCGGGCCACGGCGCAGCGCCTCGACCTGTCGCTCGCCGCCGTGCTGAGCCTGCTGCAGCTCGGTGCGGTCGTCGGCGCCCTCGCCGTGTCGGGCCGGCTCACCCGCCGCGTCGGCCGGCAGCGGCTGTCGCGGGCCGACCGGGCCGTGCGGCCGCTCACGACCGCCGGCGACCGGTGGCTGCTGCGCGCCAACCTCGCGGTGATGGCCGTGCTGCTCGCGACCCCGCTGCTCGTGCTCGTGTCTCGCTCGTTCCGGGTCGGGGACGCGTGGTCGCTCGCCGGGTGGCGGGCGCTCGTCGCCACCCCGGCCCGCGGGGCGGTGCTGACCGTGACGCCGTGGGAGGCCGTGGCGACCTCGTTGGGGTTCGCGGCCGGCGCGACCGTGCTCGCGCTCGTCGTCGGCGGCCTGGCCGCCCTGGCGGTGACGGTGCGGGAGGGTCGGCTCGGGCGCGGCCTCGACGCGCTGCTGATGCTGCCGCTCGGCGCGTCCGCGGTGACGCTCGGCTTCGGGTTCCTGCTGGCGCTGTCGCGGCCGCCGCTGGACCTGCGGACCTCGCCGCTGCTCGTCCCGATCGCGCAGGCGCTCGTCGCGGTCCCGTTCGTGGTGCGGACGCTGCTGCCGGTGCTGCGCTCCATCGACGTGCGGCTGCGGGAGGCCGCCGCGGCGCTCGGCGCGCCGCCGGCGCGGGTGTGGCGCGAGGTCGACCTGCCGATCGTGCGCCGGGCCGCCACGGTCGCCGCCGGGTTCGCGTTCGCCGTGTCGCTCGGCGAGTTCGGCGCGACGGTGTTCATCGCCCGCGCCACCAGCCCGACCCTGCCCATCGCGATCTTCCGGCTCCTCGGCCAGCCCGGCGCGCTGAACCTCTCCCAGGCGATGGCGCTGGCGACCGTGCTGATGCTGCTCACCGCCGGCGCGGTGCTCGCGTTCGAGCGGGTCCGCGGCAGCGAGGGGACCCTGTTCTGATGCTCGACGTCACCGACCTCACCGTGCGCTTCGGCGACCCGTCCGCCCCGACGGTCGCGGTCGACGACGTGAGCCTGCACGTCCCGGCCGGGACGGTCACCTGCGTGCTCGGCCCGTCCGGCTGCGGCAAGTCCACGCTGCTGCGCGCCGTCGCCGGGCTCGAGCGGCCCAGCGCCGGGCGGGTCGCGATCGGCGGACGCGACGTGACCGCGCTCCGCCCCGACCAGCGCGACGTCGGGCTGATGTTCCAGGACCACGCGCTGTTCCCCCACCGCGACGTCGCCGCGAACGTCGCGTTCGGCCCGCGGATGCGTGGCTGGGCCGCCGGCGAGATCGAGCGGGCCGTGGCGGGGGCGCTGGCGCTCGTCGGCCTCGACGGGTTCGACCGGCGCGACGTCGCATCCCTGTCGGGCGGCGAGGCGCAGCGGGTCGCGCTCGCCCGGGCGCTCGCCCCGCGGCCCGGGCTGCTGCTGCTCGACGAGCCGCTCGGCTCGCTCGACCGGGGGCTGCGCGACCGGCTGCTGGAGGAGCTGCCGGGCGTGTTCGCGGCCGCCGGCGCCACCGTCGTGCACGTCACCCACGACCAGGACGAGGCGCTGACCCTCGCCGACGAGGTGGTGCTGCTGCGGGAGGGCCGGGTCGTGCAGCAGGGCCCGCCGGCGGCCGTGTGGGCCGCGCCGGCGGACGCGTGGGCCGCGCGGTTCCTCGGCATCGCCGACGTGCTCGACCTGACCGTGCGTGCAGGCGTCGCGGCGAGCCCGATCGGTGAGGTGGCGACGGGGCTGCCCGACGGGCCGGCGGCGCTGATCGTCCCGCCCGGGGCGCTCACGCTCGACGACGGGGCGGCGCTGCGGGGCACGGTCACCGGGCGCCGGTTCGCCGGCGACCACACGGTGCTGACCGTGTCGCTGGCCGGGTCGCTGGCCGGATCGTCCGCCGGCGGCGGGCTCGCGCTGCACGTCGGGGTGCTCGGCGCGCCGGCGGTCACGGTGGGCGACGCCGTCGGCCTGCGGGTGGACCGTGCCGCCCTGCGGGTCGTGCCGGCCTGACCGCTCGCGGTCAGCCCCAGAACCAGGTGCCGAACGGCTCGCGGGCGACGAGGTGGGCGCGGGAACGGGCGGTCGCCGGGAACCACGCGAGCTCGCGGCCGGCGCCGTGGGGGGCCTGCGCCGACCGGCAGCGCACGCCCCGCAGCCCCGCGTCGCGCGCGGCCGCGCCCACCCGCTGGCAGGCGTCGTGGCCCACGAGCCGGCCGGCCGCGTCGTGCGGGTAGCCGGCGGGCAGGCCGGCGGCGGCGACGCCCTCGGGCGTGTGGACGTCCGCGACGACCTGGCCGCGCGGCAGCCGGGCGAGCGCGAGGTGCGGCCCCGCCTCGTCGTCGAGGTCCTCGGGCTCGTAGGGCCAGCCGGCGATGAAGAGGTCGAGGTTCAGCCGGGCGGTGACCCGGTCCTCGTTGAGGTAGAGCGTCCGCCACGACGCGGGCGGGTTCCAGCGGCCGCCGCGGACCCGGGCGAAGGTGTCGTCGAGGGGGTCGTCCCAGCCGGCGTCGCAGATCCGCGCCCAGACGTGCCCGTCCGGCAGGGGTTCCTCGCGCAGCGGGGCGGTCACGCGTGGGCGTCGGTGAACGCGAACATCGCCCGGGTCAGGCGCAGCGCCTCGGCGTGGTGCCCGGCGGCGCACAGCTCCACGAGGCTCTGGTCGCCGAGCCGAGCGGCCGGGCGCCGCACGACGGCCGGGATCCGCTCCCGCTTCAGGTAGCGCTCGAGCAGGTCGGTGATGGCCTCGACGTCGGCGACCGCCACGGCCCGCTCCGACGGGACCCCCTCGTCGAGCCACCGCGACACGGCCTGCCGGGTCACCCCGAACAGCTCCCCGAGCTCGGTGCGGGACAGACCCCAGGTGCGCACGACACGCTCGAGGCCGCGCCCCGCCAGCCGACGGTCCAGCGCCGCCCGGAGACCCTCCAGCCAGGCCTCGTCGTGTTCGGCGAGGAGCCGGGCGACGGCGTCGCCCGGGTCGAGGTCGGCGAGCGCGGTCACGGGTCCTCCACGGGAGCGGCGGTGCGCAACCGTACCGCAACCGCAACGGGAACGCAACGAGCGTCAGCCGTGCCGAGGCAGCCGCAGCACGAACCGGGCGCCGCCGCCCTCGGGGTGCTCGAGGTGGACCCGGCCGCCGTGGGCGGCGGCGACCTGGGCCACGATCGACAGGCCGAGCCCGGAGCCCGGCGCCCCCCGGGTCGCGGGGGCCCGGTAGAAGCGGTCGAACACCTTGGCGGCGTCCTCGGGCGCGACGCCCGGGCCGTGGTCGCGGACCGCGACCGTGCCGTCGGCGGCGACCGTCACCTCGACGGGGCCGGCGTCCCCGGCGTACTTCACGGCGTTGTCGACCAGGTTCGCAACGGCCCGCTCGAGCCGGTCGCGCTCGGCGAGGACCGTGACGGGCTCGGCGTCGAGGCGCAGCTCGACCGCCGGCGCGTTGGTCGCGGCGCGCGCCACCACGCTCGCGACCAGCTCGTCGAGCCGCACCGGCGTCGGGTCGAGGGCGGGCCGCTCCCCGCGGGTCAGCTCCACCAGGCCCGTGACGAGGCGGCCGAACTCGTCGAGCTGCGCGACGACGTCGGCGAGCAGCCGGTCGCGGTCACCCTGGTCGAGCTCGCCCCCGAGCTGCAGCACCTCGATGTTCGTGCGCAGGCTCGTCAGCGGAGTGCGCAGCTCGTGGGACGCGTCGGCGACGAGCTGCTGCTGGGCCCGGCGGGCCTGGTCGAGGGACGCGAGCATCGCGTTGAACGACGCGGCCAGCCGGGCCAGCTCGTCCTCGCCGGCGACCTCGATGCGGCGGGTCAGGTCCTGGGTCCGGGCGACGTCCTCGGCCGCGTCGGTGAGGGTCCGCACCGGCCCGACCGCCCGTCGGGCGACCAGCGCCCCGAGCCCGGCGGCCAGCAGCGTGCCGAGCAGGCCCGCACGCACGAGCCGGGACCGCAGGGTCTCGAGCGACGCCGCGACGTCGCCGATGCCGCGGCCGACCTGCACCGCGACGCCGTCCCCGACGGCGACCGACAGGACCCGCACGGGCCCGTCGTCGCCCTGGACCGTCTCGACGCCCCGCCGGCGGCCGCCGTCGGCGACCTCCCTGCCGACGTCGCCGACGGGGAAGCCCGCGCCGGCGGTGCGCACGTCGCCGGCGGCGGTGACGAGCTGGACGCCGCCGACCCCGTCGTCCCCACGTCGCGGACCGAAGCGCCGCTCGCCCTCGAACACGCGCGGCAGGTCGCGCGGTCGCACCGGGCCGCCGCGGTCCACGAGCGGGGCGACCGAGGCGGCGAGGTCACGGTCCACGGTGCGCAGCAGCGTCCGGGCGGTCGAGGCGTACACGCCGACGCCGACGAGCAGCAGCGCGAGCGCGACCGCGCCGGCGGTCGCCACGGCGATCCGGGCGGTGAGCGTCATGGGTCGCGCAGGACGTAGCCGACGCCCCGCACGGTGTGGACCAGCCGCGGCTCGCCGTCCGCCTCGAGCTTGCGCCGCAGGTACCCGACGTACACCTCGATGGCGTTGGAGGAGGTGCCCGAGTCGAGCCCCCACACGCGGTCGAGGATGACGTCGCGCTCGAGCACGACCCGGGGGTTGCGCAGCAGCAGCTCGAGCAGCAGGTGCTCGGTGCGGGTCAGCTCGACGGTCCGGCTCCCGCGTCGGACCTCGAGGGTGTCGAGGTCCATCGACAGGTCCGCGAACCGCAGCACGTCGTCGTCGGTCGCGCCGGCGGCCGGGTCGACGGTGCGGCGCAGCAGCGCCCGCAGCCGGGCCAGGAGCTCCTCGAGCGCGAAGGGCTTGCCGAGGTAGTCGTCGGCGCCGGCGTCGAGCCCGGCGACACGGTCCCCGACCTCGTCGCGGGCGGTCAGCAGCAGGATCGGGGTGGCGTCGCCGTCGGCGCGCAGCCGCCGGCACACCCCGAACCCGTCGACGCCCGGCAGCATCACGTCGAGGACGATCGCGTCGGGCCGGCCGGCGGCGACGCGGGCGAGCGCGTCGAGCCCGTGCTCGGCGGTGGACACCTCGTAGCCGTGCAGCCGCAGGGCCCGGTCGAGGGAGTCCCGGACCGCCCGCTCGTCGTCCACCACGAGGATGTGCATGCGGCCAGTGTGGCAGGCCGCCTGAGAGGCCCCTGAGAGGCGGCGCCGTGCGGGCTCAGCCGCGGGGGCCGTCGGGGTCCGCCGCCGGGGGCGGGTCGTAGTCGACCGTCCCCGGCCGGCCCGTCGGCACGTCGCCGCCGGCGAGCAGGTGCGCGCGCGGCTCGGCCGGGGGCAGGCGCATCCGCTGCTGCAGCTCGTCGCGGGTCCGGCGGCGCAGCGCCCGCTCGGCGAGGACGTACACCAGCGGCGTGGCCAGGAACCCGAGCGCCAGGCCGAGCAGGTAGGTGTCCACCCCGGGGCGGACGTCGAGGGCGAGCGCGGCCAGCAGCGCCGACAGGTGCACGGCGAGCGCGGCCGGCAGCGCCCGGAGCCAGAACCAGCGCAGCGCCCCGAGCAGGTGCACCGGCAGCACGAGCGAGGACACCATCAGCACGGCCGCGGCCCACGAGCCGAGCAGGACGAGCCCCAGGACCGTCTCCACCGCCGTCCGACCTCCCGCATCCCCGCCGCGTCGATGGTCGCAGGCGGGCGGGCATCCGTCACGCGCCGGCGGCGCGAACCGGGGGTGACCCGTCGCCGTCGTCCCCGAGGTCCCGCCCTGCGCCGCCCGCTCGTCCTCGCCGTGCTCGCCGGCCTGCTGCTCACCGCCGGCGCGGGCGTCGCGCTGCAGCGCCGTGCCGTCGACAGGGCCGTGACGGCGCGGCTCGCGCTGCCCGACGCCGGCTCGATCACGCCGGTGGTCCTCGACGACGGGACGCCGGCGTTCCTGGGCCTGCGGCCCGAGGGCGAGGCCGCTCCACCGGGCGGGGACGTGTGGGTCGTCGCGGCCGTGCCCCCCGGCAGCGACACGGCGGTCGTGTTCTGCCGCGCCACGGGGCAGTTCGTCGACCCCTCCGACGGGAGCCGCTTCGACCCGCGCGGCCGCTACGTCGGGGGGCCGGCGACCTCCGGGCTGGTCCCGTACCGCACGGAGCGGGACGGCGACGCGCTGGCGGTCGGGGCCCCGTTCCCGGCCTACGAGCGCCTCCCCTACCCCGCCGTCGACACCGCGGCGCACGGCGAGGACTGCCTCGGGGACGACGGGACCGTCGAGGGCGACGTCATCCGGCACTGAGCACATCGGGGCAGCGGGCTGAGTACGGTCCGTGACCGGGAGCGCCGGCGGCCCGCCGGCGCGGCGAGCGGGATGGCGCGCATGGCAGCACGGGACGGCTGGCTCGACGACCGGCGGGCGCGGACCCTCGCCGCCCTCTGCGACACCTTCGTCGCGGCGGTACGTCCACCGGACGTGGAGGCCGGCGACCCGACCGGGTTCTGGGCCCGCACCGCGTCCGACCTCGGCGCGCCGGCGGCCGTCGCCCGGCGCCTCGGCGTCGTCGCGACGGACGAGGACCGGGCCGGGATCGGGCAGCTCCTCGACCTGCTGCGCCTCGCCGGGCTGTCGCGGCTGCCGCAGGGCGGCCGCGAGGGGCTCGTGAAGGCGCTCGGCGCGGCGAACGCCGACGCGCTCGCCGCGTTCGACGCGCTGCGGGCCCTGACGATGCTCGAGGTGTACGGCCGCGGCGGGGCCGGCGTCGGCAACCCGATGTGGGAGCAGCTCGGCTACGGCGGGCCGCCGCCGGCGCCGCCGGTGGAGCGCACCGGCATCGAGCCGCTCGTCCCGACCGCCGACGCCGCCCTCGACGGGTGGGAGCTCGAGTGCGACGTGGTCGTGGTCGGGTCCGGCTCGGGCGGCGGGGTCATCGCCGGCGAGCTGGCCGCGGCCGGCCGCGACGTCGTCGTGCTGGAGGCCGGCGGGCACGTCGAGGAGGACGGGTTCGCCGCCGACGAGCTCACCGCGCTCGAGACGACCTACTGGCGTGGCGGGGTCCAGCTCACCGACGACGGCAACGTCGCGGTCCTCGCCGGCGCGACGCTCGGCGGCGGGTCGACGATCAACTGGCAGAACTGCGTCGCGCCGCCGGCGCACGTCCGCGAGGCGTGGGCCGACGAGCACGGGCTGAAGGACGTCGCGACCGACGCGTTCGACGCCCACCTCGACGCCGTGCGCGAGCGCATCTCCGCGACCGACGCGTGCAGCGACATGAACCCGTCGAACGCGGCGCTGCAGCGCGCTGCCGAGGCGCACGGCTGGGGCTGGACGACCGCGCACCGCAACGCCGACCCGGCGACCTACTCCCCCGACACCGCCGGCCACACCGGCTACGGCGACCGCTCCGGCTCCAAGCAGGGGACGCTGCGGACCTACCTCGCCGACGCGGCCCGCGCCGGCGGCCGCATCGTCACCGGCTGCACCGTCCGGGCCGTGACCGTGCGGCACGGCCGGGCCACCGGGGTCGTCGGCACGTGGCGCAGCGCCGGCGGCCGCGAGGTCGAGGTGACCGTGAAGGCGCGGCACGTGGTGCTGGCCGCCGGCGCGCTCGAGACCCCGGCGATCCTGCTGCGCTCCCGGCTCGGCGGGCAGGCCGTCGGCCACCACCTGCGGCTCCACCCGGTCCCGATCGTGTCCGGGTTCCACGACGAGCCGCAGCGGGCCTGGTGGGGCGCCCCGCAGACCTGCATCGTCACCGAGTTCGCGTCGCGGTACGAGGGTGGGCACGGGTTCCTGCTCGAGACCCCGCACTGGCACCCGGGGCTGTCCGCGGCGACGTTCCCGTGGCGCTCCGCCCGCGACCACAAGCTGCTGATGGGCCGCTTCGCGGAGGTGTCGACGTTCATCGCGGTGACCCGCGAGCGCGGGTCGGGCCGCGTCACCCTCGACGACGCCGGCGAGGCGGTCGTGACCCACCCGCTCGACGACCCGCTCGACCAGCGGATGCTGCGCGACGCGGTCGCGCTGATGCTGCGGGCCCACGTCGCCGCCGGCGCCCGCACCGTCGTCGACCTGCACCCGGACCGGACCGTGTGGCGCCGCGGCGACGACGTCGAGGCCGCCGCCGACCGGATGGCGACCCGCACGATCGGTGCCGGCGGTCGCGTGATGTTCTCGGCGCACCAGATGGGCTCGGCCCGGCTCGGGGACGACGCCGCGACGAGCGTCGGGACGCCCGAGGGGCACCTGCACGACGTCGCGAACGTGTGGATCGGGGACACGTCGGCGTTCCCGACCGCGGTCGGGTCGAACCCGATGCTGACCTGCATGGCGCTGGCGCGGCGGACCGCGCACGCGCTGCTGGCGGCCGGCTGATGCGCTGGCTCGACGGGGCGACGCTTCGCGGGGTGCTGCCGATGTCGGCGTGCATCGACGCGATGGAGTCGGCGTTCTCCCCGGACCGGGAGACCCCGCTGCGGACCGCGCTCGCCGGCTCGCTGGTGATGCCCGGCCGCGTCGGGGCGCACACCGGCGTGAAGGTCGTCTCCACCGTGCCGGGGTCACCCGCCGGGATCGTGGTCGCGTTCGGGCCCGACGGTGCGCCGCTCGGGCTCGTGGACGGGCCGACCCTGACGGCCCTGCGGACGGCCGCCGGCGCGGGTCTCGCGACCCGCCTGCTGGCCGCGCCGGCGGCCGCGACGCTCGCGATGCTCGGCGCCGGCGCGATGGCGCCCGACCAGGTCGCCGCGGTCCGGGCCGTGCGCCCGATCACCCGCGTGCTGGTGTGGAGCCGCGACCCCGCGAACGCCGCCCGCCTCGCCGACGCCCTCGCCGCCGACGGTGTCGAGGCGCAGGTCGCGGCCGACCCGTCAGCCGCGGTCGCGGAGGCGGACGTGGTGTCGTGCGCGACCCCCGCGACCGAGCCGCTGTTCGACGCCGGCGCGGTCCGGCCGGGCACGCACGTCAACGCCGTCGGGGCGTTCACGCCGGCGATGTGCGAGGTGCCGCCGGCGCTCGTACGGGACGCGTTCGTCGTGGTGGACGACCGGGACGCCGCGGCGGCCGAGGCCGGCGACCTGCTGCGCGCCGGCCGCGGCCCCGACGCGACCGTCGCCGACCTGCTCGCCGCGCCGCCGGCGCACGACCCGGGCCGGGTGACGCTGTTCAAGTCGGTCGGGATCGCCAGCCAGGACGTCGTCGCCGCGGTCGCCGCGCTGGCGCGTGCCGACGCCGCCGGCGCGGGGACGGTCCTGCCCGGCTGAGCCGCCCGAGGTCCTCCGGACGACGGCGACCGACCCGTCAGCCGGGAACGGACGACCTCACAGCCCCTCCCCCAAGGCGGCCTGGGCCTGCTCGATCCCCGGCGCGAGCGATGCGTGCCACTCCCGCAGGTCGACGGAGAGCGTGAGCCACGTCTGCTCCCGGTCGATGGCGTCGTACTGGTGGATGACGAAGTTGCGGTTGGCGACCGCGAGGGCCCAGTCGACGCCCTCCGGAGCTGCCACACCCGGCCTGGACAGCCGGTTCGCTGCCTCGCCCAGCTTCATCATCAGCGAGTCGCCGGCCTCCTGCAGGAGCTCGTCCGTGAGGTAGCAGTCCCTTCCGCGCTCGACGATCTGGTCTGCCTTCGACAGCCAGTCGTGGATGTGGAGCAACTCCTTGGCAGCCCGCCGATCCATCACAACACCACCGCATCCTGCCGGATGTCCTCGTCTCGCTGCGGGTGCAGGCCGCCGTACGGGACGAGGTCGATCTCGCGCCCCAGGACTTCCTCGAGCAACTGCTTGAACCGGAGGAACGAGAACGTCGACGTGCCGGGGGGTGCCTCGACCAGCAGGTCGATGTCGGAGTCCGCCTGTGCTTCCTCGCGGGCGACGGAACCGAAGGCCGCCAGGCGCCGGTAGCCGCCCTCGTCGGCCAGCGCCTTCAACACCGGCGTGGCTGCTCGGAGCAGGAGTGCTGGGTGCAGCTGTGACAGGTCTCCCCCGGCCGCGAGCTGCTGGCTGACCGCGGGTTGGGAGATCCCCAAGGCCTCGGCCACCTCCCGCTGGGTCATCCCCGTCGAGACCATGGCCCGAAGAGCGACCACACGACGGAGACGCGCGAGTTCCTCCCCTCGCTGTGCCTCACGGTACTCGCGCACCAAGTCCATAAGGAGACCTTATCACCGGCGATGGGATGGTGCTGCCGCTCGCCGGACCGCGGGCCCATCGGAGCGACAACCTCACGGCCCCTGCGGCGTCACGAACGTCGGCCGCCGATCCGACGGCGCCGGGATCCGGTCGTACACCTCCACCGCACCCGTGTCACCCACGAGGAACACGTTCCTCGCCTCGTGCGGCACCGCCACCTCCAGCCGCTTCCCCGACACGAACTCCACCTCCACCGTCCGCGCCCCACCCGGGAACATCCACAACGACAGGTGTAACCACCCAGCCGCGGTCCCCTCCTCGAACCGAGCCCCCGGCACCTCCACCCCGTCCAACCACACCCGCACCGGCGCATCCGTCCCGTTCACCGTCACCGACAGCACGTCGAGCACGAACCTGGCCGAACCCACAGCACCCGGCAGCGAGAGGTCGTCCTCGGTCCCATCCGGCCAACGGAGCACCGGCCGGCCGAACGACTCCAACTCCCCGGTCAACACCACCCCCTCGAACGCGGCCACGAAGTGCTCCATCGTCAGTGCATCGGCCCGTCCCGGCCACGGCTGGTCGTAGATCACCGGCGGTTCCAACACCGCCCACGCCGCCTCGAGGTCACCCGCCGCGATCGCATCCGCGAACGCCTGCTGCACCGGATCCGGACGACTGCACCCCGACAGCAGCACGACGACGAGCAGGGCCAGCCCGTAGCCCCGCCCCCGCCTGATCGTGCGCAACCTCACGGCCCCTGCGGCGTCACGAACGTCGGCCGCCGATCCGACGGCGCCGGGATGCCGTCCTCGTACACCTCCACCGACCCAACGTCCGCGTTCAACAGCACGAACGTCCACCCCGCCGGCACCGCCACCTCCAGCCGCTTCCCCGACACGAACTCCACCTCCACCGTCCGCGACCCACCCGGGAACATCCACAACGACAGGTGCAACCAGCCACGGACCGTGCCCACCTCGAACAGAGCACCCGGCACCTCCACCCCGTCCAACCACACCCGCACCGGCGCATCCGTCCCGTTCACCGTCACCGACAGCACCTCCCCACCGAGTTTCGCGACGCCCGGGACCGGCGGGCCGTAGAACGTGAGCGTCTCCACCGTCCCGTCGGGCCAGCGGTAGTAGGGATCACCGAACGCGTCCACCTCCCCCGTCACCACCACCCCGTCGAACGCCGCCACGAAGTGCTCGTACGTCCACGCCTCCCCCCGCCCCTCCACATGCTCGACGATCACCGGCGGCTCCAGCACCGCCCACGCCGCGCCGAGGTCACCCGCCGCGATCGCATCCGCGAACGCCTGCTGGTCGGGATCCGTTCGAACACACCCGGCGGCCAGTGTCACGACGGCCGCCATCAGCGCGATCCGCGTCGCCCACCGGTTCACGAACCCCTCTCCCCGGTCGGGCGGGGCGGAAGCCTTCCGAGCATCAGCTCCCACAGGCAGTTCGAGTTGACCAGGCCGAACCGGATCGCGGGGCAGGCCGACCCCGGCAGCCCCCATGCTGGACTCCCCTCGTCCCGGTCGCACCGACACGACCCCCGCGCCACATGCTAGGTCTCGAGCCACGCTCGCTCAAGCATCGCGCTGTGCGGGGACCCAGTCAGGCGATGCGCCGGCCACCAGGTCCGGTGTCGCACTCGTGCTACACGCGGGGTACCATGCAGGCATGACGAGGACCATCACGCAGCGCGAACTGCGCAACGACAGCGGCGCGATCATGCGTGCGCTCGACCGCGGCGAGGACTTCATCGTCACCCGCAACGGCGTCCCCGTCGGTGAGCTCCGGCCCGCACGGCGCCGGTTCGTGTCCCGACAGCTCCTGCTCGAGGCCTTCCGCGACGCACCGTCCATCGACGCCGAACGGTTCCGTGAGGACCTCGACGCCGTGGCGTCGCAGGACGCCGAGCCGATGGCGTGAGCGAGCCGTTGCCCGGCGCGCACGGGCTGCTCGACACCTCCGTGGTGATCGCGCTGGATGTGCTGACTCCGGAGCAGCTGCCCGAGGAGCCGTCGATCTGCGCGCTGACCCTCGCCGAACTCGCCGCGGGTCCGCTCGCGACCGACGACGAGCACGAGCGGGCACGTCGACAGGACCGTCTCCAGCGGGTCGAGGCGCTCCTCGACCCGCTGCCGTTCGACGCCGCAGCGGCACGGGCCTACGGGCGCGTCTTCGCGGCCACGCAAGCAGCGGACCGCAAGCCGCGAGGCGCGCGGGCCGTCGACCTGATGATCGCCGCGGTCGCCCTGGCCCAGGGACTGCCCCTGTTCACGCGCAACCC
This sequence comes from Actinomycetes bacterium, assembly GCA_046566145.1. Classification (GTDB taxonomy): domain Bacteria; phylum Actinomycetota; class Nitriliruptoria; order Nitriliruptorales; family Nitriliruptoraceae; genus JBKHXF01. The sequence goes on from JBKHXF010000008.1 coordinate 256,258, forward strand.
GCAGGATGTCGACCACCTCCGCAGCGTCGGGCTGGACGTGCGCGCCGTCTGACGAGGCCGGCCGTCCGGACCCGGGTCAGCCGCGCCGGCGGAGGGCGATCCACACGGCCTTGCTGACCGGGGTGTTGGAGCGCCGGGCGACCCGGTCGAGCGGGACGAGGACGTTGGTCTCCGGGAAGTACGCGGCGCAGTTGCCACGCGGGACGTCGTAGGGGACCGTCACGAACGCCTCCGCGACCCGCTCGACCCCGTCGTCGTGGAGGCCGACGAGGTCGACCACGTCGCCGCCGGCGAGCGCGGCCGCGGCGAGGTCGTCGGCGTGGCAGAACACCACGCGCCGGCCGCCCTGCACGCCGCGGTAGCGGTCGTCGTCGCCGTACAGCTGGGTGTTGAACTGGTCGTGGCTGCGCACCGTCATCAGCAGCAGCGGCCCGCCGGGCAGGTCGCACGCCGGCGGCTCGGTCACCGGGACCTCGGCGGTGGTCAGCACCGCCAGCCCGTCGGGGGTGGTGAACCGGCCCTCCCGGGGCCCGTTGGGCAGCGCGAACCCGTCCGGGTCGGCGAGGCGCGCCTCGTAGTCCTCGAAGCCCGGCACGGTCGCCTCGATGGCCGCCCGGATGCGCTCGTACGACGCGGCCATCCCCTCCCAGTCGACCGGGTGGTCCGGACCGAGGGTCGCGCGGGCGAGGCCGGCGACGACGTCGACCTCGCTGCGCAGGTGCACCGACGGCGGGTCGACCTGCCCCCGCGACGACGTGACGATGCCCATCGAGTTCTCGACGCTGACGATCCGCTCGCGGCCGTCGGGGCCGACGTCGCGGTCGGTTCGGGCCAGGCACGGCAGGATCACGGCGCAGCGGCCGGTCACCAGGTGCGAGCGGTTCAGCGTGGTCGACACCTGCACGGTCAGGTCGGTCGAGCGCAGCGCCGCCGCGGTGACCTCGGTGTCGGGCGTGGCGGACAGGAAGTTGCCGCCCAGCCCCACGAACACCTTCACCCGGCCGTCCCGCATCGCCCGGATCGCGTCGACGGTGTCGAGGCCGTGCTCCCGCGGCGAGGTGATGCCGAGGGTCGCGTCGAGCGCGTCGAGGAACGGCGCCGGCGGCCGCTCCCAGATGCCGACGGTGCGGTCGCCCTGGACGTTGGAGTGCCCCCGCACCGGGCACAGCCCGGCCCCGGGGATGCCGATCGCGCCGCGCAGCAGCGCGAGGTTCACGACCTGCTGGATGGTCGCGACCGCGTGCTCGTGCTGGGTGAGGCCCATCGCCCAGCACCACACGATGCGTCGGGTCGTGCACAGCAGGTCAGCGAGCGCCTCCATCGACGCGCGCGGGACCCCCGACTCGGCCTCGAGCAGGTCCCAGTCGAGCGTGCGCAGGTGGGCGGCGAGGTCGTCGTACCCGCGGGTCCGGTCGGCGACGAAGCCGCGGTCGACGGCGCTGCTGGGCGCGGCGTCCTCGCGGGCGACCAGGGCCTTCTGCACGCCGGTGAGCAGCGCCAGGTCGCCGCCGATCCGCACCGGCAGGAACGTCCTCGCGAGCCTCGTCGGGACGCCGGCGACCGCCTTCGGGCCGCGGCGCAGGTCGTGGAAGTCGCGCGGGTTCACGACCGACACGAGCCCCGCCTCGGGCAGCGGGTTCACGGCGACGACGTGAGCGCCGCGCCGGACCGCACGCTGCAGCGCGGTGAGCATCCGCGGGTGGTTCGTCCCGGGGTTCTGCCCGAGCACGACGAGGACGTCGGCCTCCTCCACGTCGGTGAGCGTCACCGTGCCCTTGCCGATGCCGATGGTCTCCGTCAGGGCCGTGCCGGACGACTCGTGGCACATGTTCGAGCAGTCGGGCAGGTTGTTGGTCCCGTAGGCCCGGACGAACGCCTGGTACAGGAACGCGGCCTCGTTCGACGCCCGGCCGGAGGTGTAGAAGACGGCCTCGCCGGGTGACGCGAGCCGGCCGAGGTGGTCGGCGACGATCCCGAGCGCCTCGCCCCAGGTCGCCGGCTCGTAGTGGGTCGCGCCGGGGCGCAGCACCATCGGGTGGGTGAGCCGCCCCTGCGCGTGCAGCCACCGGTCACGCTGGTCGGCCAGCTCCGCCACCGAGTGCCGGGCGAAGAACGCCGGGTCGACCCGACCCTCCTGCACGGCGTCGGCGACGGCCTTCGCGCCGTTCTCGCAGAACTCCGCGAACGACCGGTCCCCCGCGGCCGGGTCGGGCCACGCGCACGACGGGCAGTCGAACCCGCCCGGCTGGTTGAGGGTGCCGAGGAGCTTCAGGCTCCGCGCCGGCGAGGTCGCCTGCAGCATGTGCCGCACCGTCGAGGTGACCGCGGGGATCCCGCCGGCGGTCACGGCCCGCCCGGTGACGCGAGGCGCGCCCGGCTCCGCCGGCGGCTGCGCCGCCGGGACGGGGTGGTGGGGGCGGTCGGTCACGGCGTGTCGAGGCGGACGACGAGCCGCTCGGCGTGGGTGTAGACGTTGCAGCGGTCGGCGCGCAGGAACCCGACGAGCGTGATGCCGGCGTGCTCGGCCACCTCGACGGCCAGCGACGACGGGGCGCCGACGGCGGCGACGACCGGGACCCCGGCGACCGCGGCCTTCGACAGCAGCTCGAAGGACGCCCGGCCCGACAGCAGCAGCACCTGCCCGGTCCACGGCAGCGTCCCGCGCCGCACCGACGCGCCGACGAGCGCGTCGAGGGCGTTGTGCCGGCCGACGTCCTCGCGCACGTCGAGCAGCGTCCCGTCGGCGTCGAAGCGGGCGGCGGCGTGCAGCCCGCCGGTGCGGTCGAACACGGCCTGCGCGTCGCGCAGCCGCTCCGGCAGCCGGCGCAGCACGTCGACGTCGACCTCGGTCGCGTCGGCGGCGAGGCCGGCGTGCGGGACGACCTCGTCGAGGTGGGTGCGGCCGCACACCCCGCACGCGGACGACACGACCCCGTGGCGCTCGAGCCGGCCGAGGTCGGGCAGCGGCCCGCGGACCGTCACCGTGACCGTGTTGCCGCGCTGCGCCTCGGTCAGCTCCGCGTCGCCGCAGTACGACACGTCGACGAGGTCGTCGGCGGTCAGCAGCCCCTCGGAGGCCAGGAACCCCACGGCGAGGTCGAGGTCGGCGCCGGGGGTCCGCATCGTGATGGCCACCCGGCGGGCCTCGCTGCGCCCCTCGGGCCGGGTCGGGTCGGTCGCGGCGATGCGGACCTCCAGCGGCTCCTCGACGGCGAGGTCGTCGGGGCGCGTGCGCCGGTCGGCACCGTCGACGGTGAGGACCTCGGTCCGCAGTCGGCTCCTCGGGGTCGCCACGATCACACCCCCGCGTCGGTGGCCATGGCCTCGAGCTCGTCGCCGAGGTGGTCGATGAGCCGCTGCACGTGCGGCAGCGACGTGCGGTCGGCGGTGATGCCGAACGCCATCTGCCCGGCGTACGACGCCTGCGTGATGTTGAGGCCGTAGCCGTCGAACAGCAGCGACACCGGGTACATGCCGGTCATGCGGGCGCCGTTGTAGTACAGCGGCTCGGCGGGGCCCGGCACGTTCGAGATGGTGAGGTTGAACAGCGGCCGCCCGACCGCGCCGATGCCGAGCAGCTGCGACCCGATCAGCGGGGCGGTCAGCAGGATCGCGTAGTCGACGAGCTCGGCCTGCGACATCCCGCGCAGCCGCGCCTTGGCGCGCTCCATCGAGGCGTGCACGCGGGCGAGCCGGTCGAGCGGCGCGTCCGCGTCGGTGGCGAGCTCGGCCAGCGCGAACGACAGGGCGTTGCCGGACGCCGAGCCGTCGTCGGGGCGGATGCTCACCGGCACCATCGCGACGAGCGGGTCGTCGGGCAGCGCGCCGAGGTCGAGCAGGTAGGTCCGCACCGCCCCGCCGCACATCGACAGCACCACGTCGTTGACGGTCGTCTCGGTGGCCTTCGCGACCTGCTTGATGCGCTCGAGCGGGTAGTCCTGCGCGACGAACCGGCGGGCCGCGGTCAGCCTCTGGTTCAGCAGCGACCGAGGTGCGGCGAACGGTGCGACCTCGTGCGCGTCGAACGGGGCCTTCGCGACCTGGCCGGCGAGCGCCTTCAGCGCGCCGAGCGCGGAGCCCGCCTGCCCGAGCGCGCCGGCGGCGGTGCCGAGCACCGTGCGCAGCGTCGAGGTGGCGTCGCCCTCGGCACGGACCCGCTCGGGCTCCTGCGGGGCGGCGGCCCACGGCGGCGGGGCGTCGCGCGCGTCGGGGTCGGGCGAGAACATCGCCGTGACCTGCCGCATCGCCGCGACCCCGTCGAGCATCGAGTGGTGCACCTTCGAGTACACCGCGATCCGGCCGTCCTCGATGCCCTCGAGCAGGGTCAGCTCCCACAGCGGTCGCTGCCGGTCGAGCAGGGCCGAGTGGGAGCGCGACACGTACGAGAGCAGCTCGCGGATGCGGCCCGGCTCGGGCAGGGCGAGGTGCTGGACGTGGTAGGGCAGGTCGACCTCGTCCTCGACCCAGTGGAACAGCCCGGCACGGCCGTAGGGGCGGGCGAGCCGCCGGTTGAACGGCGACGCGACCTCGTCGTGGGCCATCGCCTCGGCGACGAGGTCGGCGACCCAGGTCGGCGGGGCGTCGTCGGGCAGCGCGAACAGCTGCAGCCCGCCGACGTGCATCGGCTGCTCGCGCGACTCGACCAGCAGCCACGCGGCGTCGGGTACCGGCAGGCGTCGCACGGTCGGTGGGCTCCCTCTCCCCTGCCCGGCCCGCCTGGCCGGGACGGGCCACGCTAGTCGCCCGTCACGCGACGAGGGCGGCCAGCACGGGGAGGGTGACCAGGGCCAGCAGGATGCCGCCGCCGACCAGCGCGGTCGCGAGTCGCTCGTCGAGCCCGGCGTCGATCGCCACGACCGAGGCGGTCACCATCGGTGGCATCCCGGCCTCGAGCACGCTGGTGGCCCACGCGAGCGCCGCCGGCGTGCCGGCGGCCGCCCCGCCACCCACGCCGAGCGGGACGGTGCCGAGCGCGACCGCGACGGCGAGCACGACCGCCGGCGCGGCGACGAGCCGCAGCCCCAGCCCGACGGCGAGCGGCCCCGCGGCCGCCCGCTCCGGCAGCCGCAGCCGCAGCCCGACGCTCAGCATCGTCAGCGGGGTCAGCGTTGCCCCGAGGGCCGCGGCGACGTCCGCGACCGGGCCCGGGGTCCCGGTGGCCCGCAGCACCAGCGCGACCAGCAGCGCCACGAACGGCGGGAACGTCAGCACCCGCCGAGCGACCCGGGCGACCGTCGGGTCGGCGCCGGCGCCGTACCGGGCCGCCACGACGGAGCCGTACGTGGCGAGCAGCAGGAACGAGCCGAGCTGGTCGTAGACGACCGCGTACGGGACGTGGTCGGCACCGAGCAGGGCCTCCACGGCGGGGATGCCGAGGAACGACGTGTTGCCGAGCGGCACGACCAGCAGCAGCGTCCCGACCGTCCCGGCCGACCAGCGGGCGACCCGCCCGGCGAACAGGACCGCCCCGGCGAGCGCGGCGGCGACCCCCCAGGCGACCGCGACCGGGACCAGCGTCGCCGCGTCGAGCGTCAACCCGGGGACGCGCGCGACGATCAGACCCGGCAGCGAGAGGCGGATGACGACCCAGTCGATGGCGGTGGCGGTGTTCGGCGGCAGCGAGCGCAACCGACCGGCCGCCACGCCGGCGGCGAGCAGCAGGACGACCGTCAGCACGACGCGCTCAGCACGGCACGGGCACCGCGGGTCACAGCTCGGCGTCGGGCGCGAACGTGTCGCACGCCTCCGGGTCGCCGGTGTCGAGGCCGCGCCCGAACCAGGTGCGGCGCTGCTCGGACGAGCCGTGGGTCCAGGTCTCCGGGGTGACGTTGCCCTGGCTGCGGGTCTGGATGTAGTCGTCGCCGACGGTCTCGGCCGCGTCGATCGCCTCGGCGATGTCCTCGTCGGAGATCTCCGAGATCACCGGGGCGCCGCCGCCGGCGGTCGGCGTGCGGGTCGCGTGGTGCGCCCAGACGCCGGCGTAGCAGTCGGCCTGCAGCTCGAGGCGGACCCCGTCGGACTCCGGTCCCTCCCGGCTCTGCACGCGCCGGTTGGTGCCGAGGACGTTCTGGACGTGGTGGCCGACCTCGTGCGCGACGACGTACGCCTCGGCGAAGTCGCCGCCGGTCGCCCCGAGCCGCTCGACGAGGACGTCGAAGAACCCGAGGTCCATGTAGACGCCCTCGTCCGCCGGGCAGTAGAACGGCCCCATCGCGCTCGACGCCGACCCGCACGCGGTCGACACGCCGCCGGTGAACACGGTGAGGGTCGCGTACTCGTAGGCGACGCCGTTCGCCTCGAACGTGTCGGCCCAGAAGTCCTGCACCGAGTTCTCGAACGCGACGAAGCGGCACTCGGGCGTCGTCTCGATGTCGGCCGTCGTCTCGCAGGCCTCGAGCCCGCCCCCCGCGGGTGGCTCGCCACCGCCGCCGGCGCCGGTGGCCTGGAGCAGCACCGACGGGTCGATGCCGGCGAGCGCCGCGACGATCAGCAGGACGAGGCCGCCGACGCCGCCCACGGCGAGCTTGCCGCCGGGGACGCCGCCCGAGCCGCGCTGGTCGCGGACGCGTCCGGTGGACAGGCGACCGCGCCGGTTGAACTCGACCATCGACGACCTCCGCGTGGGTGCGGCGGAGGCTACGCCCTCCGCACCGCCCGACGGCCGCCATCGTCCGGACGGGAGCCCCGTCCGGGACGCAACGAGACCCGGCGCGAGGGCCGGGTCTCGTGTGGAGCGGATGACCGGGATCGAACCGGCGACCTCCACCTTGGCAAGGTGGCGCTCTAGCCAGCTGAGCTACATCCGCGTGGTGCCGAGCGGTCGGCGACGCCGTGCCGCTCGTGCGGTCGGGGAACGTAGCGAGCGCCGATCGGGGGGGCAAACCGCCCCTCGGGGGCCGCGAGGGGGGTGCGCCGGCCGCGCGTGAGAGGGTCCCGCCGCCGCTCAGACCCCGCCGGCGAGGCCCGTCGAGCCGAAGCCGCCGGCGCCCCGCGCGGTCTCGTCGAGGTCGTCCACGACGGCCACCTCGGCGTGCCCGACGCGCTGCAGCACGAGCTGCGCGATGCGGTCCCCCGGCGCGAGCGTCACCGGCTCCGACCCGAGGTTGACCAGCAGCACCTTCACCTCGCCGCGGTAGCCGGCGTCGATCGTGCCGGGGGCGTTGACGACGGTCAGGCCGTGGCGGAGCGCGTTGCCGGAGCGCGGGTGGACGAGCCCGACCCAGCCGTCCGGGACGGCGACGGCGAGCCCGGTGCGGACGGCGGCGCGCTCCCCCGGGGCGAGCGTGACGTCCTCGACGCCGCTCAGGTCGAGGCCGGCGTCGCCCGGGTGGGCGTAGGCGGGCACGATCGCCGCAGGGTCGAGCACCTTGACGGCGAGTCGCAGGTCGGGGGTCGTCACGGGGGTCCTCGGTGGCGTCGGGCGGGTCACGGCGGGCCACGGCGGATGGCGGAGGGCGGCTCGGCCGACCGGCCGGGTCGGCCGGGGGTGGCTCCCGGTCCGGACGCTAGCCTCGACGGGTCCCGCCGCACCGCCGGCGGCCTCTCCCGGGCCACTCCGGCCCCCGCGACACCGCCTGCCCCCGACCCTGGACGGCCCGTGCCCGCGACCCCCTCCGTGACCCCGCCCCCCGACGCCGCCGAGCCCACCCCGGCCGACCCGCCACGGGGCTCGCGCAGCAGCCTGCTCGCCGCCCTGATGGCGCTCGCACTGACCGGCGCGATCGTCAGCGGCGTGACCCTGCAGCGCTCCCAGGAGCAGGCCGCCCGGGTCGAGGCGCAGCGCGCCGACGCCCGGGTCGAGCTCGCACGGGACGTGATCGCCGCCGCCACCGAGCTCGTCGAGCCGGCCCGGCAGATGGACCTCGACGCCGAGGCGCTGCGCCGGACCCTCGAGGACCTGCTGCTGGTCAGCGACCGCACCGACGAGGAGCTCGCCGAGGACCGCGCCACGCTCCTCGCCGCGCTGGAGGCCGACGCGGAGCGGCTCCGTGCGCTCGTCGTCCAGCCCACACCGGCGGTCGACCCGATCCTGGACCGGGAGCGCGTCGAGCCGGTGCTCGACGGGTTCGAGGGGGCCCGTGCCGAGGCCACGGCGCTCGCGGAGGAGGCCGAGCGCGCCGTCGCCGACGCGGAGGCGTGGGCCACGGCCGTCGAGCTCCTCGCGGCCCGCGCGGCGGGGTACGCCGCGTCGGTGTCGGACCTGCCCGGCACCGAGGACCCGGACGAGCTCGCCGAGCTGTGGCGCGCGGAGCGCGAGCCGCTGGAGGCCCTCGCCGATGCGGCCGACCGCGCCGCCGCCGTGCCGGGGCTCGAGGAGCTCGCCGGCGCGTACCGTGAGTACGCGACCGCGAACCTCGCGTGGATCGACGAGGCCGTGGAGCTGCTCGGGTCCGACCGGGCCGAGGAGTACAACGAGCGGCTCGACGACCTCTTCGGCGTGCCCGACCCGTTCGGGTTCAACCTCGCGGTGTCGCGGGCGACGTCGGGTGCGCTGCGGGCGCCGGCGCTCGAGGCGCTGACCGACCTGCGTCGGCGGACGCTGCAGCTGCGCCGGGACCTCGCCGAGCTCGACCGCGACATCGCGACGCGGCTCGGCGGCCGGCCGACCGGCTGACCTGCGGTCAGGCCTGCTCGGGCTCCGCGGCGGCACGGCGCGCCGCGCGGGCCGCCCGGTCGCGCTCCACGGCCTCGTGGCGGGCGTCCACGGCCTCGGCCGACGCCAGCAGGTCGGCCAGCGCGCCCTTCAGGTAGCCGGTCACCCGCTCCACGTCGGGCACGGCGTCGTAGTCGGCGGTGATGCCGAAGTTCATCCACCCGTCGATGGACGTGAGCCCGACGGCGTACGACTGGGTCGCCGACAGCGGCGCGAACGGGAACGCGCCGAGCAGGCGCCCCCCGAGGCAGTAGATCGGGATCTGGGGGCCCGGCACGTTGGTGACGAGGAAGTTGAACAGCCGCGCCCGGGCGGCGAGCCGCGACGCCATCGCGTGGATGGTCGGCGGGGCGAAGTCGGTGAGCCCGATCAGGAACCCGGCGCCGACGGCGTGGTGCGACTGCTTCACGTCGGCCATCGCCGCGTGGCAGACCTCGAGCCGCTCGACGGGGTCCATCTCGAACATCGGCAGCGACACGAAGACGGACACGACCTCGTTGCCGAGCGCCCCCTCCTGGCCGGACTGGCGGACCGAGACGGGCACCATCGCCCGCAGCCACACGCCGTCGGTGTCGGCCCCCCGGTGGCGCAGGTAGCGGCCGGTCGCGTCGGCGACCATCGCGAGGACCACGTCGTTGACCGTCGTGCCGAACGCGTTCTTGACCGTCTTCACGTCGTCGAGCGCGATGCGCTGGATGGCGAAGCGGCGGTGCCGCCCGGGCGGCTGGTTCAGCAGCGACCGGGGCGCCGGCTTCGACAGGTTGGCGCGCGCCACCGAGACGAGCCCGCGCCCGACCCGCAGGGCGCGGCCGGCGGCGTTGCGCGGCGCGTCGGCCACGCGACGCACGGAGTCGACGAGCTCGCTGGGGCTGCGCAGCAGGTCGGCGACCGCGGACGCCGCGAGCTCGTACCCGCTCGGGGCCGGCTGCGGCGTCCACGGCTGCGGGTCCGGGATCGTCTCGGAGCCGTCGGGGGTGAGGTCGAGCATCACGGTCGCGATGTCGAGCCCGGCGACGCCGTCGATCATCGCGTGGTGGTTCTTGCCGAGCAGGGCGATGCGGCCGTCCTCGAGCCCCTCGATGACGTAGAGCTCCCACAGCGGACGGTCGCGGTCGAGCTGGCGCGACAGGATGCGGGCGGCGTACTCCATCAGCTCCGGCATCCCGCCCGGCCTCGGCAGGGCGGCGTGGCGGACGTGGTAGGCGATGTCGAAGTCGGGGTCGTCGACCCAGATCGGGTTGGCGAGGTTCAGCGGTGCCCAGGCGAGCTTCTGGCGGTAGCGCGGCACGAGGTGGAGGCGCGAGCGGACCAGCGCCGTGAAGCGCTGGAAGTCGAACTCCGTCGGCGGCGCCTCGAACAGGAACACGCCCCCGACGTGCATGTGCTGCGTCGGCGTCTCCATGTGCAGGAACGCCGCGTCGGTCGCGCTCAGCCGGTCGCCGTGCTGCTGGGGCATCGTGTCTCCCTGGTGTCGCCGCCGGCGACGAGCCTAGGCGGCCGCCGCGTGGCCCCCCACCACGCGACGGCCCCCGCGTCCCCCTCGACGCGGGCCGGCAGCCCCCGGCCCGTCCCCCTGGGCGGGCCCTGCCGGTCTGGTCCCGGTCCGCCTCAGGCGGCCGGGTAGAGGAAGGCCAGGTCGACGCCCGCGGCCATCGCGAGGTCCTCGACCAGGCCGTACGACGGCGGCTGCTTGCCGTTGAGCACCCGCGAGATCGTCTCGCGGGCGTGCGGCCGGCCGATCGCGTCGCACGCCTCCGACAGGCCCGTCGCCGAGTACCGGCCGGTGGCGTGCAGGACGCGCATCAGCTCCCGGCACATCTCCCACGCCTCGGCGTCGCGGGTCTCCGGGGGCATCGGGCGCTCCCACCAGCGCACCTCCTCGCCCCGCGGCGTGCGCGTCGGCACGTGCCCACGCTGCGGTCGCGCCGTGCCACGTCGCACGCCGGGGCTACGGTCCGCGCCGTCACCACGCCGCGCCGAGTCGAGCCAGCGGATGTCCCCCACGTCGTCCTCCTCCCGTCGCCGACCGTCCCTCGGCCAGCGAGCCGTCGTCCCCCCGCCGGGCCGTCCCGACGAGCAGCATCAGCATGACCCCCGCGTGGTGTCAGCACTGACGAGGGTTGCTCGGGCGCGGATCGCTGTGCTGGCCGCGCTCCTGCTGACGGCCTGCACGACCACCCGGACCGAGACGTCGATCGTCGGCGTCGGCACGGCGAGCCCGCCCCCGCCCGAGGCGCGCACGATCGCGGCGGACGCACCCCCCGTGCCCGCCGGCGCGTGGGAGGTCGAGGTGGAGCGCGTCGTCGACGGCGACACGCTGGTCGCCGTCGTGACCGTGCCGAGCCGCCGCTCGCCCGGGGCCGGCGAGCGGGTCCGGCTCCGGCTGCTGCGGATCGACACGCCGGAGCTCGGGCGGGCGGAGCAGCCGGCCGAGTGCCTCGCCGAGGAGGCCCGGCTCGCGCTGGAGCGGATCGCCGGCCCCGGCCGGACCCTCGTCGTCGCCCACGACGTCGAGGAGCTCGACCGGTTCGACCGGGAGCTGGTGCACGCGTGGACGCCCGAGGGCGCCTGGGTGAACGGGGCGATGCTGGAGAGCGGCTACGCCAACGTCGTCACGTTCCCGCCCAACGTCGCCCTCGACGAGGAGGTCCGCGACGCCGAGCGTCGGGCCCGCGACGAGGGCGTCGGCCTGTGGGACCCGTCGGTCTGCTGACCGCGGGTCACTCCTCCTCGTCGGCCGTCACGGCGCGTACCGCCACCGGCCGGCGCAGCCCCACCCCGCGGATGCGGGTCGGCAGGATCCGCCGCACGTCGAACTCGCGGGCGAGCACGTCCACGAGCCCCTCGTCGGCGAGCACGCTCCACGGGCGGGCGAGGTCGGTGAGCCGCGCGGCCATGTTCACCGGCGGGCCGAAGAAGTCGCCCTCCCGCACGAGCACGGAGCCGGCGGCGAGCCCCGCCCGCAGGGGCGCCTCGGCGAGCTCCTCGACCTCGTGGGTGAGCGCGAGGCAGGTCCGCGCCAGGTCGCCGACGTGCCCGGACACCAGCATCACGGCGTCGCCGAGGTACTTCACGACCGACACGCTCGGGTCGGCGCCGACGATGGCGACGACCCGGTCCTCGAACACGTCCAGCAGGTGGTCGAGGCCCGACGGGTCGACCCGGGACGACAGGGCGGTGTAGCCGACGACGTCGACGAAGGCGACGGCGACGTCGACCTCCTGCCCCTCGGCGCGTGCCGCGATCGCCGACAGCTCCGAGTTGAGCTCGGCCTGCAGGGCGAGGCGGTAGGTGCGCTCGAGCAGCTCGCGGGCGACCGGCTCCAGCGCCTTCGCGGTCTCGGCCAGGGCGACCGACACGGTGAGGTCGTCCGCGCCGGCCTGACGCATCGGCAGCACGAGCTCGTCGCGGATGGTCGACAGGTCGGAGCGCGCCACGGCGGCCAGCGCGGCGCCGCGGGCCCGGGCCGAGCGGACCACGGCCGAGACGGGCATGACCTCGAGCAGCCGGGAGAGCAGCTGGGCGTAGCGAAGGTCGGCGTCGCTGTACCCGTCGGGCAGCGGGATGCCGAGCGCGCTGCGGACCTCGGTGATGACGTCGGCGGGGACCCCGCTTCGCTCGGCGAGGTCCTCGAGGGTGTGGGTGGGCTCCTCGCCCATGGCGACCGCGGCCAGGACCAGCGGCACGCGGTTCTGCTCGACCGCGCGCTCGGCACGCTCCCGCGGCACCCCGAGCTCCACGAGCGCGTCGACGGTCTCCCGGTCCTCGTCGGACATCTCGCCGGGGGACGCGACGTGGACCTCGCCGAGGGCGTCGACGACCATCCGGGGCAGCTGCCCGGTGAGCTCGGCCGCCCGGGTCCGGCGCGGGGCGGCGTCGTCCGTGGAGCCGGTGTCCTCCGCCAGCGCCGTCCCTGTCGTCGTGCCGGCCGTGGTGCCGGGGCCCGGTCGTCGGGTCCGGGGACGGAGGCTACTCGGGACGGGTGGGGTCGGGTCAGCGCAGCCCGGCGAGCATCTCCAGCTGCGTCTCGAGCACCATGTCACCGAAGCAGTGGTCGAGGGCGTAGCTGTCCTCGTAGTTCACGAAGACGAAGCCGCCGGCGCCGAACCCGAGGCCCTGCTGGCCGACCCGCGAGTGCTCGAACGACTGCGGGATGTAGCCGAGCGAGTCGTTCGCCTGCCCGAGCGGCATGGTCACCCGGGCGCCCGAGCGTTCCTTGACCGTGTTGGTCAGGTTCGCGAACACCTCGCCGGGCCCGGTCGTGATCGCGAGGTCCTGGCCGACCCAGGCAGCGGTGACCGGGACGTTGACCGAGTAGGGGGACGACGAGACGCAGGGCGCCGTGTCCGGCTCCTTGCCCGTCCGCACCATCGCCGGCTTCGGGCTGAACAGGTGGTCGAAGAAGCCGGGGACCCCGAGGGCCGTCAGCGGCACGTTCGTCGCCGGCTGGTCCCAGGTCCGCTGCTCGAACCGGACGTCGGTGTCGGTGAGGACGTGGCCCTCCCCGGCAGGCGGCAGGAGCGCCGCGAGCCCCGTCCCCATCGTCTCGCGCGGCCCGGCCCCCGAGAGGTTGCCCAGGCCCGTCATGATCTGCATGCCGACGCCACCGAAGCGGTCCTCCAGCGCACGGACGAACAGGCCGGGCCAGTCCGGGTGGGCGACGCCGTCGTTGGTCCCGAAGCGCGTCGGGTGGGCGGCGTAGGCGCCGAGCGTGGCGATCACCTCGGGGGCGCCGCCCGGCCCGCGCACCACCGTCCCGCCCGGTCCGGTCGCGAGCGCCCGCAGCCATCCGACCTGCTGCTCCTCGGCGGAGCGGTAGGTGTCACGACGGTCCGCGTTGAACTCCCGCGCCCGCTCCTCCCCCACCTCGAGGACGGCGGGACGCGCGGTCGTGACCGCGGTCGTGATCGCCTCCTCGATGGCGTCGGTGACCTGCGCCATGTACCAGTCGGGGACGAAGCCCCAGCCGCCGATCAGGTCGGGCGCCGAGTGGGCGTGCGTCGCCGCGATGACGATGCCGGCCGGGTCGATGCCGAGCTCGCCGCCGAGGCGCTCGGCGATCTGCTTGGCCCCGCAGTCGTCGCACTTCGAGCCGTACTCCCAGAAGTGCCCCTCCGCGTCGATGACCGAGAGGACGAGGGTGTCCTCGCCGTCGGTCAGCGCGACGGCCCGGACCCACAGCCCGAGCTCGGTGTCGAACGCGGTCACCGGGTTCATCGGGCCGATCCCGAACCCGCCCATGTAGATGCAGTCCGGGTTCTCGGGCCAGGGCGAGCCGGTGTGCGCGATGTGGTCGAGCTCGTCGAGGGGCTCGCCGAGCAGCTCCTGCACGTAGCCGGGGGAGAGCGTGGCGCACTCGGCGCGGTCGGTCTCCCAACGGCCGCCGTAGTCCTCGGGGCGTGGGTGGATCGACACCCGCGCGGCCCCGACGGCGAGCCCGGTGGGACCGAGCGCCGTCGTGGAGGCGGTGACCACGTCGTCGCCCTCGGCGCCGGACCCGGCGAGGTCGGCCAGCGTCGCGTCGAGCGCGTCCAGCGCGGCAGGGTCCGCCCCCGCCTCCGCGCCGGCGGTCGGCACGCCACCGACGGGGGTGGCGCGCGGCGCCGGCACGACGACGGCGCCGGCCCAGGCGACGCCGAGGGTGAGCGCGCCCGTCAGGGCGGCCACGAGGGCACGGCGGAGGTGGGACCTGGTCACGGCGATCTCCCTGCACGGCGACACGCGGGCCGCCACGACCCGCACGTGAGGGGTTCCCCGCCCGGACGCCGACCTCCTGCTCGCTGCGCGTCCGGAACGCCGGACCTGACGGGCGCTGGACGGGATCCGGTATGCGCCAGCCGCGCTTCGAGGTCAAGCAGGCCGCAAGAACCGCCCTGGGACGTGACCGGTCACGGACCGAGGTCGCTGGACTACTCACGATGGGTCATGCTGTCAGCGGCCGAGCCGCGACGGGGGTGGCCCCGACACGGTCCGCGCGCGAGGGGACAGGACCGACCCGGCAGCCAGCCGGACGGAGGGACCGACCGATGCACCCGAGCGCCACCCTGCTGGTCGTCGAGGACGACGAGCCGATCCGCGACCTCGTCATCGCGACCGTGCCCGACCACTGGGCGGTCGTCGCCGCCGCCGACATCGAGACCGCCATGGCGCTGGCCGAGGAACACCAGCCCAACCTCGCGGTCCTCGACCTGCACCTGCCGGGTGGCACCGGCGTGACCCTGTGCACCCGGTTGCGCGGACGCTTCGGCACGGGCCTGCACATCGCCATGCTGACCGCCGATCCGACGGAGGACGCACGCCGCGACGCCATCGCTGCCGGGGCCGACGCGTTCCTCACCAAGCCGTTCTCCCCCGTCAAGCTGATCGAGCTGCTCGAGACCTGGAGCCGACACCGGCGGGAGCCCGTCCGGTGAGCGCCCCCGACCGGCCGGAGGACGCCCTGCTCGACGTGCAGGCGCCGAGCAGCGAGGCGCTCGCCGCCCAGCTCCGCCTCTACGCGCTCGACCTCAAGCGGACCCTCGCCGACGCCCGTGCGACCGCCGAGGAGCTCGCGCGCACCCACCTCGAGACGGTGGCGGCGCTCGCCACCGCGGTGGAGACGCGCGACAGCGTCACGGGGGGGCACATCTACCGGGTGGCGAACTCGGGGGCGCTGCTCGCCGACGTCGTGGCCCCGGAGCTCCGTGACGACCCCCAGCTCGTCTACGGGTTCCTGCTGCACGACATCGGCAAGATCGGCGTCCCCGACGCGGTGCTGAACAAGCCGGGCTCGCTCGACGAGGACGAGTGGGTGCAGATGCGCGCCCACGTCACGCACGGGGTCCGCTTCGTCAGCGGCGTCAGCTTCCTGCGACCGGCGCTGTCGATCATCGCCACGCACCACGAGGCCGTCGACGGCAGCGGGTACCCGGCCGGCCTGCGGGGGACCCAGATCCCGCTCGCCGCGCGGATGTTCTCGATCTGCGACGCGTTCGACGCGATGATCCACGACCGGCCCTACCGGGTCGGCATGTCGGTCGACCGCGCCCTGTCGGTCCTCGCGGACGCAGCCGGCCGGCAGTTCGACCCCGACCTCGTGGCGTCCTTCACCTCCATCGTCGACCGCGTGGTCGACATCCCCCTCATGCCGGGTCTCCCCGAGCTCATCGCGCCCCGTGCCACCGCCTCCGACGCGGCCGTGCCGCTCTCGAGCGGCGCGCTGTTCGACATGCTCGACGAGGCCGTGGTCCTGCTCTCCCCGGAGGGGATCGTCAGCGACGTCAACGCGTCCGCGCTGGAGCTGCTCGACCTCGCCGGCCCCCCCCGTCGGGATGCGGCTCGAGGAGCTCGCGCTCCGGGCGCAGTCGGCCTTCGCGGACCCCGCGGAGGCCGGCGCGGTGCTCGGCACCCTCGAGCACGACCTGCTCGGCCCGCCCCGCTCGGGGACGCTGGAGGGCACTCGCGGACGGACCATGACCTGGCGCTCGAACACGCTGCGCGAGGCCGGTCGGGTCGTCGGCCGGGTCCTGATGCTGCGGGCCGAGGGCGGCATCGAGCCGCCGGTCGCGCACGACCCGGTGGCGCGCGCCGGCGAGCTGCAGGACCGACTGCTGCGCGATCTCGGGGACGCCGCCGCGGACGGGCAGCTCCCCCCGCCCGCCGAGGGTCCCTGAGGGTGCGGCGAGCCGACCGGTGGGTCAGGCCCGCACGATCGGGGCACGCCCCGCGGCGCGGCGCAGCGCGTCGGCGAGGTGCTGCTGGTCGCCCGACTTGAGCACCAGCTCGACGTCGAACCGCTCGGTCTGCTCGCGGGCGTAGGCACCGGCGACCGCGGTGTAGGCCACGATGCCGACCTCGGGGTGCGACTCCCGGAGCGCCTCGATGGCCTCGAACCCGTTCATGCGTGGCATGAGCAGGTCGAGGGCGATCGCGTCGGGCGGGTCCTCGGCGACCAGCTCCAGGGCCTCCAACCCGTCGCCGGCGGTTCCCACCACGGTGAGCCCGGGGTAGGTCCCGAGCTGCACGCGGAGCAGCACCCGGAAGTCGACGTCGTCGTCGACCACAAGGACCCGCACGTCCCCATCCGGCATCCCAGCACCTTCGTCGGGCCACCCGCACGGCGGCAGGTGGCCCCGTAGCGTAGGCGATGCGGTCAACCGGCGTCCCGCGCCTCGAGGAACCTCTGCCGCGCATCCGCGTGGTCCACGATCGGCGGGGGGTAGTCGGTGGAGCTCCCGGCGAGGTTGGTGTGGGGCTCGTGGACCTCGTCGTCGGCGAGGTCGGCGAGCTCCTCGACGAACCGCCTGATGTAGCCCGCGCCGTTGTACTTCGTGGACTGCGTCCACGGGTTGAACATCCGGTTCGGCCTCGAGTCGGTGCCGGTGCCGGCCGTCCACTGCCACTGGGCGCGGTTGTTCGCGACGTCGCCGTCCACCAGCCAGCGCTCGAACCACGCGGCCCCGACGCGCCAGTCGACGTAGAGGTGCTTGGTCAGGAACGAGGCGGTGATCATCCGCGCGCGGTTGTGCATGTAGCCCTCGCGCTGCAGCTGCCGCATGCCCGCGTCGACCACCGGGTAGCCGGTGCGGCCCGCCTGCCAGGCCTCGATCGCGTCCTCGTCGTCGCGCCAGCGGTCGTGCCTGGTGCGGTAGTCCCGCCTCGGCAGCTCCGGGAAGCCCCACAGCAGCTGGTGGTTGTAGTCCCGCCAGCACAGCTCCTGCAGGAAGCCGTCGTGCCCGCGCCGGCGGCGGTCCACCCGGTCGGCGACCTCGACCGGGCTGATCGTGCCGAAGTGCAGGTCGGCGGAGAGGCGTGAGGTCCCCTCGGCGGAGAGGTCGTTGCGAGCCTCCTCGTACGCCTCGATCGGGCCGGCGAACCACGCGTCGAGGCGGGCGCGGGCACGGGCCTCCCCGCCGCGCTGCAGCTCGGGCGAGGGGTCGCCCTCGACGAGGTCGCCGAGCGCCGGCAGGTCGCCGCCGGCGTCGAGGTCGTCGGGCAGCACGATGCCGTCCGGGACCGGCCGCACCTCGCGGACCGGGGCCTCCACCCAGCGGCGCCAGTACGGCGTGAACACCTTGAAGAAGTCCCCGCTGGTCGGGGCGACCGCGCCGGCGGCGTGGACCGTGACGCCGGGATGGGCCTCGACGGTGGCGCCGTCGCCCCGTACCTCGGTCAGGACGTCGCGCAGCCGCTGCTCGCGCCGGCGGCCGTAGGCGGACACCTCGGCGGTCAGGTGCACCGTGTCGGCCCCGGTCGCGGCGACGACGGCGGCGACCTCGTCCGCGACGTCGCCGCGCCGCAGCACGAGGTCGGCACCGAGGTCGCGCAGCGACCCGCGCAGGTCCTCGAGGCAGTCGAGCAGGAACGCGACCCGGTTGGGTGCCGCGTACGGGGAGGACAGGATCGCGTCGTCGAACACGAACAGCGGCACGACGCGGTCGGCCGCGCCGGTGGCCGCGTGCAGCGCCGGGTGGTCGTGGACCCGCAGGTCCCGGGTGAACAGCACGACGTGGGTCGTCAAGGTCGCCTCGCTCCGCGGGGGTGGTGCGCCGGTCGGACGTGCCCATCCTGCGCGCCCGATCGAGCCGGTTCGGGGACGGGGGGCCGTCCGGACGGCCGTCCGGCGGCAGGTGACCGTGCCGGCCGTCGGTGGACGGGCCGAGGGGTAGCGTGCCCCGGGTGAGCTCGACCACGACCCCGGGGACCACCACCCCGGGCACCTCGACGGGGGCCGACCCCACCGATCCGGAGGCGCCCGACGCCCGGGTCGACGAGGCGACGGCGGCGGAGGTGCTCGCGCGGTTCTCGCCGCCGGTGGCCGAGTGGTTCCGCACGACGTTCGCGCTGCCGACCCGCGCGCAGGCGCAGGGCTGGCCGGCCATCGCCGACCGGGAGCACACGCTGATCTGCGCCCCGACCGGCTCAGGCAAGACCCTGACCGCGTTCCTGCACGGCATCGACCGGCTCATGACGAGCGGACCGCCGGCGGAGCCGGGCACCCGGCTGCTGTACGTCTCGCCCCTGAAGGCGCTCGCCACCGACGTCGACCGCAACCTGCGGGCGCCGCTGCACGGGATCCGCCTCGCGGCCGAGCGGCTCGGGGTCGAGGTGCACGTCCCGACGGTGGGCGTGCGGACCGGCGACACACCGGCGGCGGAGCGCGACCGGATGCGCCGCACCCCGCCCGACATCCTCATCACCACGCCCGAGTCGCTGTTCCTCTACCTCACCTCCCGGGCGCGCGAGACGCTGCGGACGCTCGACACCGTCATCGTCGACGAGATCCACGCGATGGCGGCCCGAAAGCGCGGCACCCACCTCGCCCTGTCGCTCGAGCGCCTCGAGGAGGAGGTGCTGCGCGGCGGCACCGACGCGTTCGGCACGTCCACGACCGAGGTCACCCGCGAGGGTCCCGACGGTCGGCCGGCGCTGGCGCCGCAGCGCATCGCGCTCTCCGCCACGCAGCGGCCGCTGTCGGAGGTGGCGCTGTTCCTCGGCGGGGCGCGCCCGGACCCGGAGGGCGAGGCCGACCCCGACACCGGCCGGGTCAGGATGACGCCGAGGCCCGTGACCATCGTCGACGCCGGCGTGCGCAAGCGGCTCGATGTCGAGGTCGTCGTCCCGGTCGAGGACATGGCCGAGCTCGGCACGCTCGCCCCGCCGGAGCCGACGGGCGGGCCGGCCAGCGTGGTCGGGACCCAGCCGCAGCGCCGCTCCATCTGGCCGGCGATGCACCCGGAGCTGCTCGACCTCGTCCTGTCGCACCGCTCCACCCTCGTGTTCGTCAACGCCCGCCGGCTCGCCGAGCGGCTGGCCGCCCGGCTCAACGAGCTGCACCACGAGCGCGAGGTCGCGCGGCGGCTGGAGGAGTCGGGGCTCTCCGCCGACGACGAGGCGGCCGCGCCGCTGCTCGAGGCCCCGGTCGAGGAGCTCGTCAGGGCCCACCACGGGTCGCTGTCGAAGGACGCCCGGACCCGCATCGAGGACGACCTCAAGGCCGGCCGGCTGCGCGGCCTCGTGGCGACCAGCTCGCTCGAGCTCGGCATCGACATGGGCGCCATCGACCTGGTGGTGCAGGTCGCCTCCCCCGGCGCGGTGAGCCGCGGGCTGCAGCGCATCGGGCGCGCCGGGCACCAGGTCGGCGCGCCGAGCCGCGGCAAGCTGTTCCCCAAGTTCCGCGGGGACCTCGTCGAGACGGCGGTGGTGGTGCAGCGGATGCGCGCCGGCGAGATCGAGTCGACCCGCTTCCCCCGCAACCCCCTCGACGTCCTCGCCCAGCAGGTCGTGGCGATGTCGGCGATGGACGACTGGGACGTCGACGCGCTCACCACGGTCGTGCGGCGTGCCGCGCCCTACACCGAGCTGTCCACCGACGTGCTGCACGCGACGCTCGACCTGCTCGCCGGCCGCTACCCCTCCGACGAGTTCGCCGAGCTGCGGCCCCGGATCGTGTGGGACCGCGTCGCCGGGACGGTGCGCGGCCGGCGCGGCGCGCAGCGCCTCGCGGTCACCAACCCCGGGACCATCCCCGACCGTGGCCTGTTCGGGGTGTTCACCCCCGAGGGCGGCCGCGTCGGCGAGCTCGACGAGGAGATGGTCCACGAGTCGCGCGTCGGCGAGACGTTCGTGCTCGGTGCCTCCACGTGGCGCATCGAGGACATCACCTACGACCGGGTGGTCGTCACGCCGGCGCCGGGCGAGCCGGGGAAGCTGCCGTTCTGGCACGGCGACGGGCCCGGACGGCCCTACGAGCTCGGTCGGGCGCTCGGCACCTTCCTGCGCGAGGTCGACGCGTCCGCGCAGGAGGATCCTGACGGCACGCTCACGCGGCTGCGCGAGGAGCACGCGCTCGACCGCCGCGCCGCCGACAACCTGCTGTCGTACCTCGCAGAGCAGCGCGAGGCGACCGGCGTGCTGCCGACCGACCGCACCATCGTGGTCGAGCGGTTCCGCGACGAGATCGGCGACTGGCGCGTGTGCGTGCTCTCGCCGTTCGGCGCGCAGGTGCACGCCCCGTGGGCGATGGCCATCGAGCGGGCCCTCATCGCGCAGGGCACCGACCCCGAGGTGATGTGGGCCGACGACGGCATCGTGCTGCGCATCCCCGAGACGTTCGACGACCCGTTCGACCTGCTCGACCCGTACGCGGAGAGCGCCGGTGGCGGCGCGCCGGCGGACGGCCGCATCGACACCGACGTGCTGCTCGTCGACCCCGACGAGGTCGACCGGCTCGTCACCGAGCAGCTCGCCGGGACCGCGCTCTACACCACCGCCTTCCGGGAGGCGGCCGGGCGCGCCCTGCTGCTGCCCAAGCGCCGGCCGGACCAGCGCACGGCCCTGTGGCAGCAGCGCCAACGCGCCGCCGACCTGCTGCAGGTCGCGTCCCGCTACCCGACGTTCCCACTGCTGCTCGAGGCCACCCGCGAGATCCTCCAGGACGTGTTCGACCTCCCCGCGCTGCGCCGGCTCCTCGGCGACCTTCGCAGCCGGAGGGTTCGGGTCGTCGAGGTCGAGTCCGAGCACGCCTCCCCGTTCGCGTCGAGCCTGCTCTTCTCGTGGGTCGGCCAGTACATGTACGAGTACGACGCGCCGCTGGCGGAGCGGCGCGCCGCGGCCCTGTCGCTCGACCGCGACCTGCTGCGCGAGCTGCTCGGCGGCGACGAGCTGCGCGACCTGCTCGACGCCGAGGTCCTCGCCGAGCTCGAGCTCGAGCTGCAACGCCTGACCGACGACCGCCGGGCACGCGACGCCGACGAGCTGCACGACGTGCTGCGCACCGTCGGCGACCTCACCCCCGACGAGCTCGTGGCCCGGGCGACCGGCGACGCCGACGCGGTCGCCGCGTGGGTCGACGAGCTCGTCGCGTCCAACCGGGCGATCCGCGTGCGGGTCGCCGACCAGGACCGCGTCGCCGCCGCGGAGGACGCCGCCCGGCTGCGCGACGCGCTCGGCGTGGCCCTGCCCCCCGGGCTGCCGACCGCGTTCACCGACCCGGTGGACGACCCGATGGTCGACCTCGTCGCCCGCTACGCCCGCACCCACGGCCCGTTCCACCCCGACGAGGTGGCCGCCCGGCTCGGCTCGCCGCTCCCCCGCGTCACCGCCGCGCTCGGGCACCTGCGCCGCACCGACCGGGTGCTGGAGGGCGAGTTCCGGCCGGGTGGATCCCGCCGCGAGCTCGTCGACGCCGAGGTGCTGCGGCGGCTGCGGCGACGCTCGCTCGCGAACCTGCGCGCCGAGGTCGAGCCGGTCGAGGCGACCGCGCTGGCGCGGTTCCTGCCCGAGTGGCACGGCGTCGGCGTGGGCGGTCCCGACCCCCGCCCGCCGGAGCGCGCCGGGATCGACGGCCTCGCCGAGGTGGTGGGCATCCTGCAGGGGCTCCCCATCCCGGCGAGCGTGCTCGAGCGCGACGTCCTGCCCGACCGGCTCCGCGTCTACCGGCCGACCGACCTCGACGAGCTCGTCGCCGCCGGCGAGGTCGTCTGGTTCGGGGCCGGGTCGCTCGGCACGTCCGACGGCCGCGTGGTGCTGTGCTTCCGCGACCAGGCCCACCTGCTCGCGCCGGCGGTCGGCGAGCTGCCGCCGGCGGACAGCGACGCGGGCGCGACCCACGCGGCGCTGCTGGCGCACCTGACCGAGGCCGGCGCGTCGTTCTGGCCCGAGCTGCTGCGCGCCTCCGGCGTGCCGGACCAGCAGGAGGTCCTCGCGGCGCTGTGGGACCTCGTCTGGGCGGGCCGGGTCACCAACGACACGCTCCAGCCGGTGCGTGGCCTGCTCGGCGGCTCCGGCACCCGCCGACCGCCGGCGCGCCGCGGCGGTCGGCCCCGCCCGGGCGCGCTGCGCCGGGTCGGCCCGCCGTCGGCGGCGGGCCGCTGGTCGCTCACCGACACGCTCGCCGGCCGGACCCGCGCCGGCGGCGCCGACGACCCGCAGCGCGACACCCTCGTGGGCCGGGCCC
This sequence comes from Actinomycetes bacterium, assembly GCA_046566145.1. Classification (GTDB taxonomy): domain Bacteria; phylum Actinomycetota; class Nitriliruptoria; order Nitriliruptorales; family Nitriliruptoraceae; genus JBKHXF01. The sequence continues at coordinate 278,847 of JBKHXF010000008.1, forward strand.
GCGCCGAGCAGCTCCTCGAGCGCCACGGCGTCGTGACCGCGGAGGGCGTCCGGGGCGAGGGCCACCCCGGCGGGTTCGCCGGCGTCTACGCGGTGCTGCGGACCATGGAGGAGACCGGGGCCGTGCGCCGTGGCTACTTCGTCGAGGGGCTCGGCGGGGCCCAGTTCGCGGCCGCCGGCGCGATCGACCGCCTGCGCTCGCTCCGCGACGACGCCGGCGGCCGGCGCGAGCACCCGACGGTGGTCACGCTCGCGGCCACCGACCCGGCCCAGCCCTACGGGGCGGCGCTCGAGTGGCCCGAGTCGGAGGGCCGGCCGGCCCGGCAGGCCGGCGCCTACGTGGTCCTCGTCGACGGGGTGCCGGCCGTCTACCTCGAGCGGGGTGGGCGCTCGCTGGTCACCTTCCCGGCGACCACCGACACGGCCGAGGTGTGGGTCGAGGAGCTCAAGGGCCTGGTCGCGCGGCAGCGCCTCGGCAAGCTCGAGGTCACGAAGGTCGACGGTGCCGACGTGCACGACGCCGGCGTCCGCGACGTCCTCGAGCGCGCCGGGTTCACCGTCGGCTACCGGGGCCTGACCTACCGGGGCGATGCGGGTGGACGGTCCCCTCGCACGTCCTCCGGGAGCGAGCGCTGAGCGCACGCGGTGGGCGGTGGCACCACGTCCGTCCGTGTCGGGGTGCTCGGTCCAGCGTCCCGGGTGCCCTAGGCTCGGGCGGACCGATCCCCGACACATCGGAGGCACCACATGGCCGACCTGGTCGTGCAGAGCAAGGTCAAGGAGGCCGTCAAGGCCCTCGAGCTGCGCATGGACGGCAACCTGGCCGACGCGCTCGACGCGAAGGTCAAGCAGTTGCTGAAGGACGCGGCAACCCGCGCCAAGGAGAACGGTCGCGGCACGCTGCGCCCCTACGACCTCTGACACACCCCGCGCCGGCGGCTCGCCGCCGGCGCGACACGACGACCCCCGCCACCACCGGTCGGGGGTCGTCGCCGTCCATGGGGCGACGTCGGGAGATGCCCGCGGAAGGGCGACGATCCTCGTGATCGGGCCACGCGACCGACCCACGGGCCCCGAACCCCGTCCCGAGGCGCCGGCCGGCGCGGGAGGACGGACGAGGCGGGTGCGGTGAGCGGGACGACGGACACGACGGGCACGGGGATCCGCGCCTGCCCGGCGTGCGCCGTGGAGGCACCCGACGACGCCCGGTGGTGCGGGCGGTGCGGGGCCGCCCTGCCCGCGCCGGCGGTGGGCTCGTCGCCCCCGCGCGCGGCCGGTCGGGGGCGTCCCGACCCGGCCCCCGCGCTCCCCACCCCGGTCCCCGACGCCGCCGACGCTGCCGACGCCGCGGCGGCCAGCGCGCCCCGTCACGAGGACGCGCCGGAGCGGCACCCGCGCCGGCGGTGGATCCGGGCCGGCGCGCTCGGGCTGGCGGTGGCCGCGGTCGTGGCGGTGGTGACCCGGCCCGTCCCCGCCCCCGCCCCGTGGCCGGACCTGCCGTTCACCGAGGGCACCCCGACCGCGCCGGCGGTGGCGCACGCCGGCGGCGTGACCGTGCTGGCCGAGCCCGATCAGGGCGTGACGCTCGTCGCGGGCCCCGACGGCACGACCACGACCCTCCCGCCGGTCGCCGGCGCACCGAACGTGACCGCGGACGGGACGGTCGAGGTCCTCGCCGACGGGGCGCTCGTGCGCCTCTCCCCCGACGGCCGGGTCCTCGACCGGGTGCCGCTCACGGGCCCCGGCGGCGCGGCGGTCGACCTGCCCCGCGCCGGCGCGGTCGGGCTGGTGCCGGTCGCCCCGAGCGGCCTGCTCGCCGGCGTCGTCGGCGACCGGCTCGTGGTCCTCGAACGGGACGGGCAGGTGCGCTGGGGCTGCCCGGTCCCCGTCGGGAGCACGCTGCACCCGGTGGCCGTGGGCTCGACGCCGATCGCCCTCGGACCGGACGGCGAGGTCGTCGGCTGCACCCCCGGCCTCGTGGTGACCTGGGAGGACGTGACCGGCGCGGTCGAGGTCCTGTGGTCGGGCGTCCCCGACGAGGGGCCCCGGCTGCTGACGCTGGTCGACGGCGAGGCCCGGCTGTACGCGCCGGCGCCGCTCGCGCTGCTCGGCGCGGTGGTCGACCCCCCCGGACCCGAGGCGTTCACGCTCGCGGCGTGGGAGCCGGTCGGTCCCGGCCCGGCCGAGACCCTGCTGCCGCTGCGCGGGACCGCCGACGACGCGTGGGTGGCGCTCGACGCCGACGTCCTGCTGCGCGACCGCACGACCGAGCCGTTCCCCGACCTGCGCGTCGACACCGCGGCCTCGCGCACCCTGCTCAGCGACCCGCGGGACCTCGGCCGGGACGCGACCGCGATCGTCAGCGGCATCGTGGTCCTGCGCACCGGCGGGGACGTGGTCGGCCTGTCCGTCCCGGAGCCCGAGGACCCGACCGACCCCGGCACGGTGGAGACGCGGGTCGAGTGGGCCGCCGGCGGCCTCGCGCTGCCGACCTTCGAGCGGCTCGTGGCGCTCGACGCCGACCGCGTCGCCATCGTCACCACGGAGCTCGTCCGGGTCGTCGACGCTCGCGACGGCCGGGTGCGCGCCGAGGTGCCGCGCCCCCGCCCCGGGCTGCCGTGAACCCCCCGGGCCGCACCTGCCCGTCCTGCGGGGACGTCGCTCCGGAGCCGGCGCGCTGGTGCGGCCGGTGCGGCGCCGTGCTGGCCCACGTCGACGAGGCCGCCCCCGACGAGGCCCCCGCCGGGGCGGTCGACGGGGCGGCGATCGACCGCGACCACGGGGGCGCTGCGAGCCGGCGGTGGCGGCCGGGTCCCGGTGTGGTGACCGCGGCCGTCGCGGTGGTGGCGCTCGTCGCCGCCGTGGTGGTCGCGACCCGGCCCACGCCGCTCGAGCACACCGGGTCGCTGCTGACCACCGCCGGCGCGCGCGCCTCGAGCGTGGACGTCCAGCCCGACGGCGTGGTGTGGCGCCGCGAGGTCACGACCGTCCCGACGGACCGACCCCGGCTCGACCGCGCCGGCGACTGGCTGCTCGCCACCGCCGGCGCCACCACCACGGTGCTGGACCCCCGGGACCTCTCCCCCGTCGCGACCCTCCCGGCCGCCACCGTGCCGGCGGTCGGTGCGGGCGCGGTCGTGACGCGGGAGGGCCGCGCGCTCGTCCACACGGCGCTCCCCGACGGCGCGCCGCGGATCCTCGCGACCCTGCCGCTGGCCGGGGCCCCAGGGGGGTCGGACGCGGCGGGCGACGTCGACGTGACCGCGGTCGCCGCCTGGCGCGACGGCGCGGTCGTCGTCTCCGCCGGCACCCTCGACGCGCTGGACGGCACCGGCCACCCCGTCGCCCGGGTGGACCTGGCCGGGCTGCCGGCGCCGGCGGTGGACGTCCTCGGCGTCCTCGACGACCTCGTGGTGCTGGCGGACGGCCGCGGCGGGCTCCACCGCGTCGACCTCGCCGTCCCGACCGACGGACCGGTGGAGCTGAGCCCGTCGTCCGGCACCTCGCCGCCGCTCGTCCGGAGCGGGGCCCTGCTCGTCGCCGACGACGACGTCCGCGACAGCCTCGTGGTGGACCTGGCCACGGCCGAGGTCGTGGCCCGCATCCCCCACGCGACCGGCGACACCGCCGTGCGTGCCCTCGACGTCACCGGCACGACCGTGACGCTGCTGGCGGTCCGCGCCGGCGGTGCGCTCGTGGCCCGCACGCACCGCCGCGCCGACGGGGCCCTGCTCGGCGTGGTCGACGTGCGAACCCCCGGCGGCTCGGCGTCCCCGTTCGGGATCCCGCCGGCGGCGGCGTCCCCCGGCGTGCTGACCACGACGCCGACCTCGCTGCAGCTCGCGGCGACCGGGGGCGAGGGCTGGCAGGTCCGCGTCGACGACCTGCGCGGCATGACCGCGCGCGACCGTGCCGTGCTGGTCACCACCGCGACGACGGTCCGCGTGCTGGCCGCCGGCGACGGCGCCGAGCTGGCGTCGTGGCCGCTCGTGGCGCGGGCGCCCGAGGCCATCCGCGCCGACCCGGGACTGCGCCCGCTGCTCGACGTCGCGCCCGCCGGCGTCGTGCGCCGGGACGCCATCGCGGCCGACGGCGACGGGCTGCTCCTCGACGCCGACGGCGCCACGGTCCTCCGGCCGGGCAGCAGCCGGTACGGGTCGTGGCTGGTCGACGACGTCGTGCTCAGCGTCACCAGCGGGTCGCTGCGCGGCACGAGGGGCGGCGGGGAGGCGGCGCTGCTCGCCACGGGAGCCGACGGGGCGCTGCGCTGGTCCGTGCCGCTCACCTTCGACGACCTGCGCACCGTCCGACCGGTCGCGGCCGCCAGCGGCCGCGTCCTCGTCGCGCTGCCGGGGACGTCCAGCGCCGTCGACCTCGTCGCGCTCGACCTCACGACCGGCCGGGAGGTCGGCGGCCGGCTCTCCGGCCTCGACGTGGCCGCGCTGGAGACCCGCTCCGGCACGCGGCTGCTGCTGTCGACCGCCGACGCGGGCCACGGCCGCCGGCTCACCGCCGTCGACCTCGGCGACGCCGGACCGCGCCTGGTGTGGGACGCCCCCCCGCTCGACCGCGGGCAGCGGTTGCACGTCGTGGCCGGTCCGGACGGCCCGGCGCTCTGGGAGGTCGGGCACGCGACCGCCACCCCGCGGGACCCCGCGACGGGCCGTCGCGGTACCCCGGTGCCGCTGCCCGCCGGCACGTTGCACGCCGCGGCCGTCGACGACCGGCTGCTCGTCACCACCCTCGACCGCCGGCTGCTCGCCCTCGACGCGACGCTGACGCCGGTCTGGGACGCCGTCCTGCCGGCGACGCCGACCGCACCCCCCGTGGTGGCCGGCGGCGAGGTGCTCGTCGGTGACGCCGCCGGCGCGGTGCAGCGGGTCGACCTCGCGGACGGGACGGTCCGGGCGGCCGTGGCAGCCGGGAACCGCACCGACCCGGTGCTCGCCGTCGGGGTGCTCGGGCGGACGATGGTGGTGGCCACGGCGAGGTCGCTGGTGGCCCTCGGTCCTACGCTGCCGGACCCGCCGTCCCCGACCGAACCGTGAGCCGCAGGTGCCCGAGGGCGACACGATCCACCGCACCGCGGCGACGCTGCGGGCCACCATCGCCGGCGAGGTCCTGCGCCGCTTCGACGCGCCGCGCCTCACCGGCGTCCTGCCCACCGCCGGCGCGACGATCGGCCCCATCGAGGCGCGGGGCAAGCACCTGCTGATCGGCTTCTCGGCGACCGAGGTGCACGACCCGCTGGTGCTGCACACCCACATGCGCATGACCGGGTCGTGGCACGCCTACCGGCACGGGCAGCCGTGGCAGCGGGGCGAGGGCACCGCCCGCGTCGTGCTGCACACCGACGACGTGGTGGCGGTGTGCTTCCGCGCGCCCATCGTGGAGGTGCTCGACCTCGGGGCGCTGCGCCGCCATCCGGCGCTGCGCCGGCTCGGTCCCGACCTGACCCTGCCGGGCGCCGACGTCGACGTCGCGCTGGCACGGATGGCCCGGCTGGTCAGCGGGGACACGGCCATCGGCGACGCCCTGCTCGACCAGCGCGTCGCCTGCGGCGTCGGCAACGTCTACAAGTCCGAGGTGTGCTTCCTGCACCGCGTCGACCCGCACACCCCGCTCGAGCTCGTCGACACCGGGACCCGCCGCGCGATGCTCGTCACCGCCAACGAGCTGCTGGTCGCCAACGTGTCGCTGACCTGGCGCACCACCGTCGACCCGGCCCCCGAGGGGACCGTGTGGGTGTACGGACGCGACGGGAAGGGCTGCCGACGCTGCGGCACCGCCATCCTGCGCTCGCGCCTCGGCGACGACAACCGCGTCACCTACCGCTGCCCCTCCTGCCAGCCGCCGGCGCGGTAGCGTCCGCCGGCATGGGGACGTCGATCGTGTTCGTGCTGGCCGTCACGGCGATCGTCGCCGGGCTCGTCCTGTCGTACGTGTGGCGCCGGCGGCGGTTCGAGGCGCTCGCCCGCGTCGCCGACGAGCAGGGGCTGGTGTTCCGGGCCGGCGACCTGCTCGGCGCCCTGGGCCTGCCGTTCACGCTCCTGCGGCGGGGTGACCGGCGCCGCGTCACCGCGTCGATGTCGGGGACGCTCGCCGACCGGGACGTCCACCTGTTCGAGCTCGAGTTCGTGCGGGTGCACCACAGCGGCGCCCAGCGCCGCGAGTACCGCACGTACGCGACCTGCGCCCACGTCCGGCTCGGAGGGCTGCACCTGCCGGGCGTGCGCGTCTCCCCCGAGAACCTCGTGACCCGGCTCGGTGACCGGCTCGGCTTCCGCGACCAGCAGTTCGAGTCGGAGGAGTTCAACCGCCGCTACCAGGTCCAGGGCACCGACCCGCGCGCGACCTCCGCGGTCGTGGACGCCCGGATGATGGCCCTGCTGCTCGAGCTCACCGACACGAAGGTGTCGGTGGAGCTGCGGGGCGACCACCTCGTGGTCTGGACCGACGCGCGGATCCGGCCCGAGGCGTGGCCCGGGCTGCACCACGTCGCCACGTCCGTGGCCGACCGGGTCCCGCGCGTGGCCAGGGAGCTGTACCGGTCGAGCGGCGACGACGACCTGTGGCTGCCCGGCTGGGTCCCCCCGCAGCGCGCCCGGCCCGGGTGGTTCCGGGTGACCGGCGGCTAGGCTCCCCACCCGGACGGGCCACGCGGGCCCTCCGCAGGAGGGCGACGTTGGCAGAGGTCGGGCTGGTCGCGCTGGCCGTCGTGCTCGGCCTCGGCGCCGCGGTCGTGGTGTCGTACAACCGCTTCGTGGAGCAGCGCCAGCTCGTGCGGGACGCCTGGGCGAACATCGACACCGAGCTGCAGCGTCGCGCCGACCTCGTGCCGAACCTCGTCGCGACGGTGCGCGCCTACGCCGCCCACGAACGGGCCGTCCTCGACGAGGTGACCGAGGCCCGCACCCGCGCCGTCGCGGACCACGTCGGCGTGGACGACCGCGCCGCCGACGAGCAGCGGCTCGCCGGGGCCCTGCGGCACCTGTTCGCCGTCGTCGAGGGCTACCCCGAGCTGCGCGCGTCGTCGCAGTTCCTCGCCCTGCAGCAGGAGCTCGCGGTGACCGAGGACCGCATCCAGGCGGCTCGGCGGTTCCACAACGCCAACGTCCGCGACCTCAACCGCCGCGTCGAGTCGGTGCCGTCGAACCTCGTCGCGTCGGCGTTCGGGTTCCACCGCGAGGCGTACTTCGAGGTCGAGCCGGTGCTGCGCGACGCCGGCGCGCCGGGCGTCGACGCCCTGCGCGACGGCTGAGGGGCGGGCGCGTGGACCTCGGGATGCAGGGCTGGGGCGTGCTGGTCACCGGCGCGTCCGGCGGCATCGGCGGCGCAACCGCCCGACGGCTCGCCGCCGAGGGGGCGCGGGTCGCGTGCCACTACCGCGGCAACCAGGCCGCCGCGGAGGAGCTCGCCTCGGAGCTCGGCGGCGTCGCCGTCGGCGCCGACCTGACCGACCCCGCCCAGGCCGACGCGATGGTCGCCACCGCGTGGGAGCGCCTCGGCCGGCTCGACGCCGTCGTCGCGAACGCGGGCGTGTGGCCCGAGCCGGACGTGCCGCTGTGGGAGCTCGACGTCGAGCGCTGGCGCGCCACGATCGACGCGAACCTGACCGCGACGTTCCTGACCTGCCGGGCGTTCCTCCGGGCGATCGCCGCGGCACCCGGCGACCACGTCCCGTCCCACCCGTCGATCGTCCTCGTGGCGTCGACCGCCGGCGCGTTCGGCGAGGCGGGGCACAGCGACTACGCGGCCGCCAAGGCGGCCATCGCCGTCGGGCTGGCCCGCAGCCTCAAGAACGAGGTGGTGCGGCTGCACCCGTTCGCGCGGGTCAACGTGGTCTCCCCCGGCTGGACCGTGTCGCCGATGACGGCGGCCACCCTCGACGACGCGCTCGTCGACCGGGTCACGGCGACGATGCCGCTGCGCAAGGTCGCGACCGTCGACGACGTCGCCGCGGCCATCGCGACGCTGCTGTCGCCCGTGGCGTCGGGGCACGTCACCGGCGAGGTCGTGACCGTCGCCGGCGGCATGGAGGGACGCCTGCTGCACCCCTGAACGGGGTGCTGCAGGCGTCCGACCAGCGGCGGGTCAGCGACCCGCGAGGAGCCCCGCGCTGCCCGCGCCGGCGCCGGCGCGGGCGAACCCGGACACGACCGTCGCGGCCGCGCCGGCCGCGAGCCCGTTGCCTCCGGGGCTCCGGGTCCCGTCCACGTAGACGCGGGTGGGCGTGTCGGACGACGTCCAGGTGACCGGGTCACCGACGATCGGGCCGCCCGACTGCGCGGGGTTGTCCCACGTCAGGACGTTGCGCAGCACCGTGTAGCCGTTGTCGGTCACCGCGTAGCTCGACATCCCGAACGGGTGGTAGAAGGCCGTCGTCGGGAACGGCAGCAGCGACCCGACGGTGCGCACCACGCCCTCGCCCACCGGGATCTCGGCCAGTGCGGCCCGGTCGGTGCCGGTGGACTCGCGGCCGGCGACGCGGCCGCCGGCGGCGGTCACCGCCGTCGTGCGGACGTTCCACTGCGGCTGCGAGGTGTTGAGCGCGTACCCGATCGGCACCGGCTCGACGAGCTGCTTGCGGGCCCCGCGACCGGTCGCGGCGCCGGGCAGGTCGAGGCCCTCGGCGAGCGGGTCGCCGTACCCGTCGGGGAAGGCGACGTTGCCGGCGTAGACGGTGCCGCGACGGACGTCCGCCGTCGGCACGACCCCCATCCAGGCGAGCCCACGCAGGGCGTCGTCGGTCAGCACGACGTTGCCGCCGGACTCCGCGAACGCCCGCAGGCGCGCGCCCAGCCGGTCCGCGTCCGCCGCGGTGTACGAGGTGCGGGGCAGGTCGAGCAGGCCCTGCGCGACCGTCTCGCCGGCGGCGTGGTAGCCGGGGAGCAGGGTGCCGTCGACCGCGATCACCGAGTCGAACACCGACAGGTCACGGCCGGCCAGCACCGCGTCGACCGACACCGGGGTCAGGGTGGTGTCGGGCCCGAGGAACGGCGCGAGCTCGTCGAAGAAGTCCATGTTGGAGACGTCGAACGCGTCCTGGACGGGCTGCTCCCACGCCGGCTCGCTGGTGAAGTCGACCTGCCACTCGACCTGGGTCGGCACGAGCCCGGTCACGACCACGCGGTAGTCGCCGTCGAGCGGGTAGTTCCAGTCGCTGCGGGCGCCCGGCGTGAAGTACACGGGGCCGCCGGCGTACACCGGACGGGACGCCCACGTCGTCGCCCCGGGGGCCCGGTACTGCACCCGCAGGCTGTTGACGTCGGACGCCGACGCGGAGCCGGCGGAGGTCCAGCGCACGCTCGCCGAGATGCCCCCGACGTAGGTGTCGCCGGCGGTGTTGTCGACCTGGAACTCGGCCAGCACCGTGGTGCCCGTCCCGGGGTGCCGTGCCGTGCCGGCCCGGTCCGCCGGCGGCTCGACGCCGTCCGGCGCGGCCGGCCGCTGGACCCCCTCGTCGACGAGGCGGCGCGGGTTGACGAGGTAGGCGACGTCGCCGCCGACCTCGAACTCCGCCGGCGGCGGCTGGAGCTGGAAGTTGAGCATCGCGTAGATGAGCGACTTGTTGCCGTCGACGTGGAGCTGCTCCGCCTCCGGCAGGTAGCAGGTCCCGACCCCGCAGTTGCCGAGGTGGGAGAGCATCATCTCGTTGTCGATGCCGTCGGCGTTCAGGCCGACGGGCGAGTCCATCCAGTTCCCCATCGCGCCGGTGACCGTGTAGTTGATGGTGTCCCAGATGGTCCCGTACTGGACGCCGTAGGCCCGCTGGTCGCACTCCTCGCCCGGCGGCAGGTTCGTGGCCCCGGTCGGGGTCACGCCGTCGAACGGCACGCACTGGTCGGGGGCGTCGTTGGGCTTGATCTCGGGCGACCACGCGAGCCGGGTCTCGCCGTCGCGCCACGCCTCGCGGACGAACTGCATCACCCGCTGGTTCTTCGCGTACGGACGCTGCGACCCGCCGATGAGCGTGTACGAGAACGCGTTGGCGGCCACCATGCCGTGCAGGTCGATGCCGCCGGTCCAGCGGTCGGAGAGGTTCTGCAGGACCTTGCCGAGGGTGCGGGACTCCGACTCGGACCACGGGGTGAAGGACGGGTCGGTGAAGCCGATCTCCGGCCAGTCCCGGTTGAGGTCCATGCCGTTGCCGTTGTAGCGCATGAAGCCCATCGGGTTCGCCTGGTCGACGTCGCCGCGGCGCCAGCCGTCGGGGTTGGGCAGCACGAAGTAGCTCACCGAGCGCATCAGGACCTCACCGACGCGCAGGTTCTGCGCGGGCAGGCCGTCGAGCGTCTCGATCTCGCCCGCGGGCAGGGTCTCGAGCAGCGGGCGGTCCGGCTCGGTCGCGCCCCAGGTGACGAGGTCCTCGACCGCACGGACGCCGCCCTCGACGCCGGCGCGCTCGATGCCGTGCATCGACAGCGACCAGACGAAGTGGTCGCGGTCGCCCTCGGCGACGGGCTCGACGTCGTCGAGGAGCCGGGCGCCCTCGGGTGCGGTGACCTTCACCAGCACCAGCGGCGTGCGCTCGCGCCCACCGAGGTCGTCGGGCAGGCCCTCGGAGAAGCCGTCACCGAGCTCCTCCCGCAGCACCTCGCGGATGCGCGGGTCGTCGGTGGTGGACAGGTCGATGACGTCGACGAGGTCGCGCGTGAGCTCGAGCTCGTCGGCGAGGAAGGTCAGGCCGCGGATCGCCTCGTCGTAGCTCATGAAGGTCCGCGCGGCACAGGGCGCGTTGCCCTTGGCCCACGGGGACCCGCCCGTGCCGGGGTGCGGGGTGTCCTCCCCCAGCTCGGGGGCCCAGTACGCGAGCGGGTCGGGGAACACCCGGCCGCACGCGGCGTAGGCCGCCTCGTTGTCGGCGATGGGGCCGGCGAAGGCCACGGGGGCCTGTCCGGTCGCGAGCGGCACGAGGGCCGCCACCATCCCGAGCACCAGCGCCGTCACCAGCCGGCGCGCACGCGTCGTCGTCCCTGCGACCACCACGGTCCCCTCCCAGGCCCGTCGGGGTGACCCCTCCCGGGCCACACCTCACGGGGGACTTCCGCGCCGGGGGCACGGACTCCTGCACCCGGGTGCGGATCCGGACGAGCCGGGCGCTGGGGAGCGGCGCCGGCGGCTCAGCGCAGGGCGGCGTGCATCTCCCAGACGAGGACCTCGGCGCCGTCCGCGCCGGCGGTCAGCCGGGGGCCGCCGGCGCCGGTCAGCCGGACGGCGTCGCCGGTGTCGAGGCCGCCGGCGCCCTCGAGCTCGACGTCGCCCTTCGGCACGAAGAGGTGCACGAACGGCGCGTCGGGGAGCTCGACGACCTCGCCCGGCGCGAGCCGGGCCGCGAGCAGCCGGGCGTGGCGCTGCGCGATCCGGATGGCGGCGTCGTCGCCCATCCCGGACGCGACCGGCTGCAGGCCGCCCCTCGCGAGCTCGGCGTTGACGTCGAGCTGCTCGTAGCCGGGCTCGATGCCGCCCTCGTCGGGGACCACCCACATCTGGACGAAGTGCACGGGCCCACGGGGGCGCATCGAGGTGCCGGTGCGGGCGCCGGGGGCGTCGGCGATGCCGCGGTTCATCTCCGAGTGGAGGATCCCGGTGCCGGCGGACATCCGCTGGGCGAGCCCCGGGTAGATGATGCCGCTGTGCCCCATCGAGTCGCGATGCTCGAGCTCGCCGTCGAGCACCCAGGTGACGATCTCCATGTCGCGGTGCGGGTGGGTGTCGAACCCGGTGTCCGGCGCGACGCGGTCGTCGTTGTTGACCAGCAGCACCCCGAAGTGGGTGTTGCGCGGGTCGCGGTGGGGCCCGAAGGAGAACGAGTGGCGGGAGTCGAGCCACGGCAGGGCGGTCTCGAAGCGGCCGCCGGCGCGGCGGACGTCGACGCTCGGTCGCAGGTCGGGTGCGAGGGTCTCGGCCATGGGGCGGGCTCCTGGCGGGTGACGGAGCACCAGCGTACCCGACGTTCGTTGCAATCACAACTACCGGCCCGGGAGCACCCCGTGCCCCGAGCCGCCGCCCGACCTCCCGGGCCCACCGGACGGTGGCGGCTAGCCTCGCGAG
>JBKHXF010000009.1:0-105156 GCA_046566145.1 Actinomycetes bacterium
TGGTTGTCAGTGACCTCACGGGTGTCCCGTCCCCCGACCTGATCACCAGCCTAATCCTGCCGATCCCTCGGCCGGGCCGGAGCGCCCATTGCGGCAGGCGGTTAGCTCTCGGCTGTCAGGGTCGGGCTCCCGCGGCCCATACGCGGCCCACGGGGCTTCGAAGGCCTCAATCGCCCCTCGGCCCCGAAGCTGCGAATGCGCCCAACTCCCCAAGGCTTTGCCGCTACAGGCTGATTCTCGGTTGGCGCCCCCGGCAGGAATCGAACCTGCGACGCACGGTTTAGGAAACCGACGCTCTATCCACTGAGCTACGGGGGCGGGACGTGCGGAGGGTAGCCACGCGCCGTGTCCCGGCCCGACGCCGGAGGGGTCCCGCGGTCAGGCGGTCGGGGGCCTGGCCGCCGGGAGGGTGACCCGGAACTCGGTCCCGGTGCGACCGCGGTGGTGCGACACGGTGCCGCCCATCGCGGTGATGAAGGTCCGCACGACCGCGAGGCCCAGCCCGCTGCCCCCGAGGCGCTGCGAATCCGGGCCGCGGGCCCACGGCTCGAACATGCGCGTCGCGACCTCGTCGGGGATGGCGCCCCCGTCGTCCGACACCGAGATCGTGACCTGGTCGCCGTCGCGTCGCGCACGGATCCGGACCGCGGGGCCACCGTGACGCAGCGCGTTGCCGATGAGGTTCACGAGGACCTGCTGCAGCCGGAACGGGTCGGCGAGCGCGCAGAGCCCCGACGGGACCGCCACCGAGACCGCCGTGTCGGCGTGCTCGTCGACCTCGTCGAGCGCGGCCGCCACCGCGTCGGCGACGCGGACGGGCTCGGTCGCCACGTCGACGCCGCCGTCCGGGGACCGGGCCAGCGCGGTGAGGTCGAGCAGCAGCCGGTGGATGGAGCGACCGCGCGCGACCATCCGGTCGAGCAGTTCGTCCACCGTCTCGTCCGGCAGGTCGTGCCGGCGCTCACGCAGCGTCTCGGCGGCGGTGAGCATCGCGGCGACCGCGTTCGCGAGGTCGTGCCGGGCGAGCGCAGGCATGCCGGACAGGGGCACCGACGTCACCGGTGTCGATCCCCCGTGGACCGCCTCCTCGCCCTCGGAGTGCAACCCTCACGTGCTCCCTACTCCCCCGTGCGGACAGCATCCGGCACACGGGCCCGGTCGGCAAGGACCGGGACGCCACCCCGTGCGGAGGCCGACCGGACGCGACGCCTCGGACGCGATCGGTGGTCCACCCGGCGTGGTCATCCCGGACCATGCGACGCGTCCGACCGGACGTCGGGCGTGTGGGAACTCTCCCGCGAGCGGCCCCCGCGGGACCGGCGGCCGACGTACCCTTCGCCAACGGGAACGCTGGACGGGGAGACGTCGCGTGGACGTGACGACCGGGATGCGGCGGGTCCGCCTCGTCATCGGTCTGCTCTCCTGCCTCTTCGTCGGCGTCGCCCTGCTGGTCGGCGACGTCGAGCGGGAGTTCGTCCCGCTCCCGGTCGCGCTCGTGATCGTCCTCGTCCCGCTGGGGCTGGCCAACGTCGTGTCGCTCGAGGGCGAGCGCCGGCGGTGGGCCCACGCCGCCGACGTCGAGCTCGCCATCGACTCGCTCACGGCCGTGGCCATGGTCCAGCTCAGCGCCGGCGTCACCCCGGTCGTGCTCATCCCGCCCATCCTCATCCTGGTGGTGTTCGAGGCCGCGGCCCGTCGCCACGAGCGCGGCGGGGCACTCGTCGGGTTCGTGCTCGGCGCGGGCGTGTCGGCGCTGCGCATCCTCGGGATCCCGCCGGAGGCCGTCCCGCCCCGCTTCGGCTGGTCCAACGTGCTCACGATGGTCCTGCTGCTCCCGGTCGGGGGGTGGATCCTCGGGAGCACGTTCGCGTCCCGCGACCGGGTCGCCGCCGACCTGCGCCGGGTCAACGACGTGCTCGCGGAGCGCACCGACGAGCTCGCCCGCGTCAACGACGAGCTCGGCCTCTCCAACCGGCAGCTCGCCGCCGTCAACGACGAGCTCGAGCTCTTCGCCGCGATGGTCGCCCACGACCTGAAGTCCCCACTCGGGTCGATGATGGGGTTCGCACGGCTCGCGCGACGGCAGGCGGTCCCCGCGCCGGCGGACGCACACCTCGACCGGATCGTCGAGTCGGGGGAGCGGGCCGTCGCGATGATCGACGCGATGCTCCACCACGCCCGGTCGGTGTCGACCGCCCCGAACCTGCGGACGGTCCCGCTCGTCGACGTCGTCGGGGCCGCCATCGCCGACCTCGACGACGAGGTGGTCGAGCTCGACGCCGAGGTCGAGGTGGACACCCCGCACAGCGTGCGCTCCGACCCGACGCTGCTGCGGGTCGTCGTCCAGAACCTGCTCGCCAACGCCCTGCGCTACCACGCCCCCGACGCACGACCGCGTGTGCGGGTCCGCAGCACCCGCCCACCCGGCTCCGCTGCACCCGTGGTGCTCCTCGTCGTCGAGGACGCCGGGGTGGGCATCGCCGCCGAGGACCGCGCGCGCGTGTTCGAGGTCGGCCAGCGGCTGCAGGCGGTCGACCGACCCGGGACCGGTCTGGGCCTCGCCACCGTCCGCACGCTGGTGCACCGCCTCGGCGGCGAGGTCGGCATCGACGACTCCGAGCTCGGCGGGACCGCCGTGACCGTGGCGTTGCCGCCGGCGCTCGGGAGCGACCGACCGGCGACCGTGGTCGTCGACCCCCTCGACGCGTCGACCTCGACCGCGCCCGCGGCCCCGCGCCCGCTCGCGGGCAAGGTCCCCCAGGGCGACCCGACCTGACCGCACCGGCCCGGCGTGGGCCCCGACGCGGCAGCGACGAGGCGACGTGACCATCCACCCAGACACCGACCGTCCCGCCGACGCGGGTGCGACGGCGCTGGCCCGTGGCGTGCGACGGGGTCGGACCGGCATCGTGCTGCTGCTCGCCAGCATCGGCCTGCTCGAGGCCACCGGGGTCGTGGTCGGCACCGACGGCGACGTGCCCCTGCTGCTGACCGCCGCGATCGTCGGTCCGCTCCTGGCCGCGAACGTCGTGTCCGTGCTCGCCGAACGTCGTGGCCGGGGCGACGCCCCGTCGACGGTCCGTGCCGAGATCGCCCTCGACGCGGCCGCAGCGGTCGTGTCCGGATCGTTCGGGGCCGCGATGTTCGGGGCGATCGCGGTGCCGCCGATCCTCCTGCTCGTCTCGGCGGCCGTGGCCATGCGGCGTCCCGTGTGGCCGGGCGTGCTCGTGTCGCTCGGGGCCGGGGCCACCATCGCCACGCTGCGGCTCGCCGGGGTGACGCCCACGGCGACCTCGGCGGGGGGCCCGGTCGTCGCGACCCTGCTGCTGGTGGGCGTGCCCGGGCTCCTCGCCGCGCTGGTCGGCGCCCTCGCGCTCGGGCGGGAGCGGCTGCTCGCCGACGTCCGGGCGAGCCACGCGGCGCTCGCGGCGAGGGGCGCCGAGCTCGACGCGACGAACACCCGGCTGGTGGAGGCGAACCGCGGGCTGGAGCGGTTCGCGTCGATCGTCGCCCACGACCTGCGCACGCCGCTGACCACGATCACCGGCTACGCCGAGCTGCTCCAGCTGCGCGACGACCTGCCGGAGCCGGCCCGGACCTTCGTCGACCGGATCCACGAGGGGGCCCGTCGTGCCGAGGAGCTGGTCGTCACGCTGCTGCGCCACGCCCGGACCGTCGCGACCGACCCGGACGACGTTCCGGTCGACCTCGACTCGGCGGTCGCCGACGCGCTCGACGACCTCGCCAGCACCGTGGAGCAGCGCGGCGGCGAGGTCGTGGTCGAGCCGCTCGGCTGGGCGCAGGGCGACCCGGTCCTGCTGCGGCAGGTCCTGCAGAACCTGCTCGCGAACGCCCTGTGCTACCACCGGCTCGGGCAGGCACCCCGCGTCCACGTCCACGTCCTGCGTCGCGACGGCGCCACCGTCGAGCTCGCCGTCGACGACGACGGCGTCGGCATCCCCGAGGAGGACCGGGAGCACGTCCTCGAGTTCGGCACGCGCCTGCGGTCCGTCGAGGCGGACGGCTCCGGGGTCGGCCTCGCGACCTGCGTGCTCGCGCTCGGGCGGATCGGCGGGGGACTCGTCGTCGAGGCGTCCCCGTCGGGCGGTGCCCGGATGCGCCTCGACCTGCGGGCGTCGTCGGCCCCGGGGACGACCGCCGGCGTGCGGTCGGCTCGGGGGGCCGGTTAGCCGGTCGGCGCGTCCGGGTCGGCCATCGCCCGCAGGCCGGGGCGTTCGACCCGGCGCACGTCCGCCGGCGCGGGCTCGTTGCGCCCCGGCGCGTGCCCGACCACGCCGGAGAGCCCACCGACCTGCCACAGGTGGCGGACGTCGATCGCGTCGTGCAGCAGCGGGACCACCCGGTCGACCAGCGGCGCGGCGAGCCGCAGCGGCCCGACCTGCGCGACGCCCGTGCCACCGCCGAGGGTGATGACCCAGCCCAGGTCGACGAGCCGGGCCGTCCTCAGCGCCCGCCCGTCGTCGGCGGCCACGCCGGCGGCGTTGCGTCCGGCGACGTCGCCCGCGCGGGTCGCGACCTGCGCCGACATCGGCAGGGGCCGACCGAGCACGTCGCGGTGCGCGGCCACGTCGCCGGCGGCGAGCACGCGCCGGCGGCCGACCACCCGGAGGTGCTCGTCCACGGCGAGGCGCCCGCGGGACGTGACGGCCCCCGGCAGCAGCGTGGTCGCGTCGGCGGCGAACCCGGTCGCCCAGACCACCAGCCCCGGACGGAGCTCCTCGCCCGTCCAGGCGCCGTCCTCGTCGACCCGGGTGACGCCGGTGCCGAGGACGACGTCGACGCCGCGCCGGCGCAGCACCGCCCGGGCGTGGCGACCGAGCGAGCGCGGCAGGTCGGGCAGCAGGCGCGGGCCGGCCTCGAGCAGCGTCACGCGGGTGTCGGGGTGGGTGTCGGCGACCTCGCCGGCGACCTGCACGCCCGTCGCGCCGCCGCCGACGACCACGACGTTCGCGGGGCCCCGCTCGACGGCCTGGCGGATCCGCAGCGCGTCGGCGACGGTCCGCAGCGGCAGGGTGTGCTCGGCGACGCCGGGCAGGTCGGGGACCTCGGGCCGCGCGCCGGCGGTGAGCACGACCGCCCGGGCGGTGTGCAGGCGCCCGGCGTCGTCGAGGACCTCCACCCGGTCGTCGTGCTCCACCAGGGACGTCACCGCGTTGGCCTGGACCCGGACCCGCGGCAGCAGCACCCCGACGGGCGCCCAGCCGTCACCGACGGGGGCCGCGCCGGCGGCGACGCCGGCGAGCCGGGTGGCGAGCTGGTGGCTGCCGGTCGGGTCGAGCAGCGTCACCGACGCGCCGAAGACCCGCGCGGCGCGGGCCGCGTGGACCCCGGCGTAGCCGGCGCCGACGACGAGCACGTCGGAGATCGGGGCGTCGGTCGGGGTCGGCGGCACGTCGGGCTCCGGACGGGAGGGAGGGTGCAGGATGCCATCCCCGGTTCGGAGCGGCACGGTCCGCCCGACGGGACCGTGCGTTCCCTCAGCGGCTCGGCAGCGGCGTCAGCAGCTGGTCGACGGGGGCGTGGTCGTCGGTGAGCACGTCGGCCCCACCGACCCACGCGTCGAGCTCGGCGCCGGCCAGCACGACCTCGTCGTCGCCCCGTCCGGCGTTGCGCGCCAGCACCGCGTCGACGTCGATCTCCCCGTCCGAGGCGACCACGATGAAGTTGCCGCCGGTGGAGACGCTGCGGGCAGCGAAGCGCTCCGCCGGCGCGAACACCGCGACGTCGGCGAACACGGCCTGCAGCGTCGCGACCTCGGCCCGCACCAGGTCGCGGGGGCCGTAGTCGATGATGTTGAGCGCGTAGGTCCCGCCGGGGCGGAGCACCCGGGCGATGTCGTCCGCGAACTCGCGGGTGGTGAGGTGCCACGGCACCGACACGCCCCCGAACGCGTCGCCGATGACGACGTCGGCCGACGCGTCCGGCAGCCGCTCCAGGGTCAGGCGGGCGTCGCCGGTGGAGGTGGTGGTGCGGGTCGCCTCGGCGTCGAAGCCGAGCTCGTCCTCGACGAGCTCGACGAGCAGCGGGTCAAGCTCGAGCACGACCGAGGTCGAGCCGGGACGGACCGCCGCGAGCCAGCGCGGCATGGAGAACCCGCCGCCCCCGACGTGCACGACGTCGAGCGGCTCGCCCGCCGGCGCGACCGACTCGACGACGTCGGACAGCACCTGCGTGTAGGTGAACTCGAGGTGGGTCGGGTCGTCGAGGTCGACGTAGGAGTGGCGCAGCGTGTCGAGCCACAGCACCCGGCCCGACGCCCGCTCCGGGTCGACGTCGACGCGGGCGCAGAAGTACTTCGACTCGTGCTCGCACGGGTCGGCCGCGACGAACGAGAACAGCCCGGCCGCCAGCACCGCGCCGAGCACGGTGGCGCCGAGCGTCCGGCGGGAGCGCAGCCACACGGCCGTCGCGAGCCCGAGCAGCACCAGCCCGCCGGAGACGATCCGGATGGTCGGCCGGGTCGGCAGGGCCGACACGAGCAGGAACCCGGTCAGGAACGTGCCGACGATCGCGCCGACGGTCGACAGGGCCGAGAGCCGCCCGACCACGCGACCCGTCTCGTCGAGCGAGGTGAGCTGCAGCTTGATGACGACGGGGGTCACGGCCGACAGCACCGCCGCCGGCGTGAAGAACGCGAGCAGGCACATCGTCACGACGACCGACGGGCCGGCGCCGCGCAGGCCCGCACCGAGCCCGTCGATGATCGGGATCGACACGAACGACAGCGCCCCACCGGCGACGATGAGCGGGGCCAGCAGGGTGCGCGGCTCGCCCCGGTCGGCGGCCCTGCCGCCGAGCCACGAGCCGAGCGCGATGCCAGCGAGGATCGTCCCGATGATGGCGGTGAACGTCTCGAGGGTCACGCCGACGTACGGCGCGAGCAGGCGGCCGGCCAGGATCTCGAGGACCAGGACGGCCGCGGACGTGACGAACACGAGGGCGGAGGCGGCGAGGCGGGGCATGGCGCGGCAGTATGCCGACCACCCGGGTGACCCACCCCACCGGGGCGCGTGACCGTCCGACCAGCGACCGCACACCGACCGGAGCGATCCGTGGGGCTGACCCGCACCGAGCGCGACCTGGCGCTGCTCCACGTCGCGCTGCTCGCGGCCGCCGCGGTGGTGCTCGCGCCGGGCGGACCGCGGGGCTGGCGGCTCGTCGGCCTCGTCGTCGGCTACCAGGTCGCGCTGCTCGCGCTCGCGTGGTGGCGCGCCGACCGCGACCTCGTGCGGCTGTGGTGGTTCGCCGCGTCGTTCTCCGTGTGGATGCTGCTGCCCGACGCGGTCCTGCACCGCGCGCTCGGGATCCTGCGGTTCCCGCCGGACGGCGCCCCCGACATGCTCGGCGTCACCATCGCGATGGCCGGGATGTGGGCCGTGCCGGCCGTGGTCGTCGTGACCGTCGCCCGTGGCGTCGAGGAGCGCCGGGGACGGTCGGCCGCCGGCGTGGCCGCCGGGCTCGTCGGGCTGGTCGTGTTCGTCGCCGCCGAGGCGGTCCTGCCGCGGCTCGGCGTGTGGGTGCCGACGGCCGTCACGACGCTCGGGACCGTCGCGCTCTACATCGTCCCCGCCGAGGTGCTGCTCTCGGTCGTCCTGCACGACGCCGCCGGCGCCCTCGCCACCCGCCGGCCCGCCGCCGTCGCCGGCGGCACCGCGCTGGTGATGCTGCTCTACACCGGCGCCGCGTGCGTGTCGTACCTGGTCGTCGAGCAGGTCCTGTTGGCCTGAACCGACCCCCTCCCGCCACGGCTACCGTCGCGGGCCACGTCGCACCCACCTCCCCAGCTCAGGAGCACCACCCGTGGCCGAGTACTGCTACGTCATGAAGGGGCTGACCAAGCACGTCCCCGGCGGCAAGACCATCATCGAGGACATCTGGCTGTCGTTCCTGCCGGGCGTGAAGATCGGCGTCATCGGCCCCAACGGCGCCGGCAAGTCGACCATCCTGCGGATCATGGCCGGCGTCGACACCGACTTCGAGGGCGAGGCGTGGGCCGCGAAGGGCTACTCGGTCGGCTACCTGCCGCAGGAGCCCGACCTCGACGAGACCAGGTCGGCGCGCGAGAACGTCATGGAGGGCATGGGCGAGACCGCGCGGATGGTCACCCGCTACGAGGAGATCTCGACCGCGCTCGGCGAGGTGTCCGACCCCGACGAGATGCAGAGGCTCATCGACGAGATGGGCGAGCTGCAGGAGAAGATCGACGCCGCCGGCGCGTGGGACCTCGACCGGCAGGTCGAGGTCGCGATGGACGCGCTGCGCGTCCCCGAGGCCGACGACGTGTCGGTGCTGTCCGGCGGTGAGCGCCGCCGCGTCGCGCTGTGCCGGCTGCTGCTGTCGCGCCCCGACATCCTGCTGCTCGACGAGCCCACCAACCACCTCGACGCCGAGACCGTCGCGTGGCTGCAGCGGCACCTGCAGGAGTACCCGGGGATGGTCGTGTCGATCACCCACGACCGGTACTTCCTCGACGAGGTCGCCGAGTGGATCCTCGAGGTCGACCGCGGGAAGGGCTACCCGTTCCAGGGCAACTACTCCGGGTGGCTCGAGCAGAAGCGCACCCGCCTCGCGCAGGAGGAGCGCGAGGAGTCGGCCCGCCAGCGCCAGCTCGCCGAGGAGGCCGACTGGGTCAAGGCGTCGCCGCAGGGCCGGCGCAAGAAGGCGAAGGCCCGCGTCACCGCCTACGAGTCGCTGCTGAACAAGGACCAGCCGAAGCAGGTCACCAAGCCAATCATCATGATCCCCGACGGCCCGCGCCTCGGTGACGTGGTCGTCGAGGCCAAGGGCGTGCTCAAGGGCTACGACGACAAGCTCCTCTACGAGGACCTGACCTTCTCGATCCCGCCCGGCGCGATCGTCGGCGTCATCGGCCCGAACGGTGCCGGCAAGACCACGCTGTTCCGGATGGTCGTCGGCGAGGAGACCCCCGACGAGGGCGAGCTCAAGGTCGGCGACACCGTCGAGCTGTCCTACGTCGACCAGTCCCGCGCCGACCTCGACCCGGCCAAGACCGTCTACGACGAGATCTCCGGCGGCGCCGAGTGGATCCAGCTCGGCAGGACCGAGATGAACGCCCGCGCCTACTGCGCCGCGTTCGGGTTCAAGGGCGGCGACCAGCAGAAGAACGTCGGCTCCTGCTCCGGCGGTGAGCGCAACCGCATCCACCTCGCGAAGCTGCTGCAGAACGAGGCGAACCTGCTGCTGCTCGACGAGCCGACCAACGACCTCGACGTGGACACGCTGCGGGCGCTCGAGGAGGCGCTGCTCGAGTTCGCCGGCTGCGCCATCATCACCAGCCACGACCGGTGGTTCCTCGACAAGGTCGCGACCCACATCCTCGCGTTCGAGGGCGACTCGCAGGCCGTGTTCTACCCCGGCGGGTACTCCGAGTACCACGAGGACCTCGTCGCCCGGAAGGGCGAGGACGCCGCCAACCCGCAGCGCATCAAGTACAAGCCGCTCACCCGCCGGTGAGCGCCCGCACCGAGACGCTGCCGGCGCGGGTGGTCGTCGCCGGGACGCGGTCGGGGGTCGGCAAGACCTCGGTCGCGGTCGGGCTCATGGCGGCCCTGGCCCGGCGTGGGGTGGCGGTGTCCAACCACAAGGCCGGGCCGGACTTCCTCGACCCTGGCTACCACGCCGTCGCGACCGGCCGGCCGCCCCGCAACCTCGACGTCGTCCTCCACGGCGCCGACACGCTCGCCCCGCTGCTGGCCCACCAGGCCGCCGGCGCGGAGGTCGCCGTCGTCGAGGGCGTCATGGGCATGTTCGACGGCCGCGACAGCGGCGACGAGGCGTCCACGGCGCACGTCGCCCGGCTCCTCGACGCCCCGGTCGTGCTCGTCGTCGACGCGTCCGCCTCGTCTCGCTCCGTCGCCGCCGAGGTGCACGGGTTCGCGACCTTCGACCCGACCGTCCGCGTCGGCGGCGTCATCGTCAACGAGGTGTACTCCGACGGGCACGAGCGGATGGTCCGGGAGGCGCTCGCGCCGCTCGACGTGCCCGTGCTCGGGATCGTGCGCCACCACGCCGACCTCGTCACCCCGTCCCGACACCTCGGGCTGATCCCGGCCGCCGAGCGGGACGCCGACGCGCGCCGGACCGTGTCGGCGCTCGCGGACGTCGTGACCGCCGGCGTGGACCTCGACGCCGTCGTCGCCCTCGCCCGCTCCGCTCCCCGCCGCGACGTGGTGCCGTGGTCCCCGGCCGCGGCCGTCGGTGGCGAGCCGACCGCCGGCGCGTCGGCGGGGTCGGGGCGCCCGGTCGTCGCGGTCGCCGGCGGCGCCGCGTTCACGTTCACCTACGCCGAGCACGCCGAGCTGCTCGCCGCCGCCGGCTGCGACGTCGTCACCTTCGACCCGCTGCACGACGAGGCGCTGCCCGATGGCACGGCGGCGGTCGTCATCGGCGGCGGGTTCCCCGAGACCCACCTCGACACCCTCGCCGCGAACGTGCCGCTGCGTCGTGCCGTCGCAGGGTTCGACGGCCCCGTCGTCGCCGAGTGCGGGGGACTGCTGTACCTGTGCCGCTCGCTCGACGGGGTCGAGCTGTGCGGGGTGCTCGACGCCGAGGCGGTCATGTCGCCCGGGCTCGTGCTCGGCTACCGCGACGTCACCGCCGCCACCGACTCCGTGCTGGGGCCGGCCGGGACCCGCGCCACCGGCCACGAGTTCCACCGCACCGTCGTCACCCCCCGCGCCGGCGCCGCGCCCTCGGCAGCGCCGGCCTGGGACCTCGGCCCCGGGTTCGGTCAGGACGTGCGGGGCGCCGGGCCGCTCGAGGGGTTCGTGACCGGCACCGTCCACGCCTCGTACGTGCACACGTCGTGGGTCGGCCAGCCGGCGCTCGCCGCCAACCTCGCCGCCTCCGCACGGCGGCACCCGGTCGGCGGTCACGCGGCCACGGAGCATCGAACCCGACGCTGACATACCCGCATCACCCGCGTATGCTCGCGTGCATGCGAACGACCGTCCGGCTCCCTGACGACCTCTACCGCCGCGCGAAGGCGCGTGCGGCGGAGTCCGGCGTGACGTTCACCCAGCTGCTCGAGGACGCGCTGCGACTCGTCCTGGCACGGACCGACACCGCCGGTGAGGAGGCCGCGCCGTACGAGGTGCGGCCGCTGCCGGCCGGCGACGGGCTCCAGGCGGGGGTCGACCTGCACGACCAGGCCGCTCTGCTCGACGTGATGGAGGGGCGGTGAACCTCCCGGACGTCAACGTCCTCGTCGGTGCGTTGCGCCCGGATGCCCCCGCGCACGAGCGCTGCCGGGCGTGGCTCGAGGCGACCGTGCGGGACCCCCGACCCTTCGCGGTCACCTCGTCGGTGCTCTCCGGCGTCGTTCGGGTGCTGACCCACCCGCGCGTCTTCCAGCCACCCAGCCACACGTCGGCCGTGCTGGCCGAGCTCGACCGGCTCCGGTCGCAGCCGACCGCCGTCCCCGTGGAGCCGGGTCCCCGGCACTGGGAGCTCCTCCGGTCCCTGTGCGAGGGCGCCGAGGCTCGCGGGAACCTCGTGCCGGACGCGGCCCTCGCGGCGGTCGCGATCGAGCACGGCTGCACGCTGGTGACGCTGGACCGGGACTTCGCACGCTTCGAGGGGCTCGCGTGGGGCCCGCCGGACCGACCGGGGTAGCGTCCGGCACCCGTCCCCGACCCCGGTGGTCCACGCGTGTCCGATGTCCCGTCCCGGCTGGCCGAGCTGTGCGCCGCCGTCGCCCCCGTCGACGAGGCGGCCCGCGCCGCCGCCCACGAGCGTTCCGACGGGCAGGTGAAGCCGCCGGGGAGCCTCGGGCGGCTCGAGGCCCTCGGTGCGCAGCTCGCCGCGATCGCCGGCACGAGCCCCCCGCCGGTGCCGGGTCGGCCGGCGCTGCTGATCGCCGCCGGCGACCACGGCGTGCACGCGCAGGGCGTCACCCCGTGGCCGCAGGCCATCACCGCGGCGATGGTCGGCGCCTTCTGCGCCGGCGGCGCCGCCGCCAACGCGCTCGCCGACGTGGTCGGCGCCGACGTGCGGGTGCTCGACGTCGGGGTCGCTGCGGACCTCCCCGACCACCCGCGGCTCGTGTCGGCCAAGGTGGCCCACGGCACCGCCGACCTCACCGTCGCCGACCCCATGTCCGCCGAGGAGGTCGACGCCGCCGTCGCCGCCGGCGCGGACGCCGCCGCGGCACTGATCGACGACGGGTGCGACCTGCTCGTCCTCGGGGACATGGGCATCGCGAACACCACCGCGTCCGCCGCGCTCATCGCGGCCTGCACGGGCGCGTCCGCCGAGGTCGTCACCGGGCGGGGGACCGGCATCGACGACGAGATGCTGGCCCACAAGACCGAGGTCGTCGCCACCGCGCTGGTGCGAGCGGGGGCCGCCGGCGCGACCGTCGCCGCCGGTGGCTCCGCGGCCGCCACGCTCGCGGCGCTCGGCGGCCTCGAGCACGCCGCGCTCGTCGGAGCCCTGCTCACGGCCGCCGGCGCGCGGGTCCCGGTCGTGCTCGACGGGGTCATCTCCGACGCGGCCGCGTGTGTCGCCGTGGCGGCCTGCCCGGCCGCCGGCGGGTACCTCGTCGCCGGGCACCTGTCGGTCGAGCCGGGCGCCCGGGTGGCGCTGGACCACCTCGGGCTCGCCCCGCTCGTCGACCTCGACCTGCGCCTCGGCGAGGGCACCGGGGCGCTGCTGGCCGTCCCCGTCGTCCGCGCCGCCGGCGCGGCCCTCGATCGCATGCTGCTCCTCGCCGACCTCCAGCCCTGACGCCCCCCGGCGCCGCCGGTGCCGACGCGGCCGGCGGTGCCGACGCGGCCGGCGGTGCCGACGCGGGGGCACGCTTCCTCCGCCGGCGCGGGAGGCGTGCACACGACGGCGGCGCCCGGTGTGACAGGCCCCGGCATGCGCACGGCTCCTCCGCACCCGGAGGGATCGTGCGAGCAGTGGGGCGGGCCGTGGGGCGGGGAGTGGGGTGGGCATTGGGGTGCGTGCGGGGTGGGCGGAAGCGTGGCCGCGCACGGCCCCGCCTAGGCTCGCCGGACCCACCCCGACCGACACCGGAGCCCCCCGTGCCCGACCAGGCCAGCGACGCCGCCCCCCGCATCCGCACCACCGTCGAGGACCACGTGCTGGTCATCGAGGTCGACCGGCCCGAGAAGCGCAACGCCTTCGACATGCAGGCCCTGCGGGAGTTCTCCGCGGCGTACACGCGGCTCGACACCGACGACGACCTGTGGGCCGGGTGCGTGGTGTCGACCGGCGACCACTTCTCCGCCGGGCTGGACCTCGCCGACGTCGCACCGGTCGTCGCCGAACAGGGCCCCTCGGCGCTCGCCGGCGCCGGCGAGGTCGACCCGTGGGGGATCTGGGGACGCGCGTGCTCGAAGCCCGTGGTCGTCGCGCTGAACGGGCTGTCGTACACGCTGTCGATCGAGCTCGCGCTGGCCGCCGACATCGTGGTGTGCGCCGACGACGTGCGGCTGCGCCAGATGGAGATCGCCCGCGGGATCATCCCGTTCGGCGGGGCGACGTTCCGGGCGCCCGACCGGCTCGGGTGGGCGAACGCGATGCGCTGGATCCTCACCGGCGAGGAGTTCGGTGCCGACGAGGCGCTGCGCATCGGGCTGTGCTCGGAGGTCGTCCCGGCCGGCGAGCACGTCGCCCGCGCGAAGGCGCTCGCCCACCTCGTCGCCGCCCAGGCCCCCCTCGGGGTCCACGGCACCCTCGCCAACGCGCGCATCGGGCGGGAGCGGGGGCAGGAGGCCGCCGCCGAGCACCTCGTCGAGCTGCTGCCGACCATCATGCGCAGCGCGGACGCCGCCGAGGGGGTCGCGTCGTTCGTCGAGCGCCGCGAGGCCCGCTTCACCGGCCGCTGAGGAGCACCCACGTGACCGACGTGCCAGACATCCGTCCGTACCTCGAGATCCGCACGGCCGGGCCCGGGTCGTTCGCTCCCGACGGGTCGTCGTGGCTCGTGTCGAGCAACCTCACCGACACGTCGCAGACCTACCGGCAGGACGAGCCGGGCGGGCCGCTCACCCAGCTCACCGCGTTCGCCGAGCCGGTCGGCGCGACCCACCTGCCGGTCGAGACCGACGACGGGCCGACCCTGCTGGTCGCGATGGACGACGGGGGCAACGAGCGCACCCAGCTCTACCTCGCGCCGGCGGACGTCGCCGAGCCCTACACGTCGGCGGACCAGCTCACGCCGCTCGTGGTCGACCACGACCACATCCACCGGCCCGGCGCGCTCTCCCGGGACGGCCGCTGGCTGGCCTACGCCACCAACGCCCGCAACGGCACCGACTTCGACGTCCACGTCCGCGACCTCACCACCGGCGAGGACGAGGTCGTGTGGGACCGCGGCGGCTGGAACGGCGCCGCCGGCTTCTCGCCCGACGCGCGCATCCTCGCGATCTCGCGGCTGACCGAGGAGGCCGGCGACAACGAGGTGTGGCTGCTCGACCGGGAGACCGGCGAGACGTGGGAGCTCGCCCCGCACGACGGCCCCGCGTCGGTCGGCGGCCCGTCGTGGCTGCCGGACTCGTCGGCGTTCTGGTTCGTGACCGACGTCGACCGCGAGTTCACCACCGTGTGCCGCTACGACCTCGCGTCACGCACCTGGGAGCCCGCCGACACCTCGAGCTGGGACGAGGGCGGTGAGGACGGGGGCGACTGGGACCACGGCGCCGCCGTGGACTGGACCGGCACGCACCTGCTGGTCACCGCGAACGTCGACGGGCTGACCCGCGCGTGGCTCCACGACCCCGTCACCGCCCGGCGCCGCACCGAGGTGCCCCTGCCCGGCATCGGCACCGCCGGCGGCTTCCGCTTCTCCCGCGACGGCGCGGTGCTGCACTACGCGTTCTCCTCCTCGCGCATCCCCGGCGACGCGTTCCGCTACGACCTCGCCACCGGCACGACGACCCGGCTGACGACCTCGCCGTGCGACGTCGACGACGCGACGTTCGTCGACCCGGAGCTCGTCCGCTTCCCGTCCTTCGACGGGCTCGAGGTCCCGGCGTTCGTGTTCCGCCCGGCGGGGCGCGCCGCCGGCGCCGGCCCGGCGCCGGTCGTGGTGATGATCCACGGCGGCCCCGAGTCGCAGTACCGCCCGGCCTTCTCCGGGCTCACCCAGTACCTCGTCGCGCAGGGCTTCGCGGTCGTCGCCCCGAACGTCCGCGGCTCGACCGGGTACGGCAAGACCTACGAGCACCTCGACGACGTCGAGAAGCGCCTCGACTCCGTCGCCGACCTCGCCGCCCTGCACGACTGGCTCGCCACCCAGCCCGACCTCGACGAGACCCGCGCCGCCCTCTACGGCGGCAGCTACGGCGGCTACATGGTGCTGGCCGGCCTGGCGCTGCAGCCCGAGCGGTGGGCCGCCGGCGTCGACATCGTCGGGATCAGCTCGCTGGTGACGTTCCTCGAGAACACCTCGCCCTGGCGCCGGCGGTTCCGCGAGCGCGAGTACGGCTCGCTCGAGCACGACAGGGACCTGCTCGTCGCGGCCTCGCCCATCACCCACGTCGACGCGATGCGGGCGCCGCTGCTCATCATCCACGGGGCGAACGACCCCCGCGTGCCGCTCTCCGAGGCCGAGCAGGTCCACGAGGTGCTGACCGAGCGGGGCGTGCGCTGCGACCTGCTCGTCTACCACGACGAGGGGCACGGCCTCGCGAAGCTGTCGAACCGCATCGACGCGTACCCGAAGGTCGCCGCGTTCCTGCACGACGTCCTCGAGGCCTGACCGGGTCAGACCTGTGGGATCAGACCTGGGAGACCGGGCCGAGCCAGATCGTGCCGAGCAGGGTGAACAGCCCGAGCAGGAACACGTAGCGGGCGAAGCCGAGCAGGTCGTCGGTGGAGACGAGCCGCAGCAGGAACCGGATCGCCCAGAACCCGCTGACCGCCGCGACGAGCATCCCGACCGCGACCTCCGGGCCGGAGAAGACCGCCGCGCCGGCGGCGGGCGCGGCGTCGCGGTCGACCAGCTCGAACAGGCCCGCGCCGGCGATGACCGGGATGGACAGCAGGAACGAGAAGCGGGCGGCGCCCTCGCGCGACAGGCCCCGCAGCATGCCGGCGGCCATCGTGGCGCCGGCGCGGGAGATGCCGGGCAGGATCGCGAGCGCCTGCGCGAACCCGATGACGACCGCGTCGGTCCAGCCGACGGTCGACTCGTCGCGGCCGACGTCGATGGACGGGTCCTCGTCGGCCGCCACGCCGACCCGCGCCTTCGCGCGCCGGCGGCGCACGGTCTCGGCGAGCGTGAGCAGCCCGGCGGTGCACATCAGGAACACGGCCGTGAAGCGCGGCGCGTCAGGCCCGCCGAACAGCTCCTCGAAGGTGGCGTTGAAGACGTAGCCGATGGTCGCGGCCGGCAGGGTCGCGACGGCGAGCAGCAGGATGGTCCGCCGCGCCCGGGCCGCCTCGCCCTCGGCGACCACGCCGCGCCCGAGCGAGCGGGTGGCGAGGTAGGCGAGGTCGCCCGCGAAGTACGCGAGCACCGCGACGAGCGTGCCGATGTGCAGCGCCACGCCCATGGCCAGCGGCGGCTGGGGGAGGCGGAACAGGTACGGGATCACGACGAGGTGGCCCGAGGACGACACCGGGAGGAACTCGGTGAGGCCCTGGACGAGGCCGAGCAGGATGGCCTCGAGCATGGCAGGGACTCCGGATCGGGGGGGGCGTGCGGCGGGACGCCCGTGCGGGACGGCGGACGGCCGCGCAGCGTACGAGCCCGTCCGTCGGGCCGCCCGCCACGGAGACCGGGGTGGGACACTGGCCACCACACCCGGCCCCGCAACAGCGACCCGGACGGAGCACCCGATGCAGCAGCGCACGATCCTCGTCGCCGGCGCGACCGGCTACATCGGTGGCCGGCTCGTGCCCGAGCTGCTCGCGGCCGGGTACGCCGTGCGCTGCCTCGCCCGCACCCCCGCGAAGCTCGCCGACCGACCCTGGCGCGACCAGGTCGAGGTGGTCCGCGGCGACGTGCTCGACGGCGAGTCGCTCGACGCGGCGATGGCCGGCTGCCACGCTGCCTACTACCTGGTCCACTCGATGGACGGCGAGGGCGGGTTCGCCGAGCGGGACCGCCGCGCCGCCCGGACCTTCCGCGACGCCGCGGCCCGTTCGGAGCTCTCCCGCATCGTCTACCTCGGCGGGCTCGGCCACGGTGACGAGGAGGAGCTCTCCGACCACCTCCGCTCCCGGCAGGAGGTGGGCCGGGTCCTCGCCGACGGGCCCGTGCCGGTCACCGAGCTGCGCGCCGCCATCATCATCGGGTCCGGCTCCGCGTCGTTCGAGATGCTGCGCAACCTCGTCGAGGTCCTGCCGGTGATGACGACCCCGATCTGGGTCCGCACCCGCTGCCAGCCCATCGCGATCCGCGACATCCTCCA
The DNA here is from genome assembly GCA_046566145.1 of Actinomycetes bacterium. Lineage (GTDB taxonomy): Bacteria > Actinomycetota > Nitriliruptoria > Nitriliruptorales > Nitriliruptoraceae > JBKHXF01. The sequence continues at coordinate 17,409 of JBKHXF010000009.1, forward strand.
CTACCTCGTCGCCGTGCTCGAGGTCGAGGGGACCGCCGGCCGGGTGCTGGAGGTCGGTGGCCCCGACGTGCTGACCTACGAGGAGATGATGCAGGCGTACGCTGAGGTCGCGGGCCTCCGCCGGCGTGTCATCATCCCCGTCCCGGTGCTCTCACCCACCCTGTCGAGCCTGTGGATCGGGCTGGTCACCCCGCTGCCGACCGGCCTGGCCCGGCCGCTGGTCGAGTCGCTCACCACCGAGGTCGTCGTGCGCGACCACGCCATCGACGAGCTGATCCCGCGCGATTGCCTGACGCTGCAGCAGGCCCTCCACCTCGCGATGCAGCGGGTGCAGGACCTCGACGTCGCGACCACCTGGGCGTCCGCCGACCTCGGTCGGGTCGGGCTCGTGTCGCGCCGGGAGCGGGCCGCCGCGGAGGCGGCGGCCGCCGACGGGCGCGCCACCTCCGACGCCGACGAGCAGGCCGGGCCGGCGCCGCACGACCCGTCCTGGGCCGGCGGCACGGTCGTGCAGGACGAGCAGGTCGTCGAGGCCGACGCGCCGGCGGAGGTCCTCTTCCGCACCGTCTGCGGGATCGGCGGCACCCGCGGGTACTACGCGGCCGACATCCTGTGGGACGTCCGCGGCCTCATCGACAAGGTGCTGGGCGGCATCGGGACGCGCCGCGGTCGTCGCCACCCCGACACGCTGTCGGTGGGGGAGCCGCTCGACTTCTGGCGGGTCGAGGCGCTCGAGACCCCCGAGCTGCTGCGGCTGCGCGCCGAGATGAAGGTCCCCGGCGACGCGTGGCTCGAGTTCCGGGTGGTCGACGCCGGCGGCGGGCGCTCCCGGCTCGAGCAGCGGGCCCGGTTCCATCCGTGGGGGCTGTGGGGCCGGCTGTACTGGCTCGCGATGGTGCCGTTCCACCGGTTCATCTTCCCCGTCATGGCGCGCCGGCTCGTCGCCGCGGCGGAGCACCGGGCGTCGCTCGACCGGCTCGAGGCGTCCACCGCGCGCCGGGCCGCCGCCGGCGAGGCGGAGGAGCCGCGCGGGGCCTGAGACGTCGGGGTTCCTCGGTCGTGTCACACCCCGCTCGTACGGTCCTGACCGTCAGCGTCGCGCGCCCTCGCGGGTGCGCCCCGCCCGCCCGACGGCAGGACCCCGATGCGCCTCGTCCTCACCTCCGACGTCCACCTCGACCGGACCTTCCTGTGGGCCCGCCCCGAGGTGGCGCGCCGCCGGCGCGCGAACATCCGCACCGCGCTGGCCCGCACCGTCGCGCTGGTCGACGAGGTCGGCGCCGACGCCCTGCTGGTCGCCGGTGACCTGTACGAGGACGACCAGGTCACGCCCGACACCGCGGCGTTCCTGGCCCGGCTGTTCGGCGAGTGCCCGGTCCCGGTGCTGCTCGCCCCCGGCAACCACGACCCGGTCACCCGCGAGTCGCTGTACGCCACCACCCGCTGGGCGCCGAACGTCCACGTCTTCGACCGGCCGACCCTCGTCGCCTGGGACGGGCTCGGCGCCGGCGTGCGCGTGTGGGGCGCCGGCCACCTCACCCACGCCGGGACCGACGGGTTCGTCCGCGCGTTCCGCACCGACGGCGGCGCCGACGTCCACCTGGGGCTCTTCCACGGCTCCGAGACCTCCACGATCGCGCGCGAGGGCGAGGACAAGGACCCCCACGCCCCCTTCACCCCCGCCGAGGTCGCCGCGTCCGGGCTCGCGCACGCGTTCGTCGGCCACTTCCACACCCCGCATGACGGCGACTGGCACACCTACCCGGGCAACCCCGACCCGCTGACGTTCGGTGAGTCCGGCGAGCGGGCCGCCGTGGTCGTCGACGTCGCCCCGGACGGCAGGGTCACTCGGGAGCGCCGCGTCGTCGCCGCGTCCCGGGTCGCCGACGTCACCATCGACGTGGGCGGGGCCGGGTCGGCGTACGACGTCCTCGCCAGCGTCGAGGCCGCCCTGCCCGCCGGCGCCGGCGAGGTCCGCGTGACCCTCACCGGCGACCTCGCCCCCGACGTCGACCTCGACCTCGCCGACGTCACCGCCCTGTCCGACGGCGACCGCGAGGTCGTCGTGCGCACGCGCCGCCTGCACGTCGCCCACGACCTCGACGCGCTCGCCGCCGAGCAGACCGTGCGCGGCCAGTTCGTCCGCGACGTCCGCGCCGCGACCGACCTCGACGAGGACGAGCGCCAGCGGGTGCTCACCACCGGCCTGCGGGCGCTCGCCGGCCGCACCGACCTGGAGGTGGTGGCGTGAAGTTCACCCGCGTCGAGGCGATCTCGGTCGGCCGGCTCGCCGACGAGTCCCTGGAGCTCGCACCCGGGATGACGGTCGTGTCCGGCCCGAACGAGGCCGGCAAGTCGACCTGGCACGCCGCGCTGCTGACCGGCTGGGTCGGGCTGCGGCGCGGGCTCGGCCGGATGCGCGGCGAGGACGAGGCGTTCCGCGACGCCCACACCCCGTGGGACGGCCGGCCGCTCGTCGCCGCCGTCGAGGTCGAGACCGACGCCGGCGTCCGCTACCGCTTCCGCCACAACTGCACCGACCTCGCCGACCACGGCGCCACCGACGGCGCCGGCAGCGACGTGACCGGCCAGTTCGTCCACGAGCAGGTCGTCGACGGGGCCCGGCTGCTCGGGCTCACCCGGGACACCGTCCGCGCCACGATGGTCGTGGGGCAGGCCGACGTGCTGCGTGTGGCCGCCGGCCCGAGCGAGGAGCTCACCGCCGCGCTCCAGGCCGCCGCGGCCACCGCCGGCGCGGGCAGCGGCACCGTCACCGAGGCCATCGCCCGCATCGACGCCTACCGCGCCACCCACGTCGGCTCGACGCGGGCGAACTCGACGAAGCCGCTGCGGGCCGCCACCACCGAGGTGGAGCGGGCCCGCGCCGAGCTCGCGGAGGCCCGGCTCGCCCACGCCGAGCGGGCCGAGCTGCGCCTGCGGCGCGACCAGGCAGGGGAGCGCGCCGCCACGCTCCGCGACCAGCTCGCCGGGCTGCGCCGGCGGATCGCCGCCGCCGAGGCCGCCGCGGCCCGGGTCCGGCTCGAGACGCTCGAGCAGCTCGCCGCCACCGCCGCCGCCTCCCCGCCGCCCGTCGCCCCGGAGGCCGAGCGGGAGCGGGTGCGCGCCGCCCGGCACGCCGCGACGACCCCCATCGACCCCGAGGTCGCCGCCCGACGCGCCGCCGAGATCCAGCGCCTCGCCGCCGAGCTCGACGCCCTGCCCGACGCGCCGGTCCACGACACCGCCGTCGCCGCCGAGGTCGCCGCCGCCGCCGACGACCTCGCCGCCGCCCGGCACCGCCTCGACGCCGTCGACGAGCACGCGCCGGCGGCCGTCGAGGCCCCCGAGGTCGGCGACCTCGACGACGCCACCCTCGAGGAGCTGGCCCGGGTGCTCGACACCCCTCTGCCGGACGTCCCCGACGCCCTGCGGGCCGAGCTCGCCGACGCCGAGGCCGCCCTCGCCGGCGGCGCGTCGGCCGGGCTGCTCGGGCTGCTCGGCGCGATCGGCGCGGCGCTGCTCGCGCTGGCCGCGGTCCTCGCCGCCGCCGGTGTCACCGCCGGCGCCGTGGCGGCCGGGCTCGCCGGGCTCGTCGGCGTCGGCGTGGCCGTCGCCCGTCGCACCGCCGGCCCGAACGGCGACGCCGTCGCCCGCGTCGCCGACGCCCGGGCGCAGGTCGACCTCGCCGTCGCCGCCGCCCGGCGCACCACCGCCGCCCACGCGGCCGCTCGCGATCGGCTCGCGGCCGCCGGCGTGCCCGTCACCGACCCGACCGGGCTGCGCGTGCTGGCCCGACGGCTCCGCGACGCGGCCGACCACCAGCGCTCCGTGATGGCGCACGCCGACCGCCGGCGCGAGCGGGCCGAGGACGTCGCCCGGGCCGAGGCACGGCTCCGGATCGCGCTGGAGGCCCGCGGGGCCGACGTGCCCGACGGCGCCGTGGACGACGCGCTGGCGGCGTACCGGAACGGGTGCCGCGAGGCGGCCGAGCAGGCCGCGCTCGCGTCGCGTCGCGACGAGCTCGAGGCCCGGCTCCGCGCCGCCATGGACGAGCTGCCGGCGCTGCGGCAGGCGGCCGACCGGCACGCCGCCGCCGTCGCCACCCTGCGCCAGGTCGTCGCCGACCTCGCCCTCGATCCGGCCCTCGATCCGGCCCTCGATCCGGCCCTCGATCCGGCCACCGACGCCTCATCTGGCTCCGCTCCTGACGAGCTCGAGGCGCTGGTGGCGGCCGCGGACCGGTGGCTCGCCCGGCAGCGCGAGCTCGACGAGGCGCACGCCGCCGTGGCGGCCGCCCGCGCCCGGCTCGACGACCAGCTCGACGGGCGCAGCCTTGACGACGTCCGGGCCGAGGTCGACGCCGCCGGCGCGGCGCTCGACGGGGTCGAGCCCGTCCGCGACGTCGTCGAGGCCCTCGAGCGGGCCACCTCGATGGAGCACGAGGTGCGGGCGGCCGAGTCCCACGCGGCGGAGCTGCAGGGGCAGGTCGCCGCCGCCGACGGCGACGGGCAGGGCGTCGCCGAGGCCGAGGAGCGCCTCGCCGCCGCCTGCGCACGACGCGACCGGCTCGAGCAGCTCGACCGCACCCTCGACCTGACCCGCGAGCTCCTCGCCCGGGCCGAGCAGCGCGTCCACCAGGACATCGCCCCGGTGCTCGAGCGGGCCGTCGCCTCGCGGCTGCCCGACGTCACCGGCGGCCGCCACGTCGACGTGCAGGTCGCCCCGGCCGACCTCGAGGTCCGGGTCCGCACCGACGGCGGGCGGTACCGGCCCGCGCAGCAGCTCTCGCACGGCACGGCCGAGCAGGTCTACCTGCTGCTCCGGGTCGCCCTCGCCGAGCACCTCGTCACCACCGGCGAGGTCGCCCCGCTGGTGCTCGACGACCCGACCGTCCACGCCGACGACGAGCGCACCGTGGCCCTCCTCGAGCTGCTGCGAAGTCTCGCCGAGGAGGGCCGCCAGGTCGTGCTGTTCAGCCAGGAGGCGTCGGTGCGGCGCTGGGCCGCGGAGCGCCTCGCCGGGGACCCGCGGCACGCGCTCGTCGACCTCGACCCGGCGACCGGCGCCCCGGTGGGCCGTGCCCCCGCCGGCGCGTCGGCGGCACCGCCGGCCTGACGCTCAGCCGTCGGGTCGGCCGAGGACCGCGACGGTGAGGTCGCCGAGGGTCGTCGCCGCGGCCACGCCGGCGGCCTCGTCGCGGCGGACCGACACCCACACGACCGCACCGTCCGCGCCGACGACCTGCGCGCCGGCGGCCGCCGTGGTGCCGGTCCCGTCGAGCGAGGTGGCGAGCAGGTCGACGCGGGTCCCGGTCGGCAGCGACGGCAGCGCCGGCACCACCTCGACGGGCACGGCGACCACCACCCGGCCGGCCCCGCCCGCGAGCGCCGCGACCCCGCCGTCGGTCAGGACCACGTCGGTGACGATCGCGCCGGCGGCCAGCGGACCGACCACGGTGCGCCCGACCAGCGTCTCCGCGTCGCCCGGGGCCAGCGCCCCGACGGGCAGCAGCGCCGGCGGCACCTCGACGACGGCGAGGTCGCCCACCGCGACCGTGGCGCCGGCGGGCAGCGACCGGGTCGTGACGAGCGCGCCGGCCGCCGGCGCACCGCCGGCGCGGAGCAGCGCGAGGAGGACCGCGAGGAGCGTGGCGGCGACGCCCACGGCGAGCCGGGCCCGCGGGGTCGCCGTCGCCCACGTCTCGGCGAGCCGGTCCAGCGCCGGCGGCAGCGCCGGCGGGGGACCCGACAGCCGCGAGAGGCGGGGCGAGCGGACGGGGCGGGACGACGGTGGGATGCGCATGCCGACGACCGCACCACGTGCGACGCCGTCGGTCACCTGCGACGGCCGCCGGCGCTGTGGACGGCCGCCGGCGCGGCCTGCCCGCGGCCCGCCCGCGGCCGGCCCCGGCCAGCCCCCCGGCCGGCCCCGGCCCGCCCCGGCCTGCCCGCGGCCGGCCCCGGCCAGCCCCGGCTCGCCCCGGCCTGCCCGCGGCCGGCCCCGGCCTGCCCCGGCTCGCCCCGGCGGCCCCCCGCCTGCCGACGCCGGCCGCACGTTCCCCGCGGATGCGGAGGAACGGCGCACCTCTGGCGGCCACCGCGGACAGGAACCGCCGGACGGCGCACGTTCCCCGCGGATGCGCAGGAACCGTGCGTGTGCAGGCGTCGCGTCGCCGCGCCCGCAGCCCGCGCCGGCGGCCGGCGCCGGCGGCCGGCGCCGGCGGCGGTCAGCCGGCGCCGTGGGCGTCGTCGAGCGCGGCGGCGCAGCGGCAGCCGGGCTCGTCGGGCAGCGCCGCGACGACCCGCTCGACGAGCTCCTTCACCGCGTCGACGTTGGCCGCGAACACCTCGAGCACGCCGGCCGCGGTGACCGGCTCGACGTCGGGGTGGTCCTCCAGGCCGGCGTCGTGGTCGGTGACCATGGCGACGCCGAGGGCGCACATGGCCTTCTCGCGCAGCAGCGGGATCTCCGGGTACTGGGTCATCCCGACGACGTCCCAGCCCTGGGCCGAGAACCAGCGCGACTCGGCCCGGGTCGAGAACCGCGGCCCCTGGATCACGACGATGGTGCCGGCGTCGGCGTGGTCGCGGCCCATCCCGGTGAGCTGCTCGCTGGCGATGCCGCGCAGCTCCGGGCAGTAGGGGTCGGCCATCGACACGTGCACGACCTCGGGGCCGTCGAAGAACGTGTCGGCCCGCCCCGTCGTGCGGTCCACGAGCTGGTCGAGCACGACGAACGTGCCGAGCGTCAGCTCCGGCCGGAGCGACCCGACCGCGCAGGGTGCGAGCACCCGGGTCACGCCGAGCTCCGCGAGCGCCCACACGTTGGCGCGGTAGTCGATCCGGTGCGGCGGGATGCGGTGCCCGCGTCCGTGCCGCGGCAGGAACGCGACCTCCCGGCCGCCGAAGGTGCCGGTGACGACGAGGTCGGACGGCGGTCCGTACGGGGTGTCGATGGCGTGCTCGGTCGCGTCGGGCAGCAGCTCGTAGAAGCCGGAGCCGCCGAAGATGCCGATGTCGGCCACGTGCACGTCCTCGTCGTGGAGCGGGAGCGGGCGCTCGGGGGCGTCGCGGGCTGGCCGGGCGCGCCAGCCGTGAGGGCGGGGACGCTACCGGGCGGGACGCACGACGCCCCCGGCTCGTGGCCGGGGGCGTCGCGTGTGGGCGTGGTCGGTCAGGCGCTCTCGGCGCTCGACGAGGAGCTGCTGCTCGACGAGTCGCTCGACGAGGTGGAGGTCGAGGACGACGAGCCGCCGGAGGTGCTCGACGCACCCTTGCCGGACGTGCCGTAGTCCTTGATGTGCCAGCCCGACCCCTTGAAGATGATCCCGGAGGCGCTGAACACCTTGCGCAGCGAGCCCTGGCAGCTCGGGCACGTGGTGAGGGCGTCGTCCTTGAAGGACTGCACGACCTCGAGGTGCTCGCCGCAGTCGCGGCACGCGTACTCGTAGGTGGGCACGGTGTGGGCTCCTTGGTCGGCCGCCCCGTGGGCGAGGTGCCGGTGGCGTTGGCACTCGCGCGAGCGGAGTGCCAACACACGGAGGGTACGGAAGGGGGTCCGGGACGCGCAAGGCCCCGTGCGACCGGGAGGGGCCCTCACTCCCGGCGGTGGACCCCGGCCTCGGTGACCACGACGTCCACCGGCAGGTCGTGCGCCTCGAGCGGCACCCGGGGCACGACCTGGCACGCGAAGCACACCCCGATCGCGACGCACCCCTCCGGCAGCGTCGCGAGCAGCCGGTCGTAGTGCCCGCCGCCCTGCCCGAGCCGGCCGCCGTGCACGTCGAACGCCACGCCCGGCACCACCACGACGTCGACCACCGCCGGGTCGATGGCCGGCCCCACCGGTTCCCGGATCCCGCGGTAGCCGAGCTGCAGCGTCAGCAGGTCCGACGCGGCGACGAGCTCCAGCCGCTCGCCCCGCACGCGCGGGAACAGGGTGCGGACGCCCCGCTCGACGAGCGCCGGCAGCGCCCCGACCGGGTCGAGCTCCTCGGCGAGCGCCGCGTAGAGCGCCACCGTCCGCGCCCGGCGCACCTCCTGCAGGTGCAGCAGGCGGGCGACGGCGCCGGCGGACGCGCGCCGGCGGTCGGCGTCGTCCAGCGCGCGCCGCGCTGCGAGCGCCGTGCGGCGCAGCGCGTCCTTGGTCCGGGCCACCTCCGGCGACGCGGCGTCCGGGCTGGTGCGGCCCTCGGGGTCCCTGCCGTCCATGCCGGGAGCCTACGCCCCGCGCCGCCTGCCCCCGGCCCCGGTCGCCCAGACCGTGCCCGGCCGGGCACCGCGGTCCGCGGACCCCGGGCCCCTCGTGGCCTAGGCTCGCTGCACCCGCTCCACCGCACGCAGCCGTCCGTACTGGGGACCCGTTGGTCACGCCCGTCCGCAAGGCCGTCCTGCCCGCCGCCGGGCTCGGCACCCGCTTCCTCCCGGCGTCCAAGGCGCAGCCGAAGGAGATGGTGCCGCTCGTCGACAAGCCGGCCATCCAGTACATGGTCGAGGAGTGCGCCCGGGCCGGCATCGACGACGTCCTGCTGGTCACCTCGACCGGCAAGGCGGCCATGGAGGACCACTTCGACCGGCGCGTCGACCTCGAGGTTGCGCTCGAGGCGAAGGGCAAGAAGGAGGAGCTCGAGGAGGTCGTCGCCGTCACCGAGCTCGCGCAGGTCCACGCCGTGCGCCAGCACCAGCCGCTCGGCCTCGGCCACGCCGTGCTGATGGGCGCCACCCACGTCGGTGACGAGTCGTTCGCGGTGCTGCTCGGCGACGACATCGTCGACCCGGCCGAGCCGTTCCTCGAGCGGATGATCGACGTGCACCAGGCCTCGGGCCGGCCGGTCGTCGCGGTCATGGAGGTCCCCGACGACCAGGTCCACCTCTACGGGGTCGTCACCGTCGAGCCGACCGACGAGGACGACGTCTTCGCCGTGACGAGCCTCGTGGAGAAGCCCGACCCGTCCGAGGCGCCGTCGAACCTCGCCGTCATCGGCCGCTACGTGCTGCCGGGCGAGGTCTTCGACGCGATCCGCGCCACCCCGCCGGGGCGTGGCGGCGAGATCCAGCTCACCGACGCGCTGAACGCGATGGCGTCCGAGGAGCCGATCCGCGCGGTCCGCTTCGACGGGGTCCGCCACGACGTCGGGGACAAGCTCGGGTTCCTCAAGGCCACGGTGCTGATGGCGCTCGAGCGCGACGACCTCGGGCCCGACCTCCGTGCGTTCCTGGCGGAGCTGACCGCCGGGTGGCACGCCGCCGGCGGGGGCGACGCGTGACCTCCGACGGGGCGGAGCGGCACCGCGGCTTCCGCGGCCTCGGGCGGACGCAGGTCGTGACCGCCGACGAGCTGACGCCGGTCGAGGCGTACCGGGGGATGCTGCTGTCGCTCGTGGAGCGGCTCGACCCGATCGAGCTGAAGATCCCCGACGCGCTCGGGCTGGTGCTCGCCCACGACGTCGTCGCGACCGAGTCGCTGCCGGCCTTCGCGAACTCGTCGATGGACGGGTACGCGGTGGTCGCGAGCGACCTCACCGGGGCCGGGCAGGACACCCCGGTGCAGCTGCGCGTGCTCGGCGAGGTCCCCGCCGGCGCGGTCGAGCTGCCGCCGATCGCGCCCGGCACCACGGTGCGCATCATGACCGGCGCACCGTTGCCCCCCGGGGCCGACGCGGTCGTGCCGGTCGAGGTCACCACCGAGCAGCAGGGGTGGGTCGCGGTGCACCGCGCGGCGCGCGCCGGCGAGTTCGTCCGCACCGTCGGGCAGGACGTGAAGCCCGGCCAGCACCTGCTCTCCGCCGGGCATCGGCTCCGTCCCGCCGACATCGGGCTGCTCTCCGCCGTCGGGGCGACCCGAGTGACGTGCGTTCCGACGCCGCGCGTCGTGATCCTGTCGACCGGGGACGAGCTCGTCCCGGCCGAGCAGACGCCGCCGCCCGGCACGATCCGCAACTCCAACGGGCCCATGCTCGCCGCGATGGTGCGCCAGGTCGGCGCGCTGCCGTTCACCACCGGCATCGTCGGGGACGACCGCAAGGCCCTGGCCTACACGTTCGACTCGAACCTCGGGCACGCCGACCTGTTCGTCGCCAGCGGCGGCGCGTCCGCCGGCGCCCACGACCACCTCCACGACGTGATCGCCCAGCTCGGGACGGTCGCGTCGCACCGGGTCGCGATGCAGCCAGGGATGCCACAGGTCCACGGGACCATCGGCGGGGTGCCGGTGCTCGGCCTGCCCGGCAACCCGGTCAGCGCGTTCGTGTCGTTCGAGCTGTTCGTCCGGCCCGTGATCCGCACCCTGCAGGGCCGCAAGGACCTCGACCGCCCCACCGTCACGGCCGAGCTCGCCGACGGCATCCGCGCCCCGGCCCACAAGCGCGCCTACGTCCGGGTCACGCTCGCCCGCCTCGACGGTCGCTGGGTCGCCACGCCGACCGGGAACCAGGGCTCGCACGTCCTGTCCTCCATCTCGGCGGCCGACGGCCTGGCCGAGATCCCCGAGGACGTCACCGAGGCGCCCGCCGGGACCCGCGTGCGGGTCCGTCTCCTCGTCGACGGCTGAGGTCGAGGACGTGACCGACGACGCGGACACGACCGGCGAGCGGGGCGAGCTCACGCACCTCGACGCGTCCGGACGCGCGCGCATGGTCGACGTCGGCGACAAGCCGGTCACGGCGCGCTCGGCCACGGCCCGCTGCCGGCTGACGATGTCGCCCGACACCGCGGCCCGGCTCGCCGCCGGCGACCTGCCCAAGGGCGACGCGCTGCCCGTCATCCGACTCGCCGGCATCCAGGCCGCCAAGCGGACGCCCGAGCTGATCCCGCTCTGCCACCAGGTCGCGCTGACGTCGGTCGAGGTCGACGTCGTGGTCGACGCGGCCGCCGGCGCGGTCACCATCGAGGCGACCGCACACGCGCTGGACCGCACCGGCGTCGAGATGGAGGCGATGACCGCTGCGTCCGTCGCCGCGCTGACCTGCTACGACCTCGTCAAGGCCGTCCAGCGCGACGTCGTGATCGGCGACCTGCGGCTCGTCGCCAAGCGGGGCGGCCGCTCGGGGGAGTGGCACGCCGAGCCCGACGACCGGGGCGGCCCCGCCACGCCGTGACGGCCGGGTCGCGGACCGTCACGGGTGCTTCGACGACGCGACCCCCCTCGGTAGCGTCGACGCACGCGCCGAGTCCCCGGGTGGAGGCATGAACGCAGCGCTGGTGGTGCTCCTGGTCCTCCTCTGGGCCATCGCGCTCCTCCCCGGAGCGCTGCGCTCCCGACGCTCCAACGCGCGTGCCACCGTCGGAGGGTTCGAGCGAGCCATGGACGTCCTGCGTGAGCGCCCCTCCGGGCGCGAGATCCTGGTCCCCGCGAACGCGGAGCGGCTCGCCGAGCCGCACCCGCTGCACCACCTCGGGGTCGGCTGGGGCGACCCCGAGCCGGTGCCGCCCGCCGAGGCCCCCGCGCCCACGCCGGCGCCCGCCGCGCCGGCGGCCGTCCCCGGCCGCGGTGGTCGCCGGCAGGCCGCGATCGTCGAGGCGCGCCGCCGGCGCTTCACCACCCTGCTCGGCGCGACCGGCTCGATGCTGCTGCTCGCCGCCGTCACCGGGTGGGCGGCGCTGTGGGTCCTCGCCGTCGGGACGGTCGTCGCGACCGTCGGGTACGCGGCGTTGCTGCGCCGGCTCAAGCTCCAGCGCGACGAGGCGAGAGCGGTGGTGCGGCGCATCCACCCGGTGGCGCCCGTCGAGCGCCCCGGGGACCTGGCCGACCCCCGTGACGACGTCGTGGTCGACCTCCACGCCGCACGCGTCCCCGTCGCGGTCGGTGGGAGTCTGCAGGTCGCGACCCGCCCCGACCAGCCGTGGACACCGCAGGCCGGCGTCCGCATCCGCCGGTGGGAGGCGTGAGCGAGCCGCAGGACCTGCAGTCGCTCGCCGCCCCGCTCCGGGCCCGTTTCCTCGACATGCACGAGGCCCGCGAGGTCGCGTTCGGCGCGTCCCGCGACGTGATCCGGGACGCCGCCAACGCGATCCGGGCCGTCCACCGTGGCGAGCTCGACCGGGCGGATGAGCTCATCGTGGCGTCGCGCACCGCCTACGTCCGCGCCCGCGAGGTCGCCTCGCGGCACCCGGTCGTCGAGCACGGCGGGTTCCTGCAGGACGCCGCGAAGGAGTACGCCGAGGCCCGCATCACCCGGGCCGCGACGCAGGGCGAGCCGGTCCCGTCGCCCGAGGACGTCGACGTCGACGACGGCTCGTGGCTGCACGGGCTCGCCGAGACGGTCGGGGAGCTGCGCCGCGCGGCGCTCGACCGGGTCCGCGCCGGCGACATCGCCGGCGCCGAGGCGCTGCTCGAGACCCAGCAGGAGATCCTCGCCGTCCTGGTCACGATCGACGTGCCGGACGCGCTCACCAAGGGCCTGCGGCGGGCGACCGACGGGGCCCGCGCGATCACCGAACGGACCCGCGGCGACCTGACCGCCGCGGCCGGGCAGCGGCGGCTCCGGGAGGCCCTCGACGCCCACCGCGCGGTCATCGAGCGGATGCTGGACGGGGTTGGGGAGCCCTGAGCCCGGTGGCTACACTCCGACCGCCCTGGGGGTGTAGCTCAGTTCGGCAGAGCACTTCGTTCGCAACGAAGGGGCCGTCGGTTCAAATCCGATCACCTCCACCAGCGCCGCCCGGGACCGATGGTCCCGGGCGGCTGCGTTCCGGCGCCGGGACCGACCGGGTGCGGCTCCCCAGCGGCTGGCCCGGCGCGTGAGCGGCTGGCGGGGGGCGGGAAGTTCCCCGGAACGGCTCCGCGGCCGGCACGGAGGACCTACGCTCGTTCGGACGGCCGGCCGGGGGACACATCAGGGCGACCGACGGAGCGGGAGACCCGCGGTGCACCAGGCAGTGGTCCGGCTCCTCGTCCTGGTCATCGGGTACGTCGTCCTCGCCAGGTACTCCCTGGCGCTCCACGACCTCTCGGGGTTGGGCGCCGTGTTCTGGCCGGGGGCCGGGCTGTCGCTCGGCGTGCTGCTGGTCTCGCCCCAGCGGTGGTGGCCGATGCTGCTCGCTGGGGTGTTCGTCGCGGAGCTCGGCAACGACGTCGTGCTCGGCTACGGCGTGGTGCCGTCCCTGTGGTGGGCGGCGGCCAACGTCATCGAGCCCCTCACCGCCGCGACGTTGCTGCGCCGCGCCGGTGTGGAGCGCCTCGGGGACATGCGCGGCGTCGCGTGGTTCACCGGCTCGGTGGCCCTCGGCACGCTCGTGGGGGCCACGGTCGGGGCCATCGGGACCGGGGTCGGGGTGTCGTCCCTGCCCTACCTCGTGACGCTCGGGCAGTGGTGGATCGGCGATGCGCTCGGTGCCCTGACCATCGCCCCTGCCGTGCTCCTCGTCCGCGACCGGAGCGCCGGCGAGCGGCTGCGCGACCCCGTGGTCGTCGGAGGGCTCGTCGCCCTCGTGGCCGTCACGGTGCTCGTCTTCGGCAGGGTCGGTGTGCCCGCCCCGTACCTGTCGGACTACCTGGTGCTGGTCCCGATGGTCCTCCTGGCGGTGCGAGGACGCGTCGTCGGGGCGGCGCTGGCCGTCCTCGTCGTGGCGCAGGTCGCCAACGCCGCCCACGCGCTCGGCATGCGGGCGCCCCAGGCTGCCGTCATGTCCGAGGTGCAGGCCTCCGCGCAGCTGAAGGCGTTCCTCGTCATCGTGTCGTTGACCGTGCTGCTGCTCGGTGCTGCCGTCGTGTCCGTCCGGTCCTCCTCGGCGCTGGCCGCGGCCCGCCAGCAGCTCCTCGCCGTGGCCTGGCACGAGCTGCGGGCCCCGCTGGTCCCCATCGTCGGGTTCGGCGAGATCCTGTCGAGGCAGCTGGCCGACCCGCAGCAGCGACGGATGGCGGAGGCCGTGCACCGCAACGGCAGGCAGCTGCAGGCGCTCGTCGACGACCTGCTCCAGATGTCGACCTCGCTCGAGGACGGCGTCCCGGTCGAGCCGACGCCGGTGGCGGTCGGGGAGGTGCTCGACGAGCTGGCACGGGACCAGGCCGACGTCCACGCCCGGTGCGACGACGACGTGGTCGCACTGGTGGATCGGACCCACCTCGTCCAGATCCTGACCAACCTCGTGGTCAACGGCCTGCGGCACGGCGAGCCACCGGTCCGCCTCTCCGCCCACACGGTGGGGGGCACCTGCGTCGTCGTCGTCGAGGACAGCGGCGACGGCGTACCGGACTGGTTCGTCCCCGAGATGTTCGAGGCGTTCGCGCAGGCCGAGCCGGGCACGCCGACGTCGCGGCCGGGCCTCGGCCTCGGCCTCGCGATCGCGCGGGACCTCGCGGTCGCCAACCGCGGGGTCGTCCGCTACGAGCCGGGCGTCGCGGGTGCGCGGTTCGAGGTGGTGCTGCCCGCCGGCGGGTCCCGGTCCGGTGAGGTCGAGGAGGAGCTCACCGGCGTCGCCCGGGTCGGGGACCCCTGATCGCGGTCGGCTCACCCGATGACGGGTCGGCGCCGACCCGGGGTCACGGGTGTGCGACGAGCCGGAACATCCGGATCTCCCGCGTGCCGCCGATGCGCTCGCGGTACGACGCGAAGCCGGCGTAGACGCGGTCGAACCGCGGCCACAGCGCCGGCATCTCGTCCGCCGCGACCCGCTCCGCCCGGACCCGCTCGACGCGGCCGTCGACCTCGACGGTCGCGTCCGGGTGGGCGAGCAGGTTGAACGTCCACGCCGGGTGGGTGTCGCCGCCGAAGTTCGTGCCGACCAGCAGCAGGTGCCCGTCGGCGTCCCGGACGTACACGAGCGTGTGCTCGCGCTCGATCCCCGAGCGTGCCCCGGTGGAGCGCAGCACCAGCGTGGGAAGGAACGCCTGGGCGGCCGAGGTGATGCGGCCACCGGTGACCCGGCGGACCGCCTTGTCGAGCCCGGGCAGCACGTGGGACAGCACCCGCGTCACCGCCGGGCGCCGCACCACGTCCAGCACCGCCCCGCGCACCCGCTCGCCCAGCACCTCGCGTCCTCCCACGTCCGGGCCACGTCCCGGCGGCCACCCGACGGGGGTGCACCCTAGGGGCCGTGCGGCCAGCCGCTAGCGTCGGCGGCCGTCCCCGCACCGCCGACCCGGGAGCCCGTCGTGCGTGACGCCGTCATCTGCGAGCCGCTGCGGACCGCCGTCGGCGGGTACGGCGGGCAGTTCCGCGACGTGCCGGTGGCCGACCTCGCCGCGACCGTCGTGCGGGCCGTCGTGGAGCGCTCCGGCGTGGACGTCGAGACGATCGACGACGTCGTGCTCGGCCAGTGTTACCCCAACGGCGAGGCTCCGGCGCTCGGACGGGTCGCCGCCCTCGACGCCGGGCTGCCGGTGACCGTGCCGGGGCTGCAGCTCGACCGGCGCTGCGGCTCCGGCCTGCAGGCCGTCCTCGACGCGGCGATGCGGGTGCAGACCGGCGTCGCCGACGTGGTCGTCGCCGGCGGCGCCGAGTCGATGTCGCAGGCCGAGCACTACGTCCTCGGGGCGCGGTGGGGGCTGCGGTCCTCGGGCGAGCTGTCCGACCGGCTCGCCCGCGGGCGCGTCACCGCCGGCGGCCGCCACCACCCGGTGTCCGGCGGGATGCTCGAGACCGCCGAGAACCTGCGCCGCGAGAAGGCCATCGCCCGCGAGGCGCAGGACGAGCTCGCCGTCACCTCGCACCGGCGCGCCGCCGCGGCCGCCGGCGACGGCCGCTTCGCCGCCGAGATCGTCGGCGTCGAGGTCCGCGGGCGGAAGGGCGAGGTCACGGTCGTCGACACCGACGAGCACATCCGGCCGGACACCTCGCTCGAGACGCTCGCGACCCTGCGCCCGATCCTCGGCCGCGACGACCCCGACGCGACCGTCACCGCCGGCAACGCGTCGGGTCAGAACGACGGGGCGGCCGCCTGCATCGTCACCACCCCCGACGAGGCCGAGCGGCAGGGGCTGCGGCCGCTGGCCCGGCTGGTCACCTGGGGGCTCGGCGGGGTCGAGCCGCACCGGATGGGGATCGGGCCGGTCCCGGCGACCGCCGCCGCGCTCGGGCGCGCCGGGCTGACGCTCGCGGACCTCGACCTCATCGAGCTCAACGAGGCCTTCGCCGCCCAGGTCCTCGCCGTCCTCGACGAGTGGGGGCTGTCGGCCGACGACGAGCGGCTCAACCCGCTCGGCTCCGGCATCTCGCTCGGCCACCCGGTCGGCGCGACCGGGTGCCGCATCCTCACCACGATGCTGCGCGAGCTCGACCGGCGCGAGGGTCGCTACGCGCTCGAGACGATGTGCATCGGTGGCGGGCAGGGCCTCGCCGCCGTGTTCGAGCGGCTCGGCTGACGCGCAACCGCCGGCGCGGGGTCGGCGCGAAGACGCCGAGCCGTCAGGCGGCGTCGCTGGCCTCGGTCGCGGCCGCGTCGAGCGCGGCCTCCGGGGCGAGGGGCGTCCCGGACCGGCGGGGGCGGCGGGCGGCGCGCGCCTCGTCGAGCCGCCGGCGGGCGCGACCCCTGAGCTCGTCCGCCCAGCGGTGCTCGATCGACAGGACCGCGAGGCCCGCGACGATCATCAGCAGCCCCGGGCCGGGGGTGACGAGCATGATGGCCCCGACCCCGAGCAGCAGGAACCCGACCGTCGTGACGACGAGCCATCGGGTCGCGCGGGTGAGCCTGCTCATGTCGCCGGACTGTACGTGGGGCGGGTGGACGTGTCTGCACGTGCGGGTGACCGGGCGGTGACGGCCGCGGACGGTGGTCCCGTGGGTGCCGACGGTGGGGGTTCGGGACCACCGCCGGCGCGGCTCGGCCCGGTCGTGCCCGGCCCCCTTGGCGGGGCGATGAAGGTGAGCGCCTCGGGCGCGGCGACCGTTCGGACCACGAAGCTGCTCACCCCCGAGCAGGTCGACGAGGCCATCGGCCGGCAGCTCTCCTACAGCGCCCCCGGCGCCGGCTGAGCGTCGCGTTCGACGGCCGGTCCCACGAGGTCGCCGAGCTGGCTGGCCGCTTCGGCGAGCGCCGCGGCGAGCGGGCCGCCGAGGCGCCGGGCGAGCAGGGTCGCCATCTCGCGGTAGTACCAGACCGTGCTCGCACGGTCCGGGGCGTTGAACCGGTCGAGGTACCCCGGGCCGTGCGTCCGCACGTCCGCGACGAGGCTGCGGAGGTTGTGGAGCTTGTCGGCGGCGACGACCAGCAGGACCCGCTCGTCGACGTCTTCGAGGTGGCGGAGGTGGGCCCGCTTCCGCGACAGCCAGCCCTCCGCGCCTCGCAGAGCGTCCCCGTGGTCGCCGTCGGTGCACGCCTCGACGAGGCGGCGGACCTTCCCGCCGAACTCCTCCCCGAGCCGCTCGCCGTCGATCATGCCGGGCGCGTCCTCGAGCGCGTCGTGGAGCAGTCCGGCGATCGCCTGGTCCTCGTCGCCGCCGTGCTCCAGCACGAGTGCGGCGACCCCGAGCAGGTGGCTGACGTACGGCACCTGCGTGCCCTTGCGGACCTGCCGGTGGTGCAGCTCGTGGGCCCGCAGCAGACGGTCACCGCCGGGAACCTCGTCGTAGCGGGCGGCGACCTGCCGGTGGTGCAGCTCGTGGGCCCGCAGCAGGGCGCGGTCGAAGCGCTCGCCGAGGAACGGGGTGTCGGTCATCTCGGGCACGTGTGGTCCTTCGGGTGGATGCGGGTGCGTCGGCGGGTGGGTGTGACCGGCGGGAGCGTCGGGCAGGTCAGTCCGGGTCGGGGGAGGGTCGCATCCAGCGCTCGAACCCGGGTGGAACGTCGCCATCGCGGGACGGTCCGTGCGCCGGTTCGACGAGCAGGCCGGGCGGCCCGTCCAGCGCGAGGAGCTCTCTGATGCGGCCGGTGGCCCACATCCACGGCAGGACGCTCACCAGGCGGCCCGACGGCACCCGGGCCAACGGCACCACGGCCAGCGCGTCCGCGCCGGCGGGCACGACCGAATCGGGGTCGGCCCACCCGCCGGTGCCCCAGGAGAGCGGGTCGTGCCGGTCGAAGAGCCAGCCAAGCGGGGGCTGCCCCTCGCCGACCGTCAGCTCCTCCATCGACTCGGGCTCGGTGCTGAGCCGGAGCAGCCGGCTGTGCGGTCCGAAGCGCTCGTCCACGATGGCAGGCAGCTCCGTCACGTCGGTGCCGAGCGGCAGCTCGACGAGCTCGGTCTCGATGACGGCGCCGCGCTCGTCGAGCGCGGTCACCTCCAGCAGCAGGCGCATCTCGTCGGACCCCCCGGGTCGTGACGCCCGGCACCCCCGCGCCGGACGCCGGCAGCGTAGGGCTCGGCTGTGACGGTCCGAGGTCGTTCAGGTGTGGTGCGCGTCACGGTTCCGTGGCGTGCGGTCGCCCGGATGCCACCCCGGGCTGGGGCGATGACGGCGCCGCCGTGGGGGACCCCGCCACGGCCTCAGTCGACGAACGGGGCCAGGTGGGTGGTGACGGCGTCGGCGTAGGCGGCCGGGTCGTGGTTCCACGCGCGGACGTGCTCGACGCCGTCCAGCCGGACGTAGGTGGTGATGTCCGGGCGCGCCTCGGCGAACGCGTCGGACGACGACACCGGCACGCTCGTGTCCGCTGTGCCGTGGAACAGCAGCACCGGCACGTCGAACGCGTCGGCCGCGTCGATCTGGTCGAGCTCGCCGAACGGCAGCCCGGCCCGCACCCGACTGACCACGCCGGTCGCCGCGAGCAGCGGCCCCATCGCGCCGTCCGGCACCCCGCGGGCGGCGGCCTGGACGCGCAGGGTCGGCAGCCACGCGAGCAGCGGCGAGTCCCACACGACCGCGACGACCTCGTCGGCGAGCTCGGAGCGGCGCAGCAGCTGCGCCGTGACCGCCCCGCCCTGCGAGTGGCCGACCAGCACCACGTCGGCGGCGCCCTGCTCGAGCGCGTACGCGATCGCGGCCTCGACGTCCTCCCACTCCGCGTACCCGAAACGGTTCAGCCCGTCCTCGGGCGCGGTCGCGATCCCGTCGCCCCGGTAGCTCGCGCTCAGCACCGGCATCCCGAGCCCGTGCGCGATCGCCAGGGCTCGCGCCCCCTCGGCCAGCGACGCGCCGCGGCCGTGGACCGCGATGGCCCAGGTGTCGTCGGTGCCGGGCGCGACCCAGGCGGGGCAGGTCCCGGCGGGGCAGTCGAGCGCGACCTCGGTGAACGGCACGCCGGTCGCCGTGGCGACGTCCTCGACCGACGACGGCACGGCGTACGCCTCGGTGGTCGCGGGCTCGTCGGTCGTCGGGGGCTCGCCGACGAGGACCTCCAGCCGGCGGGTCGCGCGCGTGCCGACGGCGCCGGGGGTCTCGCCCTCCAGCACCTCGCCGACACGGGCGTACCCGATCCGGTAGCGCAGCCCGTAGACGCCGGGCGTGCCCACGTCGACGTACGACTCGGTGTCCCCGGTGCGGGCGAGCGAGACCGTGTCGCCGTCGACGGCGGTGACCTCGAGGTCCAGCGCCGGCGGTGCCCACGCGACGGTCGGGAGGAGCTGGTCGGCGTAGTACCAGCCGGCCCCGCCGAGCAGCACCAGCACGACGACCACCAGCGTCGCCACGCCGCGGAGCAGCCAGCGCGGTCCACGCCCCGTCGAACCCCTCGCCACGTTCCGTCTCCTCGCCACGCCTCGCGCGGTCGGCCTCGCACCGGTCGACCTCGGACGGTCGGCCTCGACCGGCGGGTGGTCCCGGCGGCGGGGTGAGGGTGACGGCTGCCGGTCGCCGCGTCCCGCGGTCCGCTGGCGGACGCGTCCAGCGCACACCGCGGGGCGCAGACGGCCTCGGCCGTCGACGGGCGGTCGCCGGCCCGTGGCGCCGACCCCTCTCGCCGGCCCGTGGCGCCGGCCCGTGGCGCCGGCCCGTCGCGCCGGCCCGTGGCGCCGACCCCTCGGATGCGCGGGAAACGTGCGTGCACGGCGGTGGTCGCGGGCCGGGTGGCTCCTCGGCCGCACGGTTCCCTTGCCTGCGGAGGAACCGTGCGCCGGGCCGCGCCGCGCCGCGCCGGGCCGCGCCGCGCCGCGCCGCGCCACCGTGCGCCGCGCCGTGCCGCCCCCTGCCGGGCCCGGGTCAGCGGCCAGCGGGGTGGGCGGTCAGACCCAGCCGGGGAACCACCAGCGCTGGCGGACCAGCGCCTCGTCCATCGGGATGCCGAGCCACACCGGCGCGAAGTAGACGAACAGCCCGAGCGCGAGCCCGGCGAGCACGACGGTCGGGACGAGCCGCCGGCGGACCCGCGGGGGACCGGGCAGCGGCCCGCGGGCGTCGTCGACCCGGGCGCCGACCAGCGCGCCGAGCGCCCAGCCGACGCCGGCGGGCAGCAGGCGGGCACCCCACGTCTGCCAGCCGAGCGCCATCGCGAGGCCGAACCCGAGCCCGAGCCCGAGCAGCGCGCCGGCGAGCGCCCCGCCGTAGGTCCAGCGCCACCGCCGGCGCGGGTCGATCCCGCCGACGGCCACGGCGACCCCGAGCGCCACGAACGGGACGATCGGCACCGTGTAGAAGAAGAACGCCGGCCGCGACACCGCGAGCCACGGCACGTACTGCGACAGCCACGCGACGACCGCGACGGCGGCGACGCCGTCCCGCCGGCGCCAGCCCGCGAGCAGCAGCGGCGCCGCGGCGAGGAACCCCCACCACGTCGCCGGGTTGCCCATCCCGATCATCTCGGCGGCCTGCCCGCGCTCGACCACGCACGGGTCCGGCACGGTCACCTCGCCGGTCTCGCCGTCGGTCTCGGGCACCCGGTCGAAGCGGTCCTGCGAGCACGTCTCGTAGTAGTAGACGACCGGGCGGGCGATGACCGGCCAGGTCACCGGCGACGCCCGGTACGGGTGGGTCGCCTCGAGCCCGTCGTGGAACCGGGCGATGGCGAGGTGGAAGCGCCACAGCCCGGCGACGCGCCCGACCGGCGACACCCCGCAGGGGTCGACGACCTGCTCCTGCTCGTCGCGGCACTCGTCCTTGGCCTCGTGGGTGTACGGGTACTGCACGAGCCACGGCACCCACGCCAGCGCGTAGACGACCAGCGGCACCACGACGAGCCCGAGCCCGACCGAGCCGACGAGCCGCGGCAGGGCCGCGTGCCACCGCCCGGTCCACCGCCGACGCCAGCCGAGCTCCCACCCGAGCACGAGCAGCCCGGCAGCGCCGAGCCCGAGCGCGCCCGACCACTTCGTGCCGATCGCCAGCCCGAACGCGACGCCGGCGAGGACCCGGAACGGGTGCCCACGGCGGGGCAGCGCCGGCGGCGGAGGCGCGAGCTCGTCGGGGTCGGCGTCGTCGGGGGCCGCCGGCGGGTCCGGCGGGCCGTCGAGCAGGCCGGCGCGGTCGCGGTCGAGCACGACGAGCCAGATGCCGAGCACGACGAACAGCGCGAGCGGCTGGTCGAGCATCGACGTGCGGGACTGGACGATCAGCATCCCGTCGACGGCGAGCAGGCCGCCGGCGAGCGCCGCGATGGACGCGCGGCCCGTCAGCCGCTGCGCCAGCAGGGTGGTGAGCAGCACCGTGAGCACGCCGGCGAGCGCGGTCGGGAACCGCCAGCCGACCGGGGTGTCGCCGAGCAGGGCGATGCCGGCGGCGATGAGCCACTTGCCGACCGGCGGGTGGACCGCGAAGCCGTCCTCGACGCCCGTCTCAAGCATCGCCCGGGCGTCGTTCACGTAGTAGGTCTCGTCGAAGACGATCCGCTCGGGCGTGTCGAGGCGGGTCAGCAGCAGCAGCGCCGACGCGAGCGTGACCACGGCCGGCACGAGCCACCGGGCGTGGCGGGCGAGGGCGGCGGTGGCGGCCGGCGGGAGCGAGGGCGTGCGCATCGGACGGGAGGCTACTCACGGCCGACCCGTCGGAGCCTCGTAGGCTCGCACGGTCCGGCCGACGCGCGGCCGGCGCAGCGAGGACGGGACCGACGTGAGCACGCAGCAGCGCACCGGCGCCGGCGGCGTGCTCACCGTCGTCGCGACCCCCATCGGCAACCTCGGGGACGTGTCCCCGCGCGCCGCCGAGGTCCTGCGCGACGCCGACCTCGTGCTCGCCGAGGACACCCGCCGCACCGCGACGCTGCTGCGCCACGTCGGCGCCGACACGCCGATGCGCTCCTACCACCAGCACAACGAGGCCGAGCGGACCGACGAGGTCCTCGCCGACCTCGCCGCCGGTGCGGCCATCGCGCTGGTGTCCGACGCCGGCACCCCCGGCGTCTCCGACCCGGGCACCCGCCTGGTCGCCGCCGCGGCCGCCGCCGGCGTGACCGTCACCGCCGTGCCCGGCCCGTCGGCCGCGCTGCACGCGCTGGTCGTGTCTGGCCTGCCGACCGAGCGGTTCGCGTTCGAGGGGTTCCTGCCCCGCAAGGGCCGGGCCCGTCGCGAGCGGCTGGCCGAGCTCGCCGCCGACCCCCGCACCCTGGTGCTGTTCGTCGCACCGCACCGGGCCGCCGACGACCTCACCGACCTCGCCGAGGCCTTCGGCGCCGACCGGCCGGCCGCGCTCTGCCGCGAGCTCACCAAGCTGCACGAGGAGGTGCGCCGCGGCGGCCTCGGTGCGCTCGCCGCCGGCGCGGCCGAGGTCCGTGGCGAGCTGACGCTGGTGGTCGCCGGGGCGCCGGTCGAGCCCGACGTCGTCCCCGACCCTGCCGACCTCGTCGAGGCGGTCCGGGCGCTCGTCGCCGCCGAGGGGATCCGCACCAAGGACGCGGTCGCCCGCATCGCGACGACGACGGGGGTGTCGAAGCGCGACCTCTACCAGGCCGTCCTCGACACCCCCGCCGGGTGACGTACGCCGGGCGTCAGCGCACCGGCGCCGCGTAGGTCGTCCCGTCGGGCAGCGGGGTGAAGCCCCGGCCCGTGTCGGCCCAGGCGCCGGCGCCCGGTCGACCGAGGAGCACGACCTCCTGCCACGCGGTCATCCAGGTGTCACCGGGCGACGCGGTCGGGCCGAGCTCGGGCAGCTCCACCTCGGTCGTCTCCTCGGTGTCCTCCGCCGTCACGGTCCGCACGAGTCGGAACGTGACGTCCTCGGCGTCCTGTGCGCCCTCGCCGGCGACGGTCAGGTCGTGGCGGTACCGCACGGCGACCTCGGGCGACTCCTGCGCGTCACCGACGGCGACGTCGAGGAGCGCGGCTCCGGGCATCTCGAGCAGCGACACGGCGCCGGCGGGGAGCGCGAGCGCGCCGTCGCCCTGCCGCTCGACCGTGATCGAGAAGGCCTCGAAGGCGCCGTTGGTCACCCACAGGGTCCCGCGGGCGGTCGGGTCGTCGGCGCCGCCCGGCCGCTCCTCGAAGGACCAGTCGTCGATCGTCCAGCCGCCGGGGAACTCGACGCTCAGGTCGTCGAGCACGAACGACGCGTTGTCGTCGGCCGGGTCGCCGGTGCCGGGCCCGTCGTCGGTCCAGCCGATGGTGCGCAGGACCGGGCTCTGGTTCTCCTCGCCGCGCAGCACCTCGATCCACGCGAGGTGACGGCCGTCGGGGGAGAACGCCGGCGTCGGGACGGCGTCCACGACGACGTCGGGGGAGACGGCGTACGCCGGATCGTCGATGAGCTCGAAGGTGACCTCGCCGTCGAGGAGCCGGAACCAGCCCATCCACACCTGGCCCTCACCGACCGAGGTCCACACGGCGGTGAGGTCCTCGAGGGTCGAACCGGGACGGACGACCACCGAGGTGATCGTGGACTCGTTCTCCTCCGACGTGAAGTCGACCATCGCGCCGCCGCCGATCCCGCCGATGAGTGAGACGAGCTCGATCCGGTCGCCGACGACCACGAGCGCGTGCTCGGGTCCGACGGTCGAGCCGACCTCCTGCTCGGTCTCGGTCTGGACGGGCTCCTCGGTCGCGGCCGGGGGGGTGGTCTCGGTCGGCGTCGCCGTGCCCTCGTCGGAGGGGACCGGCGCGATCACCGGGGGCGGCTCCGGCTGCTGCAGCAGGGCGGGCACGACCAGCACCGCCCCGACGAGGGCGGCCGCGGCAGCGAGCCCGCCCACCAGCCAGGTCCGGAAGCGGTCGCGGCGGGCGCGGGACTCGACCTTCGCCCACAGGGCGGGGGTGGGCTCGACGTCGTCGGCCCGCTCGGCGAGCGACGCGCGCAGCCGGCGCTGGAGCTCGTTGGTCCGGTCGTCGTTCATCGTGCACCTCCGTCGCGGCCCACGTGGGGGCCGAGCAGGTCCTGCAGCCGGTCGAGGCCTCGTGACCCCTGGCTCTTCACCGTGCCCACGCTGATCCCGAGGACCGCGGCCGTCTCGGCCTCGCTGAGGTCCTCGAACCAGCGCAGCACCAGGACCGCGCGTTGCCGCTCCGGCAGGCGCGAGAGCGCCTGCCACACGGCGTCGTGGTCGGCGGCCTGCTCGTCCACGAGCCGGACGCCGCGGTCGTCGCCCGAGCGGGTCGCGGCGTGCGCCCGTTCGAGGTAGCGGCGTCGCAGCCGCGAGTTGGCCGTGTTCACCACGGCCCGTCGCAGGTAGGCGCCGACGTCGTCGACGCGCCCCTTCTCCCACTGGCGCCAGACCTTCGCGAACGCGTCGGCCACGACCTCCTCGGCGACCTCGTGGTCGCCGGTGAGCAGGTACGCGAGCCGGACGCTGCGACGGTGGTGCGCCTGGAAGACGGGGGCGAAGGACGTCTCGCGGTCCCGTTCCCGTGCCATGCGGATCGCTCCGGTGGTCTGCATCGTCGTGTGCGCCGCGGGCGTGCGTGGGCGGCGCGTCCTCCATCCTCACCGACGCACGCCCCGACCGCGCGGTTGTCACGACGTGTCGGCCACGGGCCACCGACCCCGGAACGTGCGCTGTGCGGACACGGCCGTCCGGGCAGGTTCGGCGGCCCGCGCCGGCGGTGGCACGTCACCGGCCGGGGGTGCCGGGAACACGGACGCAGCCCGAGCTGGACGCTGGTCTGGCGCACCCCGGGGGGTGGCGGCGAGGGCGACGAGGGCCGCGTGGTGCCTCGGCCGTCCGTCCACACCTCCATCACCGACCTCTGTCCCGCGGCCGTCCGCACGGGTACCCTCCGCACCCATCGACCCGTCCTCGTGGCGGGTCGCGCCACGTCCGGCCCCACCCGCCGCCAGCGGGTCGCGCTCGCCGACGTCGCGCCCTCCCGGCCCACCACGCGGCCGCACCCACGCCCCCGGAGTTCCCGCACGTGCCGACGTACGTCGACACCCACTGCCACCTCGACCACCACGACGAGCTCACCGCTGCGTCCCAGGTCGAGCGTGCTCGCCGTGACGGCGTGACCACGCTCATCACCGTGGGCACCGACATGGCGAGCTCGACCCAGGCGGTCCAGGCGGCGCAGCGCTTCGACGGGGTGTTCGCGGTCGTGGGCATCCACCCGAACGACGCGATGGAGGCCACGCCCCACGTGCTCGAGGTGATCGACCGCCTCGCGCAGCAGGACGTGGTCGTCGGGATCGGCGAGACCGGTCTCGACTACTACCGCGACCACACGACCCCGGAGCAGCAGTCCCGGTCCTTCCGCCGGCACATCGCCATGGCGAAGGAGCGCGACCGCACGCTCGTCATCCACTGCCGCGAGGCGTGGGACGACACCCTGCGCATCCTCCACGAGGAGGGCGCGCCGGAGCGGGTCGTGATGCACTGCTTCAGCGGCGACCCCGAGGTCGTCGCCCACTGCGCCGAGCACGGCTTCTTCATGTCGTTCGCCGGCAACGTGACCTTCAAGAACGCCGGTGACCTCCGGGTCGCCGTGGCCGAGGCCCCCCTCGACCTCCTGCTGACCGAGACCGACAGCCCGTTCCTGACCCCCGAGCCGAACCGCGGCAAGCGGAACGAGCCGGCGCACGTCCCCCACGTGCTCCGGACGCTCGCGGGGGTCAAGGACCTCCCCATCGAGGAGGTCGCGGACGCGGTGCTGGGCAACGCACGGCGGGCCTTCGCCCTGCCGGACGGTGTGCCCGTCGCCGAGGCTGTCTGACCATCGGGAGAACGATGCCCCCCGCCAAGAAGACCGTGCTCCGCCGCTCCCTCGCGCTGGCCCTCGTCGTCGCCCTCGGGCTGCCGGCGATCGTCCTCTCCAAGCGCGTGGACCTCACCGTCGACGGCGTGCCCACGCGCGTGCGGACCTACGCCGCGACCGTGGGCGACCTGCTCGACCAGCAGGGCGTCACCCTCGCCGCCGGCGACCGGGTGCTGCCCGCACCGAACGAGCCGCTCGCCGACGGCGGCTCCATCCGCATCCTGCGGACCATCTCCGTGGACCTCTGGCTCGACGACGAGCCGGTGCGTTCCGTCCGCGGCACGTTCTCGTCGGTCGCCGGCGCGCTCGCCGCGGCCGGCATCACCGAGACCGCGGGCCTCGCCGTCGCGCCGGGCCTGCGCGCCCCGCTCGAGGACGGTGACACGGTGCGGGTGCGCCGTCCGTTCGAGGTGACGCTGGTCGCCGACGGCGAGACGCGCACCGTCACGACCGTCCTGCGCGAGGTCGACCTCCTCCTCGCCGTCGAGGGCATCGCCGTCGGGCCGGACGACATCGTCGACGTCCCGTCGTCGCTGCCGCTGACGCCCGGGATGACCGTCACGATCCAGCGGGTCACGGCCGACGAGGCCATCGAGGAGATCCGCCTCCCCTTCTCCACCGAGACCCGCGAGACCGACGCCCTGTTCACCGGGCAGTCCCGGACCGTGCAGCAGGGGTCCGACGGCCTGCAGGTCGACACCTACGCCCTGACGCTGATCGACGGCGAGGTCGTGGAGCGCGTGCTGGTCTCCTCCGAGGTCGTCCGCGAGCCCGTCGCCCGCATCGTCGAGAAGGGCACGAAGCGGCGTCCCCCGCCGCCGTCCGCCTCCGACGCCGGCGTCTGGTACCGACTCGCCCAGTGCGAGTCCGGCGGCCGCTGGCACCTCGACTCGACCTACGACGGTGGGCTGCAGTTCCACCCGGACACGTGGCGACGCTGGAAGCCGTCCGGCTACCCGGAGTACGCCTTCCAGGCGACGCCGGACCAGCAGATCACGGTCGGCAAGCGTCTCCAGTCCGCCCGCGGCTGGGGTGCGTGGCCCTCCTGCGCCCGCAAGCTCGGGCTCCTGTGACGAACGACCCGCGCCCGTGACGAGCGGCGACCGGCACGACGACGGCCCCGCGGCGGATCCCGCCGCGGGGCCGCTGCTGAGCCCGGCGGACGTCCGCCGCCTGCTCGACACGCACGGCCTGGCCCCCCGCAAGCAGGCCGGCCAGAACTTCGTGGGTGACCCCAACACGGTCCGCTCGATCGTCGCCGACGCCGGCATCGGTCCCACCGACACGGTGCTGGAGATCGGCCCCGGGCTCGGGTCGCTGACGGTGGCGCTGGCGCGTGCGGCGCGCCGCGTCGTCGCGGTCGAGATCGACGCCGGCCTCGCCCGCGCCGTGCGTGACGTCTGTGACGAGCTGGTCGGGGACGCCGGACAGGTCGAGGTCCACCACGCGGACGCGCTCGACCTCGACCTCGACGACCTGCTCGGTGGGCCCGCGCGGCTCGTCGCGAACCTCCCGTACAACGTCGCGACGCCGCTCGTGGTGCACGCCCTGTCCGGCCGTCACGTCCGCGACGCCTACGTGATGGTCCAGCGCGAGGTCGGGGAGCGCTGGGCCGCGGAGCCCGGCGACGGCCTCTACGCCGGCATCAGCGTGAAGCTGCAGCTCACCGCCGACGTCGAGGTGACGCGCCGCATCTCCCGCAACGTGTTCACCCCGGTCCCGAACGTCGACTCGGTCATGGTGCGCCTCACCCGCCGGGACGACGCACCGGTCGACGCCGAGCGCGACGCCGTGCACGAGGTCGTCGAGGCGGCCTTCGCGCAGCGGCGCAAGACGCTGCGCAACACCCTGCAGGCCCTCGCCGACGTCGTCGACGTCGAGGCCGCCCTGGCGACCGTCGGGGTCGACCCGGGCGCGCGCGCCGAGCAGGTCGACCCCCCGACGTTCCGGCGGCTGGCGGCCGAGCTGCGGCCCGTCTGACCCCGGCCGGCACACCGGTCGCGCGCGGCACCACGGCCGCACGGCCGAGGGCCGATGTGGGGCGGACGCCGACCCCCTCGTAGGCTTGCCGCCACGCCCGCGGGAGCCGGGCACCGGTGTGGGACGGGTGAGGTGGAGCAGGACGGGGTGGAGCGGGTGGCCGCCGGTCGAGCGGTCCGCGTCCGCGTGCCCGCCAAGGTCAACCTCTTCCTCGCGGTCCGGGGCGTCCGCGACGACGGGTACCACGAGCTCGTCACCGTCTTCCAGACCGTCGGCATCCACGACGAGCTGACGCTGCGGCTCGACGCCGCCGGCGGCGTCCACCCGGCCCTGCGCCGCTTCATGGACGTCCGCCTGCGCCACGACGCCGGCGCCGGCGTGCCGGACGGTGACGAGAACCTGGCGGTGCGCGCCGCACGGCTGCTGCTGGCCCACGTCAGCGGCGAGCCGGACGGCGAGCACGACGGGCTCGACGCCCCCGTCACGGACGTCGAGCTGCGCAAGACCATCCCCGTCGCCGCCGGCATGGCGGGCGGCTCCGCCGACGCCGCCGGCGTGCTCGTCGGGCTGAACGAGCTGTGGGAGGCCGGGCTCGACCGCACCGAGCTGCGCGCGATCGGGGCGGAGCTCGGAGCGGACGTCCCGTTCTGCGTCACGGGCGGGACGGCGCTGGCGACCGGGACGGGCACGGCCGTCGCCCAGGTCCTCGCCCGCGGCACCTACCACTGGGTCGTGGGCATGAGCGACGAGCCGCTGTCCACGCCGGCGGTGTACCGGGCCTTCGACGAGGTCGGTACGCCCAGCGAGGTCGAGCCGGACGTGGTCCTGCAGGCCCTTCGCACCGGCGACGCCGAGGTGCTCGGCGCCGCGCTGCACAACGACCTCGAGGTCGCCGCCGTGCACCTGCGACCCGAGCTCGGCGAGGCGCTCGACGCGCTGCGGGCCGCCGGCGCCCTCGGGGCCATCGTCTCGGGCTCCGGCCCGACCGTGGTCGCGCTCGCCGCGTCGGCCGAGGACGCCCGACGCATCGCCGAGCGCACCGGCGACCGCTTCGACCGGGTCGCGGTCACGAGCTCGCCGGCGGGGGGGCCCGAGGTGCGCCACGTGGGCCACGCCGGCGGGGCCTGAGGGCCGCACGGCTACCCTCGCCGACCGTGCGCACCGCCGCGCGGGGTGCACGGTGGGAGGTGGTGTAACTGGCAACACGCCGGCCTTTGGAGCCGTGTATTCAGGGTTCGAACCCCTGCCTCCCAGCCACCCGCCCCGCACGCCCCACCCGTCGCCGCACCGTCGCGGCGCCGACGCCCGAACGGAGCCACCGTGTCCCACCCCGACGTCGCCGCCGTCGTCCTCGCCGCCGGCAAGGGCACCCGCTTCCGCAGCGACACCGCGAAGGTCCTGCACCGCGCGGCCGGGCGTTCGCTGCTCGGGCACGTCCTGGCCGCGGTGCAGCCGCTCGGGCTCGGGCAGGTCGTCGTCGTGGTCGGTCACCAGGGCGACGAGGTCGCGGCCGAGGCGGCCCGCGCCGGCATCGACGGGCTCTCGACCGTCACCCAGCACGAGCAGCTCGGCACCGGCCACGCGACCGAGGTGGCGATGCCGGCGCTCGCCGACGGCATCCGCCGGGTCCTGGTGCTGCCGGGCGACACGCCGCTGCTGACGTCCGACACGCTCGCGGCGCTGCTCGACGCGGCCGCCGGCGCGGACGCGGCCATGCTCACCACCGTCCTCGACGACCCGACCGGGTACGGCCGGGTGCTGCGCGACGACGCCGGCGACGTCGCCGCGATCGTGGAGCACAGGGACGCGACCGAGGCGCAGCGGGCGGTCGACGAGGTCAACGCCGGGATGTACGCGTTCGACCGGGAGCAGCTCGCCACGGCGCTCGGACGGGTCGGTGACGACAACGCCCAGGGCGAGCGCTACCTCACCGACGTGGTGGCGCTGCTGCGGGGTGACGGCCGCCGGGTCGTCGCCACCGTCGCCGACGAGGCCGAGGTCGCCGGCGTGAACGACCGGGTCCAGCTCGCGGACGCCGCCGCCGTGCGCCGCCGGCGCCACCTCGAGGAGCTGATGCGGGCCGGCGTCACCGTCGTCGACCCGGTCTCCACCCACGTCGACGTGGACGTGGTCGTCGGCGTCGACACGGTGCTGCTGCCCAACACCGTGCTCGAGGGCGGCACGGTCGTCGGCGCCGGCTGCGAGGTCGGCCCGTCGTCCCGGCTGGTCGGCTGCACCGTCGCCGACGGCGCCACCGTCACCTTCAGCGTCGCCACGGACGCCTGGATCGGGCCGGGCGCGTCGGTCGGGCCGTTCGCCCACCTGCGGCCCGGCACCCGCCTCGCCGACGACACCAAGGTCGGGGCGTTCGCCGAGACCAAGAACGCCACCCTCGGCCGCGGCTCGAAGGTCCCCCACCTCGCCTACGTCGGCGACGCCACCATCGGCGAGGGCGTGAACCTCTCGTGCGGCGTCATCACCGTGAACTACGACGGCACGACCAAGTCGCACACCACGGTCGAGGACGGCGCGTTCGTCGGCTGCGACACGAGCCTCGTGGCGCCCGTCACCGTCGGCGCCGGCGCGTACGTCGCGGCCGGCAGCGTCGTCACCGACGACGTCCCGGCCGACGCGCTCGCCATCGCACGGTCGCGGCAGGTCGTCAAGGAGGGCTGGGCCGCCCGCCGGCGCGCACAGGGCTGACCCCCGCGCGCACGAGCCCCCGCCCGCGGGGGTGACCGGTCCGGCACGGCGCTAGCCTGCCCGTCCGGCACGCCTCGAAGCCCCCGACGCGAGCGAGCAGGTCGATGGAAGTCGTCACCAAGAAGCGCATGATGATCTTCTCCGGGTCGGCGTACCCGGAGCTCGCGCGCGAGGTGGCCGACCACCTCGGGATGCGCCTGGGTGAGGTGAAGACGTCGACGTTCGCCAACGGCGAGCTCTACGCCCGCTTCGCCGAGTCGGTCCGCGGGGCCGACGTGTTCGTGCTGCAGTCGCACACGACCGCCCCCGGCGGGCTCTCCATCAACGACCACATCATGGAGCAGCTCATCATGATCGACGCGCTCAAGCGCGCGTCGGCCAAGCGGATCGTGGCGGTCGCGCCCTACTACGGCTACTCGCGCAGCGACAAGAAGACGCTGTCGCGGGAGGCCATCGCCGGCAAGCTCGTCGCCGACATGTACGAGGTCGCCGGTGTCGACCGGATCATGTCCGTGGACCTGCACACGGGTCAGATCCAGGGCTACTTCGACGACCCGTTCGACCACCTCACCGCGATGCCGTTGCTGGAGCAGTGGATCTCCGACAACGTGCCGCCCGAGGAGCGGGTCATCGTCTCCCCGGACGCTGGCCGGGTGCGGCTGACGGAGAAGTTCGCGGGCCACCTCTCCTCGCCCATCGCGATCCTGCACAAGCGGCGCGACCCGTCGAAGCACAACGTCTCCGAGACGCTCGAGGTCATCGGTGACGTCGAGGGCCGCACCGCGATCCTGATCGACGACATGATCGACACCGCCGGCACCATCTGCGGCGCCGCGGCGCTGCTGAAGGAGCGCGGCGCGCAGCGGGTCATCGCCTGCGCGACACACCCACTGTTCTCCGGGCCGGCACCCGAGCGGCTCCGCGACTCGGTCATCGAGAAGGTCGTCGTGACCAACACGCTGCCGATCCCGCCGGAGAAGCGGCCGGGCGACAAGCTCGTGGTCCTGTCCATCGCCCCGATCATCGCCTCGGCGCTGCGTGCCGTGTTCGAGGACGAGTCCGTCAGCGAGATCTTCCGCGGCGAGAACGCCTGACGCTGCGCCGGCCCGGGCTCAGCCCGGGACGGTGCTGGCGGTCGCGTAGCCCCACGACAGGTGCAGGGGCAGCACGGCTCGGAACGTCACCTCGTCGTCGGCACGGGAGGCGATGAGGTGACCACCGAGCGCGTCGAGCACCGCCTGGCAGATGTGCAGCCCCAGCCCGGGTCGCCGACGTCCGCCCTCGTCCGTGGAGAGCAGGACGTCGAGGTCCGGGACGGCGGGGCCGGCCTCGTTGACGACGTCCAGCTCGACCTGCTCGTCGTCCGCGCGCAGCCGCACGTGGACGCGACCGCTCGGCGCCCCGTGCCGGACCGCGTTGTCGACCAGGTTCAGCAGCACCTGGGCGACCGCGTCCGGGTCGGCCTCGACCTTGATCTCGGCATCGGGGACCTCGACGTGGATGCGGCCCTCGTGCCGGCCGGCGAACGCCCGCTCCACGGTGGCCCGCACGTGCTCACCGAGGTCGAGCACGCGCGTCCGGCCGGGCTCCCCGGCCCGCTCGGCCGACGCGAGCCCCGTCACGAGCCGCTCGATCCGCCTCGCCTGGCGGTCGATGATGTCGAGGAACGTGGCGCGGTCCTCCTCGTCCACCTCGCTCAGCATCGACGACGCCGCGAGGATGTTGGCCGCGGGGCCACGCAGGTCGTGCGTGACGGCCGTCGAGACGTTGCGGCGTCGCAGCTCGGCCCGCCGGGCCTGCTCGAGCGCCTCACGGTGCAGCAGCAGCAGGTGCACCTGCTCGGCGATGTCGCGCAGGATCGACTCCTCCTGCTGCGTCCACTCGCGCGGCTCGTCGTCGATGACGCAGAACGAGCCGAGCACGTTGCCCCGGTCGTCCACGATCGGGACCCCGAGGTAGGCCACGACACCGAGGTCCTCGATGGCGCCGTTGTCGCGCAGCAGCACGTCCTCGCGGGCGTCCGCCACCGAGAGGGTGTCCCCGCTCATGACGACGTACTGGCAGAAGGAGTGCGACAGCGGGGTCTCGCGCTGGCTGGCCCACGGCTCGGGCAGGCCCAGAGCCGACTTGAAGAACTGACGGTCCCGGTCGACGATCGACACGAGCGAGACGGGCGTGCCGATGGCCGCACTCGCGAGCCGGGTGGCCCGGTCGAACGCCTCCTCGACGGGGGAGTCGAGCAGCCCCGACCGCAGCAGCGCGGAGAGCCGCCGGTGGTCGCCGAGCGCCTGAGGACGTGCCACGGGCGCCTCCAGTCCGGGTCGTGGTCTCGCGGGGGCCGTCGGTCGATGCTAACCGGCGCGCACCCCGCGTGGGCGCGGTTGCTGCCAGCGGCCGCCCGGCGGTAGCCTCCGCGGCCACGGCCCGCACGACCCTGCGGGCCGTGCGCGCGCCAGCACACCCCCACCGCGCCGGCATCGTCCCGACCGCCGGGCGCACCGGGTGCGGCGCACCCCCGCGTGACACCTCGCCGCCGTCGAGACGGCGACCGACCCGCGTCGGGGCCATCCCTTCCAGGAGTCGTGAAGCACCATGTCGAACCAGGTCACCCTCAACGTCGAGCCCCGCACCGACAAGGGCAAGGGCGCCTCCGGCCGCCTCCGCCGCTCCGGCCGCACCCCGGGCATCCTCTACGGCTACCAGGTCGAGCCGACGTCGATCAGCGTCGACGCGCTCGAGCTCTACCACGCCCTGCACACCGCCGCGGGCTCGAACGTGCTGCTGCGCGTCGAGGTCGACGGTGACGAGCACCTCTGCGTCGCCCGCGACCTGCAGAGGCACCCGGTCCGCGGCGACGTGCTGCACCTCGACCTGCTGGCCGTCGACAAGAACACCACGATCTCGGTCGAGGTCCCGGTGTCGCTGGTCGGCGAGCCCGAGGCCGACGGCGGCGTCATCAACCAGGTCCTCTACACGGTCCCGATCCTCGTGCCGCCGCTCAACACGCCGAACTCGCTCGAGCTCGACGTCGAGGGCATGGTCGTCGGCGACGTCCGTCGCGTCGAGGACCTGCGCGCCGTGCTGCCCGAGGGTGCCGAGTTCGACATCGACTCCGAGCGCACCGTCGTCACCATCAACGCCCCCGACCTCCTCGAGGAGCCGGAGGCCGAGGGCGAGGCCGCGGAGGGCGAGGCCGCGCCGGCCGCCGAGGCCGAGAGCGAGGGCGAGGAGCCCGCGGCCGAGGGCGACGGCGACGCCGAGGCCTGACCCACCCCGCACCACCCAGGAGGCCCGCCGATGTCGGCCGACGACGACCGCTGGCTGGTCGTCGGGCTCGGCAACCCGGAGGCCGAGTACGGCGGCACCCGACACAACGTCGGGGCCGACCTCGTCCGGCTGCTGGCCCAACGTCACCACGCCTCGCTCGCACGCAACAAGCGCGTGCGGTGCGAGGAGGCACAGGTCCGCATCGGCGCGGCGCGGGTGATGCTGGCCGTCCCGACCTCGTACATGAACGAGTCGGGTGGGCCCGTCCAGCAGGCGGCCGCGTGGTTCGGCACGCCGCCGGCGCGGATCGTCGTCTGCCACGACGACCTCGACGTGGAGCCGGGCGACCTCAAGGTCAAGCTCGGCGGCGGCCACGCCGGCCACAACGGCCTCCGGGACATCGACCGGGCGCTGGGCACCCGCGACTACCTGCGGGTCCGGATCGGCATCGGCCGGCCGCCCGGCCGCATGGCGCCCCGCGACTTCGTGCTCCGCCGGTTCTCGCCGAAGGAGCGCGAGGTCGTCGACGTCGCGCTCGAGCACGCCGCGGACGCCGCGGAGCTGCTGCTGACCGAGGACCTCGAGCGGGTCCAGAACCGCTACCACGGCCGTTCCGCCTGACGGGCCGACCACCCACGAGGAGACGCACGTGCGCGAGCGACTGCAGACCATCGTCCGGGCCTTCCACCTGACCCGTGAGGTCGACGACAAGCTCGTCCCGCTGCTGCTCGCGGCCGTGCTCGTCCCCGTCGCGCTCGGCGTCTCGGTGGCGGCGATCACGGGCGGCTGGATCCTCTGGCCGCTCCTGGGCCTGCTGACGGGCCTCGTCGTGGCGCTCAGCGTCTTCGGTCGCCGGGTCCAGCGCGCCCAGATGACCGCCATCGAGGGCCAGCCCGGCGCCGCCGCCGCGATCCTGCAGCAGATGCGGGGCCAGTGGTTCGTCACGCCGGCGGTCGCCTTCACCCGCAAGCAGGAGCTCGTCCACCGCGTCGTCGGCCGGCCCGGCATCGTGCTCGTGGCCGAGGGCGACAGCCGGACGAAGCTCGAGCAGCTGCTCGCGCAGGAGAAGAAGAAGCTGGTCCGGGTCGCGGGCGACGTGCCGGTGCACACCGTGTCCGTGGGCCGGGGGGAGGGACAGGTCGAGCTCACCAAGCTGCAGCTGCACCTGACGAGGCTCGGCGTCGAGGTCAGCAAGAAGGACGTGCCGAAGCTGGCCCGCAAGCTCGCCCCGCTCGACAAGGGCAACATCCCGATCCCGAAGGGCTACATCGGCAAGCCCTCCAAGAAACAGCGGTAGGAGAAGGAGATCCGCGTCCGCTCGGCGAAGAACCGGTCGGGGGGACGGGGTCACAGCGCATCCGTAGCGTCTCCCAACGACGCCCACGCACCCGGTGTGGGCTCCCTTGGGGGGACTTTCCATGTGGTTCAAGACATCACAGCTTCTCCTCGTTGCCGTGGCGGCATCGACGCTGACGGCGACGAGCACCGCCCTCGCCGCGCCGAGGGCTTCCACCGTGGCATCGACCATCGACCGGACGGCACTGGTCGAACAAGCCTCCGCGCAGCTCGCGGGCTCGCAGGTCGTCGACGAGGCCGCAGCCGGAGAGGTCGCTGGTGAGGCCAGCCTCTTCCGGGCAGCGATGACCGGTTCCGACGCCGAGTTGACCAGTGCCGAGACCTCGAACATCTGCTACGACAGCGAGATCAGCGACCCTGCCGATGCGTTCGACATCGATCTGGCAGCCACCGGGATCCTCTACGATTGCGGGTTCGCTGAGTGGATCGCGGGGTGGATCACCTACGACTCGTGGAACGAGTTCGAGCTCGATCTCCTCCTGCAGGAGTACGACCTCGACGGCAACCTTCGGAACGGGTGCGACGGCGCGGATCGGGGCATCATCGTGCTGTACGACTCACCCACGGACCGCCTCGTCTCGGGTCTGTTCGACTTCGTCAGCTGTGACGACTTCCGGCTGCGTCAGGCGCTCCCGGTGGTCCGAGACGCGTACTTCTCCGACCACGTCTTCGTCATCGCTCCGCAGTCGGCCCTGTTCGACAAGGACCTCGAGTTCGGGTACCGGACGTACTCGACGTCAGGACTCGACGAGGACTTCGCGCCCGACACCCTCAGCATCCCGGATCAGCGGTTCGAGAGGGTCCGACTCTGCGGCGGGGTGTGCTACTTCCTGTCCAACCGGATCGATGGCACCGGGACGCCGATCTTCTTCCGGTACGGCAGCGCCTCGTTCGAGGTGTTCTCCGGTGACTGGAACGGCGACGGCGTCGACACCATCGGCGTCCGCACCGGCAACCGCTTCTTCCTGACGGACCGCCTCACCGGTGGCAAGCAGGCTGACTACGAGTTCGCCTACGGGTCGGCTGGGGACGAGATCCTCATCGGTGACTGGAACGCTGACGGCAAGGACACCATCGGCGTCCGGAAGGGCAACACCTTCTACCTCTCGGACAGCTTCGCCGGAGGCCGCCGAGCCGATCACCAGTTCTCGTACGGTTCGGCCGGCGACCTGGTGGTCGTCGGTGACTGGAACGCCGACAACGTGGACACGCTCGGTGTCCGCAAGGGGAACACCTACTACCTGACCGACACCCTGACGGGCGGACGTCGGGCCGATCACCAGTTCTCGTACGGTTCGGCCGGCGACCAGGTCCTGATCGGTGACTGGAACGCCGACGGCGTGGACACGCTCGGTGTCCGCAAGGGCAACGTGTTCTACCTGACGAACACCTTGACGGGCGGACGTCGGGCGGACCACCAGTTCGCCTTCGGGTCGGTCTCCGACCGCATCCTCGTGGGTGACTGGAACAACGACGGCGTCGACACCATCGGCGTGCGCCGCTGAGTGGTCGGTACGAGTGACAGGGCCGGGCTGCTGCCCGGCCCTGTCACGTCCTGGGCCGCGGCGCGGCTGGGTACCGTCGGCGGGACCCGAGCCGGTGCACCCGTGTCCCCGCAACCGCCCTCCTCCGTCGACGACGTCCTCGACCGCGGTCTCGCGGCGGGGACGCTCGCGGCTGCCCTGCGCCCCGGGCGGGCGGAGCTCGACCTCGCGCTCGACACGGAGCAGGTCGTCTGTCCGCCGTCGATGCGGAGCTACGTGCTGTCCCTGCTGGCCGAGCAGGCGGCGCCGCTGCTGGTCGTGACCCCGAGGACCTCCGACGCCGAGGCGCTCGCCGACGGGCTCGGCGCGTTCCTCGGTGAGTGGCGGGTCGCCGTCTTCCCGGCGTGGGAGACCCTGCCCCACGAGCGACTCTCGCCGCAGCCCGCCACGGTCGGGCGCCGCCTCGCCGTGCTCGACCGCATCGTCCGCCCCGAGGCCCACCCCGAGCCGTTGCTCGCCGTCGTCGCGCCGGTCCGAGCGGCGCTGCAGCCGATGGACCCGGCGCTCGGGACCCGCGCCCCCATCACCCTCGACGCCTCCTGGGTCGGCTTCGACGAGCTCGTCGGGGGACTCGCGGCGCTCGGCTACACCCGCACGCCGCAGGTCGAGGCCCGCGGCGAGTTCGCGGTGCGCGGGTTCATCGTCGACGTCTTCCCGACCGCCGGCGACGGCGCCGTCCGCGTCGAGTTCTTCGGCGACGACGTCGAGAGCATCCGCAGCTTCGGTGTCGGCGACCAGCGCACCATCGAGCCCGTCGAGCGCGTCGTCGTCGACCCGGCCCGCGAGCTCGTCCTCGACGAGGCGCTGCGCCAGCGTGCGGCCGAGCGCGCCCGGACGATGCCGTCGCTGCGCGAGTACCTCGAGCGGCTCGCGGAGGGGCAGACGTTCGAGGGCGTCGAGTCGCTGGTGACCTTCCTGCACCCCCGGCCGGCCCTGCTGCCCGACTTCCTGCCCGACGGGCACGGCATGGCCGTGGTCGACCCGATCGTGGTGCAGCAGCGCGCCGACAAGCTCCACGAGGAGGCCGAGGTCCTGCTCGAGGTCGCGTGGGAGACCGTCGCCGGCCACCGGCCCGAGGACGACGGCTTCGCCACCACCGAGGAGCTCGCCGCGCGGGTCTCCGGCCGGACCTGGCACCTCACGCCGTTCGGGGAGCACGGGCGCGTGCCGGGCGAGCCGTGGGAGTCGTTCCGCGGCGACGTCGAGGCGGTCGGCGCCCGCGTCCGTCAGCTGCTGCGCGAGGGAACCCGCGTGGTGCTCACGACCGCCGCCGGCGGGCCGGCGCGCCGGCTCTCCGACATCCTCGGTGAGCAGGGCACGCCGGCGCAGGTGCTCGACGACCTGCCCCCGGATGCGACCGGCAGCCGGGCCGAGATCGTCCCGTCGCCGCTGCGCGAGGGGTTCGTCTGCCGCGAGCTCGGCATCGCCGTGCTGGGGGAGTGGGACGTGTTCGGGCCGCGCCGGCGGCAGCGGGCACCGAGGCGCGTCGGCTCGCGCCGCTCCGCCGCCGACACGGTCCTGCAGCTCGCCGAGGGCGACGCCGTCGTGCACCGCACCCACGGCGTCGGGATCTACCGCGGGATGATCACCCGCGAGATCTCGACCCCGTCGGGCGACCGGGCGAAGCGCGACTACGTCCTGCTCGAGTACGCCGACGGCGACATGCTCTACGTCCCCTCCGACCAGGTCGACGCGGTCGCCCGCTACCAGGGCGGCGAGACCCCGAGCGTGATGAGCCTCGGCGGCGCGCAGTGGGAGCGAGCGAAGGACCGCGTCCGCGCGTCCGTGCGGAACATCGCCGCCGAGCTGATCCGCCTCTACGCCGCCCGGATGCACGCCGAGGGCCACGCGTTCTCGCCCGACGGGCCGATGCAGTCCGAGCTCGAGGACGCCTTCCCGCACGTCGAGACGGCCGACCAGCTGACCTCCACCGACGAGATCAAGGCCGACATGGAGGCGCCGCTGCCGATGGACCGGCTGCTGTGCGGCGACGTCGGGTTCGGCAAGACCGAGGTGGCGGTGCGCGCGGCCGGCAAGGCCGTGTTCGACGGCCTGCAGGTCGCCGTGCTCGTGCCGACGACCATCCTCGCCCAGCAGCACTTCGAGACGTTCAAGGAGCGCTTCGCCGGCTTCCCCGTCGAGATCCGCTCGTTGAGCCGCTTCGCCACCGGCAAGGAGCGGCGCGACACGCTCGACGGGCTCGCGGCCGGCACCGTCGACATCGTGGTCGGCACGCACGCGCTGCTCGCGAAGCGCGTCGAGTGGAAGCGGCTCGGCCTCGTCATCGTCGACGAGGAGCAGCGCTTCGGGGTGAGTCAGAAGGAGCGGCTCAAGCAGCTGCGGACCTCGGTGGACGTGCTCTCGATGTCGGCCACCCCGATCCCGCGAACCCTCGAGATGGCGGTGTCCGGCATCCGTGACATGAGCGTCATCGAGACGCCGCCCGAGGACCGCCAGCCGGTGCTCACGCTCGTGCAGGAGTACGACGAGGCGCAGGTCGCGCTCGCCATCCGCCGCGAGCTGCTGCGGGACGGGCAGGTCTTCTACCTGCACAACCAGGTCGACACGATCCACTCGGTCGCGGAGCGGCTCGCCGAGCTCGTCCCCGACGCGAAGGTCGGCGTCGCCCACGGGCAGATGGACGAGCGAACCCTCGAGGCCGCGATGGTCGCGTTCTGGGAGCGCGGGATCGACGTGCTGGTGTGCACCACGATCGTCGAGTCCGGCCTCGACATCCCCAACGCCAACACGCTCATCATCGAGCGGGCCGACCTGCTCGGGCTGAGCCAGCTCCACCAGCTCCGTGGTCGGGTCGGGCGCTCCGCCGAGCGCGGCTACGCGTACTTCCTCTACCCGGAGGGGGCGCAGCTCACCGAGCCGGCCTACGAGCGCCTCAAGACGATCGCCGAGCACAACCGGCTCGGCTCGGGCCTCGCCATCGCGATGCGCGACCTCGAGATCCGCGGCGCCGGCAACGTCGTGGGCGCCGAGCAGTCCGGCCACGTCGCGGCGGTCGGCTTCGA
This sequence comes from Actinomycetes bacterium, assembly GCA_046566145.1. Taxonomy (GTDB): domain Bacteria; phylum Actinomycetota; class Nitriliruptoria; order Nitriliruptorales; family Nitriliruptoraceae; genus JBKHXF01. The sequence continues at coordinate 57,199 of JBKHXF010000009.1, forward strand.
CATGTACTCGCAGCTGCTCAAGGAGGAGGTCGCCGACCTCACCGGGGAGCCGGTCGTCGACGAGCTGGAGGTCAAGGTCGAGCTGCCCGTCGACGCGCACCTGCCCCACGACTACGTCGCCGACGAGCGCCAGCGGCTCGAGCTCTACAAGCGCATCTCGGCGGTCCGGGACGCCGCCGGCGTGAAGGACGTCCGCGACGAGCTGACCGACCGCTTCGGTCCGCTGCCACCGGCGGCGGAGAAGCTCGTGACGCTGGCGGCGCTGAAGGCGGCGCTGCGGCGCTGGGGCATCTCCGAGGTGACCGTGACCGTGAAGGACCAGCTGCGCGTGGTCGGCCTCGACCTCTCCGCGAGCCAGGTCGTGCGCCTCGAGCGGCTGCACCGCGGCGCGCAGTACCGCTCGGAGCAGAAGGTCGTGCTCGTCCCGCTGCCGCGCGACCGCTCGACCGACCTCGTCGGCTGGGTCGCCGCGACGCTGCGGGACCTCGCCGCCCCGACGCGCGCGGCCTGACCATCCCCGTCGACGGCCGTCGTGGCCATCCGCCGCCGCGGCTGCTGCGAAGCGTTCGCAGGTGTAGAGTCGCCCTTGTTGCGAAGCGTTCGCAGCGGGCAGGGTCCCACGCGGAGGATGACACGTGCACGCCCCCGACGGCTTCCTGAACCTCGGCACGTCCGTCGCGACCGGCGTCCTCTCCGCCGGCGCGGTCGGCGCGAGCCTGCGCCAGACCCGCGACACGCTCGCCGACAAACAGGTCCCCCTGGCCGGCATCTCGGCCGCGTTCATCTTCGCGGCGCAGATGTTCAACTTCCCCGTCGCGGCCGGCACCACCGGGCACCTGCTCGGCGGCGCGCTCGCGGCCGTGCTGCTCGGGCCGAGCATGGGCGCGCTGGTCGTCACGGTCGTGGTGGTGGTGCAGGCCATCGCGTTCGCCGACGGCGGGCTGACCGCGCTGGGCTACAACGTGTTCAACATGGCCATCGTGACCGCGTTCGGTGGCTGGGCCGCGTTCCTCGGCTTCCGGCGGATCCTGCCCCGCACCATCAACGGCGTGTCCGCTGCGGCCGGGCTCGCGGGCCTCGTGTCCGTCGTGCTGTCGTCGATGGCGTTCTCGGTGCAGTGGCTCTTCGGGGCCACCTTCGCGGTCGACTTCGGCACCGTGTTCGGTGCGATGGTCGGCGTCCACCTGCTCATCGGGATCGGCGAGGGGATCATCACGATGCTGGCGGTCCGCTCCGTGCTCGCCGTGCGGCCCGACCTCGTGACCGGCGCCGACGGCGTCGACCTCGGTGGCCAGGAGGTCCGCTCGCTGCGGGCCCTGACCATCGGCGGCATCGTCGCGTCGTTCGTCGTCGCGATGGTCGTCAGCCAGTTCGCCGCCGGCGACCCCGACGGCCTCGAGCGCGTCGCCGAGGACACGGGCTTCATCGCGAGCGCGCAGGACCACCCGCTCGACTCGTTCGTCTTCGCGGACTACGCGACCGCCGGCGTCGACAACGAGACGGTGTCGCTCGCCGTCGCCGGCGCCGCCGGCACGCTCGTGACGCTGCTCGTCGGCCTCGGCATCGCGGCGGCCGCCCGGGGCGGACGGCGCGGCCGACCCGCGGCCGGCTGATGGGCGCCGGGCACAGCCACCCGCTGCACGTCCACGGGCACTCGGTCCTGCACCGCATGGCCCCCGAGGCCAAGCTCGTCGCGGCGTTCGGCTTCGTCGTGGCCGTCGCCCTCACCCCCCGCGAGGCGTTCTGGGTCCACGCCCTCGACGCGCTCGCGCTCGTCGCCGTGGCCCGGCTCGGGCGCGTGCCCGCCCGGTTCGTGCTGACGCGCGCCGCGGTCGTGCTGCCCTTCGTGGTGTTCGCCCTGCTGCTGCCCTTCATCGCCGACGGCGAGCGCACGACCGTGCTCGGGGTGTCCGTCGCCGTCGAGGGGCTGTGGGGCACCTGGCAGGTCCTCTCCCGGGCCCTGCTCGGCGTCACCACCTCCGTGCTGCTGGCCGCGACCACCGAGGTCCCCGACATCCTCACCGGCTTCAAGCGGCTGCGCGCGCCGGCGGTGCTGACCCAGATCGCGGCGTTCATGCTGCGCTACCTCGAGGTCGTCGCCGGCGAGCTCGGGCGGATGCGCACCGCGATGACGGCCCGCGGCTACGACCCCCGCTGGCTGTGGCAGGCGAAGCCCATCGCGGCGTCCGCCGGCGCGCTGTTCATCCGCTCCTACGAGCGGGGCGAGCGCGTCCACGCCGCGATGCAGGCCCGCGGCTTCACCGGCCAGATGCCCGAGCTCCGGGGCGGCGCCGCGACGACCGCCGACTGGACCCGCGCCGCCGTGCTGCCGCTCGTCGCCCTCGCCGGCGCCGTCGCCGGCCTGCTGCTGACCTGATCCCCCGCCGGCCCCCGCGCCGCACCGCCCGACCACAGGACCGACGCCGATGAGCACCCCGACCATCGCCCTCGAGGGGCTGCGCTTCGCCTACCCGGACGGCACCGAGGCGCTGTCCGGCGTCGACCTGCACGTCCACCCGGGGGAGCGGGTCGCGGTGCTCGGGCCCAACGGCGCCGGCAAGACCACGATGGCGCTGCACCTCAACGGCATCCACCGCGCCACCGCCGGGTCCATCCACGTCTCCGGCCTCGAGCTCACCGACGCGAACCTGACCGAGATCCGGCGGCGCGTCGGGCTCGTCTTCCAGGACCCGGACGACCAGCTGTTCATGCCGACGGTGCGCGAGGACGTCGCGTTCGGGCCGGCCAACCTCGGCATCACCGGCCACGACCTCGAGCACCGCGTCGAGGAGGCCCTCGAGGCGGTCGGGATGGCCGCCGCGATCGGCAGGGCGCCGCACCACCTCTCGGGCGGCGAGCGCCGGCGGGTGGCGGTCGCCACCGTGCTGTCCATGCACCCCGACGTCCTCGTGCTCGACGAGCCGACCTCGAACCTCGACCCGGCGTCGCGGCGCGAGCTCACCGAGGTGCTCCGCAGCCTCGAGGTGACGCAGCTCGTCATCACCCACGACCTGCCGTTCGCGCTCGAGCTGTGTGAGCGCGCCATCGTGGTCAACGGCGGCAGGGTCGTCGCGGACGGCCCGACGGCCGACATCCTCGCCGACGACGCGCTGCTCGCCGCCAACCGGCTCGAGCTGCCGTACCGCTTCGACCCGCGGGCGGCGGCCTCCCCGACCAGCTGACCCGCGCCGGCGGACGTCGACGAGATCTCCGGGCCGTCGAGTGGTCGCAGAGCGCACACCGGCCGTACCCTCACCGTCGTCGTCCCCCGCTGCGCTCACGAGGCCCCCGTTGTCCACCGCCGCCGCTCCCGCGTGGAGCCCCTCCTCCTGGTCCTCCCTGTCCGCCGAGCAGCAGCCGGCGTGGCCCGACCCGGACGCGCTGTCGATGGCGCTGCGGGAGATCGAGGCCCAGCCGCCGCTGGTGTTCGCCGGCGAGGCACGCCAGCTGCGTGACGACCTCGCCCGCGTGGCGCGGGGCGAGGCGATCCTGCTCCAGGGGGGCGACTGCGCCGAGACCTTCGACGCCTTCTCCGCCGACGCGATCCGGGACAAGTTCAAGGTCCTGCTGCAGATGGCGGTCGTGCTGACCTACGGCGCGCAGATGCCGGTCGTGAAGGTGGGCCGGATCGCTGGCCAGTTCGCGAAGCCGCGCTCGTCCGACACCGAGACCCGCGACGGCGTGACCCTGCCGAGCTACCGCGGCGACGCCGTGAACGCGCTGACCTTCGACGCCGAGGCCCGCACCCCCGACCCGGCCCGGCTCGTGCGCGTCTACCACCAGTCCGCCGCCACCCTGAACCTGCTGCGCGCGTTCGCGCGGGGCGGCTTCGCCGACCTCACCCGGGTGCACGCCTGGAACCAGGAGTTCGTCGCCGACTCGCCGCAGGGCCAGCGCTACGAGCTGATCGCCGAGGAGATCGAGCGGGCGCTGGGGTTCCTGCGCGCCTGCGGGGTCGACCTCGGTGACCGGGCCTTCCACCAGGTGGACGCCTACACGTCGCACGAGGCGCTGCTGCTCGGCTACGAGCAGGCGCTCACCCGTCGCGACTCGCTGACCGGCGACTTCTACGACTGCTCGGCCCACATGCTGTGGATCGGCGAGCGGACCCGCGACCCGGACGGTGCCCACGTGCACTTCCTGTCGGGGGTGCACAACCCGGTCGGCTGCAAGCTCGGCCCCACCGCCACGACCGACGAGGTCGACGCGCTGGTGGCGCGGCTCAACCCCGACAACGTCCCGGGTCGCCTCACGTTCATCTCCCGCATGGGCGCCGACCGGGTGGCCGACGCGCTGCCGCCCCTGCTCGCCCACGTCCGCGACCGCGGGTACGAGGTCGTGTGGTCCTGCGACCCGTGCCACGGCAACACCTACACCGCCGGCTCGGGCTACAAGACCCGCCGCTACGACGACGTCATGGCGGAGGTCCGCGGCTACTTCGGGGCGCACGCGCAGGAGGGCACCGTCCCGGGCGGCGTGCACGTCGAGCTCACCGGCGAGGACGTCACCGAGTGCATCGGCGGGGCCCGCGACATCCTCGACGCCGACCTGTCGCAGCGTTACGAGACGGCCTGCGACCCCCGCCTGAACGCGGAGCAGTCGCTCGAGCTCGCCTTCGAGATGGCGGCGATGCTGCGCGGCTGAGGCACTAGGTGCCTCGCAGGACGCACGTCCGGGTGTCGGGTCGCTAACGGCAGCAGGGTCACCCACGTCGTCGGGTCGAACACGCACCCTGCGTGTCCGTTGCGTCCGTTCCCGGCCGCCCTCCGGGCTGACGGGCGCCCGACGACCTGGAGCCCCCACCGTGTCATCGCGTCTCCGCCGCCGCGCTGCCGCCGCAGCCGCCGGCCTCCTCGCCACCACCGCCCTCGTGACCGTCCCCGCCGGCGCGTCCGCCACGGCCGCCGCCGGCTCCGGCTCGTCCGGCGCGCCGGCCGCCGGCGCGCCGGCCGCCGGCGCGGCGACCTTCGTGGTCGTCCTCGACGATGCCGTCGCGGACGTCGCCGGCACCGCCGAGCAGCTGCTCGCCCCCCTCGGCCTCGCGCCGACCCACCTGTACGGCGCGGCCCTCAAGGGCTTCGCCGCCCCGATGAGCCCGTTCGCGGCCGCGGCGCTGACCGCCTCCCCGCTGGTCGACGTCGTCGAGCGCGACCGCACCTTCACCACCGCCGAGCTGCCCGCCGGCGTCGACCGGACCGACGCCGACCGGCTGCCCGGCACCGTCATCGGCACCCGCGGCCGCGTCGACGTCGACGTCGCCGTGATCGACACCGGCTCCGACGCGGGCCACCGCGACCTCGACGTCGTCCGCGTCGTCGACTGCTACCAGAACGGTGGGCTGCTCGGCGGCTCGTCCTGCATCGACCGCACCGGCACCTCCAACACCGGCGGCCGCGACGACAACGGCCACGGCACCCACGTCGCCGGCACCGTCGGCGCGCGGGACAACGGCCTCGACGTCGTCGGCGTCGCCCCCGGGGCGCGCATCTGGTCGATCAAGGTCCTCGGCGGGGCGCTCGGCTCCGGCTCGACCTCCGACATCATCGCCGGCATCGACTGGGTCGCCGCCCAGGACACCGTCGAGGTCATCAACATGTCGCTGGGTGGCTCCGGCCGCTCGACCGCGACCGACCGCGCCATCCAGGGCGCGGCCGACAAGGGCGTCGTGACCGTCGTCGCCGCCGGCAACGACTCCACCGACGCGGCCAACACCACCCCGGCGAACTCGCCGGCGGCGATCACCGTGTCGGCCATCACCGACCTCGACGGGCGCCCCGGCGGCCTCGCCGGCGGCACCTGCTCCGGCCGCGACGACACCTTCGCGGCCTACTCGAACTTCGGTGACGTCGTGGACATCGCCGCGCCGGGCTCCTGCATCGTCTCGACCCGCAACGGCGGCGGCACCACCTCGCTGTCGGGCACCTCGATGGCGGCGCCGCACGTCGCCGGCGCGGCGGCCCTGTACATCGCCCGCAACGGGATCCCGGCCGACGCCGCCCGCCGCGGCGCCGTGCTGCAGGGGCTGCTGACCGAGTGGTCCACCCCGGCGTCCTCCGCCTGCGGGTTCTCCGGGGCCCGCTCCGCCGAGCCGCTGCTTCTGCTCGTCCCGTGCGGTGCCGAGCCCGGCCCGACGCCGTCGCCGAGCCCGAGCCCGTCGCCGAGCCCGAGCCCGAGCCCGACGCCAACGCCGGACCCCACGCCGTCGTCGGTCAGCGTCGAGTCGATCCGCTGGGCGAACGGGACGCTGCTGCTCGGCGGTCGGTACGTCGACGCGTGGGTGACCATCGTCGACGGCTCGGGCGCGAAGGTGTCCGGCGCGGACGTCCAGGTCCGGTTCCGTCGTGACGGCTCGGTGCAGAGCACCCAGACGCAGCGCACCGCGACCAACGGGGAGGCGTACTACCAGAACAACGGCGTGAGCCGTGGGTGCTGGACGCTCGAGGTGCTGTCGGTGACGACCTCGCGCGGCACGTTCGACGGGGTCACCCCGGTGAACCAGTACTGCTTCTGACGGGCTGACCCGGGAGCACCGGGACGGAGCACGACGGCCGCCGGCGCGACACGCGCCGGCGGCCGTCGCACGAGGTCCGGACGGGCATGCCAGGTGCGTTGGTGACCTGATGCCACGACAGTGGTGATCCGATACCATCTCGGTGGTGCCCGCGAGGAGGGGATGTCGTGTCCGTCACCGTCAAGCTCGATGCGCAGGGCCGCGTGGTGATCCCCCAGGCGGAGCGCGAGCGGCTGGGGATGCCGGACGGTGGGCCGCTCGACCTGATCTCCACGCCGGAGGGCGTGGTCCTGGAGCGGCGGCGTCAGGCCACGGTCGCGGTGGGCGAGGACGGGCTCCCGCTCGTGACCCTCGGGGACGGTGGGACGGTCAGCAACGCCGAGGCGACCTCGGCCATCCACGACCAGCGGGCTGGCGCGTGATCGACACGTCCGTGATGGTGGCCGGCCTGGTCGCCGACCACGAGTTCCATGCGCTGGCTCGACCGCACGTGGTGGCGGCCGTCGAGAGCCGGGTCCCCGGGGTCGTCCTCGCCGAGACCTGGGCGGCCCTGCGACGTGCCCCCTGGAACCTGGGCGTCCAGGTCGTGGACGCGGCGCTCGCGCCGTGGCGCACCGAGGACCGCATCGTCGCCACACCCGCGTCGGTCTACACCGAGGTGCTGCAGACCGGGCGCGCCCTGAACCTCGGCGGGAACGTCCACGACCTGATCATCGCCCTCACGTGTCGAGCGCACGGGCTGCCCCTCGTCACGCTCGACCGGCGTCAGTCGACGCTCGCATCTGGGGTCGCGAGTCTCGACGTCACGTTGCTCCTGCCCGGTGGGACGCCGTCGAACTGAAGCAGGGACGCGCCGGCGGCCGTCGCACGTCCCGACCGGGTCGCCACGTCCGGCGGGGCGGTGCCCTCCGTACCCTCCCACGAGATGCCCGCCACCCGCGCCACCCGCCCCGACCCCGCCGCCGACGTCGCGGCGGTGACGATCGACGACCCGGTCGAGGCCGTCGCCGCGCTCGCGCCGCGGGTCCGCGCCGGCGGGGTGCTCGTGGTCACCGGCGCCGGCATCTCGACCGACTCCGGCATCCCCGACTACCGCCACCCCGACGGCTCCTCGCGCCACGCCGACCCGATGACGATCGACCGGTTCACCGGGCCGGTGTGGGAGCGGCAGCGGTACTGGGCCCGGGCGCACCTCGGCTGGTCCCGCATCGGCGAGGCGCGCCCGAACGCGTCCCACCGGGCCGTCGCCGCGCTGGAGCGCGCCGGGTTCGTGCACGGCGTGGTGACCCAGAACGTCGACGGCCTGCACCGCGCCGCGGGCAGCGAGCGGGTCATCGACCTGCACGGTCGGCTCGACACCGTCGTGTGCCTGTCGTGCGACGAGCGCCGCCCCCGGGTCGAGGTGGGCCTGCGGCTCGCCGCGCTGAACCCGGGGTTCGCCGACGCCGTGGCGGCCGCGACCGCCGGCGCGGACGTCCACGTGCCCGAGCGGCCCGACGGCGACGTCGACCTGCCCGATGACCTCGTCGCGGGCTTCCGCATCGTCGCGTGCCGCGCCTGCGGCGGGACGCTGAAGCCGGACGTCGTCTACTTCGGGGAGCACGTCCCGCGCGACCGCTTCGCGACGGCCCTGTCGTGGCTCGACGAGGCCCGCACGCTGCTGGTGCTCGGCTCGTCGCTGGTGGTCGGGTCGGGCTTCCGGTTCGTGACGGCCGCCCGCCGGCGCGGCGCCGAGGTCGTCATCGTCAACCGGGGCTGGACGCGCGGCGACCGCCACGCCGACCTCAAGGTCGACACCTCACTGGCGGACGTGCTGGTGCCCCTGGCCCGCGAGCTCGCCGGCGCGGACGTCGTCTGAGTAGCTCGGGCCACCGAGGGTTCGTGTCTCGACCGCACGCTCGGGCTGGGCTCGCAGGTGCGGGGCGGGGGGAGGGAGAACACCTCTCGGGGGCCGGGAGGTGCCCGCTGGCACGACGAGCATCTCGGGGGTGGCGATGGCGAGGGACCCGCGACGCGGTACGTCCCATCTGTCCGGCGGCGTCCTCGTCGTCGGGGTGGCGCTGCTGTTGACCGCGTGCGGCGGGTCCGCACGCACGTCCGAGGACCTCGGTCCGTTTCAGCCGCTCGCCGGCGACGGGCAGCGGGCTGACCTGACCGCCGTCGGGAGCTCCTTGGTGGAGTCCGAGGTCGAGCTCCTCGGAGAGATCGCGCAGGTCGAGGGCTTCGCGGGCGTCCACCTCGACGCTGCCCACGGGCTGGTCATCAGCGTCACCCCGACAGGTCTCGACGAGGTGCGCCGGCTCGCAGCGCGACTTCCCCCGGACGCCCACCTCGTCGTCGAGGTGCGCCACTCCGCTGCCGAGCTCGACGCCGCCACGGAGCGCATCCTCGGGGCGGCAGACGAGCTCGACGCGCACGGCGTGACGGTCGACGCCGTGTACGTGGACGTCGCCACCAACCGGCTCCACGTCGCCGTTTCCCGTGGCGCGGACGTCGCCCGACAGCGACTCGCCGAGCTCACGCCGCTCCCGGTGGTCGTGGACGGTCCGCTCGAGGTGGCGCCGGTCGCCGGCTGAGCCACGGGCGGCTCAGCGGCGCAGGTGCTCGACGAGGTCGTCGAGGAACGCCTCGCAGCGGGCGAGCTCGGACAGCAGGATGAACTCGTCGGGCTGGTGGGCCTGGTCGATGTCGCCCGGGCCGAACACGACCGTGGGGATGCCGGCCGCCTGGATGTGGCCGCCGTCGGTCCCGAACGGGACCGTCCCCGACGGCTGGGTGTCGCCGGTGAGCGAGCGCACCAGCGTCTCGGCCGCGCCGCCGGGCTGCGGACGCAGCGCCGGCACGACCGCGCCCCGCTCGAACGTGACGGTCGCGTCGGGCACGTCGCGGCGCAGGCGCGGCAGCACCTCCGCCTCCGTGAACGCCTGCACGGCCTCGAGGATGGCCTCGGAGTCGTCGGCCGGGACCGGCCGGTACTCGAACGTCAGCTCGGCGTGGCGGGGGACGATGTTGATCGCCTGCCCGCCGGCGATCGTGGCGAGGTTGAACGTCGTGTGGGGCGGGTCGAAGCGAGGGTCGGCACCGACGTCGCGGTGGCGTGCGGCGAGGTCGTCGACGTGGGTCGCGATGCGGGCCAACGCCGCGATGGCGTTGGCGGCGAGGTGCGGCTTCGACGAGTGCCCGTCCCGGCCGGTCACCGTGACCGTGAACGAGCGCACCCCCTTGTGCGCGTCGACGACCCGCATCGAGGTGGGCTCGCCGACGAGGCACGCCGCCGGCGCGGGCACGGTCCGCACGAGCTCGGTGGCGAGCGCCTCCGCCCCGAGCGCGCCGACCTCCTCGTCGTGGGTCAGCCCGAGCACGATGGGGCGCTGCAGGTCGGCCTCGACCATCCGGGGCAGCGCGGCGAGCACGCAGGCGAGGAACCCCTTCATGTCGGTCGTGCCGCGCCCGACCACCCGGTCGTCGCGCCGCACGAGCGTGAACGGGTCGGTCGACCACGGCTGCCCGGTCACCGGGACGCAGTCGGTGTGGGCGGCGAGCACGACCCCGCCCTCCACCCGAGGGCCGACGGTCGCGATGAGGTTGGCCTTCTCGCCCGTCGCGTCCGGGATCCCGTGGTGCTCCACCCCGACGTCGTCGAGCAGCTCGGTGACGACCTCGAGCAGCGGCAGGTTCGACTCCGACGACGTGGTGTCGATGGCGACGAGGCGCTCGAGCAGGTCGAGGGTGTCGGACGAGGGGACGGCGGCAGGGGAGGACGGGGACGGGGACACGGGGCCTCGATGTGCACGACGGGCGCGGGGACGCGAGCATGCCCCCACGCGCCGGCGTCCGCCGGCCGACCGCCGCACCCCCCGCGGCACCCCCCGACGCGAAGCGAGCCCCCCGTGCCCCGCTGGACCCCCGCCGACCTGCCGAGCCTGCAGGGCCGGACCCACCTCGTGACCGGCGCCAACAACGGCCTGGGCTTCCAGACCGCACGGATGCTGGCCCGCGCCGGCGGCCGCGTGCTGCTCGCCTGCCGCGACGAGGGCCGCGGCGCCGCCGCGGTCGACCGCATCGTGGCCGAGGTCCCCGACGCCGAGCTGACCGTGGTGGTGTGCGACCTCGCCGACCAGGACGCGGTCGCCGAGGCCGCCGACGCCGTGCGCGGCCTGACCGACCGGCTCGACGCGCTGGTGTGCAACGCCGGGGTCATGGCGACGCCGGCCCGGCTCACCGTCGACGGGTTCGAGCTGCAGCTCGCCACCAACCACCTGGGCCACCACGCGCTGGTCGGGCGCCTGCTCGACCTCGTGCTCGCCGCGCCGGCGGGCCGCGTCGTGACCGTGTCGAGCATCGCCGCCCGGCGCGGCCGCATCGCCCTCGACGACCTCAACCGCACGCGGTCGTACGACCCGTGGGGCGCGTACGCGCAGACGAAGCTCGCCAACCTCATGTTCGCGCTCGAGCTGCAGCGCCGCTTCGAGGCCGCCGGCGCGCCGGCGGCCGCGCTGGCCGCCCACCCCGGGTACAGCGACACCGGCCTGCAGGAGGTCGGGCCGCAGATGTCCGGCTCGGCGATCGGGAAGGTCGCGATGAAGGTCGGCAACGCGCTGTTCGGCCAGTCGGAGGAGGCCGGCGCGGTGCCGCAGGTCTTCGCCGCCGCGGCCCCGGAGGCCCGTGCGGGCGGCTACTACGGTCCGAGCGGCCCCGGCGAGGTGTGGGGCCGGTACCCGACCGAGGCACGGATCGTGTCGCAGGCCCGCGACGAGCAGGTCGCCGAGCGGCTGTTCGAGCTCTCCGCCGAGCTGACCGGCGTGACCGTCGACCCCCGGAGCTGACGTTGCTGCTCGCGACCTGGAACGTGAACTCGCTGAACGCCCGGATGTCGCGGGTGCTCGAGTTCCTCGCGGCGCACCGACCCGACGTGGTCGCGCTGCAGGAGACCAAGTGCGCCCCGGAGCAGTTCCCGCACCTCGAGCTCGCCGCCGCCGGCTACACCTCGGTGGACCACTCGGGCGGGCGCTGGGCCGGCGTCGCGCTGCTGGTGCGCGACGACCACGAGCCGACCGACGTCCACGTCGGCCTGCCCGACACCCCGGACCTCGAGGCCCGGTGGGTGGAGGCGACCGTCGCCGGCGTGCACGTCGCGAGCGTCTACGTGGTCAACGGTCGTGCCCTCGACGACCCGATGTTCGGGGTGAAGCTGCAGTTCCTCGACCGGCTACGCGACCGGGTCGTGGCGCTGGGCGACCGGCCGCTGGTGGTGACCGGTGACTTCAACATCGCGCCGCGCGACGAGGACGTGTGGTCCATCGCCGCGATGGTGGGCGGGACCCACGTCACCCCGGAGGAGCGCGCCAAGCTGACCGGCCTCGCGGAGCTCGGGCTCGTCGACGCATGGGACGTCGCGCCCGAGCGGGGGCCGGAGCGGTTCACCTGGTGGGACTACCGCGCCGGGATGTTCCACAAGGACCAGGGCCTCCGGATCGACCTCGCGCTGGTCAGCCCGCAGGTGCGCCAGCGGCTGGCGTGGGTCGGGATCGACCGTGAGTTCCGCAAGGGCACCAAGCCCTCGGACCACGCCCCGCTGCTCGTCCGCCTCGATCCGAGCTGAGCCGGGCTGGCGGCCTCAGCTGCCGGCCGCCGGCGGCTCGCCACCGGGCGCGACCGTGGCCGGGCTGGTTGACTCGGCGACCGGGTGCGCGAAGGTCCACCCGTGGGGGCCGCCTGGGGCAGGCGACCGATCGACTCCGCGAGGATCGATCCGGTGAGGGGGAGTTCGAACGTGATGCTGTGGCACATGCGGCCCGTCCGGGAGGGAGGGGTGCGCGAGCTGGTCACGTGGCCGTTGAGCGTGCGGCGGCTCGTCACCAGCGGGTGCGAGCCGCTCGACTCGACCACCCTCAGTGGGATGGAGATGAATCCGCACCAGGTCGAGCGTGGATGGGACGACCTCATGGTCGTGGCGTTGGGGAACGCCCCCGTGTGCTCGGCTGGGTTGCGGGCGGCGCTGGAGTCCGCGGCGGTGCCCGCGGACGGGTTGGCGTGGCTGCCCGTGGAGGTGGCGGGGCCGGCGGGCGAGGTGCGTGACCACTGGATGCTGCGGTTGCCGCCGCTGCCGGTGGGGGCGGTGGACGAGGGCCGGTCGACGATGGTGCGCGGGTCGTTGGATCCGATGGTGCGGCCGGTGTACGTGGCGTCAGCCCTCGAGGGGCGGCGGGTGGTGCGGTGGCCGAGCGAGCTGTCGATGGAGGTGGTCGTGACGAGCGAGGTGCGGGAGGCGGTGGACGCGGCGGGGCTGTCGAACATCCGGTGGGAGCCGATCGCGGTCGTCTGACACGTGGTGGCGTCAGGGGTCACCTAGCCTGTCGGCGGCGGAGACCACAACGAGGAGCCCCACGTGCCGAGCGTGTTCTCGATGATCATCGCCGGGGACCTCCCCGGTCGGTTCGTGTGGCGCGACGACACCTGCGTCGCGTTCCTGTCGATCAACCCGCTCGCGCCCGGCCACACGCTGGTCGTGCCGCGCGAGGAGGTCGACCACTGGCTCGACCTCGAGCCGGGCGCCTGGGCGCACTGCAGCGACGTGGCGCAGCGGGTCGGCCGGGCCGTCCAGCGGGCCTACGACCCGCCACGGGTCGGGATGGCGGTCGTCGGCTTCGAGGTCCCGCACGTGCACCTGCACGTCAGTCAGATCCACGCGATCGACGACCTCGACTTCGCGAAGGCCGCGACCGACCCGGACCCGGCGGAGCTCGACGACGCGGCCGCACGCGTCCGGGCGGCGCTGCGCGACCTCGGCGAGGCGCACGTCGCCGACTGACGCCGGGTCAGTGGTGCTCGTGGCCGGTCAGCCCGACGCCGTGGTGGTGCGGGTCGGCGATGACGACCGTCCCCTCGGCGGTGGTGAACACCCGGCCGCCGTAGGCGTGGGACAGGTGCTCGGCGGTCAGGACCTCCGCCGGCGGGCCGGACGCCACCACGTGGGTCGCCATGAGCACGACGTGGTCGGCCGCGCCGGCGGTGTCCACGTCGTGGGTGGTGAGCACCACGGTGCGGCCCGCGGCGCGCTCCTCGGCGACGACCTGCTCGATGCGGTCCTGGCTGACGAGGTCGAGCCCGGTGATCGGCTCGTCGAGCAGCAGCACGTCCGCCTGCTGGGCGAGGCCCTGCGCGACGTAGACGCGCTGGCGCTGCCCGCCGGACAGCTCGCGCAGGTGCCGCGCGGCGAGGTCGACGACCTCCATGCGGGCCATGGCCTCGTCCACGGCCGCGGCGTCCTCGGCGCGGAAGCGGCCCAGCGGCCCGCGCAGCCCGTAGCGGCCCATGCGCACCACCTCCCGCACGGTCAGCGGGACGGCGTCGTTGACCTTCGTGGACTGCATGACGTGCGCGACGTCCGTGCGTCCCTGCCCGGCGGGCCGACCGAGCACCGCGACGCTGCCGGCGTCGGGGCGCTGCAGCCCGGAGATCGCGCGCAGCAGCGTGGTCTTGCCCGAGCCGTTCGGGCCGATGATCGCCGTGACCGCGCCGCGCGGCAGCGACAGCGTCGCGTCGTTCACGGCGACGGTGCTGCCGTAGGCGACGCGCACGGCACGCGCCTCGACGGCCGGGGCGGCGGTCGCGGGCGTGGTCGGGGCGGGGGAGGAGGTCACCGGCGCAGCGTAGGCGCCGGCGGGCCCGTGCCCGGCTCCCGTCCTCGCCCCCACGCCGGCTCGCACGCCGTGTGCCCGTCGCACGCTCGCCTCCCACAATTGATTTTAGGAATGGTTCCCATTACCGTACCCGGTCCGGCCCGACGGCATCACGCCTGCGCCGCCCGTCCCGACACCCCTCCGCCGACCTCCAGCGAGCCATGACGAACCTCCTCCGCCCCGTCCTCCGCCCGTCCCGCGCTCGCGTGCTCGCGCCGGCGGCTGTCCTCGCTCTCGCCGCCACCGCGTGCGGGGGCGGCACCGCCGGCACCCCCGAGCAGGCCAGCGAGCCGTCGGCCGCCTCGACCGCCGTCGCGACCGAGCCGGCCGCCGAGCCGCTGAGCGTGGTCGCGACGACCTCGATTCTCGGGGACGTCGTCGGGTCGATCCTCGGCGACGCCGGCACGGTCACGGTGCTGCTCCCGCCGGGCACCGACCCGCACGTGTACGCCCCGTCCGCGCGCGACGCGCAGGCGATCCGCGAGGCCGACCTCGTGGTCGCCAACGGCCTCGGGCTCGAGGAGACGCTGCTCGACACGCTCGAGGCGGCCGCGACCGACGGCGTCACCGTCGTCGCCGTCGCCGAGTACGACGGCATCGACCCCCTCGCGTACGGCGAGGAGGCCTTCGACGCCCACGCGGACGCCCACGGCGACGACGCCCACGGCGACGACGAGCATGGCGACGACGAGCACGGCGACGACGAGCACGGCGACGACGACGACCACGGCGACGACGACGACCACGGCGACGAGGGGAAGGACGACGGCCACGGGCACGGTGCCGGCGAGCTGGACCCGCACATCTGGTTCGACCCGCAGCGCATGGCCCTCGCCGTCGAGCAGCTGTCGCTGACCCTCGACGAGCTCGCGCCGGACGCCGGCGTGCTCGAGCGTGGGACGGAGTACGCCGAGATGCTCCGCGAGCTCGACGACGAGCTCCGGGAGGTCCTCGACGCCGTCCCGGACGACCGCCGGCGCATGGTCACCAACCACGACGCGCTCGGGTACCTCGCGGCGCGCTACGACCTCGAGGTCGTCGGCACGGTCATCCCCGGCACCAGCGCCGCCGCGAACCCGTCGGCGCGCGAGTTCGCCGAGCTGGCCGAGCTCGTCGCCGAGACCGGCGTCGCCGCGATCTTCACCGAGAACACCGGCGGGGACCGGCTCGCCGAGGCGCTCGCCGAGCAGGTGGGGCGTGACGTTGCGGTCGTGTCCCTGTACACCGACGCCCTCGGCCCCGAGGGCTCGGGAGCCGAGACCTACCCCGACCTGCTGCGCACCGACGCCCGGCTCATCGCCGAGGCGCTCGGCTGACGGGTCGGGCCCACCGGGGCCGACGGAACGGGACGACGTGGACTGGCTGCTCGAGCCCTTCACCTGCGGGACCTGCGACTTCATGGTCCGCGGGCTGCTCGCCGGCCTGCTCACCGTCGTCACGACCTCGCTGATCGGCACCTGGGTCGTCCTGCGCGGCATGGCGTTCATGGGTGACGCGATGGCCCACGGGGTCATCCCCGGCATCACCGGCGCCTACCTGCTCGGCATCAACCTCTCGCTCGGGGCGGTCGTGTCGGCCGCGGCGATGGTCGGCGGCATCACGCTGGTGAGCCGCCGCTCGCGGCTGTCGGAGGACACCTCGATCGGGCTGCTCTTCGTCGGGATGCTCGCGCTCGGGGTGCTGCTGATCTCGGCGCGGGGCGCCTACGCGGGTGACCTCACGGCCATCCTGTTCGGCGACGCCGTGGGCGTCACCGCGTCCGACGTCACGGCGACCGCCGCCGCAGCGGTCGTGACGCTCGTCGTCACCTACGTGCTGTACCGGCCGTTCGTGGCGCTGTCGTTCTCGGAGGACAAGGCCGAGGCGCTCGGGATGCGACCCCGCGTCGCCCACCTGGCCATGCTCGCCCTGATCGGCATCGCGATCGTCGTGTCGTTCCAGACCGTCGGGACCCTGCTCGTGTTCGCGTTCATCATCGCGCCGCCGGCGGCCGCGTCGCTGGTGAGCCGGCGGGTGCCGGTCCTCATGGCGGTCGCGGTCGCCCTCGGGTCCGTCGCGGTCGTCGTCGGCCTGCTGCTTAGCTACCACCTCGCCGTCGCGGGCTCGCCCGCGATCGCCGCCGTCGCGGTGGCGGAGTTCTTCCTCGTGCTCATCGGCGTCGAGGTCGCGGCGAAGCTCCGCCGCGGCGGCCCGGTCCCCGTCCCGGCCTGACCCCGCGGCCCGCCCCGGACCGGGGCGCGTCACACCGTCGGTCGCAGGTCCCCGGCGTGGATCGCCCGCAGCATCGCGAGCGTGTCGACGCTCGCCGGGTCGCGGTCGGGGCGGTGCGCCTTGACCCGTGCGAACCGCAGGGCCATCCCGGCCGGGTAGCGCGGCGAGGTCACGACGCCATCGAGCTCGACCTCGACGACGAGCTCGGGCCGCACGAACACCGTCTGGCGGGTGCGGCGCACCTCGAGCTCCTGCAGCCGCTCGGTCTGCCAGGCCAGCATCGCGTCGGTCAGGCCCTTGAAGGTCTTGCCGAGCATCACGTGCTCGCCCGTCTCGGTGTCGAGGCAGCCCAGGTGCAGGTTCGACAGCCAGCCGCGCCGGCGGCCGCTGCCCCACTCGGCGGCGAGCACCACCAGGTCGAGCGTGTGGGTCGGCTTGAGCTTCCGCCACGCGGTGCCGCGCCGACCGGCGGCGTACGGCGCGCTCGGGTCCTTGCACATCACGCCCTCGTGCCGCCGCCGCAGGACGTCGTCGAGGAACGTGCGCGCCACCTCGACGTCGTCGGTGGTGACCCGCTCCACGCGGTGCGCCTCGGGCACCACCCGGTCGAGCACGGCGAGCCGCTCGGCCAGCGGCAGGTCGAGCGTGTCGCCGTCGGCGTGCAGGACGTCGAAGAACGCGATGGTCAGCGGCAGCGACGCGGCGTCGGTCTCGTCGCCGTGCTCCCGCCCGAAGCGCGACATCGTGGTCTGGAACGGCAACGGGGTGCCGTCCGCGTCCAGGGCGATCGCCTCGCCGTCGAGCACCAGCCGCTGCGCGTCGCACGCCCGTGCCGCCGCGACGGCCTCGGGCAGCCGGTCGGTGATGACGTTGCCGTTGCGGGTCACCACGAGCACGTCGTCGCCGTCACGGTGGACCTGCACGCGCGCACCGTCGAGCTTCGCCTCGACCACGACCGTGCCCCAGTCGGCGAACGCCGTGTCGAGGTCGCCGGCGGGGGAGGCCAGCATCGGGCGCAGCGGCCGGCCGACCTCGAGCCCGACCGCGTCGAGCGCGGCGACGCCGCCGGCGCGGGCGGCCGCGACCACCGCGGCGAGGGAGCCCGACAGCATCAGGGCCCGCCGCACCGCCGTCTCGGGGACCTCGACCGCCTCGGCGACGGCCTTCACCACGATGCCCTCGTTGGCCCCCTGCCGCAGCTCGCGGAGCAGCAGCCGGCGCAGCCAGTCCTGCTCCTCGGCGGTCGCGCGGCCGAGCAGCCCCGTGAGCACGTCGCGCCGGCGGCCGACGCTGCCGGTGCCCTCGGCGGCCACCACCTGCTCGAGCGCGTCGTCGACGTCGGCGACGGTCAACGTCGCCGCCGGCGCCGGCGGCACCTCCAGGCCGTGGACGGTGGCCCAGCCGACCTCCAGCCGGTCCTGGCGCGGCTGGCCGGAGAGGAACGACACGCCGGCAGGCAGGTCGGCGTCGCCCAGGTCGGTGAGCACGTCGACGAGGAGCTCGACCTTGCGGGTGCGGGACCGGGTCGCGGCCAGCGCGGCGGAGGTGGCGACGACCCGGGCGAGCTCCACGTCAGCGGCAGTCGGTGCAGGTCCCGACGAGCTCGACCCGGTGGGCCTCCACCTCGAACCCGCGCTGCTCCCGCGCGGCGGTGGCGGCCCGCTCGAACGCGACCTCGATGGCGTGGGGCAGCGTCACGTCGTCGACGCGGCCGCAGGCCTGGCACACGAGGTGGTGGTGGTGGTGGGTGAGGCCCTCGTCGAGCTCGTAGCGGGCGGTGTCGTCGAGCGACGCGACCCGGCGGACCACGCCGCACTGCTCCAGCACCGCGAGGTTGCGGTACAGCGACGACTGGGACTGCTGCGCGCCGGAGCCGACGAGCTCCGGCAGCGTCGCCGGGCGGTCGAGCTCGAGCAGCACGTCGACGAGCTGCCGGCGCCCCTCGGTGTAGCGCTGCCGGGTGCGACGCAGCTGCGCGTCCACGGTCTCGTGGACGTCGTCGTGCTCGGTGGCCGCGTGGGCCTCGGTGGCGTGCTCCATGGCCGGGCAGGGTAGGGGCTCGGCGGCCGCCGCCGGCGCGTCAGTACTCGTACGGCTCGGCCGGCTGGGGCACCTCGCGCTGCTCGACCACCTCGAGGATCGGCAGCCGCTGGCTCGGCGGGAGCGACGGGTCGTCCACGCGGCCGCGCCACACCGCCACGACCTCGACCCACGTGTCGTCGGCCGGGACGTCGGTCGTGGCGACGGCGACCTGCAGCAGCGACGCGTCGGCGGCGCAGCACGACAGCGTGAAGCGCGACAGCAGGTAGCCGTCCGGGGCCCGCTCCGGGTCGTGCACCACGAACCCGGTGAGCCGCAGCGGGACCTCCTCGAGGCCGCCGTCGTCGACGAACACGGTCCGCAGGATCGTCCCCTGCAGGCCGAGCGGGACGGCCCCGTCGACCTGCTCCGGCAGCGGCGGGAGCACGGCGGAGACGCCCTGGATGGAGGCGTTGGCGCGGGCCCGCTGGGCGGCGTCGGCGCCGAGCGGCGCCGGCGCCACGAGCAGCAGCACGACCACCGGGACGAGCAGCAGGGCGCCGGTGCGGGGCGCGACCCCGGCGTGGGCGTGCCCGGCGTGCTCGTCGTCGACCGGGCCCCGGGACGCGTCGGCCCCGCCGGGCTCCCCGTCGCCGCCGTGGCCGAGGTGCTCGTCGGCGAGCGCCGGCTCGTCCTGCCCCCGCCACAGCGTCAGCGCGCCGGCGACGGCCAGCACCAGCGCCGAGGCGAGCAGCGGCCAGCGCAGCCCCACCTTGACGTACGACGCGTACGCGCCCGACCAGGCGAGCCGGACGAACACGATGCCGATGACGAGCAGCAGCGTCCCTGCGGTCTCACGACGCACGAGCGGACCTCCTCGGGTCGGGGCGTACGCCTGCGCACACGGGGCGGTGCACGGGGGCGCTCACCGCAGCACCGCGCCGGCGACGAGCGCCGCGGTGATGGAGACGGCGAGCGAGAGCGGCACGAAGCGGGCGGCGAAGCGGCGACCGAACACGCCGACCTGCATCGCGATGAGCTTGAGGTCGACGGCCGGTCCGACGACGAGGAACACCAGCCGCGCACGCAGCGGGAACGCGGACATCGAGGCCGCGACGAAGGCGTCGGCCTCGGAGCAGATCGACAGCACGACCGCCAGCGTCGCCATCACCACGACCGACACCAGCAGCGACCCGGCGAGGGTGTCGATGATCGTCTGCGGCACGACCACCTGGATCGTCGCCGCCGCCGCCGCGCCGACCACGAGGTAGCCGCCCGCGTGGAGGAAGTCGTGCCCGAGCGTCGCGGTGAAGCGCTGGAGGCGGTCGCCGTGCTCGACGAGGGTGTCGAACACGTTGCGGACGACGCCGCCGCGGCCGACGCGCTCCCACAGCAGGCCGATGCCGATGGCCGTGGCGAGCGAGGCGAGGAACCGGGCGAGCACGACCTCGGGCTGGCCGGGGAACGCCACCGCGGTGGAGGCGAGCACGACGGGGTTCACCGCCGGCGCAGCGAGCATGAAGGTGAGCGCGGCCGCCGGCGCGACACCGCGCGACATCAGCCGCCCGGAGATCGGCACCGACCCGCACTCGCACCCGGGCACGACCACACCGGCCGCGCCGGCCACGCACACCGCGCCGACGCGGTTGTGGGGGAGCGCCTTCGCCAGCCACGAGGCCGGGACCAGCACGGCGATGGCGCCGGACAGCAGCACGCCGAGGACGAGGAACGGGGTGGCCTGGACGACCAGCGACACGAAGATGGTCGCCCAGGTCTCGAGCCGCGGGGCGGCGATGCGCGGCGACACCACGGGCTGCAGGACCGCCAGCAGCAGGAGGCCCACCGCGAGGACGTCGCTGACGAGGATCCCGCGGCCGCTCCCGGACGCCCCGGCGGGGTCGCCGCCCGGAGGGTGGCCACCGCCGGCCGACGGGGTCGGCTCCGGCGTGGTCTCGGTCGTGGACACGGGGACCTCGGGGGGCGGTGGGACGCAGGGCGGGCGGGCCGGGGCGTGGCGGGCCGGGCGCGGGGCGTGAGTGTCGCGGGTCGCCGCGGTCCCTGCACGCCCAGCTCGCCGCGCCGACCGCCGGCGGGGCCGGGAGCCCGCCGCGGCTACACTCCGCAGCCGCCGCGCCGGGGTCGTCTCCGACCGTCGGCGCGCCCTCGCACCCACCTCCCCCGTCACGTCCCGGAGTCCCCTGTGCGCCGCGTCCGTCCGCTCGCCCTCGCCGCCGCTGCCGGCGCACTGCTGCTGTCCGCGTGCTCCGCCACGCCGGCGGGGGTCGCCGCCACCGTCAACGGCACGCAGGTCCGCACCGCCGAGCTCGAGGAGCTCGTCGAGGGCCAGGTCGCCTCGGCCCAGTCCGGGGTCGCCGACCTGACGGGCGCGGAGCGGCTCTCGCGCATCGACGAGATCCAGCGCCAGACGCTCTCGACGCTGATCCAGCTCGAGCTGTTCGACCAGCTCGCCGAGGACCGGGGCATCGAGGTCGACGACCAGACCATCGACGACCGCTTCGAGCTCGAGGCCACCGCGGCGTCGCAGGACCCGGAGGCCAACGCGGACGAGATCCTCGCGGCCTTCGAGGCCCAGATCGAGGACTTCGGCCTCACGGTCGAGCACGTGCGGCGGCTGTTCCGCGCCGGGCTGATCCAGGAGGCGCTGCAGCAGTCCGTGGCCGACGAGGTCGAGGTGACCGAGGAGGAGGTCCGGGCGGCGTTCGAGGCCGAGGGTGGCGAGACGGAGGAGGCCGACGTCTCCCACATCCTCGTCGAGACCGAGGCGGAGGCCCAGGAGGTCATCGCCGAGCTCGAGGGCGGCGCCGACTTCGGGCTGCTCGCGCAGGAGCGCTCGCAGGACCCGGGCTCCGCGGCGCTCGGCGGCAACCTCGGCTTCAACCCGCGCGGGGCCTACGTGCCCGAGTTCGACGCGGCCGTGTGGGAGGCCACGCCGGGCGAGATCGTCGGTCCGGTCCAGACCCAGTTCGGCTTCCACGTCATCCGCGTCGAGGAGTTCCGCACCGCCTCGTTCGAGGCGGAGCGCGAGGCCCTCGAGACGCAGGTCCGCGAGAGCCGCACCGGCGAGGCGTTCGAGGCGCTGCTGCGCACCGCCTTCGAGGCGGCCGAGATCGAGGTCGACAGCCGCTTCGGCACCTGGGACCCGAACACCGGCAGCGTCGTGGCCGACGAGCCCATCGGCCCGATCGGTGGGACCGGCGGGGACGGCGGGGACGGCGGGGACGAGGCACCCATCCTCGACCTCGACGGCTCGGGCGACGCCGACCAGTGACGGCCGGCGCCGACCGCGAGCCCCGGGTCGTCGTCGTCGAGACCTCGCCCGTGGCACCGGGCCTGCTGCCGTTCGCGGCGTGGGAGGCGCTGACGGCCAGCGACCTGGTCCTGGCGCGTGACCCCGAGGGGCACCCGTCCCGGCCGTGGCTCTACCAGGCCGGCGTCGAGCTCGGCGGGCTCGAGCCCGCGGGTCCCGTCGCGCTCGCGGGCATCGACCTGATGCAGGCCGGCTCGCCCACCGACCGGGCGCTCGCCCGGGCGCTGTGCGACGCCGCCGGCGGCCCGGCCGCGGCGCGTGACGAGGCAGGCGGCGTGCCGCCCGGCCGGCAGGTCGCCTACCTGCGCGGTCCGGACGACGGCGAGGAGCTGATCCGCGCCATCGGGATGGAGGCGGCCAAGCGGCACGTCGAGGTCGAGTTCGTGTTCCTCGCCGAGCTGCCCCAGGGCACCGAGCTGCTGCGCCTGGTGGAGGTCGAGCGCCGGCTGCGCGACCCGGAGACCGGGTGCCCGTGGGACCTCGAGCAGGACCACGCGACGCTCGGCCGCTACCTCGTCGAGGAGGCGCACGAGCTGCTGCACGCCATCGACACCGGTGACGACACCGACATCCGCGAGGAGCTCGGCGACGTCCTGCTGCAGGTCGTGTTCCACGCGCAGGTCGCGGCCGACCGGCGCGCCTTCACGATCGACGACGTCGCCCGCGGCATCGCCGACAAGCTCGTGCGCCGTCACCCCCACGTCTTCGGTGACGTCGAGGTCGC
Source organism: Actinomycetes bacterium (assembly GCA_046566145.1). Classification (GTDB taxonomy): domain Bacteria; phylum Actinomycetota; class Nitriliruptoria; order Nitriliruptorales; family Nitriliruptoraceae; genus JBKHXF01. The sequence goes on from JBKHXF010000009.1 coordinate 79,674, forward strand.
CGACGCGGCCGAGGTCACGGCGAACTGGGAGGAGCTCAAGGCCGCGGAGAAGCCGGAGCGCGAGGGGCCGTTCGACGGCGTGCCGATGAGCCTGCCGGCGCTGCAGCTCGCCGAGGACCTCCAGCGCAAGGCGGCCCGCACCGGCTTCCGCTGGGACGACCTCGACGGGCCGGTCGCCAAGGTCCGCGAGGAGCTCGACGAGCTCCTCGCCGCCGAGGACGTCGAGGCCCGCGAGGCCGAGCTCGGCGACCTGCTGCTCGCCGTGGTCGCGGTGGGTCGCCAGCTCGAGGTCGAGCCCGAGGCGGCGCTGCGCCGGGCCTCGACCCGCTTCCGGACCCGCGTCGAGGGCATGCTCGACCTCGCCCGCCAGCGGGGCGTCGACACGACCGAGCTCGACGCCGACGCGTGGCTCGCCCTCTGGGACGAGGCGCGCGAGCGGCACGGCTGACCGGGCCGGGTCCGCGCGGGCCGCGTCGGTCGGTCGCCGTGGCGTTAGGCTCGCCTCGCCGCGCCGCCGTCGACCCAGGACCGCCCGATGCCGCCCCGCAAGTGCCCCGAGTGCGCCCGCTTCCTGAAGAACGACCTCGTCGACGGGCTGGTCGACGGCCCGGAGCCGTGCCCGCGCTGCGGCGCGGAGCTGACCGCCCCGATGTTCGGCCTCGAGGCGGCCGCGCGGGCGGAGGACGTCGTCGCGCCGGCGGCCCCGGAGCCGGAGGCCGCGCCGCCGGCGCCGCCGACGCGTCCGGTGCGTCGTCGCACCGCGCCGGGTCTGGCGGTCGCCCCCTCGAGCAGCGCCGACGACTCGGTCCGCCCCCCCGACCTCGACCCCGACGCCGTGGGGGAGCCCCGCGACGTGCTGGCCGGGTGGGACCTGCCCGGGTCCGCCCCGGCGCCGGCGCTCGACGCGGGTCCGATGGTCGGTCCGCTGACCCTGCCGGAGGCCGGCACCGCCGCCGGCATCGGCGCGCTCGTGGGCATCGTGCTCGGCGGCCAGCGTCGCGGCCTGTGGGCGCTGCTGCTCGCCCTGCTCGGCGTCGCCGCGGCCGCGGCGACCCGCGCCGGGCAGGACCACCGCTGAACCGTCCGCCGGTCGGCGGAGGGCCGGCACCGGTGGGGCCCGCCCCCGCGCCGGCGGCACGCCCCACCACGCACCGCACGCGCGCGGCCACGCCGGGTGCCGGTGTTGAAGTTGTTGCACCTGTTGTCAGAGCGTAGGTCCGTCACGTACCGTTCACTGCCGTGAAGCGGGCGGGTCGGTCCTGCCGACCCGGAGGAACATCGTGATGGATGCCGTCATCGACCGTGTCGTCGGTCGCCAGATCCTCGACAGCCGGGGCAACCCGACCGTCGAGGTCGAGGTCGAGCTCCTCGACGGGAGCGTCGGCCGCGCCGCCGTCCCGTCCGGCGCGTCGACCGGCGAGTTCGAGGCCGTGGAGCTCCGCGACGGTGGGGACGCCTGGCTCGGCAGGGGCGTCACGCGCGCCGTCGCCAACGTGAACGAGCGGATCGCCCCCGAGGTCCTCGGGATGGACGCGACCCGCCAGCGCGAGGTCGACGCCGCGCTGCTCGCCCTCGACGGCACCGACGACAAGTCGGAGCTCGGCGCCAACGCCGTGCTCGGCGTGTCCCTCGCCGTCGCGAAGGCCGCCGCCCAGTCGTCGCTGCTGCCGCTGTACCGCTACCTCGGTGGCCCGGCCGCGCACGTCCTGCCCGTCCCGATGATGAACATCATCAACGGTGGCTCCCACGCGGAGTCCAACGTCGACGTGCAGGAGTTCATGATCGCGCCGATCGGCGCCGCGAGCTTCTCCGAGGCGCTGCGGACCGGCACCGAGGTCTACCACCACCTCAAGAAGGTGCTGCACGGCCGCGGGCTGTCGACCGGGCTCGGCGACGAGGGCGGGTTCGCGCCGGACCTCCCCGCCAACCGTGCCGCGCTCGAGCTCATCGTCGAGGCCATCGAGGCCGCCGGGTACGCGCCCGGCCGCGACGTCGCGCTCGCCCTCGACGTCGCCTCCTCCGAGTACTTCGACCGGGAGAAGGGGCGCTACGTCCTCGCCGGCGAGGGGCGCGAGCTCACCGCCGAGGAGCACGCCGACTGGCTCGCCGGGCTCGTCGACGAGTTCCCCATCGTGTCCATCGAGGACGGGATGGACGAGGAGGACTGGGACGGCTGGAAGCTGCTGACCGACCGCGTCGGGGACCGCTGCCAGCTCGTCGGCGACGACCTGTTCGTCACCAACGTCACCCGGCTGCGTCGCGGCCTCGAGCTCGGCGTGGCGAACGCGGTGCTGGTCAAGGTCAACCAGATCGGGACCCTCACCGAGACGTTCGAGACGATGGAGCTGGCCCACCGGCACGGCTACGCCAACATGGTCAGTCACCGCTCCGGCGAGACCGAGGACGCCACCATCGCCGACATCGCCGTCGCGGTGAACGCTGGCCAGATCAAGACCGGTGCGCCCGCCCGCAGCGACCGGGTCGCCAAGTACAACCAGCTGCTGCGCATCGAGGAGGACCTCGGTGACGCGGCCCGCTACGCCGGCGTCGGGGCCTTCCCCCGGTCGCGCTCCCTGACCGCCTGACCCGACCGACCACGACGACCCCTGGAGCCCCACCGTGTCCGTCCCCGTCGCCGAGCGCCGCGAGCAGCGGCGTCACGTCCGTGACGCCTCCCGCCGCCGGCGCCGGGGCGGCACGAACCGCGCGCCGGTGCCGGTGCAGCGCATCGCGCGTCGGGTCGAGGACACCGCCTGGGCCGCCCGGGACGTGGGCGCCGCGGCGGTCTCCGGCGACCGTCCGTTCGTGGTGGCGCTCATCGGCGTCCTCGCGGTGGGGGTCGTGATGCTGTCGGGGCCGACCCAGAGCTACCTCGACGGGAGGCAGCGGCTCGACCTGCTCGAGCAGAAGCTCACCGCGCTGGAGCAGGAGAACGCGGCGCTGGAGGACCGCGCCGCGGCCCTGGGCGACCCGAGGCAGGTCGAGCTGCTCGCGCGCGAGCAGCTGGGGATGATCCACCCGGGGGAGGTCCCGTTCGCGGTGGTGCCCCCGGAGGTCGACCGTCCACGGATCGCCCCGCCGCGTGAGCTCGTCGGGGACGTCGCCGACGCGCCGTGGTACGTCCGCGCGTGGACCGCCGTGACCGAGAGCTTCCGCTGACCGCCGGCGCCACCGCGCGCCGCACGAGACCACCCCGCCGGACACGCGTCCGGCCCACCGATGGCCCGGGACGCGGCAGACGTCCCGGGCCGTCGCGCGTCCGTCGGCCGCCCGTCCGGCCGTCGCGGCGACGACGCCGCGTCAGCGGACCGGCTGGTGCGTGGGGGCGCGGGCCGGCAACCGGAGCTCCACGGTCGCCCCGCCACCCGGCGTGGTGGACGCGGTCAGCGTGGCGCCCATGGCCTCGGCGAGCCGGGTGGCCCGGTGGAGCCCGAGCCCCAGCCCGCCGGTCCGCTGCCGCAGGGCCGAGTCGCGTCGCCCGAACGGCTCGGCGAGCTCCTCCAGCGGGGCCGGGAGCCCGGGGCCGTGGTCGACGACGCCGACCGTCGTGCAGCCGGCGTCGTCGTCGCACCGGACGGTCACCTCGACCGCGGTGCCCTCCGCGGTGTGGAGCACCGCGTTCTCCAGCAGCGCGCCGACGATCCGGCCGATCGCGTCGAGGTCGCCGGCCACGACCGCGTCGGCCGGGTCGGTCGCGAGCAGCGTGACCCCGTGATGGCCCCGGACCCGTGCGTCCGCGACCCGGGCGCTCGCGACGGCCACGATGTCGTCCACGCGGACCTCGCGGTTCGTGACCGAGCGGCTCGGGTCCCCGTCGGCGGCCGCGAGGAGCTGGTCGACGAGGTCCTCGAGGCGCCGCGCGTTGCGTGCGACCGCGTCGGCCGCCTCCCGCATCGGCTCGTCCTCGAGCTTCCGGGCCAGCAGCACCGCGTACCCGAGGATGGGGGTCAGCGGCGTCCGCAGCTCGTGGGAGACCCGCGCGAGCACGTCCTCCCGCATGCGCTCCAGCCGGCGGGCCCGGGTCTCGTCGACGAGCACCAGGACGCGCCCGAGGGGGACCCCGCGTTCGTCGACGAGCCGCTGGTCGTTCGCGCCCAGCACCCGCACGCCGTCCGGCTCGTCGGTGTCAGGGAGCTCGAGCTCGTAGCCACCGCCGGCGCGCTCGCGCCCCGGGAGCCGTTGCGTGCCCTCGAACACGGCGTTGAGCGGTCCGCCCGTCAGCTCCTCCGCGTCGCGGCCCAGCAGGCGCGAGGCCGCCGGGTTCACCAGCACGACCTCGCCGCGCTCGTCGGCGACGACGACCCCGTCGGAGGACGTCGCGACGAGCGCGGCCAGGCGTTCGCGCGTGGAGCGCTGCTCCACGTCCTCGCTGAGCATCCGCGCGGCCGCGCGTCCGTTCGCGAGCAGGCTGAGCAGCACGGCCCCGAGGAGCACCGCGAAGGCGGGGGCCATGACCAGCAGGTGGACCAGGACGAGCGTCGTCTGGCCGACCAGCAGCGAGATGGCGGCGGTCCGCAGGTCGTTCTGGGCGAGCGCCGCGCGCGGCGACCAGCGGGGGTCGAGGGCGACCAGCAGGGCGAGGTAGCCCACGACGTCCACCGCCACGAGCGCCACCACCGCGAGCACGGCGGTGCCGAGCTGCGGCCCGTTCGGGACGACCGCCGTGCCGATCGGGAGCGCGTCGGCGACGAGGACGGTCGCCGCGACCGCGGTCGCGAGTGCCGCCGCCGCGACGTTGAAGGCCACCTTGCGGACCGGCGCCCGGTTCCGAAGGTGCGAGGCGAGCAGCCCGAGGGCGACGGCGAGCACCGCCTGCCGCGGCGGGAGCAGCAGCAGACCGGCGACCGCGCCCACCTCCCGGATCGTGAAGGAGGTCGACGTGCTCCCCCAGGGGTGCTGGTGGGCCCAGGCCTCCCCGAGCGCGGTCACCGCGGCGACCACGAGGACGACCGTCGCCGATGCGGGGCCGGCCGGCAGCAGCAGGACCGTGACCGCGACCGCGGCCCAGAGCACCACCGTCAGCGCCGTCACGCGCACTCCGGGCTCCGTCCTCGTCTCGACCCCCGTCGTGCCGGCCGCTCGGCCGGTCGTCCTCGGGACCCTAGTCCGCCGCGGGGCGCGGCTGCGGACCTCCTGCACCGTCGACGCGACCCCGACGGATGGGCGGGTGTGGGGCCTTGCCCGACGGCCGGGGCCCTCCGTACGGTGTGACGTGGCCCGCGACCAGACACCCGCGATCCCTGCGGGCCACATGGAGTTGATGACGCTGACGAACACGCTGACCGAACTGCAGGGCCACGTCGTCGAGGGCGAGGTGGTCCGGCTCGAGGAGTACGGCGCCTTCGTCGAGGTCCCGCTCGAGGAATCGGCCTCCGGGGACGAGGCACCGGTCACGGTGACCGGCCTCTGCCACGTGTCGGAGGTCTCGACCGACTTCGTCGAGAACATCTACGCGCACCTCGCGGTGGGTGACACCGTCGACGTGAAGGTCCTCGACGTCAAGGACGACGGCAAGGTCGACCTGTCGATCAAGCAGGCCGACCCGGACTGGCGCGAGGAGTCCACCTCGCGCCTGCGGAGCCAGATCGACAAGGACTTCAACCGCAAGCTGCGGCGGTTCATGCACCGGTCGCAGATGATCCAGGGTGCAGCCCGTCGCCAGCGCCGCGCGAAGCTGGGCATGTGAGCGCGTGAGCCGACCCGAACCGCGGCTCGCGGCCCCCGACCGCGAGCACGCGCCCGAGCCCGACGCCGTCCGCGTCGACCCGGCCGCCTCCTACGAGGCGGCCGCTCGTGCGCCCGAGGTCACCGACACCGAGCGGGCCGTCGTCTCGGCCCAGCTCGGCCGGCCTGCCCGGGGGCGCACGGCCGTCGTCGACCGCTGCGCGTTCGGGCTCCCCACCACCGTGCGGGTCCACCCCCGCCTCGACGACGGCACGCCCTTCCCGACCGTGTTCTGGTCGACCTGCCCGCTGCTGAACCGCACCATCGGCACCCTCGAGGGCGAGCACGTGATGGTCGAGGTCAACGACGCGCTCGCCTCCGACCCCGACCTCGCCGCGGGGTACGCCGCGGCGTCCGAGCGCTACGTCGCGTTCCGTGACGAGCTGGGCGGCCCGCTGCCCGGGAACCCGTCCGCCGGCGGCATGCCGGGGCACGTGAAGTGCCTCCACGTCGCCGCCGGCCACACGCTCGCGACCGGCGACAACCCGGTGGGCCACGACACGCTGGAGCGGATCACCCCCCTGGCCTGCCCCGGCCCGTGCGTGTCGGAGCAGGACGTCGAGCACTGGTCGGGCGTGCTGGCGCGCGGGGACCGTCGTGGGTGAGGGCGGGCGCCCGGCCGCGCCGGGACCTCCGCGTGCGGCCGTCGACGTCGGCACCAACTCGTTCCGGCTCCTCGTCCTCGACGCGGACGGCACCACGCTGACCCGCGAGCTCGAGGTCGTCCGGCTCGGGCAGGGTGTGGACGGCGCCGGGCGCTTCGCCCCCGAGGCGGTGGAGCGGGCGCTCGGGTGCCTGCGGCGCTTCGCCGACCGCTGGCGGGAGCTCGGCGTCGACGACGGCGACGTCGTCATCGGGGCCACCTCGGCGGTGCGCGACGCCGCCGACCGCGACGCGTTCGTCGCGGCCGTCCGCGAGGCGACCGGGGTCACGCTCACGGTCGTGCCGGGTCAGGGGGAGGCCGCCCTCGCGCTCGCCGGCGCCCGGGCCGGCCTGCCGGACGTCCCCGGCCCCCTGCTCGTCCTGGACGTCGGTGGCGGCTCGACCGAGCTCGTCACGTCGGGCGAGGGAGGGGTCGCCGCGGCGGTGTCGCTGCAGCTCGGGTCGGTGCGGCTCACGGAGCGGTGCCTCGGCGGGGACCCGCCGACCGGCCACCAGGTCGCCGCGGCGCTCGCCGAGGTCGACGCGCGCGTCGCGGAGGGGCTCTCGGTCCTGCGTGCGACCCCCGAGGGCCGCGAGGCCACCGCCGGCGCGGGCACGCTCGTCGGCGTCGCCGGCACCGTGACGACGCTCGCGAACCTCGCGGCCGGGCACACCGGCTGGGAGGACGGTCGGGTCCACGGGACCGTGCTGCCGACCGAGCTGGTCGTCGCCTGGTCGGACCGGCTGCTCGCGATGACCGCGTCCGAGGTCGCGGCGACCGGGGCGGTGCAGGCGGGGCGGGAGGACGTCCTCGCCGGCGGCGTGCTGGTGGTCCGGCGGGTGCTCGAGGCCTGCGGGCACGCGGCGATCGTCGCCTCGGAGTCCGACACCCTCGACGGGCTGGCCGCCGGAGCGCTCGACGCCTGATCCACGCCCGTGACGCGGACCGGCACCGGGCGGGTGACCGGGGCCGGTCGCGTGCGGGATGACCTGCGTGGTCAGCCGCCCTGGACGGGCAGGCTCACGCGGATGTCCTCGAGCCCGAGCAGGCCCGGGGTACGGGTCGAGCCGTGGCCGGCGTACATGTCCGACAGCGGCGAGACCACCAGGTAGAGCGTCTGGCCGGCGGGCACGTCGACCACCACGCCCGGCAGCTCCACCGTCGTGGCCTCCTGCACCACCGGCAGCACCTTGCGCAGCGGCATCGTGTTGTTCTGCACCACCTGCGCGTTCGCCGGGCTCGTGCCGACCGCGAGGGCCAGGAAGACCCGCTGCTCGACCCCGACGGACGTGACCTTCGCCGACAGGGTCGGGACCCCGGCGACCCGGATCGCCGTGCCGTCGGTGAGCGGCAGGTACTGCGCCGCACCCGCACCGGTCGTGGTGGCGGCACCGGAGGTGACCGTGACGTCGATCCCGGCCCGCACGAGGGTGTTGCGGTCGATGCGGTCGGTCCGCACGCAGGTCGCGCCGCGGGCCTCGGTCAGGTTGTAGCGGGCGGGCAGCAGCGTGGAGGTGTCCTCGCCGGCGAAGACCCGCCGGAAGAACTCCCGCGTCAGCGCGGCGTAGCCGCCCGGTCCGGAGCAGGCGTCCCCGCCCGTGGCGAACCCGAGGGGCGCGACGTTGGGCAGCGCGTGCCCGCCGTTGTAGGCGACGAGGAACGAGCGGTCGCGGGCCTCGGGGGTCAGCGTCCGCTGGAAGTTGTCGACGGCCTGGTTGAGGTTGAACAGGTTGTCGCTCGTCCCCTGCAGGAACAGCACGGGCAGGTCGAGCTGGATCCCGTCCTCCACGAACGCGACCGGGCCGTGCTCGTGGAACTCGGCGTCGAGGTTCGGCACGGCCGCGGCCGCGCCGGTCCCGTCGGGCCACTGCCCGGTCGCGGCGCCGAAGGCGAAGGCCTGGCGCACGTAGTCCGGCAGCGCCCTGACGCCGGCGGCGAACAGCAGCGACGCCCAGGCGGTGCGCACGACCTTCTGCGGCGCCAGCGACTCGGGCAGGTCGTACCAGGTGATCTCGGGGGCGAGCACGTCGAAGCGGGTCTCGCCCGACTCGCGCAGCTCCGTCAGGGCCGTGACGAGCTGGTAGCCGCCGCCGTAGGAGGCCCCGATGGCACCGAGCTTCGGGTCGGTCGGGTCGACCTCACCGGTGGCGGCGTCGACGTCCTTCGCGACCCAGTCGAGGGACGCGATGAGGTCGATGAGCGCCTTCACGTCCTGCGCCTCGAACTCCGGGTCCTGCACGTTCGCCTGCCCGCCGGACTCGCCGAACCCGCGCTGGTCGAACGACAGCACGCCGAACCCGGCGTCCAGCCACGCGGTGAACCCGGTCCGGGTGCGCGACCCGCCCCAACCGTGGCTGTGCAGCACCATCGGGACGGGGGTCTCGGCCGAGGCGGAGGCCGGCTTGAACAGCGTGTAGGTGATGCGGGTGCCGTCGAAGGACGTGATCTGGCTGTCCGTGACCGTGTGGCCCGACAGGAGCACGGTGGTCGTCGCGGTCCGGCTGGTGGCGCCGGCGGCGCTGCCGGTGGGCAGGCCGGGGGCGGGGGCGGCGGCGAGGACCCCGAGGGTCAACGCGGCGGCGGTGGTGGCGGCGAGCAGGCGTCGCACAGCTGGGTCTCCCTGGTCCGGTGGTCGCGCTGCCGGGCGCGATCCGACACCCGAGGGTTTCCACGGCTGTCCGGCTGGCTCCTGCCCGCGAGCGCGGCAGCGATCGCGACGACGCCACCAGCGCGCGCCGGGTCGCGGGCCCTGCCGGTGGCTAGCGTCGGGCGCATGGACCCACGACTCGCCCCCGACACCTTCTGGCCGCGGCTGCAGGCCGCCCTCGACGGCGTGACCGTCGAGCAGCGCACGCCCCCGCCCGACGGGCGCGTCGGTGCGGTGCTGGTGCTGCTCGAGCCGTCCGACGAGGGCCCGGTGGTGGTGCTGACCCGCCGCCGGCGGGACCTGCGCTCCCACCCCGGCCAGGTGTCGTTCCCGGGTGGGCGGCTCGACCCGGGCGAGACCGTCGAGGAGGCAGCGCTGCGGGAGGCCGAGGAGGAGATCGGGCTGCGGGCCCACACGGCCCGCATCGTCGGGGTCGGCCCGACCTTCTACATCCCCCCGTCGCGGTTCTGGGTCGTGCCGGTGGTCGCCCGCTGGGACCAGCCGCACGAGCTGCGGCTGAACCCGTGGGAGGTCGACGAGATCCTGCGCGTGCCCGTCGCGGCGCTGCTGGAGCGCGACCGGTGGCGCAAGGTGCCGCTGTCGCTGCGTGGCTCCTCGTGGGCGTGGCAGCTCGACGGTGACCTGCTGTGGGGGGCGACGGCCATCGTGATGGCGCTGCTGCTCGAGGTGGCCGTCGAGGCCTGGTCGGACGGGACCGACCCGGACGACCTCGACGACGAGCTGTCGGTCCGGCCGTGGGAGACCGCCCCCGCGTGGACCCCGCGGGCGCGGCTCGAGGGCGACCTGCCGGTCCGGGCGCTCGCCGAGGTGCCCCGGGTGACCGTCGCGCAGATGCGGGCCGTCGACGACCGGCTGGCGGAGCTCGGCCTGACGCTCGAGATGCTCGCCGAGCACGCCGGCCGGGCGCTCGCCCACGCCGTGCGCCGGCTCGTCGCCGGCCGGCCCGACGGGCGCCCGGACGTCGGCGGGGTGCGGGTCACGGTGCTGGCGGGGCCGGGTGGCAACGGCGCCGGCGGGCTCGCCGCGGCGCGCCTGCTCGCGGCCGCCGGCGCGGAGGTCACCGTCGTGCAGGTCGGCGGGGCGCGCCTGCCGTGGCAGCCGGCGCTGCTGGCCTCCCTCGGCGTCGACGTGCGCACCGCCGGCGCGGACGACCCGTCGGCCGGCCTCGACGGCCCCGGCGAGGTGGTCGTCGACGCGCTGCTCGGCATCGGCGCCGACCCGCCACTGCGGGGGCTCCCGGGCGCGGTCAACGACTGGCTCAAGCGCTTCGACGTGCCGGTCGTCGCGCTCGACCTGCCGTCCGGGCTCGGTGGCGACGTCGGCCTGCGTGGCGCCTGCGTCAACGCCGACGTGACCGTCACCCTCGGGGCCCCGAAGGTCGGCCTCGTCCCGCCCATCGTCCAGCCCTACGTCGGTGACCTCTACCTCGCGGACATCGGCGTGCCGCCGGCGCTGTGGGAGGAGGTCGGGGTCGAGCCGGTCACGTTCCCGGCCGGGCCGCTGGTGCGGCTCACCACCGGCAACGCCGGGGGCGACGCGGGCACGCCCGACCAGGCGGTGCGGGAGGACGCCGGCTGAGCGCTTGACAGCCGTCGCTGAACACTGTTAAGTGAACACCGTTAACTGAACGGTGTTCACCTCCGGGTGCGCCGACCGACCGCCGGCCCCGACCGGCCCGCCCCCGGGAGCGCCCCCGTGAGCACCTCGACACCCTCCGACGCCCGTCCCCGTCCCCGTCTCGCCGAGCGCCTGCTGCGCCGGCGGCGGTCCGTCCTCGCCCTCACGGTCGTGCTGTTCGCGCTCGCCGGCGCGTTCGGTGCCGACGTGATCTCGTGGCTGCAGCCCGGCGGCTTCGACGACCCGGGCGCCGAGTCGACCCGGGCCGCGGCGCTGCTCGACGCCGAGTTCGACGCCGGCGACCCCGACCTCGTCCTGCTCGTGACCGCCGGCGCCGGCGGCGTCGACACGCCGGAGGCGACCGCCGACGGGCTGGCCCTCGCCGAGGAGGTCCGCGGGCTCGACGGCGTGGCCCAGGTCGTCAGCTACTGGGAGCTCGGTGGTCCGCCGCCGTTCCGCTCCGCCGACGGGGACCAGGCGATGGTGCTCGTCCGCCTCGAGGGCGACGAGGACGTCCGGATCGAGCGGGCCGGCGAGCTCAACGAGGAGCTCACGGGGACCAGCGGCAGCCTCGACGTCGCCGTCGGCGGGCCGACCGCGACGTTCGCGCGCATCAACGAGGTCATCGAGGAGGACCTGGTCCGCGCGGAGGTCATCGCGTTCCCGGTGACCCTGCTGCTGCTCGTGCTCGTGTTCGGGTCCGTCGTGGCCGCGTCCCTGCCGCTGCTCATCGGCGGCATCGCCATCGTCGGGACCTTCGCCGTGCTCGAGGTCGTCGCCCGGACCACCGACGTGTCGATCTTCGCGCTCAACTTCACGACCGCGATGGGCCTCGGCCTCGCCATCGACTACTCGCTGCTGGTCGTGAGCCGGTTCCGCGAGGAGCTCGCCGAGGGCCACGCGACCCACGCTGCGGTCGTGCGGACCGTGCGGACCGCGGGGCGCACCGTGCTGTTCAGCGCCGGCACCGTCGCCGCGTCGCTCGTCGCCCTGCTCGCCTTCGAGCAGTACTTCCTGCGCAGCTTCGCCTACGCCGGCATCGCGGTCGTCGGCCTCGCCGCCCTCGGGGCGACCGTCGTGCTGCCCGCCCTGCTCGCCGCCCTCGGGACGAACGTCAACCGCCTCACCATCCGCCGCCGGCGCGAGGTGCCCCTCGGCGAGGGCCGCTGGGGCCGGATCGCGGTCGCGGTGATGCGCCGCCCGGTCCCGGTCGCGACCGCGTCGATCGCGGTGCTCCTCCTGCTCGGGGCCCCGTTCCTCGGGATCCGTCTCGGGTTCCCCGACGACCGGGTCCTGCCGCCCGACGTCGACGTCCGCGCCGTCGGCGACGAGCTCCGTGAGGGCTTCGCGTCCTTCGAGTCGCAGCCGACCACCGTCGTCGCCCCGGGGGTCGACCCGACCGACCCGGCCGTCGCCGAGGACCTCGACGCGTACGCGGCCGCCGTGTCCCGGGTCGAGGGGGTCTCGCGGGTGGACGGGGCCGGGGGTTCCTGGGTGGCCGGCACCCGCGTGCTGCCGGCGGGCCCGACCTCGGCGCGCTTCCTGTCGGACGCGGGGACCTGGCTGTCGGTGGTCCCGTCGGTCGAGCCGGTCTCGCTCGAGGCCGAGGCGATGGTGGCCGACGTGCGCGCCGTGCCGGCGCCGGCGGAGGTCCTCGTGGGCGGGTCCTCGGCGGCCCTGGTCGACGGCAAGGCGGGGATGCTCGACCGCCTGCCGCTGGCCCTCGCGATCGTCGCGGTGGTCACCTTCGTGGTGCTGTTCCTCACCTTCGGGTCGGTGGTGCTGCCGTTGAAGGCGATCGTGCTGAACCTGCTGTCGCTGTCGGCGACGTTCGGCGCGCTCGTGTGGGTCTTCCAGGACGGCAACCTCGCCGGGCTGCTCGGGTTCACCGCGACCGGCACCATCACGATCGCGATGCCGGTGCTGATGTTCATCGTCGCCTTCGGCCTGAGCATGGACTACGAGGTCTTCCTGCTCTCGCGGATCGCGGAGGAGCACCGCCGCACCGGTGACGACCTGCTCGCCGTCGCCAACGGCCTCGAGCGCACCGGCCGCATCGTCACGGCCGCGGCCGTGCTCATCGCGGTGGTGTTCGCGGCCTTCGCGACCGGTCGGGTGTCGTTCATGAAGATGTTCGGCGTGGGGCTCACCCTCGCGGTCCTCGTCGACGCCTTCGTCGTGCGGGCCACCCTGGTGCCGGCGTTCATGCGGCTCGCCGGTCGGGCCAACTGGTGGGCCCCGGCCCCCCTCCGTAGGCTCCACGAGCGCATCGGCCTGCGCGAGCACGTCGACCTCGACGAGCCCGACGCGTCCGCCCCGGTGCCGCCACCCGCCCCGGTCGGAGCCGCCTGATGCCCACCAGCTCGCCGTCGCCCCGTCGCACGCGCACCCGCGCCCGTCGGGGCGACGGCGAGCTGCTGCGCGACGAGCTGCTCGACGCCGCCGAGGCCCTGCTCGTCGAGCACGGCGCGATGGACGCGGTGTCGATCCGCGCGGTGGCCTCGGCCGCCGGCGTCAGCCCGCCGGCGGTCTACCTGCACTTCGCCGACAAGGACGAGCTGTTCTACGCCGTCTGCGAGCGACGCTTCGCCGACTTCGACGGCGTCCTCGCCGCGTCGACGGAGGGGATCGCCGACCCGGTGGAGGCCCTGCGCGCCATGGGGGCCGCCTACGTGCGCTACGGCGTCGAGCACGCGACGCACTACCAGCTCATCTTCGGGCCCCGGTCCTCGGAGCTCGTCGGCGACCGGGACGTCTCGGAGTCCGCCGGCGTGCAGGCGTTCGGGCGCCTGGTCACCGCCATCGGCGCGGGGATGGACGCCGGGGTGCTGCGCGAGCAGGACCCGTGGCTCACGGCGTTCGCGGTGTGGTCGGCGTGCCACGGGGCCGTGATGATCGTGCAGGCCCAGGAGGGCCTCGCCCCGTCCGGCTTCCCGATCCCCGACGTCGACGCGCTGGCCGTCGCGGTGTGCGACACGGTGCTCGAGGGGCTCGTGGCGCGCTGAGCCGGCGGGCGCCAGGGTGCCGGCGGTGGGAGTCGAACCCACACGGGGCCGCCTTTTAAGGGCGGTGCCTCTGCCAGTTGGGCTACGCCGGCGCGGTGCCGCGGGAGCGTAACCGGGCCGCGTCGTTGCTCCCGGCGCCGGCGGCGGCACGGGACACGGCGGCACGCGGGGCCGGGCTCACCACTCGAACAGCTTCTCGACCGACAGCAGCATCGGTCCGCACAGCTCCTCGATGTCCGCCCAGGAGCGGGCACGCGGGCCGTCGAGGTGCCGGTTGTAGGGCCAGTCGTAGACGATGGTGCGCCGGCCGATGTCGCGCAGGGCCTCGACGTTGTGCGGGGCGTCGTCGACGTAGAGGTCGCAGCCGACGTCCCCCTTCTTCGCGACCATGCACAGGTCCCAGTAGGGGATCTCGTGCTCGTCGAGCCAGTCGACCGTGTCGGACGCCGCGATGGAGTGGGTCCCGGACACGTAGAGCCGGTGGGTGACGATGCGGATCCGCACGCCCCGGTCGGAGAGGCGGCGCAGCACGTCCGCGGCGCCGGGCATCGGGTCGAGGTGGCGGAACATCCGCCGCTCGACGACGGCGTGGCGGTGCCACCGGTCGAAGTCGTCGGCCGTGAAGCCCCAGTCCTCGTAGTGGCCCCACCGGGGCGGGTCGGGGAGCTCCGCCGGGTCGCGGCCGAGCTCCTCCGCGACGATGCGGCGAAGGCCGCCGGTGTAGTCCGCGAGGACGTTGTCGACGTCGACGCCGAGGACCTTGTCGTGGGAGCGAGCCATGGCGCCGGAGCCTACTCAGCCCGCCGGCAGCCGCAGGGGGACGGGCAGCCCGCCGGTGTCCTCGGCCGCCTCGACGACGGCCCGCTGCACGTAGGTGGCGCGCTGCTCGTACGCGACGAGCGGGCCCCGCCACGGCAGCAGCCCGCCGACGTTCTCCGCGTGGTGGTACAGCTCGTGGACGAGCACGCTCGCGAGACGGTGGGCCGCGTCGTCGCCGTCGCCGGTCGTGCCGGCCGTCACCACGATCGTCGCGGGGGCGGCGAGGCCACCGATGGAGCGACCGAAGGCCCGCAGGCGGACGTCGACCGGGGGCAGCGCGACACCGAGCGCGTCGCAGCCGTCGTCGACGTCGACGAGCCGGCCGGCGCGGAAGCAGGTGCGCGGGTCGGCCGCGACGAACAGCCGCAGCCGGCTCCCGCCGAGGGTCCCGCGCTCCACGACGAGCTCGTGCAGGCAGCCGAGCAGCGCCACGGCCCGCGCGTCGCGCATCCCCTCGACGGGGGTGAGGGTGGCGACCAGCAGCGCATCCAGCGCCATCGGGTCGACGTCGACGTCCCCGTCGCTGAGGACCTCGACCCAGATCCCGGAGCTCGGCAGGACCCACGACCCGACGGTGCGGGTGCGACGGGTGAAGCCGCGCAGGTCGCCGAGCACGCCGGGCACGTCCACGCCGGCGGTGGTCCGGTCGACCGCGGTCGGCGCGTCCTCGGGGGGGATGCGGGACGCGACCCGGTCCTCGGGCGGCACCGTGGCCGCGTCGGGCAGCACGCAGCCGTCCGGGGCCGAGGTCACCGCGTCGGTGCCGGCGGCCCGGACGGTGTCGCGGCCGGACGGCAGCGCCCCGGCGGCGAGCGCCCCGGCGACGGTGGCGGCGACCAGCAGCGCGCCCAGCAGCGCGGCGGCGCGGCGCCGGGACGCACCGAGGCCCACGCGGCGTGCGGCCGGCGCGGGCCTCGGGGTGGACGTCACGGCATGGGGCTCCCTCGTCGTGCCCCTCCGCGCGCGGGTCGACCGTACCGGTCGGCCCGTCGTGCGTCAGCGGCCCGCGAGGGCGTTCACGAGGATCGCGTTGCCCGCGTAGGTCACGGCGTAGTCGGCGAGCCCGTGGGTGTGCGGGTCGCCCTGGAACGCGGTCGGCAGGATCGCGCCGAACACCGTGACCCGCCCCGCGCCGAGCGGCGCGGAGCCGAGGGCGGCCTGGCCGTCGGCGGTCGCGGCGACCGAGCCGCCGGCGTTGCGCCACGCGGTCGAGTTGACCCGCCACGCCGGGGACGTGTTGACGCGGTACCCGATCGGCACCTCGAAGTAGGTCTGCCCGATGACCCCGCCGACGTCGGTCAGCAGCGGGTGCGACCGGTCGATGTCCTGGACCTCGCCGGCGTACTGGGTGGTGCGGGTGACCGAGCCGGTCCCCACGACGCCCATGTCCACGAGGCCCTGCATCGCCGCGTCGGTCAGGACCACGGTCCCGCCGGCGGTGCCGAAGTCCTTCACGCCGTTCCAGAACGCGGCGCGGTCCACGGGGGCGAGGGTCCCGTCGGCGGTGCGCACGCGCGGGGCGGCCCGGTCGTTGACGACCAGCACGTCGGCGTCGACCGCGCCGGCGGCGACCTCGTCGGCCCCGACGAACACGACCTCGGAGCCCGCGTCGACGTACTCCGCGAGGTCGCGGAAGTACTGCATCGTGGTCGACTCGTACGGCTTCTGGGTGAGGTTCGGGAAGCGCGGCGCCGGGATCGGGCCGGCGCACGCGGCGTCGGGGGTGGTGAGGTCGACGCGGCACGCGTCGGTGAGGACCTCGGGGTTCTCGACGACCGCGACCGTCTTCGCGCCGAGCTCGGCGGTGTAGGTGATGCCGTCGCCCGTGTGGGCGACGATCGTGGTCACGAGCGTGGCCTCGAGCAGCTCCCGAGAGGTGTCGACGTGGACCTGCTCGAGCTCGGCGATGAACACGTTGCTCGGGGCGAGGTTCGAGAAGACGAACTCGTGGTCCATCTCGAGGATGCCCTGCTGCACCAGGTAGTCGCCCTGGAAGCCGGAGTCGTCGTACCCGATCGCGTCGTACGCGGTGTGGTACTCGGCCGGCTGGACCGGCAGGTCGAACAGGTCGACGAGGAGCCCGTTGGCGCCCGGGTGCACCGAGTGGTTGACGTTGTACTTGATGGCCTCGGCGAGCTCGACCTGCCCGGCGAGCTGGCCCGGGTCGAACTGGCCGGCGGGGAACATGATGGCGAGCAGCACGTCGTCGGCGTTCTCGCCGTGCAGGTCGGCGGCGCCCTCCGGGACGCCGAGCGCCCCCTCGATCAGCGCCCGCCCGGCCTTGGCCTCCGGCTGGCTCAGGGTGTCGTACTGCTGGCCCGCGCCCGAGTGCCACCCGAGCGTCGGCCACTGGCGGTTGAGGTCGATGCCGTTGTCGTTGCCGCGCGCCGGCAGCCCCGGACCGCGGGGCGAGAACCGGTCGCCGCGGGCCCAGCCGTCGGGGTTGAGGTTCACGAACACGAGCCGCGCGGCGCGCAGCGCCTCGGTGGTGGTGAGCTCGGTGTAGAACGGACGCTCCGGGTCACCGTTGACGAGCAGGTGCTCGGCGCCGTTCTCCTTCTCGTCGGTGTGGTGGACGCCGAGGTCCTCGATGAAGCGCAGCGAGCCCTCGAGCCCGGCGCGCTCGTTGCCGTGGATCGACATCGAGATGTAGAGGTCGACGCGGTCCTCGACCGGCACCTCGTCGTACGCGAAGTCGGTGACGGTGATGACCGGCAGCTCCCGACCGCCGGCGGAGGTGATGCGCAGCGGCTCGCCGCTCGCCTGGTCCTTGACGAGGTAGCCCTTGGTCTCGAGCTCGGCCAGGTCGGCCGCGGAGAGGTGCTCGCAGGCCAGCTCGCAGATGTCGTCGACCCGGATGACGTCCGGGTAGCGCTCCTCGAGCTCGCGGATCCCCGACAGGTACTGGCTCTCGCCGGACACCGGGTCGGGCGAGTACTGGACGAAGTCGCCGGCGAGCAGCGGGTCCGGGAACACGCGGTCCGGGTCGAGCTGCGGCTCGAGCGCGGTGTCGACGGACGGCTGGATGCCGAAGGCGACGGACGCCGCGGCCACGAGGGCGACGGCGGAGGTCAGCAGGCGGGAACGCACGTGGGGCTCCGGGGGGAGGCGGGAGGGCGGACTGGCGGCTCCACGCGGTCAGTTCGACGTCGAGGGGTCGGGTCCCTGCCCGCTCACCCCGGGTGCGCGCTCCCGTCCGCCACCGGCGGCGTCGCTCGCAGGGCCCCGGCGAGGAGCTGCGCGAGGTGCACGGCGGGCACGGGGCCGTGCGGACCGGCGTGCCCGCCGGCGGCGGGGTCCTGCAGGTGGGCGAGCTGGGTCCGGCACGACGAGCCGTCCGCGAGCACGACCGCGCCGGCGGGCGCAGCACGCACCCGGGGAAGCAGCCGGTCCTCGCCGACCGCGCGAGCGGTCGGCTCGGTCGCGGCGGCCCACCCGAAGGTGCCGGCCATCCCGCAGCAGCCGTCGTCGAGCACCGCGACGTCCGCGCCGGCGGCCGTGAGCAGGTCCGCGTCGGGGTGGCCCGCCCGCAGCGCGTGCTCGTGGCAGTGGCGCTGGACCAGCACCGGCGAGGCCGGCGCGCCGGGTCCGTGGGTGGCGGTGAGGTCGGGCGGGGACCACCCGACGGCGACGAGGTGCTCGGCGAGGGTGCGGGTCGCGCCGGCGACGCGGGCGCTGCGGGGGTCGTCGGGCAGCATCGCCGGCAGCTCGTCGCGGAGCACGGCGACGCAGGAGGGCTCCATCCCGACGATCGTCGCGCCGCCGTCGACGGCCGGGGCGAGCGCGTCGAGCAGGTCGAGCAGCAGCGCCCGCGCCCGGTCGAGCATCCCGCGGTCGTACAGCGGCCGGCCGCAGCACACCTCGGGCGCGAGGGTGACGTGCGCGCCGGCGGCCGCGAGCACCTCCACGGTGGCGACGCCGACCTCGGGGTCGAGCACGTCGACCACCTCGTCGACGAACAGCACGACGTGGTGGGTCGCGGTGCCGCCGGCCGCGCCGCCGGCGGGTGCGTCCGTCGAGGCGTCGTGAGGTCCGGGCACGCCGCCGGCACGCAGCCGCCGGCGCAGCGGAGTGGGCGCGAGGCGGGGCAGCGGCCGGTCGGTGGAGAGCCCCACCGCCCGACGGGCCAGGTCGGGCAGCAGCGGCAGCGCTCCGAGGGCGTTGACGAGCCCCGGCGCCCGCCCGGCGAGCCGGAGCCCGTCGGCGGCCCGGCCGAGCACGTGGTGGCGCAGCGGGCGCCGGCGGCCGGCCCAGCGCTGGTGGGTGACCTCGGCCTTCCACGTCGACACGTCCACGCCGACGGGGCAGTCGGCCGCGCAGCCCTTGCACGACAGGCACAGCTCGAGCGCGTCGTGGACGGCCGGGTCGTCGACGCCGGACGCGCCCCGCTCGAGGGTGGTGTCGGGCCGCAGCAGCTCCGCGAGCAGCCGCGCACGGCCGCGGGTGGTGTGGCGCTCGTCGTGGGTGACCCGCCAGGTCGGGCACATGACGCCGGCGTCGTCGTCGCGGCGGCACGCCCCGACCCCGACGCAGCGCTGCACCGCCACCGCGAACGACCCGCGACCGTCCCGGTCCGGGTCGTCGTCGAGGTCATCGAGGTCGTCGAGGTAGGCGAAGGCCTGCGGCCGGCCGGTGAGGGTGGGGAGCGGGACGGGGGCGACGTCCTCGTGGGCGTGGAGGTGGCTCGTGCGCGAGGTCGGCGCGACCAGCACCCCGGGGTTGAGCTGCCCGTCGGGGTCGAAGGCCCGCTTGACCTCGGCGAACGCCGCGACGAGGTCGTGGCCGTACAGGGTCGGCAGGAGCTCGGCGCGGGCGCGACCGTCGCCGTGCTCGCCCGACAGCGACCCGCCGAACGACGCGCACAGGGCCGCGGCCTCGGCGGTGAACGCCCGGTAGGTCGCCCGGCCCGCCGCGGAGCCGTACTCGAAGCCGATGCGGGCGTGGACGCAGCCGTCGCCGAGGTGGCCGTACAGCGCGGCGTCGAGGCCGTGGTCGGCGAGCAGGGCGGCCAGCGCCCGCAGGTGGTCGCCGACCCGCGCCGGCGGCACCGCCGCGTCCTCCCAGCCCGGCCAGCGCCACCGCGCGCCGCCTCCGCCGGGGCGGCCGCCGGCGGCCGGGGCGGCCACCCGGGTCGATGCCCCGAGCCCGACCTTCCGCAGGGTCCACACCCGGGCCTGCGCGACCGGGTCGGTCACGACCACCGCCGGCGTGCCGTCGGCGCCGGCGAGCGCGGCCAGCCGGGTGGCGTTCGCCGACGCCTCCGCCGGCGTGGCCCCGCCGACCTCGAGGATCGCCCACGCCGTGACGTCGGGGTCGTCGAGGCGGGGCAGCAGCGCGACGGCGTCGGGCAGCCGCGCCCGCACGTGCGGGGTGGCGGCGATGGTCGCGTCGAGGGCCTCGTAGCCGATGGGGCCGCCGTCGACGACGGGGACCCGCAGGCGCGGCACCGCGTCGCCGGCGTCCGCCATCGTCGGGTAGGCAGCCAGCACGAGGGCCCGGTGCGGCGGCCAGTCCACGAGGTCGACCTCGGCGGCGAGGGTCACGGCGAGGGTCCCCTCGCTGCCGGTCAGCAGCCGCCCGAGGTGGAAGCCGTGCCGCTCGGTCAGCGCCTCGAGGTGCAGCCCCGACACGCGGCGGGGCAGGCCGTCGTCCAGCCGGGTGGCGATCGCGTCGGCGTGCCGGTCACGCACGCCCGTGAGGTCACGGACGAGCGTCGCGAGCCG
Source organism: Actinomycetes bacterium (assembly GCA_046566145.1). Taxonomy (GTDB): domain Bacteria; phylum Actinomycetota; class Nitriliruptoria; order Nitriliruptorales; family Nitriliruptoraceae; genus JBKHXF01. The sequence goes on from JBKHXF010000009.1 coordinate 99,873, forward strand.
GCCGCCGGCGCCGGCGCCGGTGGCCCGCCCGCGCGCCGCGGCGTCCATCGGGCCGGCGTCGAGCCGGGTCCCGTCGGCGAGCACGACGTCGAGGCGCCGCACCGCGTCGGAGGTCCGCCCGCCGAGGATCGAGTGGATGCCGCAGGCGTCGTTGCCGACCATCCCGCCGAGCGTGCAGCGGTTCGCGGTGGACGGGTCGGGCGCGAACGTCAGGCCGTGCACGCCGGCGGCGCGCTTGAGGTCGTCGAGCACCACCCCGGGCTGCACGACGGCGGTGCGGGCGTCGGGGTCGAGCGCGACGACCCGGTCGAGGTGGCGGGAGGTGTCGAGCACGAGTCCCCAGGTGACCGTCTGCCCGGCGAGCGAGGTGCCGGCGCCGCGCGCCGTGACGGGGACCCCGTGCTCGGCCGCGAGCGTGACGGCCGCGACGACGTCGTCGGCGTCGCGCGGGAGCGCCGCGAGCGCCGGGACGATCCGGTAGGCCGACGCGTCCTGCGCGTAGAGGTGCCGGCCGGCCGCGTCGGCGAGGACCTCGCCGGCGAGCTCGCGTCGCAGCGCCGCAGCGAGGCCGACCGCCCGGTCACGCAGGTCGGGCGGCGGCAGCCTCGGGGCGGTCGCGGTGTCCACCCGGGCGAGGCTAGGAGGCCGGCGACGAGGTGCTCGCGGTCGCGAACCCGAGGGCGGCCGCTGCGGCACGGAGGTCGTCGTCACCGGCGACCATGACGGTCTCGTGGGGCCCGATGCGTTCGAGGGCGGCCAGGTGCACGGCGTCGTAGCCGCGCAGGGCCAGGTCCTGGGCCAGCTGGCCCGCCCTGCGGACCAGGGCGTCGTCGACCTCGACGCGGTCGAGCTGGGCGTACAGACCGTCGAGCTGCTCGACGAGGCGGGGGAGCTGGCGGCGGGTGAGCCGACCGAGCCGTTCGGCCCGGGCGAGGGCGGCGCGGGCCTCGGCGTACACGAGCCGGACGGAGGTGACACGGTCGGCCTGGTCCCACAGCTGCCCGGCGACGGTCGAGCCGTGCTCCTCGACGAGCAGTGGCACGAGCGCGGAGGTGTCGAAGTAGGCGATCACCGCCGCTGGTCACCGACGAGGTCGCTGACGGGTTCGGCGGCACGGGTCCGTCGTCGGGGGCGGTGGCGTGTCCGGTCGGGGGCGGCCGCGACCAGGCCCTCCTCGATGAGACGGTCGAGCGTGCGTGGTCGGTCGACCGGCACGATCCGGGCGACGGCGGTGCCGCGGTCCGTGATGACCAGCTCCTCGCCGGTGCGCACCCGGTCGAGGTACTGGCTGAGGTGGTTGCGCAGCTCGCGGATCCCGGCTTCGGCCACGGTGTCTCCTCGTGTACACATCGACGGCCAGCAATGTAGCCTCTACGTCTTCTTCGGGACGGGATGCGCGCGACCAGGGGGAGGTTCCACGGTGGTGAAGTCGCACGATGGGTTCCGACGCCTCGACGCGCGCCGGAGGTTGGTGGTGGATCTCCACACCCCGGTGCTGGGGACCGGGGACGAGGCGCGGGGACTGGCGGCCGAGCGTCAGGGCTGGATCCAGCAGCGCGACGTCGCGGACGAGCTGCTCCCTCCGGACGTCCAGGAGTGGGCGACGGCCCACGGCGCGATGGTGGTGTACGTCTCGTGGTTCACCGCATGGGACGGGCGCACGCAGTCGTCCTCGCTGCCGCACGTGTTCCTGGACGTCGACGACGCCATCGCGTGGACGGCGACCTACAGCTCGACCGTCGAGCTGCTGGCCGACCCGGGCACCGGCCGGGTCGCCTACTTCAACGCCACGCCGGACGGGACGCCCATGCCCGGCCCCAAGGGTCGCCCCCTGCCTGCCTGGCCCGGGTGAGCACCGTCACGGGACGCCGCCCTTTCGGGCCTGGCCGCGTACCCTGACACCCCGTGCACCACCCTCGCCACGAGCACAGGACACGACCACCATGTCGCAGCAGTACGTCCCCGACCAGCCCACCCAGCAGGCGCCCGCCGGCGGCTGGATCCCCGTCGCCGACGCGTCCGTGGACGCCCGCTTCGACTACATGCGCGGCGTCTACTCGCTGCTGCTCGGCGGGATCGCCGCGTTCGTCGCGCTCGAGACGGTGCTGTTCACCACCGGCCTCGCCGAGACCATCACCTCGCTCGTGCTCGGCACCTCGTGGCTGCTGATCCTCGGCGGCTTCATGCTGGTGTCGTGGCTCGCGTCGTCGGCGGTGTGGCGGCTCGACAGCCGCGCGGCGCAGCTCGCCGCGTACGGCGCGCTGATCGCCGTCCACGCGGTCATCTTCACCCCGATGCTGTGGATCGCCCGCGAGACGGCGCCCGGCGTGATCGGGCAGGCCGGCGCCGTGACGCTGGTCGGCTTCGTGGGGCTCACCGGCATCGCCATGACCAGCGCGAAGGACTTCTCGTTCCTCGGGTCGCTGCTGCGCTGGATCGGCGTCGGCGCGCTGCTGCTCATCGTCTCGGCGGTCGTGTTCGGCTTCTCGCTCGGCACCTGGTTCTCGGTCGCGATGATCGTGTTCGCCGGCGGCGCCATCCTGTTCGAGACCCAGCAGATCCTCAAGCAGTACCCGGTCGGCACCGAGGTCCCCGCGGCGATGTCGCTGTTCTCCTCGGTGGCGCTGCTGTTCTGGTACGTGCTGCGGCTGTTCATGGGCCGCGACTGACCACCGTCGTGGAGCCGGGCTGGCGGGTCGACGAGGACGTCCTCGACGACGTCGACGTCGTCGACCTGCTGGCCCTGCACCACGCCGAGATGACCGCCGGGTCGCCGCCGGACGCGTGCCACGTGCTCGCCGTCGACGGGCTGCGCGACCCGGCGATCCGCACGTTCGCGGTGCGGGATGGCGACGGGACCCTGCTCGGGGTGGGGGCGCTGAAGGCGCTGGAGCCCGGGCACGGTGAGGTGAAGTCGATGCGGACCGCGCCGGCGGCGCTCGGGCGCGGCGTCGGTCGAGCCCTGCTCGACCACCTCGTGGCGGTCGCCGGCGACGCGGGCATGACCCGGCTCAGCCTCGAGACCGGCAGCGGTGCGCGGTTCGCCGCGGCGATCCGGCTGTACGAGACGGCGGGGTTCGAGCGGTGCGGTCCGTTCGGGGGCTACCCGGACACCCCGTTCACCCGGTTCTACACGCGGGTGCTCTGATGCGGATGCGGAGGGTGCTCCTACCGGTCACGACGGTGGGCGTCCTGGTGGTGAGCCTCCGGCCTGCGATTGCCGATCCGTTCCCCGGCACGAGCGACGGTCGTCGGGCAGACGGCACGACACATGTCTACTGCTACGACAACACCGTCACCATCACGAGTGCACCCTCGTTCGGCATCACCAATATCGACGCTCAATCGGACATGGTTCGAAGCTACTCGTCCACGTGCTACTCGAGCACGGACGTCGTCTTCCACGAGGCTGACCTGCCCGGCACCGTGCGGGGATCGCGTGTCTGCACCAAGGCGATCTCCTCGACGATCTGTGACAGCAGTCGCGTCACGTTCGACTATGCGCAGATCGACATCGGCGCGAACGACACCGAGGACCGACAGAAGACGGCGTGCCACGAGGTCGGACACTCGGCAGGACTTGGTCACGCCAGCACGGACTGCATGGTCAGTGGGGAGATCCCCGATACGTCGCTGACGTGGCGCACCTATCGAGAGCACTCCGTGGTCGACCATCTCAACCCCACCTACTAGATCGGCTGCGACATGCGGACTCGCGACATCGCTCCAGCAGCGCTGCTCCTCGCGACGCTCTGCGGCTGCTCGTCAGCGGTCGCGCTGACCAACGGGGACGTCCGTCCCTTCGTCATCGCGCACGCCCAGGACATCCAGGTCGACTACGACCCCATCGACCCCGCTGGGCCCACGGAGGGCGAGGCCGATCAGGTCTGGGACGCCGTGCTGGAAGGGCGGGTGGTGGCCGTCAGCGACGGCGTCACGGTGTCCATCCTCAACAGTTCTGCGAGTGACGATCCGGATGGGGTGGGCGACCCAGACAACGGTGGAGCCAAGGGAGATCGCCCTGCCATCGAGCCGTGGCTCCACTTCACCGCGATCGACGTCCTCGTGAGCCGCGCGACGGATGCCACCCTGGAGGGTCGGACGGTCACCGTGCAGCTGCAACGTGGGCCGCTCGTCGGCTTCTCCACGGTGGCCGAGCTGGCGGTTGGCAGCGACGTCGTCTTCATCGTCAGCGAGCTGCCGCCGTACCACGATGACCCCGGACTGGTCGTCGGCCCGGAGGGCACGTCGCTGGACGGGATGCTCTCGCCGCTTCCGGACGGGGCCTGGTTCGACGGTCCGGCCGGCCCGGTCAGTCCCTTCGCGACCCTCGAGGAACTACCGGCCTCGTGGGGGGACCCGGAGACCCTCGACGACATCGCTGAGCTGTTCGGGCTCGGGCAGGGCTGATCCGCGCTGAAGGCGCTGGAGCCCGGGCACGGTGAGGTGAAGTCGATGCGGACCGCGCCGGGGGCGCTCGGCCGCGGCATCGGTCGGGCCCTGCTCGCCCACCTCGTGACGGTCGCGATGCGGGGATGACGCGGCTCAGCCTGGAGACGGGCAGCGGTGCGCGGTTCGCGGCGGCGATCCGGCTGTACGAGACGGCGGGGTTCGAGCGGTGTGGGCCGTTCGGTGGCTACCCGGACACCCCGTTCACCCGGTTCTACACGCGGGTGCTCTGACGCGGATGCGGGGACCGGCCGGCGGGAGTGGTCTCGTGCGCCTCACTGGCGAGGTGTGAGCGGCGCCTCTTGACGTCGGGGTCCCGGGGGGGACGCTGGCTCCGCCGTGTCGCCGTTCGGTCAGTCCGGTGAGGGGGAGTCCTTCGACTCGAGATGCGCTGGATTCATGCTGGAAGCTGCAAGTACTACGACACTGGTTGGAAGGACAAGAATCACATCGGTGAGTTGGTTGACAAGGGGTCCTTCTCCGACCCAGACATGAAGCGCGCGCGGGGCTGGGCGCGCGAGAACGGCACGAACTACCACACGGCGTGGGTCGTCCACGCCACTGGTTGCTGACTGGAAGAACCGACGAGAGGAGCGGAGCATGCAGATCCGATCGGCAGGTTCCCTCGCCACTGTCGTGACCGCGGTCGTGCTGGCGGGTGGCGCGACAGTTGCCCTGGCCGAGAGCGACGACTCGATGTCAGTCGGGGAGGATGCTGAACTCCCATCCGGAGTCGTCACCCTCTCGAGCTACTTCCTGTCCGTCAACGACACGGCTGCGTGCACTCGGGAGGCGACCGGGGCGACGGTCGACATCGTGCCGGAGGCCGACGCGG
>JBKHXF010000010.1:0-61977 GCA_046566145.1 Actinomycetes bacterium
GATGTCGCCCTGCTCGACGCGGTGCTCCATGAGCGCGCGCCCGTCGGCATCGAGCACGCGAACCGTGCCGTTCAACGGGATCTCGAACGTCTTGTCGTGCGAGCCGTACTCCTCGGCCTTCTGCGCCATCAGCCCGACGTTGGACACGCTGCCCATGGTGCGGGGGTCGAAGGCGCCGTGCTGCTTGCAGTGCTCGACGGTCTCGGCGTACAGCGCGGCGTAGGAGGAGTCCGGGATGACGAACTTCGCGTCCTGCTGCTCGCCGTCGGCGTCCCACATCTGCCCCGACGTGCGGATCGCCGCGGGCATCGACGCGTCGATGATCACGTCGCTCGGGACGTGGAGGTTCGTGATGCCGCGGTCCGAGTCCACCATCGCCAGGCGGGGGCCCTGCTCGTAGGCCTGGGCGATGAGCTCGTCCGCGCGGGCGCGGCGGTCGTCGGGCAGCGCCTCGACGGACTTCAGCACCGCGGCGAGGCCGTCGGCCGGGTCGGCCAGCTCGTCGCCGAGCTCCTCGAAGAGCCCCGCGAAGAACGCCCGGACGCCGTGGCCGAAGATCACCGGGTCGGAGACCTTCATCATCGTCGCCTTCATGTGCAGCGAGAAGAGCACGTCACACTGCTTGGCGTCCTCGACCTGCGCGGCGAGGAACTCGACGAGCTTCGACTTCGACATGAACGACGCGTCGATGACCTCGCCGGCCTGGACGGCCAGGCCGTCCTTGAGCACGGTCGTGGAGCCGTCGGCACCGACCAGCTCGATGCGCAGCGTGTCGGCGGCCGGCATCGTCACCGACACCTCGTTGGAGCGGAAGTCGCCCTCGTCCATGGTGGCGACGTGGCTCCTCGACTCCGACGACCACGCGCCCATCGAGTGCGGGTTCTTCCGGGCGTACTCCTTGACGGCCTTCGGGGCGCGCCGGTCGGAGTTGCCCTCGCGCAGCACCGGGTTGACGGCCGAGCCCTTCACCGCGTCGTAGCGGGCCTTCGCCTCGCGCTGCTCGTCGGTGGTCGGCTCGTCGGGGTAGTCGGGCAGGTCGTAGCCCTGCGCCTGCAGCTCCTTGATGCACGCCTTCATCTGCGGGATCGACGCCGAGATGTTGGGGAGCTTGATGATGTTGGCCTCGGGCGTCCTCGCGAGCTCGCCGAGCTCCGCCAGGGCGTCCGGGACCCGCTGCTCCTCGGTGAGCCGGTCGGGGAAGACCGCGAGGATGCGGGCCGCGAGCGAGATGTCGCGCGTGTCGACCGGGATGCCGGCGGCGCCGGCGAACGCCTCGAGGATCGGCAGGAACGAGTGGGTCGCCAGCGCCGGCGCCTCGTCGGTGTAGGTGTAGATGATGGTCGGGTCGCTCACGTGCGGTCCTCGCGCTCGGGTGGGGTGCCGGGGTCGCCACGCGTCGGTCCTCGGCGGGCTCCGGTGCTGGCGTGCGTCGTCGCGGAGGATAGTCCCGGGGTGACCTGCGACGGCCCGGCCGTCCGGTGTGGTCCGATGGCCGTCCCCGCCCGGAGGGACACGTGGACGCCCTGCTCGTGACCGTCGGTCTGCTGCTCGTCGCGGTCGCCCTCGCCGACCTCGTCAACACCCTCGTCACCACCTCGACGTCGTACGCGCGCCTGTGGCCCTCCCGGCTGGTGACGCGCGGGCTGTTCGTCCTCGTGCGGGGGGCCGCGTGCCGGCTCCCGGAGGGGTCGGCGCTGCGTGAGCGGCTGCTGGCCTCGTTCGGGCCGGTCTCCCTGCTCCTGCTGCTCGCGATGTGGGCCGGGCTGCAGGTGGTCGGGTTCGCGCTGGTGTGGTCCGCGACCGCCGGCGTCGCGACGATCGAGGGGTTCGGCGACGCCGTCTACTACTCCGGCGTCGTGTTCTTCACCGTCGGGTTCGGCGAGATCGTCCCCGAGTCGCTCGTGCCGCGGCTCGGCGCCCTCGCCGAGGCGTTCCTCGGCGTCGCGACCACGGCCCTCGTCATCGGGTACCTCCCGAGCCTCTACGCCGCGTACTCGGAGCGGGAGCGCGCGCTGCTCACGATCGACGACGGGTCGGGCGAGCGCATCACGCCGACCGACCTCGTGTTCGCCTGGTCGCCCGACGCCGACCCGAAGAAGCTCGAGGCCCGCTTCGAGGAGTGGAGCGAGTGGGCCGCCCGCATCGAGGAGACCCACACGACGCTGCCGGTGCTGCGGCTGTTCCGCAGCCACGACCCCCGGCAGCACTGGGTCACCGCGCTCGGCTGCTCGCCGACGCCGCGCTGCACGCCCAGCTCATCCTCGGCGCCTACGACGGGCACGGGTACTGGTTCCTGCGACGTGCGACGGCCGTCTTCGACGAGCTGACCTCGGAGGTGCCGCCCGAGGTGCTCGACCGCTACCGCGAGCGGATCCGAGCCGGCCGGACCGAGCAGGGTGACGCCGAGGGGTTCTTCCGCGAGCTGTACGACCGCCTCGAGGCGCACGGGTTCGAGCTGGTCCCCTACGAGTGGGCGTGGGAGCACGCGCAGCGCCTCCGCGACACGTACGCCCCGCAGATGGAGTTCCTCATCGACGAGCTGCTCGCGCCGCGCGGGTTCTGGTCGCCGGACCGGGTCGACGTCCCGCTCCTGTCCACGACCCACCCCGAGGTCCTGCACCACGTGCCGCCGGGTCGGTGACGTCGGCCGGCGGGGTCGCCTGCCGGCGTCGGGGCGGCCCCGGCTAGGGTCCGCGCCGAGGACGTCGGGAGGGGAGCCCGTGTTGCACGTGCAGGCAGCGGTCCGTGGCGCCGTGGTCGCGGCGACCGTGGTGGCGGTCGCGACCGTGCCGCTGGCCGCCGGCGCGCCGGCGCAGGAGCCGGCCGCGACCCGGGTGCCCATCGCGTCGTTCACGCCGCTCCCGGCGACCGACCCCGCCGACGTCGATCCCGACGTCGCCGCGCTGCGCGACGAGCTCATCGGCCCGTCGTGGCGTGACCCCGACACGGTCAGCCTGTCGTGGGTCGGCGTGTCGTCGTTCATCGGCGCCGTGCGCGGTCACGTGTTCCTGTTCGACGCCTGGGAGATCATCGGCGCCGTCGAGGACTACCTCCCGATCGGGCGGGAGGAGCTCGCCGCGCTCGCCCCCGAGGCGATCATGGTCGGGCACGGCCACTTCGACCACGCCGGCGACCTCGGGTACGTCGCCGGGCTCGCCGGGTCGGTCGTGGTCGGCTCCGAGGAGCACTGCGTCGTCGCCGAGGAGGGCGCGACCCGCGAGGGCGTCGGGCTCGACTTCACCTGCGCCGTCACCGGCACGGCCAGCACGCCGGCGGCCGGCGAGCTGCAGCAGCTGCGGCTGTGGGAGGACGTCGCCCCCGTCACGATCATGCGCCACGTCCACTCGGCGGCGCGCCCGCCGTCGGAGGACAACCGGCCCGACCCGTTCGTGCCGGTCATGGACCCCCAGCCCTACCTCGACCACCTCGCCGGCGACCCCGAGGAGCTCGGCCGCTTCCTCGCCCAGCAGGACGAGTCGAACGAGGGCGGCGTGTGGCTCTACCACCTCGCCGTCGACGACTTCACCCTGCTCTGGGGCAACTCCGCCGGCCCGGTCTTCGAGGCACCCGAGGTCACGGCCGCCCTCGACACGTTCCCCGGCTGCGTCGACGTGATGTCGAACGCGATCCTCGGGTTCGACCAGCCGGTCTCCGGCCTGCAGGACCCCCGCCTCTACATCGAGGCCGTGCACCCGGCCGTGTTCCTGCCGTCGCACGCCGACGCGTGGGCACCGGTGATCTCCGCCGGGCAGGCGCAGTACGTCGACGAGTTCACCGCGCAGATGGCGCTGCTCGAGGACCCGCCGGAGGTCGACTTCCTGCTCGACCCGGAGGACTACCTCGTCACCCGCACCTGGGACGTGACCGACCCGCGCTGGTCGGTCCCGCCGCCGGGCTCGTCCTGCGCCACCGCCGCAGGCGGGGGTGGTGGGATCGCGGCCCCCGCGCCGGACGACGACGACGCGACCGCCGGCGCCACGGACGACCGTGGTGGGCTCCCGGCGACCGGCGGTGGGCTCGCGCTGGCCGCCGGCGCGGCGCTCGCCGGCGGTGTGCTGGCCGGCCGCCGGCGCAACTAGCCTCCGGCTCCGAAGTGGTCGGGGCCGCCGCCCACGCGTGGCGTGGCGGCCCGGCCCACCCCTCGTCCCCTCGCCACCACAGGGAGCCACCCGTGGACGTCTCCTCCTCCGTCGCGCTCGTCACCGGCGCGGCATCCGGGCTCGGCCGTGCCACCGCCACGCGGCTGCACGCCGCCGGCGCGAAGGTCGTGCTCGTCGACCTGCCGTCCTCCGACGGCGGCGCCGTGGCCGCCGAGCTCGGCGACGGTGCCGTGTTCGCGCCGGCGGACGTCACCGACGAGGACGCGGTCGGCGAGGCGGTGGGGATGGCCGCCGAGCTCGGCACGCTCAACGTCGCGGTGAACTGCGCCGGCATCGGCCCGCCGAAGCGCGTCGTCGGTCGCGACGGCGAGCCGCACCCGCTCGAGCTGTTCCAGAAGGTCCTCGCGGTCAACCTCGTCGGGACCTTCAACGTGCTGCGCCTGGCCGCCGCGGAGATGTGCCGCCACGACCCGCAGGGCGAGGAGCGGGGCGTCATCGTCAACACCGCCTCGGCGGCGGCGTTCGACGGCCAGATCGGGCAGGCCGCCTACTCGGCGTCGAAGGGCGGCGTCGTCGGCATGACCCTGCCCCTCGCCCGCGACCTCGCCGACAAGCGCATCCGCGTCGTCACCATCGCGCCGGGGCTGTTCATGACCCCGCTGCTGATGGGGCTGCCGCAGGACGCGCTCGACTCGCTCGGGCAGCAGGTCCCGCACCCGTCGAGGCTCGGCGACCCCGACGAGTACGCGCTGATGGTCCAGCAGATCGTCGAGAACCCGATGCTCAACGGCGAGACGATCCGGCTCGACGGCGCGATCCGGATGGCCCCGCGCTGAGCGACCGGCTCACCACGTCAGCACGACGGTGAGGGGAGCGGGTCACGGGGCCGTCCGGGGCCAGTAGAGCTCGAGCGAGGTGGTGCCGACCCCGTCCTCGGGGGAGCGCACCGCGATGGTGACGGTCAGGTCGCCCACCCGGACCTCCGTGAACGCGTCGTTGCCGGCGGCGGACAGGTCCACGCGGGTCGCGTTCCTGGCCGCCCACCGGACCAACGGGGCAGGGTCGGCACCGACCTGCTCCGCCAGCCCGCGTGCTCGCTCGAGGGCCCCCTCGACGGTGTCGTCGGGGAACCGGAGCACGACCTCCTCGAGCGCGTCCCCGTCGCGGCCCGCGACGACGCGGGTACCGGCGACCTCGAGGGTCGTGTCGTCGCCGACGAGGACCTCCGCGACGGTCCCGTCCGGGACGGACCAGCCCGTCCCGTCGACGTCGGCCGGCCACCCGATGGCGGAGATGTCCCGCGTGTCGCGCAGGTCCCAGGTCGTCGCGGTCACGGCGGCATCTCCTCCGGTGGAGCAGGCGGCGAGGGGCAGGCACAGCAGCAGCGCGGCGAGACGCTGCGCGATGCGGGGGCGGGGAGCGCGGGAGGGCACGGCGTTCACTCCGGGTCGTAGGGCAGGAGGCGGTCGGGGACGATGCGCTGTCGGGCCGCCTGGTCCGCGATCGGCTCGGAGACGAGGCCGCCGGCGGTCCCGCCCTCGACGTGGCCGATCCACGCCGGGAGCATGTCCTGGTCGATCCACCGCCAGCGGTGCTCGAAGATCGACACGTTGTTGAGCGGGAGGTCGACCCCGATGCGGTCGGGGGTGTCCAGGTGGATGCCGCCCCCGCCCGGCACCGGCACGCCGACGAAGGGGACCCGGTCCGGGACCGCCCAGTCGGGGACGAGCGGGATGCGGTCCGGTGTGTCGACCCCCACGCGCAGCGGGACCACGTCCCGGAAGGGGCGGCCTCCCGGGATCGGCGAGTGGGCGATCACCGACATCCCCATCGTCAGAGCCCAGGTGATCGGGCCGCGCTCGCGGATCGCGTCGTAGCTGTCCCCGATCACGGTCCGCTGCTCGTGGTGGAGCAGCAGCCGGTTGCCCGCCGTGACGTCGCCCGCGTCGATCGCCTCCCACCCGTCGAGGTGCACGGCCTGGATCTCCCCGGCCTCGCGCAGGGCCCGGATCGCGTCGATGCCGCCGGCGTCGTAGGCGACGTGCTGCCACGCGAGGTCGTCGAAGATGTCACGCTGCATCCGCAGGAACGTCGTCTCGACGTACCGCAGCTCGCGGGCGAGCTCGCCGGCGGTCGCGTCGACCAGCGCGTCGGTGATCCGGTCGGTGACCACGCCGGTCGGGAAGGTGCGCTCGAGGATGTCGATGGCCTCGTCGGCGGTGACGGTCCCACGCTCGAGCGCGACCCGCAGGACGTGCAGGTCCTGGAACGCCGCGTAGAACGTGCCGCCGGCGAGGGTCGCCATGCCGGCCCACAGGAACCGGTCGGGGTCGCGCTCGTACAGCTCGGCGTAGAACTCCCACGCGGCGACGGCGGTCGCGTCGAGCGGCGCGAGGCCGAGCGACGGGTCCCACGCTCCCGGGTCGATGCCGGCCTGGCGGTAGGTCTCGGCGCGCCACGCGTCGGCGGTGTTGAGCACGAGCCCGTCGGGGGTGAGCAGGAACGTGACCTCGTCGGGGGCCAGGAGCCGGGCGCCGGCGGCGAGGATCGCCGGGAGGTCCCCGAGCGCCCACGGCGGGTCGTCGAGGAACCGGTCGGCGGCCTCGAGCGCGCCGGCGGCCTGCGCACCGCCGGCGCGGTGCTCGGCGACGGCGGCCGTGAACGCCCGGCGTGCGGCGGCGAGCCGGGCCTCGGCGTCGGCGAGCCGGCCGTGCCAGTCGGGTCCGCTCCACGGACGGGGGTGGTGGCGGTGGTCCGGGTACGCGCGGTCGAGCGCGGCGGTCCGGCGGCGCTCGTCGCTCGCGTGCGCCTGCATGGCGCCGATGCCGGCCCGTGCCGCGGCGATGTCGTCGAGCGCTCGACGGGCCTCGTCGCGGGCCCGGAGCCCGTCGGCCTGGGTGCCCTCGACCACGGAGGACCAGCGCTGCAGCGCGCCGGCGGCCGCCGCGAGCCGGCGCGCGGCGTCGGTCAGGCCGCGGGGGAGCCGGTCGCGGGCGTCGGCGAACCGCTCGGCCGCGAGCCCGACCCAGTGGGCGCCCGGGTCGATCCGTCGCAGCACGTCGGCCTGTCGGGTGAGCCCGTCGGCCATGGTGGTCAGCCGGCGCGCGGTGCCGGCGATGCCCGCCGGGTCGCCCGGCAGCGCGTCGTGGGACGCGAGCGGCGTCCAGTCGTGCCGGCTCACCGGCTGCGTCCGGTGACGATGGTCGCGTCGGCGTCGCGGGCGGCCCGCGCGACCGCGTCGGTGTAGGCGGCCAGCGTCGAGAGCTGCTGGCGCATCCCGGCCCGGGCGAGGTGCCAGCCGTCGCGGACCTCGCGGGCGCCGGCGGTCACCCGGGCGTCGCCGAGGTCGTCGGCGTCGAGGTCGAGCCGGGCGAGCGTGTCGAGGACGTCGTCGACGGCCCGTAGCGCCCGGCCGAGCTCAGCGAGCACGTCCGGGTCGACGACGATCCGGCCCCCTCGACCTGCCCCCACGCGCCCCCTCCTCAGATGCATCGACGTGAACGAGATGCATCGAGAGACTAGCCGCGCCGTCGGGCGGTGTCGAGGGAGCGGGGGGGGGCGGGGGGCGGTGGGCGGGGGGCGGTGGGTCAGGAGCCGGCGGTCGCGAGCCCGGCGCTCGAGGTCGTGGCGGTCGCGACGTCCTCGTCGAGGTCCGCGAGCTCGGCGTAGATGCGGCGGTGGGCCTCCCGGACCGTCCCGAGCACGGCGGCGCGCTCCACCGGGTCCGGGAGCTCCGGTCGGTGCCCGTCGAGCAGGGCCAGCAGCACGGTGCGCAGCGACGACCCGTCGAGGCGCTGGTCGACGACCCGCACCGGCAGGCACGGGCCCTGCTCGGTGATGTGGCCGACGTCGCCGACGACCGAGGGGGTCCCGAGGTCGGTCGCGAGCTCGAGCAGGCCCGAGTGGGTGCCCCACACGTAGGGGAGCAGCAGCACGTCGGCCGCCCGGATCCGGCTGCACAGCGCCGGCAGCGGCAGGCGGCTGCCGGCGCGGACGACCACCCCCGGCCCGCTGCGGTGGGTCAGCACCGAGGCGAGCGGGGCGTCCTCGTGGACCCAGACCTCGAGCTCGACGTCGGCGCCCTCCCGGGCGAGGTCCTCGAACACCCGCAGCGGTGTCCGCCAGTCGGTGTTCGGCCGGATGTCGCGTGCGAGCAGCAGCGCCCGCAGGGAACCGGGCGTCGCCTCGGGGCGGGCCGCCGGCGCCGGCGGCGCGGGCTCGGCGTCGTCCTCGCCACCGGTCCCGAGCGCGGCGGGGTCGAGGTCGAGGACGAGCGGTCCGTGGGGGACCACCTCGGCGATCCGGCCGGTGCGCCAGCGCAGCTCGTCCGCGGCGCCCGGGGTCAGCGTGATGACCCGGTCGACGCGCTCGGCGAGGAGCCGCATCACGGCGGCGTCGCGGGAGGCGATCCGCGTGGCGGGGTTGCGCAGGTCGTGGGCGGTCCACACCAGCGGCGTCCCGGCCTCCTGGTGGGCGTCGAGGACGGCGGCCAGCTCGTCGATGGTGTGGTGCTCGAACCCGAGCTGGAGGTGCGCGACGTCCCAGTCTCCGCGGTGCATGCGCAGCCAGTCCGGGTCCCAGAGGGCCGGGTGGACCGGGCTCGGCTGGTCCCGGTGCACGAGGCGGCAGGCGTGGCCGTGGAGCCGGTTCACGGCGTCGTGGACGGGCGGGTAGGACAGGACGCGAGGCAGCGACATCGTGCGGTCCAGTGGTCGGCACGCCCCGAAGAGGGGCACCTCGACCATCGCACGTCGGGGGGTGCCCGGGGTGTCCGCTTCGGGCCGGGAGGCCAGCGGCAGGACGGCCGCGGACACCGCCCGGACGACCACGTTTCACCGCCGCCGGCGCGGACCGCGCGGGCGCGGGGCGGGCCGCGTGGCCCGCCCCGTCCGGGCGATCCCTCCCGTCACTCGATGGTGAGGGTCGCCGCCATGTCGTCCTCGCCGGCGCCGGCCTCGGCGCTGTGCGGGATGCAGTAGTACGTGTACGTGCCGGGTGCGGCGTCGAAGGTGACGACCTCGGCGCTGCCGGGCAGCAGTGCGACGTCGACGCCGAGCTCGTCGATGGTGAACGTGTGCCCGAACGCGTCGCGGTTGCGCACCACCAGCGACACGGCCCCGTCGGACGACGTGACCGTCAGGTCCTCGAACGCGAAGTTCTGCACGGCGACGACGGGCATGCCGGCGGTCGTGGTCGCGTCCACGGTCGAACGGCTGAGTGCCCACAGGGGCAGCGAGACGAGCAGCGCGAGACCGACCACGGCGAGCGCGGTGCGGTCGAGCATCGTCTCGGAACGGGTCGGTCCGGTCCGGATGTCGTTGCGCCGCACCAGCGAGGCGATGCCGCCCCAGAGCAGCAGGCCGACGCCGAGCAGGAACGCGGTGCCGCTCGTGAACTCGACGAACGACATCGGGGCGAGGATGCCGAAGCCCAGCCAGAAGGTCATGGTGGCCGCCCCGAGCCCGAGCACCAGGGCGACGGCACGCCCCCAGGTGCCCGTCGACCAGGCGAGTGCGGCGCCGCCCGCCGCGGCGAGCAGCGGGGCGAACAGGAAGCTCGCGTCGGAGAGCGGGATGCCGGTGGAGAGCCCGACGACGAGCACGAGCGTGTTGGCACCGGCGATCAGCGAGAGGCCGAGCACCTCGGTGCGGGTGTGTGCCGCGACGGCCCGGTGTGGGCGTCCCGACGTCGTGTGTGCAGCAGCGGTGGACATGGTGCGTCCCTTCTCCGGGGCGGTCCCCCGCGGATCGCCCATCCACCGACGATGCGCCCGTCGGGGCGTGGGCGGCAAGGGGTCAACCCCCGGATGCCCCGAGCGGGGCACGTGTCGATGACCTCGAGGGGGCGGCAGGATCCACCCCACGGACCGGACATGTCGGACCAGGTGTCCGCCCGTCCGTCGCACACCACTTCGACGATGGGAGCCGTCGCGTGCGCACTCGATCGCCCCTGCCCACCTTGCTGCTGGGGCTGCTGCTCGTGGTCCCGTTCCTCAAGCACCTGCCTGAGGAAGCTGCTGGTGGGGGACTACCGCTGCGCGCCGACGGCGGGGCAGGGTCCGACCCCGATGGCCTGACCTCGCGCCGACGACCAGGCCGTCGACGTAGGCGTCGGCCTCCCGGTCGAGCCGCGCCCGCACCCGCGTCGGCGTCGGCGGCGTCGCGAGGGCGGCCTGCTCCTGCGTCGCCTCGCGGAGCGCGTCGCGGACCCACCGCCCGACCACGATCGCGACACCGATGATGATGAAGCCGTACAGCTCGTCGATCCCCACGGTGTCCCCCGGTCCTCTCGGTCGGCCCACTCGGTTCATCCTCGGCCGGCGGGTCTCCCGGCCGCCGACCTGACGAGATCGTCGCACGGCCCTGTGACAGCGGACCGGGGCGCAGCGGCGGGTGCGGGCGGCGGTGGAGACACAGTTGCCTCGACGGGCAGGTCACGTGTACTTTCGTTCCATCCGGTCGGGCGTCGGGCCCGGTCGCCCGTGGTCGTGACGGTGTGGGGTGTGATCGTGGTGGAGGGGGGAGGCCGCCGGCGCGGTGTGCGTCGTGGTGCGCTGCTGCTGTCGGGGGTGGTGCTGGCCTCGGCGTGCTCCGGGGGTGGGGCGGCCGACCCGGAGGCGTCGCCTCGTGACGTGTCGACGATCGGGCAGCCGAGCGAGCCGCCGGCGGTGCCGTCGCCGAGCGCTTCCGCGGAAGCGGTGGTGGACGTGACGGTCGTGCCGGACGAGATCACGCCGGCGTACGTGGACGCGGTCGCGAACACGCTGTACGGGATCGCGGGGGAAGTCACGGCGGAGGTCCTCGCCGAGCCGGCCGACCCGGCCCGGAACCTGACCCGCGAGCAACTCGACAAGCTGATCGACGTGTTCGACGGGGAGGAGTACACGGCACGGGTCGGCTCGAATGAGGCGTTCGCCCGGGAAGCTGACCGGCGCGAGGGACTGCTCCCGCCGGAAGAGTTCTCCGGACTTCGCTGGGAGACGGTTCGGTTGATCGAGGCGAACGGGGCATGCATCGTCGCCGTCGGGTACCTCGACCAGTCCGGGACCTCGGTGGACCCGCAACGCCAGGACGTCCTGTCGGCTCTGTCGTTGGCCCCACGTCGCGGGACCGAGCAGTTCAACCCAACCCCATGGCTGGCCATCGACCAGCTCATCAACCTCGACGCTGACGGAGAGCCGAATCCCGACTCGGTCATGTTGGAGGCTGACCTCTCGACGTTCGGCGAGTTCCTCGAGCACACGTGCAACGAGGAGCCGTCGCTGTGAACGGTCGGATGGTGATGGCGGCTCTCGTCGGCGCAGTTCTCGCGGTTGGCTGGCCCGGGGCCGGATACGCCGCTGCCGAACGCTTGCCGGCACCGAGTCAGCAAGATCGTGTTGGCTTCGGCGGGGGACGTGGCGGCGAGAACGGCGTCGTCGACGATCAGGGCAACACCATCGTCGGCGTTGTACGCGAAAGCGACGGTGCTGGTGGTGTGGGTGGCGGCGCCGGCGGCGGTACGGCCCGGCCGGCGGTGGATGACGGTCGGGTCACGATCCGCTTCTCGGCGGTGGTGCGTGACGGGGACGGGGTGTGTCTCGGGTCGGGGTTCGAGGAGGTCGATCGGGCTGATGCCGATGAGGTCCGGCAGCAGCGTGAGGCGGCGACGGTGGTGCAGTACGAGTCGTTGATCTCGCGGGGGGTCCAGGTCCCGGCATGTCAGGGTGCGGATGCGGCGCCGACGGTCGACCTGACGCGGGCGATGGCGTTCGCGGGGGAGGTGGTGGGACGGTTGCCGCGGCCGTCGCCGTCGGTGCCGCCGGGGTACGCGTTGACGGGGTTGCGGATGTACCTGGTGAACGGTCAGGAGTTGACCTACTCGGAGACGCAGGACGTCGACCTGGGCGCGCTGACGTTGCCGGTGACGGTGTCGGCGACCGGGACGTGGTCGGTGGACTGGGGTGACGGGATCGTCGACGGGCCGTTCGACGAGCCGTCGGTCGGCTACCAGCAGGCTGGGCTGCAGGTGACGCACGTGTTCCCGGACCGGGGTCGGGTCACGGTGCGGGTGGCCGACACGTGGCGGGTCACGGTGTCGGCGCCGGGGGTGACGACGTTGACGCTGCCGGCCCGGACGTTGGCGGCGGTGCCGTTGGAGCTCGACATCCGTGAGGTCCAGGCCGTCCGCGAACGCTGACGCCGGCACCGCCGAGGATCGGCCGCACGGGCGGCCCCATCGCGTGGGGGGGTTGACGTCCCGCGCGTCCGCAGGCAACCTAACGCTGTTAGTCAATCCGAACGGCGTTAGGTCCACCCCCGTGGAGCAGGTGCAGGCCGAGGAGGTCGACCGGGTCGAGTCGCGGCGCGCCAGCCGCCGCGACGAGATCCTCGACGCCGCCTGGGAGCTGGCCCGCGAGGAGGGGCTCGCCGGGCTGTCGATGCGCACCCTCGCGTCGCGCGTGGGCATCCGGGCGCCCTCCCTGTACGCGCACTTCGACTCGAAGGACGCGATCTACGACGGGATGTTCGTCCGCGGCTACCGGGAGTTCCGGGCCGCGTTCGAGCGGGTCGGCGCCGGCGGTGCAGCGGAGGACGAGGACGGTCCCGACCCGGTCGAGGTGCTGCGGCGGGACGCGACGGGCTTCGTGTCCTTCGCGAACGACGACCCGGTCCGGTTCCAGCTGCTGTTCCAGCACGCCGTCCCCGGATGGCACCCGTCCGAGTCGGCCTTCGCCGTCGCCGTCGAGGTGTACGAGGAGGGCGTCGCCGACCTCGCCCGGCTCGGCATCACCGACCCGGCGGCCGTCGACACGTGGACCGCGCTGCTGACCGGGCTCGCCAGCCAGCAGGTCGCGAACGACCCGGGCGGGGACCGCTGGCTGCGCCTCGTCGACGACGCGGTCGACATGTTCCTCGCCCGGTACCGACCCGGTCCGGCAGGGGCGAGCACGGAGGGGCCCCGATGACCGACCACACGCACGCACAGGAGCCGACCGTGGACACGCTCGTGGAGACCAGCAGCATCCGTCGCATCGGCCGGGACGAGGCGTTCGACCTCGCCGCGACCGAGTACCGCCGCTACGTCGACGTCCTCGAGGGCCTGGCACCGGACGAGTGGCGGGCACGGACCGACTGTCCCGACTGGCACGTCCTCGACATGGCCCGCCACGTCCTCGGGGCGTGTCACGGCTGCGCGTCGATCCGACAGAGCCTGCACCAGGTCCGCGCCGGCCGCCGCTGGGCAGCGGCGCACGGGCGCCCCGAGATCGACGGGATCAACGCGGTCCAGGTCGCTGAGCGGCAGCACCTCGGTCCGGCGGAGGTCGTCACCCGGCTGCGCCACACCGCGCCGGCGGCGGTCCGCGGCCGCCGGCGTGTCCCGGCCCCGCTGCGCCGCATCGACGTCGGCGACGGCGCTGGCGGCCCCCTCCGCCTCGGGTTCCTGATGGAGGTCATCTACACCCGCGACGTGTGGATGCATCGGGTGGACACGCTCCGTGCCGTCGGCCGGCTGGACCGGGCCGTCCTCACCCCCGAGCACGACGGACGGCTCGTCGCCGACGTCGTCGCGCAGTGGGCCGAGGAGCACGGCCAGCCGTTCGACCTGACCCTCGACGGGCCGGCCGGCGGCCGGTTCCGGCAGGGCACGGGCGGGCCGGCGCTGCACCTCGACGCGGTCGCGTTCATGCGCACCCTGTCGGGCCGCGAGCCCGGGCAGGGCCTGCTCGGCCACCCGGTCCTGTTCTGACCGCGGGACGCCCCGGACCGTCGGGCCCCGGCGTGCCGGTCGGTCCGGACGTCCCACCGCCCGTCCGTGCCCGCGGGGAGTAGCGTCCACCTCCGCTGACGGACGGAGCTGCCATGGGTGGACTGCTGGGCCTGCTCGACGACGTGATCGCGCTCGCGCGGCTCGCCGCCGCGTCCGCCGACGACGTCGCGTCGATGGCGGGGAAGGCGACGGCGAAGGCCGCCGGCGTGCTCGTCGACGACGCCGCCGTCACCCCGCAGTACGTGCGAGGCATCGCGGCGCAGCGCGAGCTGCCGATCATCCTGGCGATCACGAAGGGATCGCTGCGCAACAAGTTCCTGTTCGTGCTCCCCGCCCTGCTGCTGCTGTCGACCTTCGCGCCGTTCGTCCTCACCCCGCTGCTGATGCTCGGCGGCGCCTACCTCGCCTACGAGGGGGCCCACTCGCTGCACGGCAAGCTCACCGGGCACGGGAAGGTCGAGGGCCACGAGACCGAGGTGGTCGCGCGCGCCGAGGACAAGGTCGTCGCCGACGCCGTCCGCACCGACCTCATCCTGTCGGCCGAGATCATGACGATCGCGCTGAAGGAGGTCGGGCTCGAGGCCGGGCTGCTGCAGCGCGCCGCGGTGCTCGCGGTCGTCGCGCTCCTCATCACGGTGCTGGTGTACGGCGTCGTCGCGCTGATCGTGAAGGCCGACGACATCGGGCTCGCGCTCATCGAGGACGGCGGCGGCCGGGAGGCGCTCGGGCGCCGGATCGTCACGGCGATGCCCGTGGTGATGACGGCGCTCGCGTGGATCGGCACCTTCATGCTGCTCGCCGTCGGCGGCCACCTGTTCTACGTCGGGCTGCACGAGTTCCGGGTGGACCTGCTGTACGACGTCATCCACGGCGCCGACGAGGCCATGCGGGACGCCGCCGGCGCGGCGGGCGGGTTCCTCGGCTGGGCCGTCGACACGGTCCTCTCGGCGGTCGTCGGCCTGGCGCTGGGCTGGCTCATCCTCACGGTCAAGAATGCGGTGACGAGGGGCGAGGGCGCGCACGCCTGAGCCCACGCACGCAAGCGGAGCCCGAGATCACCCACACGGAGGGTCGGGCACGGGCGACGCGTGCGATCCGTGCTGCCGCAACTTGTCATGATAGGACTACGTGTAGGTCCCGACCGTCAGGGTGCACGTGCTGCTGTCGTCCGAGGGGGCCGTCCCCCAGGTCAGAGCGCCAGCACCCGATCCCGGACTGGCATGGTGGAGGCGGCTCCTGCCGTTCGTGCACGCCCACCGCCGACTCCTGGTCGGTGGGCTCGTCTCCTCCGTCGTGGGACAGGCGCTGCAGGTGGCGGCGCCGGCGGTGCTCATGGCGGCGATCGACGACGCGCTCGTGGACCGGAGCTCCGAGCTCCTGCCGTACGTGTTCGCGCTCCTCGGCATCGGCGCGGCACGGCTCGTCGTCGGGATGTACCAACGCCACCGGGCGTTCGCGCTCGGTGCGGACATCGAGGCGGACCTCCGGGTCACCGTCCAGTCGCACCTCGCTCGTCTGCACCAGGGCTTCCACGACGCCGTGCCGACCGGGCAGCTGGTCTCACGGGCGAACTCCGACGTGAAGCTGATCCAGGCCTTCCTCGTGTTCGCCCCGCTCCTCGCCGTCTCCTTCGCCGGCATGGTCGCGGCGGTCCTCGTGATGCTGACGATCCACGTCCCCCTGACGCTGGCCTCACTCGTGACGCTCCCGTTCGTCCACCTCGCCGGGACCCGGATGCGACGGCGCCTGTTCCCGGTCGCCTGGCTCGTACAGGCGCGGACGGCGGCCCTCACGACGATCGTCGAGGAGAACCTCGCCGGCGCCCACGTGGTCCGCGGGATGGCGGCCGAGTCGACGCAGGTGCGCCTGCTGGACCGCGCCGCCGACCGGCTGCGCTGGATCGCCGAGCGGGAGGCGGACCTCCGCTCCGTGCACCAGCCCGTCATCGAGAACCTCCCGCGTCTCGGGCTGGCCCTGGTGGTGACCTACGGGGGCCTGCTCACGATCGACGGCGCGCTGACCGTGGGCGCCCTGGTCGCCTTCAACGCGTACCTGGCCCTGCTGCTGTTCCCCTTCAGCTTCCTCGGGCACGTCGTCCTGCTGGCCCAGCGGGCGGCGGCCGCGACGGACCGCGTCCTCGAGGTCCTCGACCAGGAGCCGGCCATCACCTCGCCGGCCACCGCCGTCCCGCTGGCGGAGGTCCGAGGACGCGTGCACCTCGAGGACGTCCGCTTCGCCTACGCCGGCGGCCCCGAGGTCCTGCGCGGCGTCGAGCTGGAGGTGGAGCCCGGCGAGGTCGTCGCGATCGTCGGCCGGTCCGGGTCGGGCAAGTCGACGCTCGGACGGCTCCTCCAGCGCCTCTACGACGTCGAGGCCGGCCGGGTCCTGCTCGACGGGCACGACATCCGCGACCTCGACCTGTCGCAGCTGCGGCGAGTCGTCGGCGTCGTCAGCGAGGACCCCTTCCTGTTCAGCGGCTCCATCCACGACAACATCGCCTACGGGCGTCCCGACGCGACGCGTGACGAGGTCGTCGCGGCGGCCCGGGTGGCGGCCGCCGACGAGATCGTGGCCGGGCTGCCCCAGGGGTACGACACGCCCGTCGGGGAGCGTGGCTACCGCCTGAGCGGCGGCCAGCGCCAGCGCCTCGCCATCGCCCGGGCCCTGCTGTACCGCCCGGCCGTCCTCGTCCTCGACGACGCGACCAGCGCGGTCGACACCGAGACGGAGCAGCGGATCTTCCGCGGCCTCCGGACGGAGCTCGCCGGCCGCACGGTCCTCGTCTCCGCCCACCGGCTCGCGACGATCGAGCTCGCCGACCGCGTCGCCGTCCTCGACGGCGGCCGCATCGTGGCGACCGGGCGGCACGAGGAGCTCCTCCTGACCAGTCGGGCCTACACCGAGGTCCTCGCGCTCGGGGGCACCGACCCGATGGTGGGCCGGCGATGAGCGGCTCGTCGACCCCGACCGATCGCGTCTTCGGGGACGCCCCGGCGGAGATCCGCGCGGACCTCGACGTGTTGCTGGGGGAGGAGCCGGCTGCGCCCTTGCCGGACCACCCGGTCTCGCACCACGCCGCCTCGGCGACGAGGTTCACGCTCCGGTCGCTGCTGCGACCGAACGCCGCGGCGGTGTGCCTCGGCATCGTCCTCGTCGTGCTCGAGACCGTCGCGCTCCAGGTGGGTCCCCTGCTCGTGCAGCGCCTCATCGACCGTGGCGTGGTCCCGGGCGACCGTGACGCCGTGGTGCGGTACGGGGTCGGGTACGGGCTGGTCACGGTGGTGGGTGCAGCCCTGTCGTGGGCGCGGCTGCGGTGGACCGGTCGTCTCGGCCAGCGGCTCGTCAAGCGTCTCCGGCTCCAGGTCTTCCTGCACCTCCAGCGCCTGTCCCACGGGTTCTTCACCGAGGAGCGGGTCGGTCGGCTCCTGACCCGGATGACGAGCGACATCGACGCGCTCGCCGCGCTGCTGCAGGACGGGGCGATCAACCTCATCGTCCAGGGGCTCACCCTCCTCGTCGTCGCCGGCGTCATGTTCGCGATGGACGTCGAGCTCGCGCTCGTGGTGATGGGCGTCGTGGTGCCCCCGATGCTCGTCGGGACGCTGTGGTTCCGGCGGCGGTCCGACGAGGGCTACGCACGGATGCGCGAGGAGGTCGGGGAGGTCCTCATCGACCTGCAGGAGGGGCTCGCCGGGGTCCGGGTGGTCCAGTCGTTCGACCGGGGGGAGCGCAGCGTCCGCGACCACGTCGAGGTCGTCGAGCGCCACCGCCGGGCCACGATGGAGGTCGTGCGCGTGCACAGCATCTACGCGCCGTCCGTCGAGCTCGTCGCCGCCGTCGGCGGGGCGGCGATCCTGCTGGTCGGCGGCAGACTCCTGCTCGCGGGATCACTGAGCCTCGGCGAGCTGACCGCGTTCGTGCTCTACCTCGGGACGTTCTTCCAGCCCATCCAGCAGCTCGTGGCGCTCTACGACCAGTACCAGTCGGGTCGCGCCGCCGTCCGGAAGCTCGACGGGCTGCTCGCGACCGCGCCCGACGTGTCCGACCGCGACGGGGCGCTGCCGATGCCCGCCATCCTGGGGCGGGTGACCTTCGACGACGTCACGTTCTCCTACGCCTCCGGGGAGCCGGTCCTGCGCGGGGTCGACCTCCACGTGGAACCGGGCGAGACCGTGGTCCTCGTCGGTCCGAGCGGTTCGGGGAAGTCCACGCTCGCCCGGCTGGTGATGCGGGCGTACGACGTCGACGCCGGTGCCGTGTGCATCGACGACATCGACGTGCGTGACGTCACGGTCGCCTCGCTGCGCGCCCAGGTCGGGCTGGTCCCGCAGGAGCCGTTCCTGTTCAGCGGGACCATCCGCGAGAACCTCGTGATGGGTCGGCCCGACGCGTCGGACGACGAGGTCCGACACACCTGCCGGCTCGTCGGCCTCGACGACCTCCTCGCCCGACTGCCGGACGGCCTCGACACCGTCCTCGCCGAGCGGGGCAGCGACCTCTCCGCAGGGGAACGCCAGCTGCTCGCGCTCGCCCGGGCCCTGCTGCCCCAGCCCCGGGTCGTCGTGCTCGACGAGGCGACCTCGAACCTGGACCTCGCCTCCGAGGTCGCGGTGCAGCGCGCGCTCGACGTGCTGCTCGCCGGGCGCACGGCCATCGTCGTCGCGCACCGGCTGAGCACGGCCGAGCGGGCCGACCGGGTCGCGGTCGTGGACGAGGGCCGGATCGTCGAGGTCGGCACCCACGCCGAGCTCCTCCGCGCCGGCGGCCGATACGCACGCCTGCACCGCGCCGGCGCGTCGGAGGACGTCCGCGAGCAGGGGGACGGCACGTGGTGACCCCGCGCCCGCCGCAGGTCGAGGTCGAGCCGTGGCCGGAGGCCGAGGCGATGTTCCGGCGTGACCCGCGGTGGCTCGGGGGCGACGACGCCCACTCCGTCCACCTCGGCGAGGGCCGTCACCTGTGGCTCTTCGGCGACACGTTCCTGCGGCCCGCGGCCGACGGTGGCCGCGCCGGCTCGAGCTTCGTGCACAACACCGTCGGCATCCAGCGCGGCGCCCGGCCCGACGAGGCCGCGCTCACGTACCACTGGCGGGAGGCCGACGGTGGCCCGGCTGCGGTCTTCGAGGACGACGAGCCGGGTGTCTACCTGTGGCCGGGCAACGGGCTGCGGGTCGGGCTGCGGGTCGTGCTGTTCTCGATGCGGGTGCGCTCGCGGGTGTTCACCCCCCGGGGCGAGGACGACCCCCGCGTCGAGAACCTGCACAACTTCGAGCTGCTCGGCTGGTCCGCCCGGCTGCTCGAGGGAGCCGACGACGACCCGGCCGCGTGGAGGACGATCCCGGTCCGGCCGCCCGAGCACGCGGGCCTGGTGGGCATCGGTGGGCTGCTCGAGGTGGACGACCACGTGCTCGCCTACTGCCTGAGCACCCCGTGGACCACCCCGCCCGTGCGGCTCCTGCGCTGGCCCGTGGCGCAGGTGGCCGCCGGAGACCTGTCGTCGCCGGCCTGGTGGGACGGACGCGGCTGGAGCCCGCGACGGGAGCACGCTGTCGACACGGGCCTGCGTCCCCTCACCGAGTTCACGGTGCACCGGGACGAGGCCCTCGGGATGTACGTGTCGACCCAGCTCCGCGACTACGCGGCGGGTCGGATCGAGTTCCGGTGCGCGACGCACCCCGGGGGACCGTGGAGCGCGCCCACCGTCGTGCAGGTCCCACAGGGCGCCGACCCTGACGCCATCGCGTACGCGGCGAAGTGCCACCCGCACCAGGTCGTCGAGGGCGGTGGGGTGATGCTCACCTACGCCACGAACGGCACGTCCCTCGAGACGGTGCTGGAGCGGGACGACCTCTACCAGCCCCACGTGCTCCGGATCCGGTTCCGCCCCTGATCCGCTGCAGCCGCGAGGGAGACGACCTGTTATCCTAGGATGCTAGGTGCCGGGTCGAGGGAGCAGCACCGTGGCGCAGGGGGCACGTCCGCGACTTCCAGGCCTCGTCAACGCGGGCCTGGTCGGCATCGTCGTCTCCGTCGTGGCCGCGGTCGCGCTGACGGCACGGCAGAACCCGCCGCCGACCGTCGCCGAGTTCGCCCCGCAGGCCGTGGAGCAGATCGAGGAGGCGCTCCCCGAGCAGGCCGACGCGCCCGGCGAGTCGACCGCGACCGCCGGTGGCGACCCGGACGACGCCGCCGGCGAGGACGACGCGGCGGGCCCGGACGGCGAGCCCGAGGCCGAGGAGACGCCAGAGGCCGAACCGACGGCCCCGGAGACCGACGAGCCGCTCCCCGAGCGTGCGCGGGTGCGTCGCTGCGTCGGGAACCCGCCCCGGCAGACCGAGGACCCCCAGTCGCCACCCTGCGTGCCGTTCTTCGACGGCGACAACGGCGGGGCGACCGCCCAGGGGGTCACCCAGGACGAGATCCGCATCGCCTACCCGAACCTGCAGTTCTTCGGGCCCGAGCCGATCGAGCTCGTTCAGGCCATGGTCGACCACTTCAACGCCCGCTACGAGTTCTACGGGCGCAAGATCGTGCTGGTCGAGTACTCGACCGCGGCCTTCGGCAGCCCGGACCCGCCGGCGATGACCGCCGATGCCATCCTGGTGGACGAGCAACTCCAAGCGTTCGGGTCGCTCGGATACGGCGCTCGCGATGGGGCGGAGCACCACTACTACGACGAGCTCGCGCGTCGCGGCATCGTGAGCACGTTCAGCAACACGCTCTCCCTGGGAACCGAGGAACGGTTCCAACGGTTCGACCCGCACCAGTGGTCGTGGAGCGCGACGGTCGACGACGGCTTCGCTCTCGCGGGCGACTTCGTCTGTTCGACCCTCGCCGGCAAACCCCCGGTGGGCGGCACCTTCCAGAGCGGTGGTGGGGCGCTGGACCCCAGCGAGTCCGTCCGTCCGGAGACGCGGACCTTCGGTCTCGTGACCTCCCGCTCGGCCGATGGGACCATCCCACCTGTCGAGTCACTGGTCGACCGGATGGAGGCCTGCGGCCACGCTCCTCTCGTGGTCGTCGAGGACGACGTGGCCAACCCGCAGGCGGACAACATCATCCTGCAGATGCAGAACGCTGGGGTCACCACGGTGCTCTGCGCTTGTTCCCTCGCGCCGTTCCGGGGCGCCTACATGCCGGCGGCGAGTCGTCAGGGGTACTTCCCAGAGTGGGTGGCTCCAGGTTTCGGTGCCAGCGACCTGGACAACTCGTTCAGCCCGACGGCCGCTCCGCCCGAGCAGGCGCGCAACGTTCTCGGTATCGCGCTCCGCAACCGCTGGCTCGAACGTCAACAGATGCCTTGGTACTGGGCGATCCGTGAGACCCGGCCGGATCAGGACCCGAGCGGGGGCATCTACTACACCCTGAACGGGCGGTACGAGCACCTGCTGCTCATGGCCTCTGGCATCCAGCTGGCGGGTCCCGAACTCACCCCGGAGACCTTCGCGAGGGGGCTGCAGCAAGCGAAGTTCCCGAACCCGGGGGCGGGTGGGTCTCCGTTCTACCAAGCGGCTGTCGACTTCGGCTCCCGCCACGCAGCGAGGGCGTCCGCGTCCCTGTTCTGGTACTCGCCGGACGCCCCTGGCACGTTCCAGCCGGACCAGCTCGGTGCCGTCTGCTACCTCGACGGCGGGACGCGGTACGGCTTCGGGCAGTTCCCGACCGAGCAGCAGGCCTGGTTCCAGGAGCCGTGCATCCGGTGACCCGGATATCCGCTCGGTCGCTCCCCGACGCCGCCGCGGCGTTCCGAGCCGACCCGCGGTGGCGGGGCGGCGACGACGCGTACTCGGTCGTGCTGCCCGACGGCAGGCGGCTGTGGCTGTTCGGGGACACCTTCGTGGCCCGCGCCGGCGGGCACCGTCGCGACGCGACCTTCATCCACAACAGCGTCGCGGTCCAGGCGGCCGGGTCCGACCTCGCACCCGGCGCCCTCGCGTTCCGGTGGCGGGAGGACGAGCACGGTCCCCGCTCGTTCCTCCCCGACCGGGCGGACGGTTCGTACCTCTGGCCAGGCGACGCCGCGGTCGTCGACGGGCGGCTCGTGCTGTTCGCGATGGTCACGCACGACCGCCCGGCAGCGGAGGTCGACCACGCGGTCGAGACGCTGACGTTCTTCGCCAGCGACGACTGGACGGCGCTGCTCGTCGAGGACCCCTCCGGTGACCCGCTCGGCTGGGAGCTCGTCGAGCTGGAGCGCCCGGCGATGCCGTTCGCGCCGCTGGTGGGGTCGGCGGGGGTCGTCGTGCACGACGGGTTCCTCCACGCCCACGCCGTCGACTACCCGGCCGCCCACGTGTGTCGCTGGCCGGTCGAGGACGTCGTCCGGGGCGACCTCTCGTCGCCCCGGTGGTGGGTCGCCGACCGCGGCTGGGTCCCGACCGACGAGCTCACGGGCCCGCCGACCGTCACGATCGCGGACGGCGAGACGGAGTTCACGGTCCACCGGCTCGATGACGGCCGCTTCCTGCAGGTGCAGATGAGCGGCCTCGACGACCCACGGTTCCTGCTGCGGACCGCGGACGCCCCGCAGGGGCCGTGGTCCGAGCCCGTCGCCGTGGCGCACCGCCCGGTCGACGCCGGACGCGACGACCGCTTCTGCTACGCGGGCAAGGCGCACCCGGGGCTGGGCCGGGGCGGGCTGGTCCTCACCCACAACGCCATCCCGCTCACGCTCGACGCGATCCGCGAGCACACCGACCTGTACTGGCCGAGGGTCGTCGAGGTTGACGTCTGGGCGGTGTGACGGTCGGCGGTCCGCCGGCCCGTCACCCGGCGACGTGGAGCTCACGCAGCAGCGGGAGCCCGAGGTACCCGCCGACGGGCGCACCGGTCGCGCTTGCCACCCGGTCGCTCACCGCGTAGCCCAGCCGCTGGGCCGCGACCGGGATGAGCGGCAGGTCGCGGCACGTCACCTCGAGGGCCTGCTGGACCAGCAGGATGCGGTCGGCGGGATCCTCCGTGCGCCGCACCTCGTCGGTCAGCAGCTGGTCGAGGACCGGGTCCTGGTAGCGGTTGAGGTTCCCGAGCCCGAACTGGGACGACGAGAACAGTGGGTACAGGTACCCGTCCACCGACGGGTAGGGGACCGCCCACGAGGTGCGGAAGGCGTCCACCGGGGTCGCGTCGTCCCCCAGCGCGGCGAGCATCCCGTCCAGGTCCGTCGCCTCCAGCTCGACCGTGACGCCGAGGACGTCCTCCCACTGCCGTGCCACGGCCTCGACCAGGTCGCGGTTCGCGAAGTCGTCGTTGAACGCGAACGTCAGCGGCCGCGCCTGCAGGTCGAGCCCCGAGGCCTCGAGCGCCGCCCGTGCCGCGTCGGGGTCGGCGGTGGGCGGCACGGTCTCCGTGCACGCCGGCGAGAGGCCGGCCGGTCGGAGCGTCGGCGGGAGGAACCCGTCGGCGGGGAGCCGCGCGCCGGCGAGCGCGTCCCGGGCGATGGCGGTCCGGTCGAGCGCGAGGCTCAGGGCCAGCCGGAGCAGCCGCTCCCGGGAGGCCTGCTCCTCGCGGGAGCGGGTCAGGTCCGTCCCGCCGGACAGCGGCGCGACCGGGACCCCGACGTAG
Source organism: Actinomycetes bacterium (assembly GCA_046566145.1). Lineage (GTDB taxonomy): Bacteria > Actinomycetota > Nitriliruptoria > Nitriliruptorales > Nitriliruptoraceae > JBKHXF01. The sequence goes on from JBKHXF010000010.1 coordinate 23,412, forward strand.
TCGATGCCCGGACCGGGGGTGTGGACGAGCTCGTGCCCGGGGGCGTCCTCGACCTCGTCCCAGGCGCGCAGCGGCACCGCGACGAGGTCGAGGCCGTCGAGGTCGAGCGCCGGTGGGGCCACCTCGGGTGCGGGCGGGACGGTCGGGGTCGCCGTCGCGGCGGGGGCGGCGGCGTCGGTCGGCGACGGCGTGGGCGCGGGGGCCGGGTCCGACGGCGCGTCGAACGCGCCCGCGACGACCTCGAGCCGGATCTCGTCGAGGTAGCCGGCGCCGCCGTTGGTGGCGCCGAGCAGCGTCCCGTGGTGCCCCTCGACCCGCTCGAGGACCAGCTCCGTCGCCGCGGGGTCGAAGGGCTCGGCGAGGCGGTACGGCCCGATGCACGGCGGGTCGGTCCGGGCGGCATCGGGGGCCGCCTCGACGGCGACGCGGGACAGCGGTGCGGCGACCGGGTGGGCGAGGACCGCGAGGAACTCGGCGTTCGGCTCCCGCAGCGAGATCTCGACGGTGCGCTCGGTCAGCACCCGGACGCCACGGAGCCGCTCGCGGTCGAGGTCGTCGGCGTCCTCCACCTGGCCACGGATCTCGTCCCACCCGTCGATGGGTCGCAGGAGGTCCGCGGTGAGCCCGGCGAGGTCGGCGCTGGCGGCGCGGGAGAGCGAGGACACCACGTCCTGGGACGTCAACGCCCGGCCGTCGGGGAAGGTGAGCCCGTTCCGCAGCTTCAACGTGACGACCGAGCCGCGGTCGCTGACCGTCCACGACTCGGCGAGGCCCGGGACGAGCTCGCCCGTGTCCGGGTCGACCCCGAGCAGCGAGTCGCACAGGGTGCTCGCCACGAGCAGGCTCGCGCGGTCGAAGGCGTTGCCCGGGTCGACCGACGCCGGCGGCTCGATGCCGACGGTGAGGCTGCCCCCGACCTCGGCCGCCGGCGCGGCGGGGGCCGGAGCCGCCACCTCGTCGCCCAGGCAGCCGCCCGCCGCGACGGCGAGCGTGCCGAGCAGGGCCGCGATGCGGGCGCGTCGGTGGTGCGTCACGGCTGGGCGCCCTCCGGGCGCGCGCTGGGGGAGCGGTTGATCCGGGCGAGGTTCGTGCGGCTCGAGGTCTGGCCGCCCTCCGTGCCGGCGGTCGTGAACTCGTCCTCGATGGACAGCCCGCCGAACTGCGTCGCGAAGACGTAGCGCGCGGTGAAGTCCACGTCGGTGCTCGGGCCCATCACCTGCCCGTTGGCGAGCTCGACGGTGATGCCCTCGAGCGGGACGCCGCAGGCGTTCACCCGACCCTTGGCCACGACCGTCGCGTCGTAGCTCATCGTCACGCCGGACACGAGGTCGACCGAGCTGACGGAGAACGTGACGCCGTCGTTGTTCGGGAAGGGCAGCACGAGCATCGGGGGCGTCGGACGGAACCGCGACACCGAGCCGTCGGGACCCTCGGTCACGACGGAGGTGACGTAGAGCCCACGGTCGTCGCGGATGCCCTGGCTGGCGAGCAGCGGGCTGACCTGCCGATCCGTCGGCTCGATCCGCGCCTCGTAGTGGGTCGTGGTGACCGTGCCGCCGAGCTCGGCCGCGACGGCGTACCGGAAGTCGCCGTTGTCGTCGACCTCGACGTCCTCGACCGCCCGGAACGTGTCGCCCTCGAAGGTGCCTTCGTTGGCGTTGGCGCCGGACACCGAGAACGACCCGTCGTTGCGGTAGACGAGCGTCTCCTCGACGGGCGGCACGGCGCCGATGCGGGGGGCCTCGAGCTCGGGCGCGTCACGGGGGTCGTCCTCGGGGCACGCGTCGAGCACCGGCGTCGGGCTCGGGACGGCGACGGGTCCGCCCGGCCGCGGGGACGGCGCCGGCGGCGGTGGCGGCGGGGGCGGGGGCGGCGCGAACCGGCTCGGCGCCGGCGGCAGCAGGATCGGGACGTCGATGACGACCGCGGTCGGCGGGATGGGCGGCGCGGGGGTCACCGGCTCCTCGCGGGACTGAGCACCCAGGACGATGTCGTTGCGGACCTCGCGCATGCCGATGTCGAGCGGGGTCGGCGGCTGCCCGCAGGCGGCGGGGACCACGCAGAGCAGTGCGGTCAGGGCGGCGGCGCGGCGCTGTCGGACGGTCATGTCGGGAACCCCCTCCGGGGATCGGGCGGCTCGACGCGGCGGATGTCGTCGAGCCCCGCGACGTCCGCGCCGCGCTGGAACGCGAGCAGCGCCTCGAACAGCGGGACGGCGTCGTCGAAGGACTTGCGGGCGACCAGCAGCTCGTAGTAGCTGCCGTCGGGGGCGAACCAGAGCAGCATCCGCTGCTCGACCGACTCGAGCACGTAGACGCGCTCGTCCCCGAGGCGGATCGGCTCGAAGCGGCCGCCACCGAGGCTCGTCAGGATCCCGCGGCGGACCTCGTCGGCACGCCCGATCAGGCCCGGGCGGACCGCGGCGATCTGCAGCGACGCCTCGATCGCGTCGTCGCGGCGGACGGACCACACCTGCCCGGTCGTCACCAGGGCGGCGTCGCCACCCTCCTCGAAGGCCGTCTCGGCGCTCGGCTCGCGCTGGAACTCGATGTCGTCGATCGACGTCGGCACGGCCGGGTCGGGCAGGGTGGACGGGTCGGCGGCGGCGCGGAGGTCCAGGGGCTCGGCGCACCCGAGGAGCGACAGCGCGAGCAGGAGGAACGGCAGGACGGTCGTCGCCGCCCGGCCGCTCGGCCGCCGGCGCAGCCGCCGCGGGTCGAGGGCGCCGACGGCCCGGACGAGCGCCCGACGTGCGGGTCGCACGAGGCGACCGAGCCGCTGGCGCAGGCGCGGCCGCCACCACGCGTTGGGCAGCTCGTCGCTCCACGGCTCGCGCAGGGACGCCCGGGACGAGACGGCGAGGATGCGGGTGACGAGGGTCTGGGCGCCGCGGAGCCGGCGCGCGACCGAGGCAGACATCTCCTCGGCCAGCGCCGCGTCGTCGTCGCCGAGGTCCCGCCGCAGGTCGCCCCACAGGCCGCGGGTGACGAGCCACGCGAGCTCGCCGTGCTCGTCGTCGGGCGCGAGGGCTCCGACGAACTCGAGCGGGGTGTCGGTCTGCTGCCCGATGTTGAGGTCCCAGGCGAGGTCGCGCAGCTCCGCGTAGGCGGCCACGACCCGGCCGGCGGGACCGTGCGTCCGCGCCCACCGGGCGCGACGGACGCGGCGGAGCAGGCGCAGCAGGCCGGGGTAGAACGCGACGGTCAGCACGAGGGCCAGGGCGACCGGCAGCAGTTGCAGCAGGTAGAAGCGCACGACCTCGAACAGCAGGGTGATGGACTCGAGCCGCACCGGCACGTAGGTGATGAGCGCGAGCTCGTCCGTGGGCCGGACCGCCGGGTCCTCGTTCTTCTCCGCGTCGGTGAAGCTCGACTTCGCGCGCGGCGGCTTGCCGACGATCGGGGTCCAGCCCTCGCCCTCGAACCAGACCTCGAGGTACGTCGAGCCGTGCTTCGGGCGGACCTCGAGCCGGCCGTCGTCCAGCGGCTCGCCCCCGAAGTAGCCGAACCCGAGCCGGGACGGCACCCCGGCCCAGCGCGCCAGCAGCGCCTCGGCCGCGGTGATCTCGTACGGGGTCGCCTCCTGCCCGTCGAGGATCTCCTCGACCCGCGCCGGCGGCACGTCGACCGGCTCGCCCGCGCCGGCGGCGAGCACCCGCTCGTAGAAGGCCTGCCGGACGAACTGCAGCCGCTCGAACTGGTTCGTGGTCGGGGCGCCGGCGAGCAGCTCGCGGACGGCCGGGGGCGGCGCCGGCACCTCGAGGAACGGGTCCATCTCGGGGCCGGGTGGTGGGGCGCTCGTCAGCTCCTCGGTCGTCGGCGGCGTCGACGCGACGATCCGGTAGGTGACGCCCTCCGGGACCCGCTCGCCCCAGCGCAGGGTCTGCGTCCGGGGGTCGAACTCGATGGCGCCCGACCCGGACTCGAGCACGATCTCGTGCGGGCCGGCGAGGGTCGGCAGGGTCCGCCCGCCGATCTCCTCGGTCGAGAACGTGACGGTGACGGTCTCCTCGGTCGAGCCCGTCTCGCCCGGGATGTCGTCGGCCGAGGCCGGCAGCTCCACGAACCGTGCCGGGTCGAACGGCGGGGTCTTCCACGCGCCGTCCTCGTAGACGTCGAGGACGCCGAGACGCCACGGGAGCGGCCGGTCGGTCTCGACGGCGAACAGCGGACGGTCGGACTGCGGAGGCGCGGCGGGGGGTCGCTGCGGCGGGACGACCTGCTCGTCGCGGGCCTCGGGGAGCAGGAAGGAGGCGACGTTCGCGAGCAGGACGAGCCCGACCGCGAGCACGGCGAGGGCGCCCGCGCCGCGGAGCAGCCGGGTGAGCTCGAAGCGTCCCGAGCTCACGCCGCTCGCCGCCAGCTCGACGCCGTACGCGACGGCGAGGCCGGCGATGACGAGGACGAACGCGACGACGGTCGAGACGGTCTCGACCTCGGCCGGCTGGACGAGCGCCGTGGCGAAGACCAGGGGGACGGGGAGCGCGACGGCGAGGTTGGGGCGGGCGTAGCCGATCGCGATCGCGGCGGCCCCGGAGGTCAGCAGCATCGTGAGCAGGGTGAGCAGGAAGCGCCACCCCGGGTCGAAGGGCACGGGCGGCTGGCCGATGCCGCCGCTGAAGAGCGCGTCGGTGACGAGCCGCACCAGGTCGGCCGAGGTGCCGCTGCCGACGACGACCACGGCGCCAGCGACGAGGACGGCGGCGGGGAGGGCCAGGTACTGCACGGTCGCCGGGCGGGGGGTCCGGTACGACAGCGCGACGAGGACCGCGCCGGCGGTCGCCCCGAGCACGGCGACGCCGCGAGCGGCCCCGCCGCCGAAGACGCCGGCGGCCATCCAGCCGGCGGCGGCGCCTGCGAGCAGCGCCGCGACGCACGTCAGCAGCACGGCACGCTGGTCGACCTCGTCGGGACCGGAGTCGTGCGTCTCGGTCGGCCCGCCGGGCCCGTCCGAGGGCCCCTTGGGCTCCGGCGCGGTCAGCCAGCTGTCGGGGCCGAGGACCTCGTCCTCGGGCGCCGTGGCGGGGGGCGGGGTGGTGGTGGCGCTCACGAGCGACCCACCCCGACGACCCGGCGGAACGCGGGCGCGAGCGGGCGGGCGACCTGGATCTCGACCACGTTGCAGCCGAGGCTGCCGGCGCGGTGGATCACGTAGGGGTCGGTGTCCTCGGTGACCAGCAGCACGATCATCAGCGACATGCCGCGCTCCAGCAGCAGGCGCAGCCGCGAGGCCGACGTCTGGTCGAGGTGGGGCGTCATGACGACGTTGTGCACGGAGCGGTCCGCGCGGAGGAAGAGCCGCTCGATCGCGGCGGACAGCCGTTCGCGCTCGGGCTGGACGGCCGCGAGCCCGTCGAGCAGGTCGATGTGGCTGCGCCGCCCGCGAAGGTGCGAGGCGACCGCCCGGCCGTTGACCTCGACCGAGACGGAGAAGCCGTCGTCGAGGTGCTTGCTGCCGAGCGAGGCCGCGGCCCGGACCAGCGTCTCGAAGGTCTCCGAGGGGACGCCGCTGCCGTGGTGCTCGCGGTCGGAGTCGACGATGATGTTCACGCGGTCGGTGATGCCCTGCTCGGCCTCCCACACGAGGTAGCGGCCCGCGCCGGAGTCGAGGTCGAGCGTGCGTGCCGTGGCCCGCCAGACGATGCGTCGGGGGTCGTCGCCGTAGACGTAGTCACGCATGCCGTAGAAGTCGAAGCCGCTCGGCCACGGGCGCGAGATCGGTGGGCGGACCGGCGGGTCCTCCCACGCGCGGCTGCTGACCCGGTCGGCCGCACCCTCGGTGCGGGGGTGGACGATCAGGCGGACGGGCTCGAGGAGCGTCGCCCGCCGCTTGGTCAGGCCGAAGGGGTCGCTCCACTCGGCCACGAGCGGGCCGAGGTCGTACACGCCGCGCAGGCTCGGCACGACCCGGTACGCGTGGGTGAGCTCCTCGCCCGCCGGCAGGACCGGGACGGCCAGGCGACGGGCCGTACCGAAGCTGGCCGGGACGTCCTCCTCGAGCACGATCGTGGACACCCGGCGCCTCGCGCGGAGGGTGACGGAGACGTCGATGGTCTGGCCCTCGCGCACGCGGGTGGCGAGGTCGGACCGGGTGGACTCGACGTCGAGCGACCGTCGGCCGAGCAGGTACGCGACCCCGACGGTGGCGATGGCGCCGTAGACCAGCAGGTACAGCGCGCGGCTGCCGATGACGCGACCGAGGGCGAGCCCGAGCACCGACGACACGACGACGCCCACCCCCACGGGGGTGAGGCCGAGGCGTCGCTCGACCCACGCGAGCACGCCCGTGCGGGTGCTCGTCGTCAGCCGCGTCGCGGCGGTCACGCTCGACATCGGGGGCTCCTGCTCAGCTCACGGCCTGGACGCGGCGCTCGCCGACGCCGACGGGGACCTTGACCCGGTTCAGGATCCGGTCGACGACGCCCTCGACGGTCTCGTCGCGCAGCAGGGCGTCGGGGGTCAGCAGGAGCCGGTGCATGAGGACCGGACGGGCGAGCGTCTTGACGTCGTCGGGCAGGACGTCGTCGCGGCCCTGCGACGCGGCCACGACCCGGGCCGCCCGCATGAGCGACAGGGAGGCACGGCTCGACGCGCCGAGCTGCAGCGCGGGGTCCTCACGCGTCGCGTTCACGAGGTCGATGATGTAGTAGGTGACCGGGTCGGACACCGACACCTGCTGGGCCCAGTCCACCATGTCGACGACGTCCGCGGTGGTCAGGACCGGCTCGAGGTCGGCGATGGGCTCGCCGGCGGCGTTGGCGCGGAGGATGTCGGCCTCGTCGTCGCGTCCCGCGTACCCGACCGACAGCTTGAACAGGAACCGGTCGAGCTGCGCCTCGGGCAGCGGGAACGTGCCGCCGGACTCGATCGGGTTCTGCGTCGCGAGGACGAAGAACGGGTCCGGGAGCCGGTGGGTGACCCGGTCGACCGTCACGTTGCGCTCGGCCATGGCCTCGAGCAGCGCCGACTGCGTCTTCGGCGTCGCCCGGTTGATCTCGTCGGCGAGGAAGACGTTGGCGAACACGGGTCCCGGTCGGAACACGAAGTCGCCGGTCTCGCGGTCGAGCACCGGGGAGCCCGTGACGTCCGCCGGCAGCAGGTCCGGCGTGCACTGGATGCGGCGGGTCGTCGCGTCGATCGTCTGCGAGATGGCCCTGGCCAGCATCGTCTTGCCGGTCCCGGGCACGTCCTCGAGCAGCAGGTGGCCGCCCGCCAGCATGCAGGTCAGCGCCTGTCGGACGATGTCGTCCTTGCCCTTGATGACCCGGCCGACGTTGTCGACCATCTCCTCGAAGCGCGCCTGGAACGTCTCCGAGGTCAGCGCAGGCGACGAGGCGCCGCGGCGCGCCGTGTCCTGGGTGCGGCGCCCGGCGGGGGTCGCCTTCTTCGCGGTCTTCTTGGTCGCCACGGTGGTCCTCACGTCCGGTCGGTCGGGTCACCGGCGCGGTCCGCGCCGGGGAGGTCGTCGAGCTCGAGGGCTCGGGTGATGCGGTCCATGCGGTCGCCCGAGCGTGCGAGCACGTCCTCGGACGCGGACAGGTAGGCGCGCAGCACGTCCGGGTGGCTCGTCACCTCGGCCGGCGTGCCGGTCACGACGTCCCTGCCGAGCTCCATCGCGACCATGCGGTCGGACACCGAGGAGACGAGGGGCACGTCGTGCTCGATGAGCACGATCGCGCAGCCGATCTCGCGGACGATGCGGAGCATCAGCGGGCCGAGGGCCTCGGTCTCCGCCTGCGCGAGCCCGGAGGTGGGCTCGTCGAGGAGCAGCACCTTCGGGTTCTGGGCCATCACGCCGGCCACGTCGACGATGCGTCGCGACCCGGTCGAGAGCTCGCCGACGAACGTGTCCGCGTGGTCCTCGAGGCCGAGCAGCTCGATGAGCCCGTCCACGCGGTCCTTCACCCGACGCTCGCTCGCGCGGACGCCGGGGAGCCACAGGGCGGCCGAGAGCGGGTTGCGGGAGCTCCGTCGGTCCATGAACGCGGCGATGGTCTCGCGGACCGTCAGCGCGGGGAAGAGCCGGGCGTTCTGGAACGAGCGGGCGAGCCCGAGCTGCCCCCGTGCGTGCGCCGGCAGGGCGGTCACGTCGACGCCCTCGAGCGAGACGGTGCCGCGGTCCGGGGTCACGAAGCCCGACACGACGTCGAACAGGGTGGTCTTGCCGGCGCCGTTCGGCCCGATGATGCCGAGGATCTCGCCGCGGGCGACCGACAGGCTCGCGCCGCCCAGCGCCCGGACGCCCCCGAACGCGACCGCGACGTCCTCGACGGCGAGGGCGGGCAGCGCCTCCTCGTCGGGGACGGAGGCGAGCCGCCGGCGACGGGTGCTGCCGCCGCCGGCTGCCCCGATGAACACCGAGCGGACGAGGTCCGGGCGGGCGAGCAGCTCCTCGGTCGAGCCGTCGAAGCGCACCTGGCCCTTCTCCATGAACACGGCGCGCTCGGCGATGGACAGGGCGACGTTGAGCGACTGCTCCACCACGATCACCGTCGTCCCGGTCGCGTGGATCTCGCGGAGGATGCCGAGCAGCTGCTCGACCACCGCCGGCGCGAGCCCGAGCGAGAGCTCGTCGATCATCAGGAGGCGGGGCTGCATGATGAGCGCCTGGCCGAGCGCGACCATCTGCTGCTCACCCCCGGAGAGGGTCCCGGCCGGCTGGTCGAGCCGCTCGCGCAGGACCGGGAAGTGCGCCAGCACCTGCCGGCGCCGGCGGGCGGCCTCGTCGGCGTCGTCCTCGAGCCAGGCCGCGGCGGCGAGGTTCTCGGCGACGGTCAGGTCCGGGAAGACGGCCCGGCCGCCCGGCATCATCACGACCCCGAGCTCGGCGGACTGCCACGCGGGGGTGTGGGTGATGTCGCGGCCGTCGAGGAAGATCGCGCCGGCGGTGGGGTCCTGGGTGCCGGCGATGGCACGCAGCAGGGTCGACTTCCCGGCGCCGTTGGTGCCGAGCAGCGCGAGCAGCTCGCCCTGCTCGACGTCGAGGTCGACGCCGAACAGGACCTGCACCCCGTCGTAGCCCACGTCGAGGTTGCGCACGAGCAGCAGCCGGGAGGCGCCGGCGTCGCGCAGCTCGCGCAGCTCCGCCTCGGCGAGCGCGTCGGCGCGGGCGTTGCGGATGTCCCGCTCGATGTGCCCGGCGGTGGAGGCGATGATGGCCGCCGCCGGCAGCAGGGGGATCGCGAAGAACAGCAGGCCGGCCTTCAGCCCCAGCGTGGACACGGCGACGCCGGTCAGCACCGGGGCGAGGAGCAGGCCGAGGAACTGCCACGGTGCGGCGGTCTGCAGCCCGAGCCCGCGCATGCGGGGCGGCACGATCATCGAGATCATGGTGATCTGCGCCGGGAAGAACATCGTGGACACGATGGCCGACGGCAGGCCGACCGCGATGGCCACCGCCGGGTTCGGCGCGAAGGCGAGCACCGCGAACGACACCGCCTGGTACAGCGTGATCCCGACGGCGACCATCACCAGCCGGGCCGGGCGGGTCTGCAGCATCCGGTCACCGACCGGGCCGAACACCAGCACGGCGACGAACCCGAGCGCCGCGCCGACCGACGCGATCACGCCGCGCGTGTCGGGGCCGAGCAGGAACACCTCGGCGTAGTACACCGAGAGGATGGTCCCGGACCCGGCGCCGGCGACGATGGTGAAGGGGGCGACGAACCAGAACCGGCGCAGCGTCGTGATGCTCGCCATGGTCCGGTACGCCTCGACGAAGCCGGGGGTCTCGCCCTCGGCCTCCGCGGCGGCCTCCGGGTCCATCCCGGCGGCCTCCCGCTCGACCACGCCGCGCCCCGGCTCCCGGAGCAGGAAGGTCGTCAGCGACACCACGGACGCGAGCGCGCCGAGCGACACCACGGCGGGGCGCCAGCCGTAGCGGGCCCCGACGAGGCCGACCAGGAGGGGGCCGACGACCAGGCCGAGCTGGCCGCCGGCGGCGAGGAACGAGAACACGCGGGCGCGGGCGCTCGGCTCGTAGTAGTCGGTCATCAGCGGGAAGCTGGCGGGCCGGACCGCCGCGGCCCCCAGGCCGCCGCCGATCCGGGCGCCGATGAGCGCGCCGGCGCCCGGCGCGATGCCCTGCAGGACCGAGCCGAGGTTCGCGACGATGGAGCCGATGCGGACCATCCAGACGCGCGAGACGCGGTCGGCGACGTAGCCGAGCGGCAGCGCGACGAGCTCGTTGAGGAACCCCATCAGCGAGCCGAGGAGGACGAGGAACGCGACGCTGAAGCCGAACTCGGCCCGGATCTCGGGCGCGAGGATCGCGAGCGCCTGGTCGTCCCAGGTCGCGATGGTGCTGGTCAGGGCGAGCACGACGATCGGGAGCCGCGGCCCCGTGATCAGCCGGGGGTCGGCGTCGCGCAGCGTCGCGCCGAGGCGCTCGCGGACGCCCGCGCGGGGCTCGGTCGGGACGGCGTCGACGTCGAGGGCGACGGGGCCGCGCTCGACGTCGCCGACCGCCTGCTGGCGCTCGGTCGGCACGAGGGGCCGCCGGCGCAGGAGGCGCTCCTCGGCGCTTGCGGCGCCGGGGGTCGTGGCGCCGGTCGTCGTGGCGTCGGTCGTCGGGGGCACGGGCTCAGACACGGGCCACCCGATCGTCCTCGCGACCCGCGGGTCGGTCGCGTCCGTCGCGCTCGGGGTCGATGAGCCACTGCCCGTCGAGGCCGTACCGGCGTGGCACGAACGCGGGGTGGCCGCCGGCGCCGAGCTTCGGCCGCACCTCGGCCCGACGGTCGAGGTCGTCGTCGCGCTGGTCGGCGACGAGGCTGGTCACGCGGATCCGCCGGCGCCGGGCCACGCGGCGCAGCATCGCGTCGCGGAGACGGAAGGCGATCTGCACCAGACCGCCGGGGGCGGCGAGCGTGAGGGCCAGGCCGCCGAGGCCGCTGGCCAGCTGCACGACGGTCGGGTCGCTCGAGAGCAGGCTGATGAGCGCGAAGTACGTGAAGCCCAGCAGCGGGCCGGCGAGGCTGCCGAAGCCGCCGATGACGGTGAACACGAAGATGTCGACGGAGAGCTCGGGGGAGAAGGCGTCCGGCTGCACCCCGCCCTGCTGGTAGCTGAACATCACGCCCGCGAGGGCCGCGATGCCGCCCGAGAGCGCGAAGACCTGGAGCCGGAGCCGGGTCAGGCTCACCCCGATGGAGGCGACGGCGGCCTCGTTGTCGCGGGCGGCGATGAGGATGCGACCGGTGCGGCTGCGCCGCAGCCCCACGACCGCGAGGGCGGTCAGCGACAGCAGGACCAGCACGACGTAGTAGGAGACGCGCTGGTCGTCGAGGTCGAGCCCGACGAACGAGGGCCGGTCGAGCTCGTCGGGCAGCAGCGCACCGAGGTAGCGGGCGTTGAGCAGGACCGCGGACACCGACAGCGACAGGGCGAGCGTGGTGATCGCGAGGTAGAGCCCGCGCAGCTTCAGCGCCGGCAGCCCGACCAGCAGCGCGACGACCGCGCCGGAGACCGCGCCGACGGGGAGCGCGAGCAGGATCGGGAGGCCGGAGACGGCGGCGACCCACCCGCCGACCGCCGCGAACGCGAAGTGCCCGAGGCTGACCAGGCCCGCCCACCCGGTCAGCACGAGCAGGGAGAGCCCGACCATCGCGTAGATCAGGGCGACCGTGATGCGGTTGGTCTGCGACGGCGACATGACCCAGGGCAGCGCGGCGAGCACGACGACGAGCGTGGTCGTCCCCACCCGGACGTAGCGCCGGACCTCGGGGAGGTCGCGCAGCACGCCGGGGATGGGCCGCAGCTCCCGGGCGGCCTGCCACGTCCGATCCTCGTCGGCCCGGCTGCGCTCGCGCCGCTGGGCCAGCAGGAGCCCGCCGACGATGAACAGCAGGGCGCCGTCGACGGGCAGCGTGGAGCCGAAGACCCAGAGCACGACCTGGTCGAGGACCCCGAAGGTCAGGGCCGCGACGCCGACCATCGGCAGGCTGGTGAGCCGCGCGACGACGACGACCGCGAGGATGCGCACCAGCAGCGAGACGTTGAGCCCCTGGGAGAGCGTCTCCTCGCCGGAGCCCATGACGGCGATGGTTGCGGCGATGCCGGACAGCAGTCCGACGAGGACCCACACGCGCGAGGTGACGGCGTTGACGTTGATCCCGAGCGTCTCGGCCCGGTCGCGGCTCGCCGCGGCGGCGCGGATCGCCGTGCCCGTGGAGGTGAACCGCAGGTAGGCGGCCAGGCCGATCATGGACAGGACGGCCACGAGGACGAGCAGCAGGTCGGGGCCGGTGAAGTTCGCGCCGCCGAGCGAGACCGTGAGGTCGGCCGGTGGCGGGGTGGCGCCCGTCGGCACGCCGCGGGTCGCCTGCTCCTCGGTGACCAGCGCGTTGACGAGGGGGTCCCGGAAGCCGGCGAGGGCCTGGACCGCGAAGATGCTCGCGACCGTGAGCACGAGGCGACTGCTCGTGGCCAGACGACGCACCACCAGCACGTACAGCGTGAGCGAGATGGCGACGGAGAGGAGCAGGCCGAACCCCACCGACACCGCGAAGTTGACCCACACGGCCGCCCGACCGGGCTCGCCCATGCACGGGGGGCAGACGGTGTCGAGCGCCCGGAACAGCGCGTCGCCCTGCACGAGGACGGCGAACAGCGACCCGCCGAGGGCCCCGATCTGCACCTGGGCGATGTTGAGGAAGCGGTCGCTGCGGTGGACGAGCACGATGCCGATGGCGTGCATCGCCAGGACCGCGGCCGTCACGGCGCCGCGGGCGTAGATGCCCCCGGGGACGGCCTTGTCACCGATGACGGGCAGGACGAGGATCCCGGCGATGACGGAGGCCAGCGCGAGCGACTCGACGCGCCGGGCGCGCAGGTGCTCCCGGACGGACGCCCCGCGTCCCCCCGAGCCCTCGTCGCTCCCTGACGCCCTCACGAGCAAGGCCTCCCGACTGGCCGTCTCCCAACGACCGGCTGCCATCCTATCATAACAGGTTGCGTCCCAGCATCTCGGCGCGGGTCAGGTGGCCCCGACCGGCACCCGCTGCGCGACCCACTCCCCGAGGCGACGCAGGTCGCGCTGCGCCTGCCGCAGCTCGGCGTACCCCGTCCAGCAGTGCAGCATCCGGTCCGCGACGTGCAGGGTGACGTCGACGCCCACGGCCGCGGCGTGCTCGGCGATGGTCAGCGAGTCGTCGAGGACGATCTCCTCCGTGCCCACCATGACGAGCAGCGGGGGCAGGCCGGCGAGGTCCGCGTGGACCGGGGAGGCGAGAGGGTCGGTCGGGTCGGTGCCGTCGAGGTAGTGGCGGGCGGCGTTCTCGAGGCCCGCCGGCGTGAGGGCCAGATCCCGTCGGGCACGCTCGTCGTACGAGCGCCCGGACAGGCCCAGGTCGGCCCAGGCCGAGGTGATCGCGCACCCGGCGGGCATCGGGAGCCCGGCGTCCCGGGCGGCGACGAGCAGCGCCACGGAGAGCCCGCCGCCGGCGGAGTCGCCCGCGACCACGATGCGCTCGGGGGTGACGCGCGCGAGGAGCCACCGGTAGGCCGCCAGCGCGTCGTCGAGCGCGGCGGGGAACGGGTGCTCGGGTGCGAGCCGGTACTCGACCGACAGCGCGGTCGCCCCGCACGCCTCCACTAGGTAGCCGAGCATCGTCCGGCTGGCCCGGATCGACCCCATCGCGTAGGCGCCACCGTGCAGGTAGAGCAGCACGCGGTCGGGGTGGCTCCGCTCGGACGTCATCCACTCGACCGGGACGCCGCCGGCGTCCTCGGGGCGGAGCGTGAAGCCCTCGGGCGGCCCCATGAACTCGGCGATCCGCTCGAACAGCTCCCGGCCCTCGAGGAGGGTCTCGCGGGTGGGCTCGGGGCGGGAGCGTCCCGCCCACCGGAGCTTGGCCCGCAGCCGGTGGTAGCGCCAGTCCCAGATCATCCGGTCACCTCGGTGCGTCCGCACTCGGTCGTCGCCACCCGCATCCCGATCCGGGCGGCGCCCGGGTCGTCCAGCTCGATCGCCTCGCGGACGGCCCCGACCGCGCCGGCGAGCGCACGCCACGCCGGGTCGAGCTCCGCGGCGTCACGGGCGTCGCGCTCGGCCTCGCGCAGCCCGTCGAGGACCGCGGCCGCCGGCGCGTCCCCGCGGATCTGCTCGGCGAACCGCCCGAAGAGGTGCCCGCAGGCGTCCGCGGCGAGCGCGGTCGGGTCGCCCTCCGGCGGCGCGCCGGGGTCGCTGGTGACGCGGAGCCACACGGAGGCGACCAGCAGCGCCACCAGCGTCAGGGCGAACGCCACCCTCACCGGTCCGTGCCCCGCACGAACGCCGTCACGGTCGCGCACTCGGTGCCCTCGGCGGGGCCGTGGGGGCGGATCGTGTACGCGCCGACCGCGGCCGGCACGATGAACGTCTCGGCGTAGTGGACGACGAAGGGCTCGAACGCGCCGGTCGGCGACTCGACGACCGCCTCCTCGCCCTGGACCAGGTTGCACACGCGGACGCCGCGACCCGTGTGGTGCGGGACGGTGCCGGTGAACCAGTGCCGGTGGGTCTCGATGAACTCGGTGGCGTGCAGGCCGGTCCGCTCGGCGCGCCACCCGTCGCCCTCCCCGAGCGGGGTGACGGCGTTGACCAGCTCGCGGGCGGCGAACGTCGCGTCGCGCTCCCACACGATGTTGGCCTCGCCGCGCTCGATGTTGATGGGGCGCGGGCGCCCGTCGAGCCCGAGCCGGCCCCAGTCCCAGAGCTTGAAGGTGAAGATGAACGGCGTCGCGGAGATCTCCAGGACCATGCCGCCCCGTCCGGAGCAGTGGATCGTCCCGGCCGGGATCAGGAAGTGGTCGTGGCGCTGGGCGGGGATCGTGTTGCACCAGCGGGCGTCGTCGAACGGCTCACCGGTGCGCTGGGCCTCGTGCAGGGCGGCCACGAACGCGTGGCGGTCGACACCGTCCCGGAGCCCGAGGTAGACCACGGACTCGTCGGGCTCGCAGTCGAGCATGTAGTAGGACTCGTCCTGGGTGAAGGTGTGCCCGAAGTGCTCGCGCATGTAGGCGGTCAGCGGGTGCACCTGCAGCGAGAGGTTCCCGCCGCCCATCGTGTCGAGGAAGTCGAAGCGGATGGGGAACTCGTCGCCGAGCTGCTCCTGCACGCCGGGGCCGAGCAGCTCCCGGGGCTGGTGGAACACGAGGTCGAGGGAGGGGACCTCGACGCGCTCCTCGCCGAAGCCGAGCAGCAGCGAGTTCTCCTCGGGCACGCAGTCGAACGCCCACGCGTAGTTGGGGGCGTCGGGGTCGAGCCCGACGACCTCCTTGATCCACTGTCCGCCCCACGGTCCGGGGTCGAAGAACGGCACGACCCGGAACGGTCGCCGCACGGTCGCCTCGAGGCCGCGGAGGAACGCCTCGCCCGTGATCAGCTTCGGGGTGTCGGTGGTCGTGTCCAGCAGGAAGTCGAGCTGCGGGAGCAGCTTCTGCTTGAGGCGGTCGGCCAGGCGCCAGTCGAGGAAGTAGCCGCGCTTGTAGAGCTCGGCCGGACGGGCGCCGCGGTTGTCGACCCCGAGGTTGCCGATCTCCCCTCGGCGCTGGCGCAGCTGGATCTCCCAGCGCGGCAGGTCGGCGTGGACCAGGACGTCGCCGTGGGTGAGCAGCGAGGCGCCGGTGCCGTGCACAACGACGAGGCCGCGCTCCCGGCCGCGGGCGATGGCGTCGCGCAGCTCCTCCTGGCGTTGCGGGTCGAACAGGTCGTCGAGCTCGAGGGAGGTCAGGCGTCCGAAGATCTCGTCGTCGGTGAGCTCGTCGGCGACGAGCTCACCGATGCGGTCGGCCGGCAGCAGCGCGTCGGCGGCGTCGACCACGGTCGCGTCGAGCGCCTCGGCGATCGCGGTGACGTCGCTCGGTCGCACCCCCGGGTAGCTCTCGACGACGACGACCTGCGCCCCGGTGGCGCGCAGACGGGCCGCGACCGCGGCGGCGCCCACGGCGACCTCGTCAGCGCGACCGACCGGCACGTGCGGGCGCGTGTCGTAGTTGCGCTCGCGCCGGCGGCGGTGCATCGGGGTGGGGTCGGTGGTCACGAGCGTCCTCGGACGGTGAGGTGGGCGAGGCCCAGGAGGGAGGCGTGGTCGCCGAGCGCGGCGGGGCGGACGCGGACCTCGTACCCGGGCCACAGCTGGGCGTTCACGGCGTCCTCGAGCCCGGACAGGACGGGGCTGTCCGCCGGCATCGCCCCGCCACCGAGCACCACGACGTCGGGGCCGTGGGCGTGCGCCAGGGCGACGAGCGCGGTGGCGAGCCACCGGCGGGTCTCGTCGACGACCACGAGCGCGCGCTCGTCGCCGTCGCGGGCCGCCGCCAGCACGGCGGGCACGTCGGTGGCGTCGCAGCCCGCCTCGGCGGCGCGGTGGGTGATGGTCGCGGCGCGGCAGCGGGCCTCGATGGTGCCGGCGCGGCCGTTGGTGTCGAGCGGCCCGGTCGGGTCGCTGATGGGGATCTGCCCGCCGAGGATCCCGGCGCCGTACGGGCCCGTGCCGGTCGGGAGGCCGTCCTCGTAGACGGTGACGCCGACCCCGGTGCCGATCGTCACGACGACGGCGCGGTGGGCGCCGGCGCCGGCGCCGTGGCGGACCTCGCCAGCGCCGTACGCGATCGCGTCGTTCGTGACGTGGGCCGGCACCCCGAAGGTGTCGCGCAGCCACGCCCCGAGGTCGAGGCCGACGATGCCGTCGAACTTGCCGGGCAGGGCGGTGATGCGCTGGTCCTCGACGATCCCGGGCACGGCCAGCCCGACGCCGCCGGCGCCGGCGGCCGCCGCACGCCCGACCTCCGCCACGACCGCGAGCGCGGCGGCGCCCGAGCGGCCGGCCGTGTCGGCCGTCCGCACGTCGTGCACGCGCCCGCGGCCCACGTCGACGCGCCCGACCTTGAGGCGGGTGCCGCCGAGGTCGAGCGCGAGGACGTGGTCGGCGGAGCTCATGCCCGGGCCGGGTCCTCGTGGAGGCCCTCGGCGTCGATGGTGTAGCTGCGACCCTGGTGGGTGAGGCCGACGAGCCGGGCGTTCGGGTCGAAGCCGGTGAGTCGCGGCGTGGCCGTGATGCCCTCGTGGTCGGCCCGTACGCCGAACACGCCCTCGATCACCGCGGCGGTCCAGGAGCCACCGGAGGAGCAGGCCCAGTCGTTGATGAAGGGGAACTCCGGCGGGACCTTCCGGGCGCCACCACCGTGGGTGTCGACGACCGCCTCGGCGAAGTGGGCCTGCCCGAACGGGCCCTGCATGGCGCTCTCGGCGAGCCCGTGCATCCAGTCGGCGGCAAGCTCGGCCTCGCCGATGTTGTAGAGCCCGCGGACGATCTCCGACGGCCAGGCGGTGTACGCGCCGTTCCACTGGTGGTCGGCGCGGACGCTGAACGCCGCGTCGGGGTCGCGGTTGGACAGGGCGCGCAGCCAGGTCGGCGTGCGCAGGTCCTGGACGAAGTGGTCGACCATCTCGAGGCGCCGCTCGGGGCTCAGGTCCTCGGGCATCGCGTACAGCAGCGTGAGCAGGTCGTAGCAGTGGCGGACCGGGACGAGGCTGCCGTCGGGGAAGCGCGCGGCGTAGTACCCGCTGCCCTCGACGTACAGCTCGTCGAGGCGCACGACGAGCTCGTCGGCCTCGGCGCGCAGCTCGGCTGCGGCGTCGTCCTCGCCGCGCAGCTCGAGCACCTCGGCGGCGCTGCGCAGGTTGAACACGTTTGCCGCGTTGAGACTCGCGACCTCGTGGATGTAGGTGCTGACGCACTCGAGGAGGTTGCCGATGCCGCCGTAGTCCGCGAGCCCGTTCGGGGTCTCGAACTTCCGCCAGTTCTTCGCGTAGCGGACGAGCTCGTCCACCGGCCGGCGCTGCTCGCCCGAGACGGTCTCGACCTTCTCGTCGAGCCAGGCGTGGTCGCCGGTCCAGACGAGGTAGTCGCGCATGAGGCGGGTCATGGCGTAGTCGTTGACGGCGTACCAGGCGCCGACGCCCTCGCCGGTGACCCACGAGGTCGCCATGCAGGTGTGGATGTCGGTGCGCATCCAGTGGGTGAGGTGGCGCCGCATGACCTCCGGGTCGAGCAGCGCGTGCACGGTCGACGAGAGGCTGTAGTCCCACAGGAACGTGATGGTGGGCCAGAACTTCGGCATCAGCGTGTCGTAGGTCCGACCGACCACCGAGGCCGGCGTGTCGCGCTTGAAGTAGACGACCCCGAGGATCCCCGTGTGGTACAGCCGGCGCAGGGTCGCGTCGTCGGTCTCGAGCCGCGGGAGCGAGCCGGAGTAGCGGTCGTTGCCTGGCGTGACGACGGCCTCGAGCTCGTCGTTCCAGTCGCGTCGGGTCGCGTCGAGCAGCGCGGGCACGTCGGCGGTCACGGCGTCGTAGGTCGCGAGCGCGGCGTCCCGGTCGTCGCCGACGGCGACGGCGAACGACAGCGTCCAGCGCTCGCCGGCGCCGACCTGCGCGCGCGCCCAGACCCCGTTGTCGTCGATCTCGTCCGCCGGCGGCGTGAGGCCCTGCACGCAGACCGCGGCGGTCTCGCGGGCCTCGAACACGAGCGCCTGGCGGGGGTCGTCGACGGTGCGGTCGGTCTCCTCGAACGGCGGGATGGCCTCGCGCATCGCCCCCTCGAAGCGGGTGACGAAGCTGCCGCAGCGCAGGTGCAGGTCGAGCTCGCGGGCGGGCCCGCGGTTCTCGACCTCGATGCGGACGACGACCGCGGTGTGCCCCATCGGCGTGATGGTGGTGGTGGTGACGGCGAGGTCGCCGACCTCAGCGGTGCGCACGATGCGGTCCGGCGCCCAGGTGAAGGTGACCGGCGCGCCGGTGCCCTCGACGTACTCGCCGGCGAGGTACAGCTTGCCCGTCACGATGTCGGAGCCGTACAGCGGCGGGAAGTTGACGTTGCGCAGCGCGACGAGGTCGCGGTCGACCTGCGCGGCCCCGAGGAAGTTCGTGACGGCCGGGGGGTTGAACATCTCGCCGAAGCGGACCGTGAGCGGGGCGCCGGTCAGCTCCTCGACGGTGGGGATCGTCACGCGTCAGCCTTCTTCTCGTCGTGGCGCCGGCGGCGGTGGCCGCCGGACTTCTGCTTCAGGTCGAGCACGGCGTCGGGCCGGGCGCCCGAGGGCTCGAACAGCACCTCGAAGGCGACCTGGTCGGCGCGGTACCAGGCGATGAAGAACTCGAACGGGAGGTCGTCGTCGTCGAAGTTCACCGCGGTGAGCGTCAGGACCGGGTCGCCGACCTCGAGGCCGAGCCAGCCGGCGATCTCCTCGGTGGCGGCGAGCGCCTCGAAGCGCCGGCGGCCACCGCCGGGGTGGACCCCGTAGCGGGTCGTCAGCAGCTCGTAGAGGCTCTCGTGCTCGAAGTCGTGGTCGAGCAGGCCCGGGAAGCGGTCGACGGGGAGCCAGGTGCGCACGGCGACGACGGGCTGGCCGTTGACGCGTCGCACCCGCTCGAGGTGCAGGACCTCGTCGCCCGCGGAGAGCTGCAGGTCGGTCACGGCGAACGGTGGGACCTCGGTGGTGGCGGCGGCGAGGACGTCGGTCTCGACCTCGTCACCGCGCGCGCTCATCTCCTCGGAGAACCCGCGCAGCTCCTGGACGACGAACGTCGCGACGCCCGGGCGGCTCACGAACGTGCCGCGACCCTTCTCCTTGTGGACGATGCCCTTGGAGACGAGCTCGTCGAGGGCCTGCCGCACCGCGGTGCGGGAGATCCCGTACCGGGTGCCGAGCTCGGCCTCGGAGGGCAGCAGGTCGCCGGGCACGTAGGTGCCGGTCTCGATCTGCTCGCGCAGGATCGACGCGAGCTGCGCGTAGTAGGGGAGCGGCCCCGACTTCCGGATGGTTCGATCGGCCACGACTCCACCTCCGCGTTCCCCCGACCGGTGCCGGCAGGCCACGACCGGCTGTATCATCCTATCATGACACGTTGCGTCGGGAGGGCACGCGTGGCAGGAGCGGTGGAGCGCGTGTCGTGACGGTCGCCGGCTCAGGTGCGTCCGGAGAGGCGGGCGGTGCGGTGGTGCACCCCGGGCCCGACCTCCGTGCGGGAGCCGTCGGGGAGGGTGATCGACGCCGTGGAGGTCGGCGGCAGGCGCACCTCGAGCTCGAACCGGTCGTCGTCGAGGTGCCACTCGACGGCGACCTCGCCCCGCACGGTGGCGCAGCGGGTCCGCGCCCAGGTGACCGACGAGCCGCCGGGGCGCGGGTGGACCAGCACCCGGCCCCACCCGGGGGCGTCGGGGTCCGGCGCGAGGCCGCCCAGCACCCGGTGCATCCAGTCCGCGACCGCCCCGTGGGCGTAGTGGTCGAAGGAGTTCATCGGGTGGGAGTGGGGACCGTCGTCGGTCCAGCCGTCCCAGCGCTCCCAGGTCGTGGTCGCCCCGTGGCGCAGCACCGGGTGGAGCCACGACGGGTGCTCCTCCCGCTCGAGCAGGCGGTGGGCGAGGTCGGCCCGGCCGGCGAGGGTCAGGGCGTCGAGCAGGTGGGCGGTGCCGAGGAACCCGGTGGTGAGGTGCCCGCGCTGCTCGACCTCGTCGGCCAGCCACGCGGCGACGGTCCGCTCCGCCTCCTCGTCGAGCAGCCCGAAGCGCAGGGCGAGCGCCGCGCCGGTCTGCGTCGCCGGCTCGAGGCCGCCGGCGCGGACGAACGTGTCCCGGAACGTGTCGCGGTGCCGCTGCGCCCGTCGGCGGAGCTCGTCGCGCTCGCCGACGTGGCCGAGCACCTGCGCGACGCGGGCGCCGAGGTCGTGGGCGTGCACGAGGTAGGCGGCCTCGACGAGCTCGAGCGGGGTGGCGCCCCGGGTGTCGCCCGGCCCGCCGTCGAGCGCCAGCCAGTCCCCGAACCCGGCGGCGCCCTCGGGGACGCGGCCGGCGGCGCGGTCGTCGAGGTGCGCCAACCAGCGCTGCAGCGAGGGCCAGTGCCGGGCGAGGATCGTGTCGTCGCCGGTCGTGACGTAGAGGGTCCACGGGACGATGACGCCGGCGTCGCTCCACCCCGGGCCGCCCCCGGTCTGCGGGCCACGCGGGGCGTACTGCGGGTACTGCCCGTCCTCGTGCCCGCCGACGAGCTGGGCGTCGCGCAGGTCGACGAGCCACGCGTCGAGGAACGCCGTGGTGTCGGCGAGGAACGTGGCGACCGGGGCGAACAGCTGGATGTCGCCGGTCCAGCCGAGCCGCTCGGCCCGCTGCGGGCAGTCGGTCGGGACCTCGACGAGGTTGTTGCGCAGGCTGCGGGCGACCGCGTCGTGGAACGCGTTGAGGCCGTCGTGCGAGCAGCGGAACGTCCCGGTCCGCTCGACGTCGGCGGCCGTGACGACGCCGCGGAGCTCGAGCGCGTCGACGACCTCGGCCGGACCGAGGACCTCGGCGTACCGGAAGCCGTGATAGGTGAAACGGGGCTCCCACGTGACGTGGCCGCCGGCGCCGACGAGCCGGTCCGTGGCCTCGGCGCCCCGGAGGTTGTCGCGGTGCAGCGACCGGCCGTCCGGCGCCAGCCGCTCCGCGTGCCGCAGGGTCACCTCGACGCCGGCGGGGACGTGGCCCTCGACGCGCAGCCGACCGGCGACGTTCTCGCCGAGGTCGACGAGCCGGCCACCGTCCACCGAGCGCCCCACCGGGCGGACGTCGAGCTCCGCGAGCCGACGCACCGGTGGCTTGCCGGGGGTCAGCGCCGGCAGCACCCACGTCCCGACCTCCGGCTCCTCCCAGGTGGCATCGTCGAAGCCCGGCTCGTCCCAGCCGACGGGCTCCTCGCGCACGTCGTGGACCTCACCGTCGTAGAGGTCGGCGCGCCGGACCGGGCCGGGGCGCCAGCGCCACCCGTCCCCGGTGGCGACCTCGACGGTGTCCCCGTCGACGGTCTCGACCTCGAGCTGGGCGAGGAGCCCGGGCCGCTCGCCGTAGGTGGCGCGCATGTCCATGTTGATGACGAGCCGGCCGCAGTACCACCCGTCGCCGAGCAGCGCCCCGAGGACGTTCTCGCCGGGGCGCAGCAGGTCGGTCACGTCGTGGGTCTGGTACGGGATGCGGACGCGGTAGTCGGTCCAGCCGGGGCGGAGCTCCTCGTCGCCGACGCGGCGGCCGTTGAGGCGCGCCTCGTACAGCCCGAGCGCGGTGACGTGGAGCCGGGCGCGACGGGCCGGCGCCGGCAGGTGGAACGAGCGGCGCAGCAGCGGTCCGGGCGCCCCGACGCCGCGCTCACCCCGGTCGGTGCCGCGCAGCAGCGCCGCCCGCCAGGCGGAGCCGGTGAGGAGCCCGAGCTCGAAGGTCGACGGGGTGCTCCACGCCGACCAGACGCCGTCCGCGTCGCGGGTGCGCACGCACCAGGCGACGTGCTGGCGGGAGCGCAGGGCCGGTCCGTCCCACGCGAGCCACGGGTCGGCGCCCGCCACCTCGCCGCTGTCCCACAGGTCGGGGGCGTCGGGCAGCCGGTCGGCGGCGCCGGCGGCCCGGACCTGCACGGCCGTGACGGCCGCGTCGGGTCGGGGGTCGGTCACCCACCACGACAGGCGGGGCCGGACGGCGTCGACGGCGAGCGGGGCGTCACGGTGCTCGCACCGCAGGCGGGTCGGGGCGGGGGATCCGGCGATGGAGCGACCTCGGGTCGGCGCGGTGTCGGCCCGGATACTACGAGCAGCGCCGAGGGCGCCCCGGCCAGCGTGGGGACGCCCCGGCTAGGGTCCCGGCGGTCGGGAGGGGAGAACCGATGAGCGGCGAGGAGTTCGGCGAGGAGTTCGAGGGACGCGTCGCGTTCGTGACCGGCGGCACCCTCGGCATCGGCCGCGCCGCCGCCGAGCGGCTCGCGTCGGGCGGCGCTCGCATCGCGGTCGTGGGCCACGGCGACGACGTGGCCGCGGCGGAGGACGAGCTCCGCGCCGCCGGCCACGACGCCGTCGCCTTCGACGCGGACGTGTCCCGTGCCGACGCGGTCGCGACCGCGGTGGACGCGACGGTCGAGCGGTTCGGCCGGCTCGACGTGGTCGTGTGCAGCGCCGGCATCCAGACCTACGGGCGGGTCGACGAGCTGCCCGAGGAGGTCTGGGACCGCACGATGGACGTCAACGTGAAGGGCATGTTCCTCACCGCCCGGGCGGCCATCCCGCACCTGCGGGCGTCGGGCGGCGGGGTCATCGTCAACATCGCCTCCGTGCAGGCCGACGCCCACCAGCAGACCGTGCCGGCCTACTGCGCCAGCAAGGGCGCCATCCGTGCCCTGACGCGGGCCATGGCCCTCGACCACGCGCTGGAGGGCATCCGGGTCGTGTCGGTCTCGCCGGGCGCGATCGACACGCCGATGCTGCGCCGGGCCGCCACCGACTTCTCGACCGACGGCGACCCCGAGCCGGTCATCGAGGCGTGGGGGCGCAGCCAGCCGATCGGCCGGGTCGGGCGGGCCGACGAGGTCGCCGAGCTGGTCGCGTTCCTGGCCAGCGACCGGGCCGCGTTCATCACCGGATCGGACCACCTCGTGGACGGCGGGGTCCTCGCCGCGCTCGGTGGCGTGGAGCTGCCCCAGTGAGGATCGTCGACCTGCGCGCCACCACCGTCGCCGTCCCCCTCGAGGCGACCATCCGCCACGCCAACGGCGCCCACTGGGGACGGTTCGTCCGCACCATCGTCGAGCTCGAGACCGACACCGGGCTCGTGGGCCTCGGGGAGATGGGTGGCGGCGGGCGCAGCGCGGCGGCGGCGTTCGACGCGCTGCGGCCCTCCATCATCGGGCACGACCCGACACAGCACGAGCTGCTGCGGGCGAAGCTGCTGAACCCCACGGCGTCGCTCTACAACGACAACGCCCAGCTCCACGCGGCGCTCGAGTTCGCCTGCCTCGACCTCGTCGGCAAGGACCTCGGCGTGCCGGTCCACGACCTGCTCGGTGGCCGGCTCCGCGACGAGGTGCCCTTCGCCAGCTACCTCTTCTACCGCTACCCGGACCCGGAGACCGGCGCGGCGGAGGTCCGCACCCCGGACCAGCTCGTCCAGCACGCCCGCGAGCTGCGCGACGCCCACGGGTTCACCAGCCACAAGCTGAAAGGCGGGGTGTTCCCACCCCAGCACGAGCTCGCGTGCTACCGCGCGCTGGCCGAGGCCTTCCCGGAGGACCGGCTGCGCTACGACCCGAACGCCGTGCTGTCGGTGCGGGACTCGATCGAGTTCGGTCGCGCCATCCTCGACCTGAACAACGACTACCTCGAGGACCCGTGCTTCGGCATGCACGGCATGCGGCAGGTGCGGGAGAAGCTGCCGCTGCGCATGGCCACCAACACGGTGGTGGTCAACTTCGAGCAGCTCGCCGCGAACGTCCGCGACCCCGCCGTCGACGTGGTCCTGCTCGACACCACGTTCTGGGGCGGCATCCGCCCGTGCCTCAAGGCCGCCGGCGTGTGCGAGACCTTCCAGCTCGAGGTCGCCGTGCACAGCTCCGGGGAGCTCGGCATCCAGCTGGCCACGATGCTGCACCTCGGGGCGGCCGTGCCGAACCTGTCGTTCTCCGCCGACGCGCACTACCACCACCTGCTCGACGACGTCATCGAGGGCGGGAAGCTGCCGTACCGCGACGGCGCGATCGCCGTGCCCAACGGCCCCGGGCTCGGCGTCACCCTCGACCGCGACCGGCTCGCGCGCTACGCCGAGCTGTACGAGGAGCTCGGTGGCTACCCCTACGACCGCGACCCCGGCCGTCCCGGCTGGATCGCGCGCGTCCCCTCGCCCGACTTCGACGACCCGGGCCGGGTCGGCGAGCCCCGAACGCTGCGATCCTGACGAGGCCCACATGGCGCCCCTGCTGCCCCCCTCCGCCGCGACCGTCCTGTGCGACGGCACGCTGACCGACCCGCGGCTCGACCACCCCGAGGGGCTCGCCGTCGACCGCGACGGCGCCGTGTGGTGCGGTGGCGAGCAGGGGCAGCTCTACCGGGTGGAGCCCGACGGGTCGGGCTTCCGGCAGGTCGCCTCGACCGGCGGCTTCGTGCTCGGCGTCGCGCTCGACGGCCGCGGGAACCTGTACGCGTGCGACCTCAAGCACGCCGCGGTGTTCCGCCTCGACACCGCCACGGGCGTGCTCGAGCGGTTCACCGACTTCGGGGGCGCGGTCGCGATCCCCAACTGGCCGGTCGTGGACGCCGCCCGTGGGGTGCTGTACGTCAGCGACAGCCACGCGGCCGACGAGCCGGGCGGCGGGGTCTGGCGGGTCGACCTCGACACCGGCGCGGCCGCGCACTGGTACGCCGGGGCGCTGACGTTCGCGAACGGCATGGCCCTCACCGCCGACGGCGGTGCCCTGCTCGTGGCGGAGACGTTCGCGCACCGGATCTCGCGCATCACCATCGGCGAGGACGGTCGCCCCGTGGGGGACGCCGTGCCGTTCGTGACCGACCTGCCGGGGCTCCCGGACGGGCTGGCGCTCGACACCGACGGCAACGTGTACGTCGGGTGCTACGAGCCGTCGCGGGTGCTGCGGGTGACGCCGGACGGGCAGGTCGACGTGCTCGTCGAGGACCCGACGGCGCACGTCCTGTGCCATCCGACCAACGTCGCGTTCCGCGGCGACGAGCTGCTCACGGCCAACCTCGGGCGCTGGCACATCACCCGGATCGCCGTCGGCGCCCGGGGCGTGCCGCTCGTCTGAGTCAGGCCTGCACGAGCGTCTGGCGCTGGCGGCCCAGCCGGTCGATCTCGAGCTCCATGACGTCGCCCGCCCGGAGGTAGGGGAAGTCGTTCGCGCCGAACGCGACCCCCTGCGGCGTGCCGGTGTTGATGACGTCACCGGGCTCGAGGACCATGAACTGGCTGACGTAGCGCACCAGCTCGGCGACCCCGAAGACCAGGTCGCTCGTGCGGCTGTCCTGCCGCAGCTCTCCGTTCACCCAGGTCCGCAGTCCGAGATCGCCCGGGTCGCCGACCTCGTCGGGGGTGACCAGCCACGGACCGAGCGGGTTGAAGGTCTCGCAGGACTTGCCCTTCACCCACTGCCCGCCGCGCTCCATCTGGAAGGCGCGCTCGGAGACGTCGTTGGAGATCGTGTAGCCCGCGATGGTCGCCAGCGCCTCGTCGTGGGAGGCGAGGTAGCGGCCCTCCGCCCCGATGACGATGGCGAGCTCGACCTCGTAGTCGGTCTTCTCCGAACCGCGGGGGACCAGGACCTCGTCGTCGGGCCCGACGACCGTGTTGGTCGCCTTGAAGAAGATGACCGGCTCGGTCGGGGCGTCCATGCCGGACTCGGCGGCGTGGGCCGCGTAGTTGAGCCCGATGCAGACGAGCTTGCCGGGGCGGGTGACGGGTGGCCCGTACCGGTCGACCGGACCGACCGGCGTGAGCGTGCCGGCGGCGACGGCGTCACGGGCCCGGTCGATGCCGCCGGACGCGAGGAAGGCCGGGGTGATGTCGTCGGTGACCGGGGTGAGGTCGAGCGCGGTGCCGTCCTCGGTGATGACGACGGGACGCTCCTGGCCGGCGGGGCCGATGCGGGCGAGCTTCACGGGGGCTCCTCGTGGGGTGGGTCCGTGCGGGGGTCGGTCGGGTCGGTCGTCAGGCGGCGGTCAGGCCGCCGTCGATGACGAGGTTGGTGCCGGTGACGAAGGCCGCGGCGTCGCTGGCGAGGTAGACCGCGGCTGCGGCGACCTCCTCCGGGGAGCCGAGCCGGCCCATCGGCTGACGGGCGACGAGCGTGTCGCGGGCGGCGCCGGGGTCGTCCGCCTCCTCGAGCAGCCGCCCGACCCACGGGGAGTCGACGGTGCCG
Source organism: Actinomycetes bacterium (assembly GCA_046566145.1). Lineage (GTDB taxonomy): Bacteria > Actinomycetota > Nitriliruptoria > Nitriliruptorales > Nitriliruptoraceae > JBKHXF01. The sequence goes on from JBKHXF010000010.1 coordinate 50,111, forward strand.
GGGCTGATGCTGTTGCAGCGCACCCCCGTGCCGGCGTACTCGACCGCGACCTGGCGCGTCAGCGCGATGACGGCGCCCTTGCTGGCGCAGTAGGACGCCCGGCCGCGCAGCCCGACCATGCCAGCGATGGAGGCGGTGTTGACGATCGCGCCGCGGCCCTGCGCGAGCATGTGGGGCAGCACCGCGCGGACCCCGAGGAACACGCCCCGGGCGTTCACGGCGAACACGCGGTCCCACTCCTCCGGCGTGGCGTCGAGCACACTGGTCGTCGAGCCGATGCCGGCGTTGTTCATCAGCACGTCCACGCGTCCGGTCCGGTCCACGGCGGCCCCGACCAGTGCCTCGACGGACGCGGGGTCGGACACGTCGACCCGGACGGCGACGCAGCCGTCGGGGATGCCGCCCGGGTCGAGGTCGCCGCCGACGACGGTCGCGCCGGCGGCGGCGAGCTGCTCGGCCATCGCCCGGCCGATGCCGGAGCCGGCGCCGGTGACGATGGCGGTCCGGCCGGAGAAGTCGTGCGGTGCTGCGGTCTGGTCGGTCACGGTCGCGCCTCGATCAGGGTCCCGGGGTTCATGAGGTTCTGCGGGTCGAACGCCGCCTTCACGGCGCGGTGGACCCGGTCGGAGACGGGCCCGCGCTGCCGGGAGGCAGCCTCGGTCTTGAGCCGTCCGACGCCGTGCTCGCCGGTCGCGGTCCCGCCGCGGCGGACCGCCGCCTCGACGAGGTCGGCGAAGGCCGCCTCGGCCCGGCGGCGGCCGTCGTCGTCCCCGTGGTCGGTCACCACGGTGGGGTGGAGGTTCCCGTCGCCGGCGTGGCCGAACGTCAGCACCCGGACGTCGTGCCGGTCGGCCACCTTGGCGACGTCGCTCAGGTAGCCGGCGAGCTGCCGGATGGGGACGCCCACGTCGTCGAGCAGCGCGGCGCCCAGCCGTTCGACCGCGGGGTAGGCCAGCCGTCGCGCCTCGAGCAGCAGGTCGGTCTCGACGGGGTCGTCGGTGACGTGCGTCGTGCTCGCGCCGGCGGCGGTGCAGACGGCCGCCATCGCCTCCGCGTCCTGCCGGCGCAGGACCGGGTCGCGCTCGTCGGACTGGAGCACCAGCATCGCGGCGGCGTCGCGGTCCAGCGACATCCGGCGCCAGTCGTCGACGGCCCGCAGCGTCGGCCCGTCGACGAGCTCGCACAGGCTCGGCACGTGGACGCGTGCCAGCTGCTGCACGGCCTCCCCGGTGCTGGCGAGGTCGGGGAAGAGCGCGACCGCGGTGGCCGGCGGGGCGGGCCGGGGGAGCAGCCGGACGGTCACCCGGGTCACGATGCCGAGGGTCCCCTCCGAGCCGACGACGAGCGAGGTGAGGTCGTAGCCGGCGACGTCCTTGCGGGTGGCCCGACCGGTGACGAGCGTCTCGCCGCTCGCGAGGCAGAGCTCGAGCGAGGCGACCCAGTCGCGCGTGACGCCGTACTTCACGCAGCACAGGCCGCCGGCGTTGGTGGCGACGTTGCCGCCGATCGTCGAGAAGGCCCGGCTCGCCGGGTCGGGCGGGTACCACAGGCCGATGGTCGCCGCGGCCGCGTCGAGCTCGGCGTTGAGGACCCCGGGTTCGACGACCGCGAGGCGCTCCACCTCGTCGACGTCGAGGATCCGGTCCATGCCCGAGACGTCGACGACCACGCACCCGTCGATGGCGTTCGCGCCACCGCTCAGCCCCGACCCCGCTCCCCGCGGGACGAGCGGGGCGCCGACGGAGGCAGCCGCCCTGGCGGTCGCGGCGACCTCGCTGCCGGACCGGGGCCGGACCAGGGCGGTTGCGCGACCGGGGACGAGCCACGTCGCCTGGTCGCGTGACGCCGCCGTGACCACGTCCGGGTCGAGGACCACCCGGCCGGCGGGGAGCGCCCCCTCGAGCGCGGCGACGAGCGCCCGGTCCCGGTCGATCACGCACGCGTCCACGTGTCGACGCCCCGGGCGGGGCCGGGGCGCGAGGTGGCGGGCATCGGTCGTCCTGTCATGACAGGTTGCAATCATGGCAGGTCGCCGCCGGGCCTGCCAGCCGCCGGCGCCGGGGGGTGACGTCGCCCTCGGCGCCGGGTCCTGGCGTCAGGGTTGCCAGCCGCCGCGCCCCACGTGTACTTTCGTTCCATCCGGTCGGGCTCACGGCCGGGTCGGGTGCGTGACGCCAACTGCGTGAGGGGTGTGGTCGTGGTCGAGGGGGACAGCCGCCGGCGCGGTGGGCGTCGGGTGGCGCTGGCGCTGTCGGGTGTGCTGCTGCTGTCGGCGTGTCAGGGTGGGGGGTCGGGGGAGCCGGAGGCGTCGCCGCGTGATGTGTCGACGATCGGGCAGCCGTCCGAGACGGTGGTGTCGTCGCCGAGCGCTTCCGCGGAAGCGGTGGACGTGACGGTGGTGCCGGACGAGATCACGCCGGCGTACGTGGACGCGGTCGCGAACACGCTGTACGGGATTGCGGACGAGGTGACCGTCGAGATCCTTGCGGAGCCGGCGGACCCGACGCGCAACCTCACCCGCGAGCAACTGGACAAGCTCGTCGACGTCTTCGACGGTGAGGAGTACGTCGTCAGGGTCGGTGAGGTGGAGGTCTTCGCTCGGGAACCCGAGTCGCGGCGACTGGTTCTCGGCCCCGAGGAGTACGAGCAGCTCCGGTGGGAGACGGTGAAAATCCTCGAGTCGTCAACCGCTTGCATCGTCGCGGTGGGGTACTACGACCTGAGCGGTACGGCCTCTCAGCCGACCGAGCCGGTTCTTCACGCGCTCTCCCTGACCAGGACGAGAGGGACCGAGCAGTTCAACCCGACCCCCTGGTTGGTGGTGGACGCCCTCGCGAACCGATCAGGTGGCGAGGTGAACCCGGACGAGGCGATGCTCGAGGCGGACCTGTCGAGCTTCGGGGATGCACTCACGCACACGTGTGGGAGTGGCTCCTGATGTCGCCCGGTGGGTTCGTCGCCGTCCTCGTTGCCCTCGCGGTTGGGACCGCCGTGCCCGCGGCTGCGGCCACGGAGCGCCCCAGCCCAAGTCGAAGCGAGAGTCAGCCAGCGGTCGGATTCGATTCCGGCCGTGACGGCCGCACCGGTCGGGGGCTCTCGGCGGACGGCTCGTTCAACTTCGGCCTGGATGGTGACGGCGATGATGCAACCGGCGCTGGCGGCGGTCGAGCCATGCCGGTGGTGGACGACGGGATGGTGACGATTCGGTTCTCGGCGGTGATTCGGACGGCGGACGGGGTGTGTCTCGGCTCGGGGTTCGAGCGTGTGGATCGGGCGGTTGCGGACGAGGTCCGGCAGCAGCGCGAGGCGGCGACGGTGGTGCAGTACGAGTCGTTGATCTCGCGGGGGGTGCTGGTGCCGGCCTGTGAGGGGCCGGACGCGGCGCCGACGGTGGACCTGTCGCGGGCGTTGGCGTTCGCGGGGGAGGTGGTGGGTCGGTTGCCGCGGCCGTCGCCGTCGCTGCCGCCGGGGTACGCGTTGGCGGGGCTGCGGATGTACCTGGTGAACGACCAGGCGTTGGTCCACGAGGAGACGCAGGACGTGGACCTGGGGGGCGTGATCGTGCCGGTGACCGTGACGGCGACGGGGACGTGGTCGGTGCAGTGGGGTGACGGGACCGGGGATGGGCCGTTCGACGCGCCGTCGGTCGGGTACCAGCAGCCGGGGCTGCAGGTGACGAAGGTGTGGACCGACCGGGGCCGGTACGAGGTGCGTGTGGTGGACACGTGGCGGGTGACGGTGTCGGCGCCGGGGGTGGGGACGTTGACGCTGCCGGCGCAGACGCTGGCAGCGGTCCCGCTGGACGTCGAGGTCCGCGAGGTCCAGGCCGTCCGGGAACGCTGAACCTCGGGCAGGCAGGAGTGGGTTGTGCCTCAGCCCTCACGCGTCCATACTTGTTATTGGTTCCGATAACAGGAGTGGTCATGGAGACTGCGACGTCGCTGCGGCGGGCGAGGTCTCGGGCCGGGCTCACCGTGCGGGAGGTGGCGAGCCTCGCCGGGACATCCGCGGCGGCCATCAGCACCTACGAGCGAGGGCGCGTCCGACCCCGCGTCGACGTGCTCGAGCGTGTCGCGGGTGTCCTGGGGCTCGACCTGCGACTCGAGCCGCAGCCAGCCAACGCTGCCGACCGGCTGGTCCACCTCCTCGCGAGCCACGTCGCGGACATGCTGGAGGCCGACCCGGCGCAGTTCCGTGACGCCCGCAGGCTCGCGCATGACGCGACCGGGGACCATGCTGACGCGTGGCGCCACGTCGTCGACGGGGGGCTCGCGGTCACCATCGCCGTGCTGCGGAGCGCCGATCCGATCGTGCAGCCGCTGCTCTCGGACTGCCCGCTGCTCCTCCTCGTACAAGAAGAGGACCGACTGGAGCTCGTCCGGCAGGCCCATGGATAGGGAGCAGCTGCTGCACGTGGCCCGGGCCGCGTGCGACGTGACGGGGTCACGCGCGTGGTCGTCCTCGGGTCGCAGGCGATCCTGGGCTCGTTCCACGAGACGGACCTTCCGGAGGCGGTGACCCGGTCGGTGGACGCCTGCCCTGCGTCGGCGGTCGACGGCCCCAACGTCCGTCTCCGCTCCCCCCTCCGGTTCCCGATGCCTCCTACTCCCAGAGGGGTTTGTTGGTTGTGACCGCGTCCCTTGAGACGGTGACGACGATGTCGGGGCGGGCGGTGAGCTGCTCCAGCGCTTCGTTCAGGTGCGCTTCTAGGATCGCATAGGCGTCGGGCTGCTCGCAGCGCATGAACAGGTGACGTCCAAAGGTGTTCTTCTTGCGGCGATGGGTGAACTCGCGGTCGTGGGTGATGACGGTCGCGTCGTGGTCCTGGGCGTAGACCGACACGTCGTCGTCAGCAGCGGAGTCGACGCCAGCGAGACCGGCCTGGGCCGCTGTCCACGCCTCGTGGCCGGCACGGACGAGCAACCCGACGATGGTCGCGTCGACGTCGTTGTCGAGCAGGAACCGCACTACGCGGCCGACATCGCATCCCTGGCAGCGTCGATGTCCGCCTTGGAGAGCTGCGGGAACGCTTCCAGGATCCGCTTGTCGCTGGCGTTGCGCCGCAGGTACGCCTGCACCGCTTCGACCGGCACGCGCGTACCGGCGAACACGGGTTTCGACCCCATCACGCCGCGACGCTTGACGACGTTGCCTTGATCCTCCTCCATGCGTCCGCGCTCGATGGCGTCACGGATCCGAGCACGGAGGGGGTCGAGCTCGAGCAGCTGCCAGAACACCATCTGGTCGGGAGCCCGGTCGCCGACCCACGTGCCGTCCCAGTGCTGGACGTAGACCCGCTTGCCGTCAACAGCCCAGCGCACCTCGGTGAGCGGACGGTCGTAGTGGCGTCGAAGGTGGTCGACGAGCCCGCCGATGGTGCGCGCGTGCACGCCCCTGTCGATGAGCTCGCGGACGATGAGGATCTCGAGCAGGTCCTGGAAGTCGTAGAGCCGCACGGTGTTGCGCTCGCTCAGCCTCCGGTTGACCGACGGCGTGACGAGCTCTCGTGCCGCCCATCCCGTCAGGCGACGCTCGCTGATGCCTGCCAGACGCGCAGCGGACCTCGCCGGCATGGCCAGAAGCTCCTCGCGCACCAGAGCCATGCGTGCCTCCCCTTCCTCTTGGAGCGCTCCTACGATCTCAGGTCCAGAAGGCGCAGCTCCTCGGCCCTAGCCATGTGTGGCCATCCCGTCCTTGGCTCACCGCCTCATGGAACCAAGACTCGAGTGTGTACCCCTGGTGTGACATGCGAGATCCTCAGGCCATCGTATGTCGGAACTCCAGCGTGCCTCGCCAGGCGTGACGGTGCGTTCGCCGTGGGCCCCGGCGTCGGGCCGGCCAGGTCGGACGCCCGCGGGCGGGGCAGTGAGGTCGCGTCGGGTTCTACGATGCGCGGCCCTTGTCCCGCCGAGGTCGGTGAGTCGATGGCCCAGATCACCTTCGCGGAGTCGGTCCGCCAGATCCAGTCGTTGGTCGATCAGGCCGAGGAGGCGATGGCGGCGCGGCGGCCCGGCGCGGCGGTCGAGCGGTGGCGGTCGGTGCTGGCGCACCCCTGCGCGCACCATCAGGTCCTCACCTATGAGGTCCTCGACGAGATCCACCGCGCGTACCGGGACGCGGGCCGCTACGACGACGCGATCGCGGCGAAACGTGAGGCGATCGCAGCCGGCTACCGGTCGGTGCCCGACCCCGAGGCCGACATCGCCGAGTGCCTGCTGGAGGCCGGGCGGGTCGAGGAGGCCGAGGCGCTGTTCGCGACCCTGCGGGCGCGCGCCCCCGAGGACGTGTGGCTCTACAACTCGGCCGCCTTCAGCTACGCCGGGACCGACATGGCCACGTCACTGCGGTGGGCGCTCGATGGCATCGAGGTGGCGCTGGCCACCGGTGATCCCGACCAGGTCGTGATGCAGCTGCTCGAACTGGCCGAGGACGCCTGGGACGAGCTGGGCGAGCCGGTGGACCGGCAGCTCGTCGAGCGTGTGGAGCGGTTCTGTGACGAGTGGACGCGCCCGCCGATCCGGGGTGCGTGGAGCGACGCGCCGGCCGTCGAGGACCGACCCTGTGCGCACTGCGGCTACCGGCCCCAGACGAGCCGCGCGCCGATGGCCGAGCGTGCCCGCCACGCCCAGCGTGGGCTGCTGGAGTTGGAGGTTCCCGAGGCGCTGGATCGGCTCGACGTCGGCCTCGACCTCGAACCTGCCATCGGGCGGTCCGTCCCGATCTCGCTCGCCTTCGGCTGGTTCCCCGCCGACCAGTGGGCCGTGGCGTGCGAACGCTGGCCGGACCTGCTCGACGAGCGTCCGGCCGACCACCTCGAGTACAGCCACGCCACCGAGGCGCGGATCAAGACCTTCGCCCGGCATGCTGCGGGCCACCGACTGCACGTCGTGGCGATGACCGTGGACGGGCTCGAGGCGCACGCCGAGCGGTCCGGCGACGACCCCGGCACCGGCGAGGCCCGAGCCGCCTACGCCGCGACCCTGCTTGGTGAGGGGGACGCCGTGGCGTGGCCTCCCGGCCGCAACGAGCCCTGCTGGTGCCGCTCCGGGCGCAAGTACAAGAAGTGCTGCGGTCCGGTGCCCGCTGCCGGAGACGACGAGCTGTGAACGGGCCGAGGGCACCGGGGCGGCGGCATCCTCGGCGCGACACCAGCACGACGCTGCGTATCCGTGTCCAGCTCGACGGGGCGTTCCCGCCCGTGTGGCGACGCATCGAGGTGGCGTCCGACCTGGGGCTCGACGACCTGCACGACGTGCTGCAGGTGCTGTTCGGCTGGCAGGACTACCACCTGCACCGGTTCACGACCGGCCCCGAACGCGACGCCGGTGTCGTGTTCGCGTGCGCGGCGGACCGCGCCGAGGGCTTGCTCGACGACGACCCGTCGCTGCCGACCTGGGACGTGCGGGTCGACGAGCTGCTCGCCGAGCCGGGGGAGCGGCTGCGCTACCAGTACGACTACGGCGACAACTGGTGGCTGACCCTCGAGGTCGAGGACGTCTTCGAGGGCGGCGTCCCACCCGGTCGAGCGACGCTGCTGGAGGGTGCCGGCGCCGGCCCGCCCGAGGACTGCGGCGGCGTGCACGGGCTCCGGCTGCTGGTGGCCGCCGCCGAACCGACCCACCCCGACCATCGCGAGGCCCTCGACGAGGTCGCTGCGTGGTGGGGCCGCGAGGTCGTCCCGGACGAGCTCGGTCTCGTGCCGTTCGACCCGGCCACGGTCGGCGCGCAGCTGCAGGCACTCGCGCTCGAGGGCCGGCCGCCCGTCCCGCGCCGGGTCGGTGCACCGCTCGCGGCCCTGCTGCTGCGGGTGCGCGACCGGGGCACCGAGCAGCAGCTCCGCCGGCTCGCGGCGGCGGCGGACGCCGACGTCGATGTCGAGGAGACCGTGGACGAGGTCGCCCCACGGATGGTGCGGCCCTTCACGGTGCTGCTCGACACGGTCGGTGACGGGGTGAAGCTGACCGCCGCCGGCTACCTGCCGCCGGCGGTCGTCGAGACGATCTTCGACGCGCTTGACATGGGCGACGAGTGGATCGGGAAGGGCAACCGCGAGGACCTGACCTGGCCGGTCCTCCAGCTGCGCGAGACCGCGCAACGGCTCAGGCTGCTGCGCAAGTACAAGGGTCGGCTCGTCCCCACCGTCCGCGGGCGGGAACTGGCCGGCGACCCGGTCGGGCTCTGGTGGCACCTGGCCGACGCGCTGCCGCAGGGGGGCCGCGACGTGTCGGACGCGGCGTGGCAGGCCGGCGTGCTGCTGCTGGCCCTGATGGCCGCCGGTTCGACCGACGACGCCGACGTGGCGGTCGCGGCGCTGCTCACCGGGCTGGGGTGGATGGTCGGGAACCAGGAACGGATCGACCGCGGCACGGCGAGCGGCCTGCTCGCCGACGACGTCCACCTGCTGCGGCGGCTCGGCGCGTTGGAGAGGCGCCGGGGTGGAGGGTGGCCGGGTGCCGTCACCCCGGAAGGGGTTGCGTTCGCCCGGGCCGCACTCGCGGCTCGTCGGTCGTGACCTGCCCGCATCGGGCGGGCCGCCGCCACGTCACAGCGTGCGCCGCATCAGCCGGCGCCGCGGCGACGGGGCCGCGACCTGCGTGAAGCCGGCACGCTCGAACGTGGACGCCAGGCCGTGGTACAGCGACGGGGGGTCGAGGTCGTCCCCGACGATCGCGTAGCCCTCGATGCTGGTGCCGCCGCCGGCGCGGGCGTGCTCGACCGCGCCGGCGAGGAGCACGTCGGTCAGGCCACGTCCGCGGTGGGCGCGGGGGACGTAGAAGCACACGACCGACCAGCAGCCGGCGTCGTCGGGGTCGTCGGGCCGGAACAGCGGCGACCGCACGACCCGTCCGAACTCGGGTCGGGGGGCGACCGACACCCACCCGACGGGGGTGCCGCCGGCGTAGGCGAGCAGCCCCGGCTCGCGGCCGTCCTCGACGAGGGCGCGGAGGGCGGCACGGTTGCCGTCCGGGCCGTTGTCGGTGTGTTCGCGGTTGGTCAGCCGCCACCACATGCACCAGCGGTTCGAGTAGGCGCCGTTGGGTCCGAGCAGCGTCTCGAGTCGTCCCACCGGTCCGGTGTCGCCGGGACGACGGCGATGTCGTCTCCCACCGCGCGCTCCTCGACGGTGCAGCGGCGGGTTCGACGAGGGGGAAGTCCCCGGTGGACTCGAACAGGGCGTAGCGCGTGGTCGGGGTGCCGTAGCGCGACGGGTACTGGATCGCGTCGGCGTCGGCGTGCAGGCGTCGCTCGCGGGCAATCGCCTGGGTCATCGGACGATGCTGGCCCGTGGCGACCGACAGGTCCAGATCCTCGATCCCGAGTGAGTCGAGAATGAGCCGCATGGCCGGACGCAGGTCGAGCCAGCGCAGGGTGTCTGCCACGGCGAGGTCGGCGACGCGTGCCATGACCTTGGCGTGGCCGACGCTGCGGGTGGCCAGCCACGCCAGCGAGACGGTTCCGGCTGCGATGGGGGCCGCGTCCCCGGGTTCGTCGACGATCTCTTCGAGGGCGTCCTGAGTGTCGGGGTGCGCGCGGAACCGGCCAAGGACCTCTACCCAGGCGCCGTGTTCGTCATCGGCTGTGTACAGGGTTCTCCAGAGGTGGTCGGGGTCGTCGAACCGGCCGGCCCAGGTCTGGTGCTCCATCGGCACGAACGAAAGCGGGTCGGGCTTGCGGCCGGCCCGGACGACGTTGGTGCCGGCACGCTGCTCGACGTACGGTTGGACGTCGGTCACTGGACGACGAACCGCCGCGCCGATTGCAGCACGCGCCGCAGGTCGTCCTCGTCCTCGGCGTGACGCAGCACCCACAGAGGCGACTGGTCGTCGAGCATCGGGTCCATGCCCTGGATCCACGATTGGACCGTCTGAGCGTCGAAGGTTGCCTCGACGATCCGGGAGACCTGGGCGGCGGCGCGCAGTCGTGCCTGCGTGGCGCTCGAGGGCTCGCGTAGCCCCTCGGCCCACTCGCGCGTGGCCCGGGCCTCGCGGACTCCTCCCAGCAGCGCGGTGAGCCGGGGGGTCAGGACCTGGCGGAGGTAGGCGACGACTTCCGGCAGCGCGGCGCGCGACACCCAGTCGTGGGCCTGGAGTTCGATCCGTCGGTCTTCGACAACCGCCATAATCAGCGCTGGCCGAGGCGACCAACGGGCTGTTCAAGACCGAGTGCGTTTACGGCCCCGACACCAACGGCTGGGACGACGTCGAGGAGCTCGAGCTCGCGACGTTGTCGTGGGTGCACTGGTTCAACGAGCAGCGCCTCCACAGCCACTGCGATGACGTCCCGCCCGCGGAGTTCGAAGCAGCGTTCTACGCTGCCCAACAGCCCGACCCCGCCGGGGTTGGAAACCAATGAACCGAGTCTTCATCAGATCCAGGGTGGTTCAGCGAGAGCAAGGAGCAGCAGTGGTGGCCCGAGCTGATGAGTCCTGGCACCGACTGCTGGAGTGGACGCAGTCAGCGGCGCATGCCGAGCGCCTTGCGGCACAGATACTGCACGCAGAGGGGTTCGAGGACATCGACCCAAGCCACCCCCTCGGCGGCCCTGATGGTGGCGTAGATATCGCATGCACGCGTAACGGAGAAGCATACGTGGCAGCTGTGCACTTCCCTAGAGGCCAGCGGCCCTTTTCTGAGACGAAGTCGAAGTTCGAGCAGGACTTCGCCAAGGTGGACGTCGACGAGGTTGCCGGATTCGTGTTCGTGACCAATCAAGAACTCCGCTTGGCGGAGCGCGCTCAGTTGCGAGAAGCCACCCGGGGTTCCTCCTGCGAACTTCTCCACCTCGAGCGTGTAGCTGGCGTACTCGATAGACCGGATATGCACGGAGTCCGGGAGCAGTTCCTCCTAATCGAGCCCGACGGATCGGAAGGCACAGGGGGACGTGGTGGACGCGCACACGTCGCCGGCCGTCGGAGTCAAGCCTTCGGGGGTCGTGGAGGGCGAGGTGGCCTCCATGGACGCGGAGGGAGCGGCGGAGACGCCGAAGTGACGGGCGACGAGTCGTTAGCTGTAGGCGGGGATGGGGGCGACGCCGGAGGCGTGGACGGGTCGGGCGGTCGTGGCGGCGGCACCGCTCTCGAGCGCGACATGCCAATGTTGGCCTCGCTGCCGACCCGTCTGTGGGGAGCCGGCCGGGGAGGCCGAGGGGCTGACCATCCCGAGTACGTGCGGCGCCTGGACTTGCTCGCAAGCATTCGTGAGTACTACTTCACCGTGTTTCCAGATTGCCAGCGCTACATCGATGCGGGAGTCGAGCGGACACCTGCCAGCTTCGTGAACGCGCGCCTCGCAGAGCTCGGCGAGGCCTGGCAAGTGGCTGAGGGTCGAGAGGGCCTTGAGCTTCCTCCTCTCTCTGCAGAGTGACATCGCGAAGTCGCTTCCCCGGAGGGTTGCTGGTCCCTACGCGTCGGAGCACTACCTCGTCAAGTCCAAGGGCCCGCTCTCTCGCAGCTGTGGTCGTGGGCACTGCGCCTCCTCGCCGTTGCGCGCACAACTGGGTCTTCCCCTCGGTAGTGGGTGACCGCGCCGCAGATGCTTGGTGAGAACACTTACGGCCTCGATGCTCGGGGTGCTAACCGACCGAGCGATGACCCCACCCCGCAGCCCGGGTCCGGGCAGCGCCAGCGGCGCTTGCGCCACACCAGCCGAGCACGCCGCCCGAACGCCGGAAGATCGACCAGCGCCACCCGGTCGCGGTCCTTGAGCGTCGCGGCCGTGCCGCACCCGCCACACCGCTCGGGCTCCTCGAGCATGGTCTCGACGTGGACCACGATCGGCACCGACGGCATCAGATCCACGACCCCGAGCACGGTCACGGTAGGCAGTCCCACGAGCAGGCGGCACATGCGCGTAGCATCGGTCTCCACA
>JBKHXF010000011.1:0-77013 GCA_046566145.1 Actinomycetes bacterium
GCGGTCGAGCGACTCCGCGGAGTCGCTCCGGGCACCACGCGCCGGCGGACGTCGGCTCGAGCCGACGATGTCAGCCGGACGTGGGCGCGGCCCCTCGGGCGGCGGCCTCGAGGGCGGCGATGTCGAACCGCTTCATCGTCAGGAACGCCTCGGTGACCGCGGCGACCTGCTCAGGGGTGCCCGACGCCAGCAGCTCGTCCATCGCCCGCGGGTTCACCTGCCAGGACACGCCGAACCGGTCCTTCAGCCAGCCGCACATCTCGGCGTCCGGGTCCGCCGACAGGGCGTCGCTGACGCGGTCGAGCTCGTCCTGCGTGTCGACCGTCACGAGCAGCGACACGGACTCGTCGAAGCCGACGCCGTGGTCGTGGGCGCTGTCACCGACCGCGATCCACGTGCCGGCCAACCGCACCTCGGCGCGGGCGATGGTCCCCGCCGGGTCAGGGCCCGAGCCGTCGTGGCGCGCCACCGTCCCGACCTCCGTGTCGTCGAACGCCGACGCCCAGACGTCGAGCGCCTCCTCGGCACGTCCGGCGACGTCGCCGGTGAACATGAACGTGGGCGTGATGCGCTGCTCGACGGGACCCTCCACGGCCGTCAGCTGCCACGACACCCCGTACCGGTCCGCGCACCAGCCGTACCGCTCGCTCCACGGGTACGCGTCGAGGGGCATCAGCTCCTGGCCGCCGGCGGCCAGCTCCGCCCACAGGGCCTCGACCTGCGCGGCGTCCTCGCACGCGACGTGGAACGACACCGCCGGCGAGAACCGGAACAGCGGCCCCGCGCTGATCGCCGCGAAGTCGAGACCCCACAGGCGGAACGCGACCACGTCGCAGTCACCGGACGGGGTGTCCCGCAGCACCGACGTCCGGGTGACCTCCGAGTCCGGGAACCGCGACACCCACCACGTCGCGGCCTCGACGGCCTGCGTGTCGAACCACAGGTGGGGCACCAGCGAGAGGCTCACTCCCCGACCTGCCCGTCGACGGCCTGGCGGAGCAGGTCGGCGTGGCCGTTGTGGCGCGCGTACTCCTCGATCAGGTGCACCAGCATCCAGCGGACGCTCGGCGCGGTGCCGTCGGGCCACTGCACCGCCAGCTCACCGTCGAGGCCGCGCTCGTCGAGCGCCGCGGTGACGTCGATCCGTGCCCGGTCGGTCGCCTCCTGCCACAGCGACCGCAGCGTCTCCGGCGAGTCGACGGCGGCGGAGTCCCACTCCCAGTCGGGGTCGGCGTCCCACTCGACCGCGTCCCACGGCGGGCCCGGCTCGCGGCCGTGGAGCCGACGCGACGTCCAGTACTCCTCGACCCACGCGAGGTGCTTCAGCAGCCCGCCGAGCGTCATCGTGGTGGGGTGCAGCCGGGCCCGGAGGCCGCCCTCGGCCAGGCCCTGGGTCTTCCACCACAGCGTCGCCCTCTGGAACTCGAGGAAGCCGAGCAGCGTCTCGACCTCGTCGCCCGCCGGCGGCGGCTCCGGCCGGCCGTGCTCGTCGAGCGTGACCTCGTGCATGGACGGCTCCTCGTGGGCGACAGGGCAGCATGGCACGCCGGCGGCCTCCCCGCCCGGCGCCGGCGGCACGGCCTGCCGCCGGCGTCGGCTCCTCCCTCAGCCCGGGTGGATCGCCCCGACGAGCGCCTGCCTGGTGTCGGCGTCGATCTCGGTCAGCCCGTGGGCGCTCGCGGCGTGCTGCGCGGCCTGCGCGAGCACCTCGTCCTGCGAGTCGGCTCGGATCACCCCGTCACAGCCGGGGACGACGTCCCCGCAGCGAAGCTCCAGCGTCATGGCACCGCTCCTCTCGTGTCGGTCCGGCCCGTCTAGGCCGGACGTGCCATCGCGAGGGCCTGCTCCCGGCTGAGCGCCTGGTCGTGCACCGACGACGCGTGCGCCTGGGCGGCGGTGACGACCTCGTCGTCGTCCCCGCCCCGCAGCGTCGCGCCGCACGGGCACTGGATCACCTTCCCAATCCCCATCGCTGCACCTCCCGGCCGCTGCCGGCCCGCTCGACCCTCACGCCTGCCAGACTGGCGGATCGGCGTTGGGACGAGGTTGGCGTGGTGTTGGACGCTTCCCCCGCACGGTTCTACCTGACGGGACGGCTCTGCATCGAGGGATCCGCCGGCGTGGTCGACCAGCCGGCCCTGCCCGGCCGGCACGGGCGGCTCGCGCTGGTCCGGCTCGTGAGCGCCCGGCTGCGTCCCGTCCCGGTCGACGAGCTCGCCGCATCGCTGTGGGGCGACGACCTCCCGCCGAGCTGGCAGACCTCCCTGCGCGCCGTCCTGTCGAAGCTGCGTGGCTGCCTCGCGGCCGCCGGCGCAGACCTGGGCCTCGACGCGGACGCCGGCTGCTACCAGGCCCGGCTCGGCGACGCGTGGGTCGACCTCGAGGCGGCCGCGAACGCCGTCGACCGGGCGGAGGGGGCCCGCCGGTCCGGCGACCTGGCCGCCGCCTGGTCGCACGCGGCGGTCGCCTCCGCCATCACCCGCCGGCCGCTGCTGCCCGGCGAGGACCTGCCGTGGGTCGCGGCGCTGCAGGGCGAACTGCGCTCGTGGCGGGTCCGGGCCCTGGACGTGCTGGCCGACGTCCACCTCGCCGGCGGCGACGCGGCCCAGGCGCGGGCGGTCGCCGAGGAGCTCGTCGCGCTCGAGCCGTACCGGGAGGCTGGCCACCGTCACCTGATGCGCGCGCACGTCGCCGCCGGCGACCGGGCCGAGGCCGTCCGGGTCCACGATCGGCTGCGCCGGCAGCTCGCCGAGGAGCTCGGGGTCGGCCCGGCTCCCGAGACGGCGGCGCTGCTCACCGAGGTGCTGCGCGCCGGCGGGTGAGCCCCCGGTCGGACGACCCCGTCCGTGCGGTCGCCGCAGAACCCGACCGACCGGCGGAACGCCGCGCCCCCGCCGCACGTCAGCACCGGTGCGACCCGTGCACCCGACCGGAAGCAACCCCGTGCCCGAGACCCGAAGACTCGTCGTCCTCACCCTGCTCGCCGCCCTCGCGCTCGCCGTGGTGTTCGGCCTCGACGTCCCGACCTGAGGGTCGACCGCACGCCCACCACGATCGCGCCCCCCTGGCGGCCACGTGCGGTTAGTGTCACGCGGTCGACCTCGGACGGGAGCAGCGGTGGAGCGGACAGGTCTGGACGGGGCGGACCCCGCCCCACAGTGGACCCTCGTGGACGAGGGCTGGGGTCGGGCGGCCACCGACTTCGCGACGCTGAGCGAGCCCGGGAACTGCCGGGAGTACGTCGCCCTGCACGGACACCTCGGCCTGCGCCCCGGCGACCGCGTCCTCGACCTCGCCTGCGGGGCGGGGCTGGCCCTCGAGCTCGCGGCCGCCCAGGGCGCGACCTGCGCGGGCATCGACGCCTCCGAGCGGCTCGTCGCCGTCGCGCGCGACCGCACGCCCGACGCCGACCTGCGGGTCGGCGACATGTGCGACCTGCCGTGGGAGGACGGCACCTTCGACGTCGTCACGAGCTTCCGCGGCATCTGGGGGACCACCCCCGAGGCGGTCGCCGAGGCCCGGCGGGTGCTCGCCCCCGGCGGCCGGCTCGGGCTCACCGTCTGGGGCCACCTCAAGGTCTCGTCGGGCGCGTGGGCGTTGGCCCCGTTCCAGCTCGCTGCCGAGGAGAAGGTCGCCAACCAGGCGTCGATGGTCGCCCTCGGGCGACCCGGCGTCGGCGAGGCGCTCCTCGTCGAGCACGGCTTCGAGGACGTCCGCCGCGTCGACATCCCGTTCGCGTGGGAGTTCCCCGACCCCGAGACCTACGCCCGGGCGCTCGCGTCGACCGGACCGGCCCACGAGGCCATCCAGGCCGTCGGCGAGGAGGCCTTCCTCGAGCACTGCGTGCGCCTCGCGAGCGAGCGGGTCCGGGACGGGCTGCCACTGCGGGCCGAGATCGCGGTCGTCGGCTTCCTCGCCCGTCGGCCCCGCCAGCCGGCCGCCACGACGAGCGGCGCCGGCTTCCTCGAGGTCCCGCCCACGACGCCGGCCGTGCAGTCGCTGTACGACGACGACGTGGAGCAGATGGGCTTCGTCATGAACGCGAGCCGCCTCTGGGCCACCGACCCGGAGGGCCACGAGCTGCTGTTCGGGCTCGCCGCCCACGCGACGCGCGTCGCCGGGATCTCCATCCGGGAGCGCGGGATCCTCGTCACCGCCTGCGCGTCGCGCCTCGGTGACGCGTACTGCTCCCTCGCGTGGGGCGGGAAGCTCGCCTCCGTCGCGGACGCCGACCTCGCCGCCGGCGTGCTCGCCGGGGACGACGACGCGCTCGACGACCGTGAGCGCGCCCTCGCTCGCTGGGCCCGCGCGGTCACCTCCGACCCGAACGGCACCACGGCGGCGGACGTCGAGGCGCTGCGGGCGGCCGGGTTCGACGACCGGCAGGTGTTCGGGATCACGACGTACGTCGCGGTCCGCATCGCGTTCTCGACGGTGAACGACGCGCTCGGCGCCTGCCCCGACCCGGAGCTCGCCGCGACCGGGCCGCCGCAGGTCACCGACGCGGTCACGTGGGGACGTCCGCCGGCGCCGGCCTGACCCGGGCGGAGGCGCGGTCACAGGGCCGGTCGGCGGGGACCGGGGCGGCGCGCGCGGCGGACGGGGCCACGTAGGCTCCGCGCCGTGCGTATCGGCCCCGGCTCCGTGGGACCCGAGGTGCGCGACGTCCAGGAGCGGCTGACCGCCCTCCACGGCGCGGCGCCGCAGGGTGACGATCCCGGCATCTTCGGTGACGGGACGGCTGCGGCCGTGCGCGTGTTCCAGCAGCAGCGCGGGCTCGTCGCCGACGGCATCGTCGGGCACGACACGTGGTCGGCGCTGGTCGAGGCCGGCTGGCGGCTCGGCGACCGGCTGCTGTTCCTGACCCGTCCGATGCTGCGTGGCGACGACGTCCGCGACCTGCAGGAGCGGCTCAACCGGCTCGGGTTCGACACCGGCTACACCGACGGGATCTACGGCCCGCTCACGTTCGACGCGGTCCGGGAGTTCCAGCTCAACACCGGCCTCGTGGTCGACGGCATCGCCGGGTCCGCCACCGTGGACGCGCTGCGCCGCCTCCACCTCGACCACCAGGAGTCGCCGGCGTTCGTGGTCCGGGAGCGCGAGTCGCTGCGGCGCGAGCGGCGCCTGTCGGTCGCCGGCGCCCGGGTCATGTTCGACCCGGGTCACGGGCCCGACGACCCGGGCTCCCGCACCCCCGACGGGGCCATCGCCGAGCACGAGCTCACCTGGCAGCTCACCAACCGTCTCGCCGGCCGCTTCCAGGCGCTCGGTGGGATCGCCGTGCTGTCGCGCGGCCCCAACACCACCCCGACCCCGGCCGACCGGGCCGCCCTCGCCAACCGCGAGGAGGTCGACGCGATCGTGTCGGTCCACCTCAACGCCCTCGACGACGCGCAGGCGCGGGGCGCGGCGGCCTACCACTTCGGCAGCGACCGCTACGTCTCCGAGCGGGGTCGGGCCCTCGCCGAGCTCTGCGTCGACCACGTGGTGGCGGCCACGGGCACGGCGCACTGCCGCACCCACCCGTCCACCACGTCGATCCTGCGGGAGTCCCGCGCGCCGGCGGTCGTGGTCGAACCGGGGTTCCTGACGCACCCGGAGGAGGGGCCGGCGCTCACCGACCCCGACTACCAGTCGCTGGTGGCGGGGGCGCTCCTCGACGCGGTGGTGGTCTGGCTCTGCGGGACCGACGAGCCGACCTGACCGGGCACCGGCGCGAGGTGCGGGACCCGCTCGCGCAGGCCCTCCAGCGCGTGCTCGATCGACTCGGCCCAACGCACCGTCCGCTTCGTGGAGAGCCGCAGCAGCGGGTAGCGGGGGTGCTCCCGGTGGACCTCGAAGCCCTCGTGCAGCAGCCAGGTGGTCGGCACCACGCAGTCCCACTCGCGGTGGCGGCGGTCGCCGTACACCTCGACGGCCTTCAGGTCACGGTGGATCGCCTCCTTCACCGCGGCGTGGACGAGCAGGCGGGCGATGCCGTGCTCGCGGTGCGCCGGCTCGACCCAGAGGGTGGCGAGGAGCAGCGCCTCGTCGCTCGGGCGGGGCACGGTGCCGCGGCGGGGTGCGAAGGCGTCCACGGGGGCGAACACCGCGAAGCCGACGACCTCGTCCCCGACACGCACGACCCGACCGGGGGCGCCCGACTCCAGCGAGCAGGCCGTCACCCAGGCCTGCTTCTGCAGGCACGGGTCCCCGGCGAGCTCGTCCTGGGTGGTCGGGTGGGCGGCCGCGTCGAGCAGGTCGGCGGCCGGGCGCGGGTGGCCGAGCTCCCAGAACAGGCAGCGCTGGCACCGCTCGGGCAGCCCGCCGAGCGCCTCGGCGACCAGCGGCTCGACGCGGCGGCCCACCGGGCTACTCGGCGGAGCGGTCGCCGGCGGCGCGGGCCCCGGCGTCGGCGAGGGAGCCCGTGAACGGCAGCGGGCGGTCCAGCGGGCTGACCCGCCGGCGCGGGCCCTCGCGCCGCGGCACGACGAGCGCGACCGCGAGGCCGGCGAGCGCACCCAGGGCGAACCCGATGACGGCGCGGAGCCAACCGCCGGCGGCGATGCGCCGGACCTCGTGCTCGAACTGCGCGACCTCGGCCTCGACGACGTCCCCGACCGAACCGCCGGCGCCGCCGAGCGGGTTGGTGCCGTCCTGGTGTCGGTCGGCCATCGGATCGCTCCGGGTCGGTGTCGGCGGTCCCGCCGGACGACGGGTGACCGGGCAGCGGGTGGGCGGGGGCAGCCCGTCACGGGGGCTACAGTCGGCGATGCTACCGGCGGGCCCACACCGGCAGGAGGCCCCGCGCCCCATGCGACTCGACACCGACCCGTACCTCGGCCGGTACGCGGCGCGCGTCCGGGGGATGTCCGCCAGCGAGATCCGGGCGCTGTTCGCGGTGGCCTCTCGGCCCGAGATCGTCTCGTTCGCCGGCGGGATGCCCTACACGGCCGCGCTGGACATGGGCGCGATCGAGGAGGTCGCCGCGCGGGTCATCCGCGACCACGGCGCGCTGGCGCTGCAGTACGGGGGCGGGCAGGGCCGTGAGGAGCTGCGGGCCGGCCTCGTCGAGGTGATGGCCGCCGAGGGCGTGCCCGGCCACGTCGACGACCTGGTGGTCACCGTCGGGGGCCAGCAGGCGCTCGAGCTGGTCGCGAAGTGCTTCGTCGACCCGGGCGACGTCGTCGTCGCCGAGGGCCCGACCTACGTGGGCGGTATCGGGGCGCTCGCGTCCCACCAGGCCGACGTGCGCCACCTGACGATGGACGGCGACGGGATGCAGGTCGAGCGGCTCCCCGAGCTGCTCGCCCAGGTCGCCGCCGAGGGAAAGCGGGTCAAGTACGTCTACGTGATCCCGAACCACCAGAACCCCGCCGGCGTGTCGCTGTCGCTCGAGCGTCGTCACCGGCTCGTGGAGCTCGCCGAGGAGCACGACCTGCTCGTCGTCGAGGACAACCCGTACGGGCTGCTCGACTTCGAGGGGACGATCAACCCGAGCCTGCGCTCGATGGCCCCCGACCGCGTCGTCTACATCGGCACGATGTCGAAGACGTTCGCGCCGGGGGCCCGCATCGGTTGGATCGCGGCGCCCCGTCCGGTGCGCGAGAAGCTCGTTCTGCTGCGCGAGGCGGCCGACCTGTGCCCGTCCAACCTGACGCAGATGGTCGTCGAGACGTGGCTCGCCTCCACGCCGTGGCAGGACCAGGTCAAGCGCTTCCGCGAGGTCTACGCCGAGCGGGCGGTGGCGATGCTCGACGCGCTGGGGCGCGTCATGCCACCCGGGGTGCGCTGGACCCGTCCGACGGGCGGCTTCTACGTGTGGCTGACCCTGCCGCCGGGGCTCGACACCTCCGACCTGCTCGCCAAGGCCATCCAGCACCGGGTCGCGTACGTCCCGGGCCGGGGCTTCTACGCCGACGGGGCCGGTGGGACCCAGCTGCGGCTGTGCTACTCGTTCCCACCGCCGGAGCGCATCGTCGAGGGGGTCGAGCGGCTCGGGGAGCTCGTCACCGAGGAGCTCGAGCTCGTCCGGGCGGTCTACGGCGACACGGTCCCGACCGTCGACCCCGGCCGGGGCGGCTCGGGGATCGCCGAGCTCGGCGGCTGACGCCGCCCCTGCTGGACCGTCCGAGCCCGCACCCACCGTCACACCGTCATCCGAGGAGCAGATCGTGGTCCACGTCGCCGTGCTGTCCGGGGGGATCTCCCTCGAGCGGGAGGTGAGCCTGCGCTCCGGCACCCGCGTCGCCGACGCCCTGGCCGACCGGGGTCACCAGGTCACCCGCCTCGACGTCGACGCGCACCTGGTGCGGTCGCTGGGCGAGGCCGCCCCGGACGTGGTGTTCCTCGCGCTGCACGGCTCCGCGGGCGAGGACGGGACCGTCCAGTCGCTGCTGGAGGTCCTCGAGCTGCCCTACACCGGCCCGGACGTGCTCGCGTCGTCGCTCGGGTGGTCGAAGCCGATCGCGCAGGGGCTGTACCGCCGCGCCGGGCTGGCCGTGCCGGCCTCGGTGACGCTGTCGCAGCAGGCGTTCCGCGAGATGGGCGCCGCCGCCGCGATGGAGCACGTGGCCGACGAGCTCGGCCTGCCGCTGGTGGTGAAGCCGGCGACCGGCGGGTCGTCGCTCGGCATCGGGTTCGTGGCGACGGTCTCGGCCCTGCCCGCCGCCATCGTCGGCGCGCTGTCCTACGCCGACGCGGTCCTGATCGAGCGGGCCGTCGAGGGCACCGAGGTGGCCGTGTCCGTGCTCGACGGCGCGCCGTTGCCGCCCGTCGAGATCCGCCCCAAGGAGGGCGCCTACGACTTCGCCGCGCGCTACACCGCCGGCGCCACGGAGTTCCACGTGCCCGCCCGGCTCGACGACGACGTGCTGGCGGCCTGCCAGGACACGGCCGTGCGCGCGTTCGAGGCCATCGGGGCGCGGCACGTGTCGCGCGCCGACCTCATCGTGGACGCCGCCGGGACCCCGTGGATCCTCGAGCTCGACACGTGCCCGGGGCTCACCGACACGTCGCTGCTTCCGCTCGCGGCGCAGGCGGCCGGGCTCGACTTCGGCGACCTGTGCGAGCGGATCGTGTCGTGCGCGCTCGCCGGCGCGGAGGGCACGGCGTGACCGACGCGGTGCAGGACGACGACGCCATCGAGGTCGTCGGCCCCCCGCCGACGGCGGTGGTGTTCGACGTGGGCGAGGTGCTCATCGACGAGACGCGGGTGTGGGCCACCTGGGCCGACCTCGTGGGTGTGTCAGGACTGACGTTCGGTGCGGTGCTCGGGGCGGCCGTCGTGCAGGGCGAGGACTGGCCCGCGGTCTTCGAGCACGTGGCCCCGAACGTGGTGTGGCAGGAGCTCGAGGAGGAGCACGAGCGTCGGTACGGCGGCTTCCGGGAGGAGGACCTGTACGCCGACGTGCGTCCTGCTCTGGGCGAGCTGCGCGAGGCCGGGTTCGTGGTCGCGATCGCCGGCAACCAACCGGCCCGCCGCCAGGCACAGCTCGAGGCCCTCGCGCTGCCCACCGACCACCTCGCCATGAGCGAGCTGCTGGGGGCGGAGAAGCCATCCGAGGCCTTCTACACGGCCGTGCTGGACCTCCTCGGCGTCGACGACCCGGCCCGGGTCCTCTACGTCGGGGACCGCGTCGACAACGACGTGCTGCCCGCGGCCGCGTTCGGCATGCGCACCTGCTGGCTGCGCCGAGGGCCCTGGGGCCAGCTGCACGACCTGCCCGAGGAGACCGACGCCGACCTCGTCCTCGACGGGCTCGGCGAGCTGCCGCTGCTGCTCGTGCAGTGGCGTCAGGAGCACGAGGAGGCGAGCGCGTGACCGACGTGGACGTGGCGAAGCGAGCGGCCGGCCGGGCGGCCGCCGAGCTGGTCGAGGACGGCATGCGGCTCGGGCTCGGGACCGGTTCGACCGTCGCCTTCTTCCTCGACGCGCTCGCCGAGCGGGAGCTGCGGGTGTCGGGGGTGCCGACCTCCGAGCAGACCGCCCTGCGCTGCCGGGAGCTGGGGATCGAGCTGCTGGACCCCGGGGACGTCGAGCGGCTCGACCTCTGCGTGGACGGCGCGGACGAGCTGACGTCGGACCTGACGCTCACGAAGGGGGGCGGGGGCGCCCTGCTGCGCGAGAAGGTCGTCGCGACCCTCTCGGACCGCATGGTCGTGATCGCGACCGTCGACAAGCTGGTGGAGCGCCTGGGCGACACCTTCGCCCTGCCGGTCGAGGTCGTCCCGTTCGCGGTCGGCCCGGTCACGCGCCGCCTCCGTGAGCTTGGCGCGTCCGCCGTGGAGCCACGCGGTGACGGCGACTACCGCACCGACAACCTGAACGCGGTGCTCGACGCCACCTTCGCCGGCGGCATCGAGGACCCCGCGGTGCTCGACCTGGTGCTGGCCACGGTGCCGGGCGTCGCCGAGCACGGCCTGTTCGTCGACCTCGCCCAGATGGCCTTGCTGGGGGCCCCCGACGGCGAGGTCACCCGGATCGAGGTCCCCACCGCCACGGACCCCGTGGACGGCTGAGGCGCCCCGTCCCACCGTTCCACGGGGAACGGTCGGGACGCGGCTAGCCCCGCAGGCGGCTCAGCCGTCGAGGTCGAGGTCGGTCTGGAGACCGCGGGCGATGACGCCGACGATCCGCTCGAGGTCGTCGACGGAGCCGAACTCCACGGTCAGCTTGCCGGTCCGGGCACCCATCGAGATGCGGACCCGGGCCATCAGGGCGTCGGAGAGGTTCTCCTGCAGCTCCACGAGCCCCGGTGCCGTCAGGTTGCGACGGGGACCCGAGCCACCCCCCGAGGCCCTGCTGCCCCCGCCGGCGCCGCCGGCGGAGCCGCCGCCGGGCGACGCCGCGGCCTCGGCGTCCATCATCTGCAGCCGGACGTGCTCCTCGGTGGCGCGGACCGACATCCCCTCGGTGACGATCCGATCGGCGAGGCGCTCCTGCGCGTTGCGCTCCGGCAGCGCCAGGATCGCCTTGGCGTGCCCCGCCGTGAGGATCCCGGCCGCGACCTTGCGCTGGACGCCGGAGGGGAGGCTGAGGAGGCGGAGGGCGTTCGAGATCGCCGGACGGGACTTGCCGAGCCGCTTGGCGAGCTCCTCCTGGGTGACCCCGAAGTCGTCCAGCAGCTGCGAGTAGGCGGCGGCCTCCTCCAGCGGGTTGAGCTGCACCCGGTGGATGTTCTCGACCAGCGCCTCCTTCAGGAGGTCGTCGTCCTCGGTGTCGCGCACGATGGCGGGCACCTTCGTGAGGCCGGCCATCTTCGACGCCCGCAGCCGCCGCTCACCGGCGATCAGCTCGTAGCGCTCGTCACCCAACGCTCGCACGACGATGGGCTGGAGCAACCCCATGTCGGCGATCGACGCCGAGAGCCCCTCGAGCTCCGCCTCGTCGAACACGCCGCGGGGCTGCCGGGGGTTCGGGGCGACCGCGCTGAGCGGCACCTCGATGAGCTGGGCGCCCTGGGCCTCCTGGGGGATGAGGGCGGCGAGCCCCCTGCCGAGGCCGCCGCGGCGGGCCGGACGCTGCTCGGTGTCGCTCATCGCTCGTCCCTCTCATCGGCGGACGGACCGGCGTCCGCCCTCCACTCGGTGTGCCCGTGCCCGTCGACCTCGTCCGAGGTGCCGGGACGCCCGTGATCCTGGCTGGCGCCGTGTGGCTCGGTCGCGGGGCCCTCACCCGGCCTCTCGCCCTCGTCGCTGGCCGGACCCTCGCCCCCGAGACCGGCCACGACGCGCTGAGGAGCCTCAGGCGCGGCGTTCTGGGGATCGGTGGACCGGAGCGCCGAGAAGCTCGATAGCGCGCTCCTCAGGGCCTCTGAGGGCGTTCGCGCTGGTCGCGGCTCGTCTTCGGGCGGGCCGGGAGCCTCTGACGGGCTGACCGTGACCGTCGGGTCGTCCTCGTCGGCGTCGGGGGACGGCGGGTCAGCCGCCGGCGGCGCCCACGCCGGAGCGCCCGGTGGCAGGTCGGGCTGCGGGTCGTCCGCGAGCGAGCCGGGGCCGTCGTCACCGGTCGGGGGCGAGACCCATGAGCCGGCGTCGGGGTTGCCCGTGCCGTCGCCGTCCGATGCCTCCGGCGCGGGAGCCGGCGTCTCCTCCGAGGTGCTCGCATCCGGGCTCGCCGGCTCGGCGGCCGGCGGGGCGACCCCCGCGGGCGGACCGACCGCCGGACCGGTCTCCGCGACGGCCGGCAGGTCATCCGCGCCGTGCCCGCCGTCCTCACGCGGCGCCGCCGGCGCGGTCTCCTCCTCCGCCGCGCCCTCGGCCGGTGCCCCGTCGTCCCCTGCCTCGTCGTCCGACAGCGCCGGACGCGGGAGGGACAGCTCGTCGAGGTCCGAGGGGAGCGAGGTCGGCACGGCCGCGCCGACACGATCCGCGAGCTCGCCGTCGTCCGGTGTGTGTGCCGGCTCCTCGCCCCCGAGCAGCCGGTCCAACGGGGAACGCTCGTCCTGCTCCAGCTCCAGGTCCAGTCGTCGCGCGACCTCGCGGGCGAGCCGCTGGTAGGCGCGAGCCCCACGGCTGGTGGGATCGAACACCGTGATCGGCTGCCCGTAGGACGGTGCCTCCGACAGCCGAACGGTCCGGGGGATGATCGTCTGGTAGGCGACGTCCCCGAAGTGGTCACGTACCTCGTCCACGACCTGCTGCGAGAGGTTGGTGCGGCCGTCGAACATCGTCAGCACGACGCCGCCCATCTCGAGCTCCGGGTTCAGCGACCGGCCGACGAGCCGCACGGTGTTCATCAGCTGCCCGAGCCCCTCGAGGGCGTAGTACTCGCACTGGATGGGCACCAGCACCTGATCGGCTGCCGTCAGGGCGTTGATCGTCAGCAGCCCCAGGGAGGGCGGGCAGTCGATGAGGATGACGTCGTAGCGCTCCCGCACGCCGTCGAGGGCCTGCTTGAGCTTCTGCTCGCGCGACATCGCCGAGACCAGTTCGATCTCGGCCGCAGCGAGGTCCAGGCTCGACGGGACGACGTGCAGGTTGCGGACCGCGGTCGCCTCGGTGGCGTCCTCGACGTCCATGTCCTCCACGAGCACGCGGTAGGTGGACGGTGCACCCTGCTGGCCTCGCAGACCCAGACCGGTCGTCGCGTTGCCCTGCGGGTCGAGGTCGACGACCAGGACCCGCGCACCCTCATCGGCCAGCGCGGAGGCGAGGGAGATGGTCGTGGTCGTCTTCCCGACGCCACCCTTCTGGTTCGTCACCGCCATCACGGTGCCCAAGCGAGCAGGAACGGGCGGGGACGACGGGGAGGTGGGTTCCTCCCGGACGCTCGCGCTGAGGTTCCACGTGGAACGATCGGGGCGACGCTCCTCGCTCGCGTCGCCGTGGCCGTTCGAGTCCATCGGGCTCCCTGCGGGTCGGATCACCGGCCTCTCACGAGGCGGGGGCGATGATAACAGTCTTGGGGGTGTGCGCGGTGGCTGCCGAGTCGCCGCTGGGGACATCCTCGGGCGTGCTGAGCACGCGTGCGCGCATGCGCTGGAGGACCCCGAGCGCCTCCTGGAGCTCCTCGGCCCACCGATCGCCCTTGATGGCGTACAGCAGACCGCCGGCGCGGAGGAACGGGAGGGTGATCGGCAGCAGGCGATCGAGGGGGGCGACCGCCCTCGCGGTCACCAGGTCGAAGCGGTGGGCATGCGCCGAGAGCAGGTCCTCGGCCCGCCCGTGGAGCACGCGGACCCGGAGACCCATCGCCTCGGCCGTCTCCTCGAGGAACTGCGCCTTCTTGCCGGTCGCCTCGAGCAGCGTGACGCGCAGATCGGGTCGCACCGCAGCCACGACGAGGCCGGGGAACCCTCCACCGGACCCCACATCGAGGAGGTCCCCCGTACCCGAGGGCAGCATCCCGGCGAACGCGACGCACTCCGGGATGTGCCGCTCCTCGAGTTCGTCCCGGGCACGCCGGGAGACGAGGTTGTGCTCGGAGGTGCGGACGGCCTCGGCGAAGACCTTGAGGGCGGCGCTGGGATCGGTGGGCATGAGCGGGACTGTAGCGCCGCCTGCGAGGCCCGAGACCCGTTCGTCAGGGGACCCCGATACTGGGGCACGACCCGCACGGGACCGTCCGTGCTCCGGCCTGCCGGGTCGCCACACCCGACCGATCCCCCTCGGACGGTGGAGCGTTCCGGCGGATGTTCCACGTGGAACGTCCCGCTTCCTCGTCCCGCACGAGCCGGGCCGGCGCCTAGTGGCGCGCTCGGCCCCACGGCGCCGAGCGGGCAGCACCCCAGATGCGTGGTCGTGACTCGGCCTGGAGCCACGTGCGGGCCTCGTCTCCAGCCAGGAGCGCCGACACCGCCGGCCTGGCGAGAGCAGTCGGCAGCCGCCGAGCGCAGCGCGGCGTTCTCGGCGCGAGTCGCGCGGTTCGACCAGTCCTGCACCCCGGACCCCGACGGGATCGGCCGACCACGCCGCCGCGACGGGCTGACCCGACACAGCCCCGGTCCCGGCGTGGGTGAGGATGATCATCGCACCGGCGATACGGCATCCGTCGCGGCGTCCACCGCGCCGACGCGCCGACGCCCAACGTAACCCACCCACCGCCCTTCCCGAGCACCACGGTCGGCGGGCGGGGCCTCGCGCCCGAGCGATCATCGCAGGAGGCCCCACCCCGCCCCGCCGGCGACGGTCACCGCCCGCCGGTGAGGGTGGCACGTC
This sequence comes from Actinomycetes bacterium, assembly GCA_046566145.1. GTDB lineage: Bacteria > Actinomycetota > Nitriliruptoria > Nitriliruptorales > Nitriliruptoraceae > JBKHXF01. Next base: position 14,644 of record JBKHXF010000011.1, read on the forward strand.
CCGCTGGCCTGACCCGTGCGGCGCTCACCGATCGTCCTCCCGTGTGCGAGACCCTCCGGAGTCCCTCGTCGGCACGACCGGTCGGGCCCACCCGAACCCCTTCCGATCCCCTCTCGGGGGTTCCCCTGACCCTTCCGCGTCGAGAAGTCCTCACAGAGCGCGTCTGAGTGCGTTTCCGCAGGTCAGCCGGGTGTTCTCGGTCGTCCCGCAGCCGGACCCGCCTTGACCGGGGCGTGTGCCCCCGCGACCGACTCGACGAGGACGCGGCGTCGGTACGGATCCGTGGCGCTCGCTCGCGGACGCCCGATGGATCGTCGAGGCACCCCTGCTCGACGACCCCGCTCGACGATCGCCGCACACGTACGGCCACGCCGGCTGCCACACGCGCCGCACCGAACGGCCGAGGGGTCACCGGTCATGCGGGCGGAGGCCCGCCCGGACCCATCCTCGTACCCCCCTCGCTGGAGCTCCCGATGCTCGCTGGGTGTCCGGGGTCCGACCACGACCACCCGGCACGGCCGGCCCACCCCCGACGGCCGACGAGCCCCGCGACCGCAAGACGAACGGCGGGCTCGCCCGCACCTCCGACTCGGAGGTGCGACGGCGCTCGTCCTGGGCTCGACAGCTCCGTCCGGACCGAGCACCAACGACCCGGTGTCGCGATGACCGCAGGTGACGTCGCTCAGCGCGACGTACCCGTGGCCCGGCCCATCGACACCGGCGATGCCTCAGGAAGACCTCGGACCTGGCCCAGGATCCGTCGTGCGGTGTCCGTCCATCCCGACCCCCCCAAGCCGCCGACGGCCCGCAGCCCGCGCACCCTCGGAGAGCAGCCGTCTCGGGGTCGCTCTTCGGCTCTCGGCCTCCGGCCCCCTAGGGGCGGCGACGGTCGCGATCTCCGTCGTTCCGCGGTCTTCCGGCCCGTTCCCGTCACGACCCTGTTCCACGTGGAACGCTTCTCGCGCCGACCAACGGGACGGGCCCGGGGGAGGTCCCCCGGGCCCGTCACGCTGGTCTCGTGCGTCTCAGTCGTCGCTGGGTTCGATCACGACCCGACGCCCGGGCTCCCGGCCCTGGCTCCGGCTCGTCACACCGTCCACCTTCGCGACGATGCCGTGCACGGCCTTGCGCTCGAACACGTCCATCGGCTCCAGACGGACCGCCTCACCGGTGTCCAGGACCTCGTCGATGGCCTCCTCGGCCTTCTCCTGGATCTTCTCCAGGCGACGCACCCGGTAGCCCTCGACGTCGACCTTCACCCCGGTGCGGCGCTGGAACTGCCGCTGCAGGGCGCAGCGCAGGAGCTCCTGGATCGCCTCCAGGGTCTGCCCCCGCCGCCCGATGAGGACCCCACTGCCGACGTCGACGACCTCAACCTCGACGTAGTCCTCGAAGACCCGGAGCTTGAGGTCGCCCGGCAGGTCGAGCACGTCGAGCAGACCCTCGACGAAGTCCGCCGCCGCGTCCGCCTCGGCGTCGAGGTCCTCCTGCGTGAGGGGAGCCTCCTCCTCGCGGTCGTCGTGGTCATCCTCACCGCCGTCCACGCGGGGACGGCCACGATCCCGGGAGGCTGCGTCCCGGAGCTCGAGCGTGAGCCTGGCGCCGACGGCGGTCGGGTCCAGCCCCGGGACGTCCAGGTCCACACGGACCTTCTCGACGTCGCAGTCAGCGATCTCCGCCAGCGCAGCGGCGATGGCGCCGACGAGCGAGTCGGCCTCGGTGGTCGTGCGTCGGGTCATGGTTGGTGGCTCCTGGTGGTGCGGGTCGTCAGGCCGAACGGTCCCCGCGACGGGGCGTGTGCCCCGACGAGGTCCCCTTGGCCTTGCTCCGCGTGTTTCGGGTCGGGGTGTCGCCGTTGCGGGAGGGCGGCTTCGCGGGCGGGGCGTCCTTCGCCGTACCGGAAGCGGGCTTCTTCTTCGGACGGTCAGCGGCCTTCTTCGGGGCGTCTCCGTCATCCCCAGCAGCGACGGGGGCCTCACCGACCTCGCGGAGGATGATGGCCTGCTGCCCCATCTGCCAGAAGTTGGTCGTGACCCAGTACAGGATCACGCCCATCGGGAAGTTGAACGAGATGACGGCGAGGAACACCGGCATCACGTACATCATGATCTTCTGCTGCTGGGCCTGGACCCCCTCCATGGTCGTCCGGGCCGACATCTGGCGCATCGACCAGAACATCGTCCCGGCCATCATCAGGATCAGCAGGTACCCGGGCCAGCCGGCCGAGCTCAGGTACGCCCCGAGGCCCTGGCCGGTCTGAGAGTCCGGCGAGATGAAGTCGGTGAAGAAGTAGAACTCGGCGTTGCGCAGGGGCTCGTAGTCCCGAAGCACGGAGAAGAGCGCGAAGAAGATCGGGGCCTGCGCCAGCAGCGGGAGGCACCCACCGGCGGGGTTGACGCCCTCCTCGCGGTAGAGGGCCATCATCTCCTCGTTGAGCTTGGCCTTCTTCGCGCGGTAGGTCTCGGGGTCCTTGCGCAGGAGCTCCCGGTCGACCTTGTACTTGCTCTGCAGCTTCTTGATCTTCGGCTGCAGCTGCTGCATCGCCCGCATCGACCGCGTCTGCTTGATGGCGAGTGGCAGCAGGAGGATCCGGACCGCGACGGTGAGGGCGATGATCGCCCAGCCCCAGCTGTGGATGCCGAACACCGGCTCGAACGCGGTGTGGAACGTCTCGAGGATGGCTCGGAAGACGTCGAGGATGGCTTGCCAGAAGGCGCTCACGATGGGGTCCTCTGCACGGAGCGGGGATCACTTGCGGGGATGGGGCTGCTTGGGTTCGGCACGTGGTCGACGCCACCCGGGTTCCACGGGTGGCACCGCGCGAGCCGACGGACGGTGAGCCAGGTACCTCGGGCGGCTCCATGCTGTTGGAGTGCCTCGAGGGCGTACGAGGAGCAGGTCGGGTGGAAGCGGCAGCGGGGGACCGGTCGTAGGACGGCCGTGCGCTGGTACCCACGGACGAGCAGCGCCAGCAGCCGGGCGACGGGCCCGGTGCGCCGGAGCGGGGAAGCGTCCCGAGGTTTCGTCAGGTCTGACCCATCGCCGGCATCTCCGGCAGCTGGGGTGGGCTCGGGGCGCACGTCGGCGCTCACGCCGCCGCCTCCACGAGCTCCAACGCCTCGGCGAGCCTCGCGACCTCGTCCCGGACGGCGGCCGCGGGCGCGGCCGCAGCCGGGGCCCGGGCGATCAGCACCACGTCGACCCCCGGACGCAGCGGCACGGTGCGGACGGCCTCACGGAGGAGGCGCTTCGCACGGTTGCGCGCGACCGCGGTGCCGACCTTGCGGCTGGCGACCACGGCGACCCGCGCGGGGGCGGCGTCACCAGACCCCCGCTCGCGGACCCGGAGCACGACGAACTCCCCCGCACGGTGCGTTCGGCCCCGCAGGACCGCCGCGATGTCGGGGGATCGTCGGAGACGGTCGTGGTGGACCGTCGCGGACACCGTGGTGCTCGTCAGGCCGACAGCTTCGCGCGGCCCTTGGACCGGCGAGACTTGATGATCGACCGACCGGCACGCGTCTGCATGCGGGCGCGGAAGCCGTGCTTCTTGGCGCGACGACGGTTGTTGGGCTGGAACGTGCGCTTCACGACAGGCCCTCCCTGGAGCGTTGATCGGGGCACGCGAGGACGGGAGCGCCGACACGCCACGAGCGCGCAGGTCCGCGCCGGGTGTGTCCCGCTGTGGTCCGCCGCCGGTGCTGGGGCGGGAAGAGGTGTGCTACGGGCGACGGGAGCGTACCGGCGCGCCGGCGGACCGGGCAACCGGCCGGTGAACGGACCCCGGCGCGCGCTCGCCGTGACGTCCGAGGCGCGTCGTGGAGAACGTGTTGCGGGAGCCCCCGGGCAGGCCTACAGTCCGCGACCGCCACCGACGGGACGTCATCGACCGGCCTTGGGGCCCGCACCTCCTCGGGTGCGGATGCCGGAACGACGTCCCGCCAGGAGCCTTCCCCCCACCGGGCCACCGGCACGCGAGCGTGCCGCCGACCCGGTGGTGCAGCGCACCGTCCACACCTGTGGACGGTTCTGTGGACGACCCGTTCGGGGCGTCCAGCACGGCGGCCGGGACCCTCCCGCGCCGAGGGAAGCGTCAGGAGCACCCGTGACCCAGTCATCGACGCTCGATCCGGAGTCCCTCTGGAAGCAGAGCCTCGAGGACGTCGTCCGCACGGTGAGCTCCCCGGTCCAGCGGCAGTGGCTCACCGCCACCCGCCCCGTGGGGTTCAGCGACGACACCGTCATCCTCGCCACGCCACACGCGTTCGCGCGCGAGTGGCTCGACACCCGGTGCGGGGATCGGATCCGGGACGCGCTGGCCCGGGCGGCCGGCCGCCAGCTCACCGTCGTCATCACGGTGCAGCCGAAGCCGGAGCCGGTGGACCTCGCCGGCCAGACCACCCCCGGCCCGACCGCGGGGGTCGACCCCGCGGCGGACGCCACGGGGGACCGATCGTCCACCGACCACGCCGCCGAGCCGCACGCGGCCACGGGAGCGGAGCACCCGGGCAACGACCCCGGGGACCTCGACGAGGGCGACACCGTCGCCCGGGACGGCCGCGAGGAGGGCCGCCCCGCCGTCGAGCCGCCGGTGGAGCTGCGACCCGAGCACCGGCCAGCCCCGCCGTCGGCGCACCGCGTTGCACCGACGCCCGTGACCGGCCAGGAGACGGCCGCCGCGCCGCACTCGGAGCCCCAGCGACGGGCGGACGACCGGCGCGATGGCGCGTCACACCCGGCCGACGAGGCCGGCATCGCACCGTCGGCGTCCGACGGTCCCACCCCGAGCGAGCGGCTCGCCGAGGAGCGCCACGGCGGGTCGACGACGCCGACCGTCCCCACCTCGGAGACCCCGCTGGAGGCGCCCGGCCGGCCCCCCGGCCCCGTGGTCGAGCTCCCGCAGCAGCGGCCGGCCCACCGGGACGGCGGCCAGCCCCCGGCGGACGACCTCAACCCGAAGTACTCGTTCGACGACTTCGTGATCGGCGCCTCGAACCGCTTCGCCTACGCGGCGGCCGCGGCCGTCGCCGAGGCCCCGGCCAAGTCGTACAACCCCCTGTTCATCTACGGCGGGGCGGGGCTCGGCAAGACCCACCTCCTGCACGCCATCGGCAACTACGTGCGCAGCCTCTACCCCCGGCTGCAGGTGCGCTACGTCACCACCGAGCAGTTCACCAACGAGTTCATCAACGCGATCCGAGACGACCGGATCCCGCTCTTCCAGCGCACCTACCGGCAGGCGGACATCCTGCTGGTCGACGACATCCAGTTCCTGGAGTCGAAGGAGCGCACGCAGGAGGAGTTCTTCCACACCTTCAACGCGCTGCACAACGCCGAGAAGCAGATCGTCATCGCGTCGGACCGCCCGCCCAAGCAGATCGCCCGGCTCGAGGAGCGCCTGCGCAGCCGGTTCGAGTGGGGGCTCACCACCGACGTGCAGCCGCCCGACCTCGAGACCCGCATCGCGATCCTGCAGAAGAAGGCGGAGAAGGACGACCTGGGCGTCCCGCCCAACGTGCTCGAGCTGATCGCGTCGAAGGTGCAGTCGAACATCCGCGAGCTCGAGGGCGCCCTCATCCGCGTCGCCGCGTTCGCGAGCCTGCAGCAGGCCCCACCGGACCTGCAGATGGCCGAGATGGTCCTCAAGGACCTCTTCCCCGACGACCGGGAGCAGGAGATCTCGACCTCCATGATCATGGAGGAGGTCGCCCAGTACTTCCAGCTCAGCCTCGACGAGCTCTGCTCGCCCTCGCGCAGCAGGCAGCTCGTCAACGCCCGCCAGATCGCGATGTACCTCGTGCGCGAGATGACCGACCTGTCGCTGCCCCGCATCGGCAAGGCCTTCGGGGGCCGCGACCACACGACCGTCATGCACGCCAACACCAAGATCGCGAACCTGATGCAGGAGCGCCGCGCCACGTACGACCAGGTGCAGGAGCTCACCAACCGCATCAAGACCCGCGCCCGGACGGCCTGATGCCCGTGCCCACGACCGCTCCCGCACGGCCGCGGCTCGCGTCGCCCCTGTGGACCTGCCTGTCCACGACCCTGTCGACGGGCTGTGGGCGAGGTGTGGACCGGACGGCTCCCGTCCCCGTGGACGAGCTGTGGAGCCTCCGTGGACGCCGGGTGGACCCGTGTGGACGCCGCGCGAACCACACCGGTGTCATGGGGACGGATGTGGAGGACCGCCCCGTCGGTCCACACTCGCCCCACACCCCGGAAACCGGTCCTGACCTGCGGGAACAGGACCTCGTCCACCGTCTCCACACCCCCGATTACGGAGACGGTTCTGACATCTCTGTCCTCTCCTTCGTCGAGGGATGTGGACTTCCTGCCCCGGGCGCACCAGCATGCACCCTCCCCGACCCGACCCCGGCCGGTCACGTGACCGGGCCGACCACCCCCGCCTGGAGCACACCGTGAAGCTGCGAGTCGAACGCGCCGAGTTCGCCGACGCCGTGTCGTGGGCGACCCGCACCGTCGGGGCCCGGGTGACGCTGCCCGCCCTGTCCGGGGTCCTGCTCGAGGCCGCCGACGGGATGCTGACCTGCCGGGCGACCGACCTCGAGGTCGCCGCCGTCATCGCCATCCCGTGCCAGATCGACGAGCCCGGCAGCGTGCTGCTGCCCGGCAAGCTGCTCAGCCAGCTCGTCGCGAAGTTCCCCGATGCCCCGGTGGAGCTCTCCGGCGCCCCGGACCGGGTCGAGATCCGCTGCGGTCGCGCCACGTTCCACGTCCGCGGCATGCCGGTCGAGGACTTCCCGACGCTGCCGGAGCCGGGCGACGACGCCGCGACCGGCGAGATCCGCGCCGACGCGTTCGCCCGGATGGTGGCCCAGGTCGCCCGCGCGGCCTCGTCCGACGAGGCCCGGCCGGTGCTCACCGGCGTGAAGCTCGAGGCCAGCGACGGCCAGCTCACCGCCGCCGCCACCGACAGCTACCGGCTCGCGGTGCGCTCGCTGCCGTGGGACACCGCCGTGACCGGCGAGGCGCTCGTGCCGGCCCGCGCGCTGCAGGAGGTCGCCAAGGCCTCCGGCGAGGCCGGGGGCACGATCACCCTGGCGCTCGAGGAGGGGCAGGTCTCGTTCCTGCTGGGCTCCCGCCGGCTCACCACCCGGCTCATCGAGGGCACCTTCCCGAACTACCGCCAGCTGCTCCCCGACGCCCACGAGACCGGGGTCGTCGTCGAGCGCTCCGTGCTGGTCGAGGCGCTCCAGCGTGTCGCTGTGGTGGCGCTCGGGCAGACCAACACCCCGGTGACGCTGACCTTCGAGGACGGCTCCGTCGACCTCCAGGCCGCGAACTCCGAGGTCGGTGACGCCGCCGAGGCCCTGCCCGCGGAGATCGACGGCGAGGGGCTGACCATCGCCTTCAACCCGACGTTCCTGCTGGCCGGCCTCGAGGCAACGGGCACCGAGCGCATCCGCATCGAGCTGCGGGACGGCCTGAAGCCGGCCGTCCTCAAGCCGGTCTCGGCGGATGACGACGCCTCCCCGGCCGACGCGTTCACCTACCTGCTCATGCCGATGCGCGTGAATTAGTCGGAATAGACCAGCGGTGGGGGCCCCTCACCCACACCGGTCGAGGATGCGTGACTGATCACAGTCTGACGGGCATTGCTCCGCCGACCAGTCGCTTGGGGACCGTCATCGGGGTGTCACACATCCAACGCGTCGTGGGGGAGGCCCCGAGCGCGGCTGCCGTGCACCGCCACCGCGTCAGCCACGACCTGGAGGCGCTGGCGAACGCACTTGGGGTTGACGACCTACCGGCCGTCGCCACGTCGGTGGGGCCGGCTGTGTGGGTTGGTCACGCGGTCGACGTCGTCGCGACCGAGTGGTTGCGCGGTTTCGCGCGTCGCCGCACCGACAGCGCCATCCGTGGGCATGCCCAACGTCTCGTCTGGCGAGGCGCGATCCCACAAGCATGGCAGTCTGGTTGTCCCCCAGCGACCACCCAAGCCTGCACGAACACGCGCGCCTACTCCAACAACCAGATTGCGGACTCTGACTTCGTGTTCAACAGCTCGCAGTCGATGGGCACGAGCAACACGAACTGCAATCTGTTCGGTCCGTTCTCGGTCGATGTCGAATCCGTAGCCCTCCATGAGTTCGGACATTGGGGTCGGCTGACACACACGACTGACGGGCAGGCAGTCATGTTTCAAAGTTACGTCACGTGTCGGCGGCTACTGCATGCGCACGACGACGAGAGCATGACCGAGCAGTACAGGGGCCGGTGATGATGAACACGATAAGGACGCGCCGAGCCTCAGCGACCGTCGCAGCGCTCATCGCAGTGATGACGAGTGCCTGCAGCGGTACGGAGAATCCTGCAGGTGCCGCCCCCGGCACCGTTGAGATTCATGGCTACCAGTTGCAACTACCACCCGACGAGCTGGCCGAACGGGCTGACCTCGTTGTCGTGGGCGAGGCGGTCTCCGACGAGACGATGAGATTCCGCGATGACCCGCGTATTCCTGAGTCCGCTCAGGATGAACCGGGCTACGAGCACAGCACCTTCACAGCTACCACCATCGTTGTCGACGATGTTCTGTCCGGCGAGGCTCCGGATGGCCAGATCGAGGTCGCCAGACTGCAGAGTCTGGATCTCGGTGACGGCTTGACGAACATCGTCGAGGGTGCCGAAGACATCGAACTTGACCTGGGCGGCCGCTACGTCCTCTTCCTCTCGGAGGGGGACGGTCTCTGGGCAGGGAAATACCTCGCCCTCGGCGCACAAGGAGTGGGCCTGTTGGAGGGCGGTTCGGTCACCTTCAGGGATGGCCGATCCATGGACCTGACAGAGCTCCAGTCCTTGCTGGAGGGAGACGAAGAAGCGGCTGACAAGGCCCAGTGACCGCGCCGGAGCGCATACGCGAACCGTGGGCAGCCGGATCTCGTTCCGGCTGCCCACGGGTGGTTCAAGGGATCGTGATGGTCGCGGTCAACATCCAACCTGTTCCCTTACGCTTCTCCGGACCCGTGTCGCCGGTTAGGACCCCGCCTTGAGCCACCCCACCCACATCCGCGCTCTGCCTCCCCACCGGCAGAGAGCCACCCACACCCCGCCTTTTCCATACTTGACCTGCTGATGCTCCTGCGGCGGATCGAGCTCATCGACGTCCGCTCGTACGACCGGGCCGCGCTCGACCTCGCGGGCGGCGTCACCGTCCTCGTCGGACCCAACGCCCAGGGCAAGACCAACCTCCTCGAGGCCGTGCACCGCGTGGCGACCGGGGGCTCCCACCGGGTCGCCGGGGACGCCCCGCTCGTCCGGGCGGGGGCCGAGGTCGGGGTCATCCGGGCGGCGGTCGAGACGGACGAGGGTCGGCGTCGGACCGTCGAGCTCGAGGTCGCCTCGGGCCGGCGGACCCGCACCCGGGTCGACGGCCAGGACGTGCGCCGCGCGGGCGAGGCCGTCGGGGTACTCCGGGTCGTGCTGTTCGCCCCCGAGGACCTCGCCATCGTCCGGGGCGACCCGTCGGAGCGCCGGCGGTTCCTCGACGACCTGCTCGCGCAGCGTCGCCCGGCGTACGCCGCCGCCCGAGCCGACTACGAGCGGGTGCTGAAGCAGCGCAACGCCCTGCTGAAGCAGGCCCGGGGGCTGACCGGCAGCGCCCGCGAGGCCGCGACGTCCACGCTAGACACCTGGACCGACCAGCTCGTCACCCACGGTGGGGCGCTCGTCGCGGCCCGGATCGCGGCCGTCCACGCCCTCGCGGGTCCGGTCGACGCGGCCTACCGCGAACTCGCGGACCGCCCGGAGCGGATCGGGATGACCTACGTGTCGTCCACGGGCCTCGAGGTCGTCGGGGACAGCGCGACGGGTGTGCCCGACCGTGGTCCCATCGACGAGGCCTTCCGCGCGGCCCTGGAGGAGGCCGCCGGCGACGAGCTGCAGCGAGGGACCACGCTCGTCGGGCCGCACCGCGACGAGCTGGAGCTCACCATCGGTGCGCTGCCGGCGCGCGGCTACTCGTCCCACGGCGAGGCGTGGAGCCTCGCGCTCAGCCTCAAGCTGTCGACGTACCGGGTGCTGGCCGAGGTCGGGGACCGCCCGGTCGTGCTGCTCGACGACGTGTTCGCCGAGCTCGACGAGACCCGCCGCGCGCGGCTGGCCTCGGCCTGCGACCCGTTCGACCAGGTGCTGGTCACGGCCGCCGTGGAGGCCGACGTGCCGCTCGCCGGCGCCCGCGTCGACGTGGCCATCCGCGACGGCATCTCCCGCCTGGCGCCGCGAGTCGTCGGAGGGGCCGCGTGAGGGAGCGCGAGGACCTCGCGGACGCCCGCCGGCGCGCCCGGCAGGCCGCCCAGCGCGCCCGCCTCGACCGGCAGGCCCCCCTCGACCCGCCCACCGAGGACGACTACACCGTCGAGGACGAGGACCACGCGGGGCTGCGGCGGGTCCCGGCGCCCGAGCGCATCGGGGACCTGGTCGGCGGCGTCGCCTCCCGCCGGGGGTGGGCCGAGCGACTGACCGGTGCCCGGCTCGAGGCCGCCTGGCCCGACGTCGTCGGGCCGGAGCTCGCCCGCCGCTGCCGACCCGTCCGGCTCGCCGACCGCACGCTGGTGGTGCGCGCCGAGTCGGCCGCCTGGGCCACCCAGCTCCGCTACGTCACCTCGCAGCTGCTCGAGCGGATCGGCACGGCGCTCGGGGACCCACGTGCCGTGCGCAGCATCCGGATCACCGTGGGGCCGCTCGACGAGCCCGAGCGACCCGACGAGGGTGCCCGGCGTCCCGCGCCGGGCCCGTAGGCTCGCCGGCGTGCCCGAGCTGCCCGACATCGAGGACTACCTCGCCGCGCTGCGACCGCGGATGGTCGGCCGTGTCCTCGTCGGTGTCCGGGTCCGCGGGTTCAGCCTGCTGAAGACCTTCGACCCGCCGCTGGAGGCCCTGCACGGGCGCACCATCACGTCGATGTCCCGGCTCGGCAAGCGCATCGTGTGGCACTTCGAGGACGCCGGGGACGGTGGCGGGGACGACGCCGATGGTGGGGACGAGCCGCTGCACCTGGTGCTGCACCTCATGGTCGCGGGGCGGCTTCGGTGGAAGGACACCGCCGGCGCGCCGATCCCGGGCAAGGTCGGGATGGCCGCGTTCGACCTCGACGACGCGACGCTGCTGCTCACCGAGGCCGGCACGAAGAAGCGCGCGTCGCTCCACGTGGAACGCGGGGCCGAGGGGCTCGCCCGGCACGACCGCGGCGGCATCGAGCCGCTCGACGCGGACCTCGCCGCGTTCACCGAGGCGCTCACCCGTGAGAACCGCACGCTGAAGCGCGGCCTCACCGACCCGCGGGTGTTCCACGGCATCGGCAACGCCTTCAGCGACGAGATCCTGCACGCCGCCGGGCTGTCCCCCGTCAGGCGCACCCAGCAGCTCACCGAGGAGGAGCTCGCCCGGCTCCACGCGGCGGTGCAGGGGACGCTGACCGCGTGGGTCGCGCGGCTGCGGGAGCAGACCGGGGACGGCTTCCCGACCGAGGTGACGGCGTTCCGCCCCGACTTCGCGGTGCACGGCAAGTACGGCGAGCCGTGCCCGGTGTGCGGCACCGACGTGCAGCGCATCCGCTACGCCGACAACGAGACGAACTACTGCCCGCGCTGCCAGACCGACGGGAAGCTGCTGGCCGACCGCAGCCTCTCGCGGCTGCTCAAGGACGACTGGCCCCGCACGGTCGACGAGCTCGAGGGCGCCTGACCCCGCGCCCGGCTGACGCGACCGCGGCTCAGGGCAGCGGCTGGGGCGACAGGGTCCCCGCCGGCGCGGGCAGGTCCTCGGCGGCGATCTCCGGCGCCACCACGCCGACGAAGACGCTGCCGAGCTCGCACACGGCCTGGGCCTTGAGGAACAGCCGGTGCGTGCCGTCGCCCACGAGCACCTCGGCCTCGCGGATCTCGTCCTCGATCTGCAGCTGCTCCAGCACCTCGGAGGTCTCGTAGAACACCCGCACCTGCACCGGGGTGTACGGCAGGTAGCCCTGGACGTTCACGAGCGGGCCCGCATCCGACGCCTCGGCGACCACCGCGCCGGGCGGCAGCACCAGCCCCTCGACGTCGTCGGGGTCCACGTTGGCGGGGATGTCGAACTCGCACGGCCCGAGCCCCGTCATCGGCGCGAGCAGCGCCGGGTCGACGCCCTCGGGGATCTCGGTGATGAAGTCGGGCAGGTCGAGCGTCGAGACGTCGAAGGTCTCGGTCTCCACGGGCTCGCCCGCCGTCCCACCCCCGCAGCCGGCGAGGAGCAGGACCGCGGCGACCGCGCCGGCGGTCGTCGTGCGCCACCGGGGTCGGCTCGTCGAGGTCGTCATGGCGGCGGAGGCTACCGCCGGGTCCGGGCCGCCCTGGGGACCGGGCGGCTGGACCGCGCTCGCCACCGGTCGGGAGGAGTCCGACCTCTCGACGTCGAACCTCGCGTCGAGAGGGAGGGCCACCCCCCGGTGCGCCCGCGACCAGGAGCTCCGCTGTGGCCCGACGGCCGATCCGCACCACCCTGACCGCGTCCGTGCTGCTCGGAGGGGTCCTCGCCGTCCCCTCGGTCGGCGCGACGGCCGACGACGTCGGCTGCCCCGCGCCGGCGGCCCCGATGACCTTCGTGTCGGAGTACACCGACACCACCCGCGCCGGCGGTGAGCCGATCATCGTCACGCACCCCGACGGCCAGCTGCTGTGGGGCTCGCACGCCGGGTCGACGCACTTCTACACGCCGTCGGCGGCCGACGCGGACACCGCCGCGTTCATCGCCAACTACGAGGGCCAGACGTACCAGTACGTCTCGGAGAACGGCGGCGAGAGCTGGGACTTCGTGCCCCGCACGCCGATCTCGACGCTCGACCCGACGTCGGGCCTGCCGAACTCCGGGTTCTCGGACCCCGAGTTCGCGATCGACCTCGCGGGCAACGTCTTCATCTCCGAGATCAACCTCGCGAACATCGCGTTCTCGAAGTCGAGCGACGGCGGCCGCAGCTACACGCTGCAGAACATCGCCGGCATCACGCTCTCGGACCGGCAGTGGATGGAGGCCGACGAGGAGGACGTGCTCTGGTTCGTGGCCAACACGTTCGGTGGCGGCTCGCCCAACGCCGGCCAGGCCGTGACCGGCTCCCTCAGCCACCGCCTCTACAAGTCGACCGACGGCGGCGCCACGTTCGGCCCGGCGCAGGACCTCGGGTCCCAGCAGTCGTCGGACATCCTCGTCGACCGCCGAGACGGCCGCCTCTACGAGATCCACCGCCAGAACGGCGCGCTGACCATGTGGATCGCGCCGAACGCCCGCGACCAGGCGCCGCCGAACGTCGAGTGGCTGAACCGGGACGGCACGCTCGAGAAGCCCCGCTCCTCCAACCCGCCGGTGATCGCGCCGAGCCACAGCCGCATGTCCTCCATCGGCCCGACGATGGCGCTCGGCCCCGGTGACGACATCTACGTCGTGTGGGACGAGGCCGGCGGCGCCGGTGCGGGCATCTGGTTCAACGCCTCCACCGACCGCGGCGAGACCTGGGGCACCCCGACCAAGCTCGACGACGGCACGGGCACGGCGTTCTGGCCGTGGCTGGCCGCCGGTCCCGACGGCGTCGTGGCGGTGTGGCTGCAGAACTCCGAGCGGGCCCCGGGCAACAGCCCGGAGCGCGCCACGGGGGACTGGCACGTCATGGCCGCCCAGTCGGTGAACCCGGCCGGCTGCGAGGTCGTCGTGGACGGCGCCACCGTGGCCGCGCCGGCGACCTTCACGGTCCAGAAGGCCTCGGCCGAGCCGGTGCACCGCGGGACGATGTGCAACTCCGGCACGACCTGCCAGGCGTTCGGCGTCGACCGTCGCCTCGGCGACTACTTCGCCAACACGATCGACCGTGACGGCAACGTCGTGATCGCCGTGTCCGACACCCGTCGGGGCGGGGCGGTGTCGCTGCCGCTGACCATCCGCCAGACCGGTGGGACGACCGTGGGTGACCCGTACGCCGGCATCGAGGCGCTGGGCTTCACCGACCGCGGTCCGTTCGAGCTCGAGTTCGGCGAGGGTGGCAGCCAGACCGGTGGCACGCCGGCGGCCGCCACCACCGCCACGGTCGTCCGCGACCACGTCGAGCGCCTCGCCCTTCGCCTGTCGCGCTGACGACGGCGGAGCCCCGCAGACGAGACGCCCCCGGCCTGCTGGCCGGGGGCGCGCTCGTGGGTGCTCCCGTCGGCCGCGCTCGATCAGCGAGCAGCCCGCAGGACGTGGTCGACGTGGTGCTCGATGTAGCTGCGGTCGGAGCGCTCGTGGAGCATGAGCTGGCGGTAGACGACGGCCCCGGCGAGGGTCTCCACGAGGTGTCCGGCATCGAGATGCGCGGACAGCTCGCCCCGCGCCTTCGCACGTTCCACCAACTCGACCGTCGCCTGTCGACGGCGCTCGGTGAACTGCCGGTGGAGCCCAGCGAGCCGCTCGTCCCGGGTGGAGGCGGCGATCAACGAGGGCAGCAGGACGGACCAGGGGGGCGTGGAGATGGTCCGGGCGAGGCCCGTCATGGCCGCGACGAGGTCGTTGCGGACATCGCCGCTGTCGTGGATCGGTGCGGGGTCCATGTTCGCTTCGAGGGCGTCCGCGAGCAGGTCCTCACGCTCGGGCCAGTGCCGGTACACGGTCGTCTTGTGGACGCCAGCGCACTCGGCGATCCGCTCGACGGTGGTGCTCTCCAGCCCCTCCTCGCCGAGGAGCTGGAAGGCCGCGTCCAACGTCCGGGAGCGCGTTCGAGCGGTGCGTGGGTCGGTCGACATCGGCGTCCTTTCTGCAACTCAGTGTTGCACATCTGTGGTCCTCCGGCTACTCTGCAACTCAGAGTTGCATAACTACGAGAGGAGAGCCGGATGGCTCCGACATCCACGGACGACGTCGCCCAGATCGTCGACCTCGGCCACGCCTACAACCTGGCCGTCGACGACCACGACCCCGACGCCTGGGTGGCGTGCTTCACCGAGGCCGGCGAGGTGGACAGCCCCTTCGGCACCCCGCGGGGCCGCGAGGAGCTCCACCGGTGGATCTCCGGCATCACCGCCAACCTGACCGGTACCCGGCACTTCTCCGCCAACGAGGTCGTGACCGTCGACGGCGACCGCGCCACCATGCGGTCGTACTACTTCGTCGTCGGCACCACCGAACACCCGCCCGCGATCGGCGCGACCGGCCACTACGAGGACGAACTCGTCCGAACCGACGGCCGGTGGCGGTTCGCCCGGCGTGTCCACACCGTGGACCCGAGCTTCCAGGGGGAGGCGCTGGCCGGATGACGACGATCACCTCCGAGACCACCCCAGCGGACGTCGGCGGGCGCTCGGCGCTCCGCCACCTCCTCCTCGCGGCCGCGGCGAGCGTGGCAGCGAACCTGTTGATCTTCGGCATCGCCTCCGTCGCCGATGTCGACCTCCTGGTCCCGGAGAGCCCGGGATCGGACGCGACCATCGAGCTCACGATGGGAACGGTGGTCGCCGCCACGGTCCTCCCGCTGACGATCGCCCTCGTCGTCGCGCTCGTCCTCCGTCGGACACGTCGGGGAGGACGGCAGTTCACCGCCCTCGTCGTGGCCGGGCTCGTCCTGTCCTTCGGCCCGTTGTTCGGCGCCGGCATGGACACCGGCACCATGATCGCCCTCGGCCTGATGCACCCCGTCGTGGCCGCAGCGGCGCTGTGGCAGCTCCGACCCGTGGCGGCCTCCCCCACGACGCGGGACGCGGCGGCACACGGGACGGGCTCGTGACGCGGGTCTTCGTCGCCGGCGGTGCCGGCGGCGTCGGCTCCGGTGTGGTCGCCGCATGGCTCGCCGATGGGGCCACCGTCGTCACGACCTCGCGGGACGAGGAGCGGTTGGCCAACCTCCGGCGCGTGGTGCGTGGGCTGCCGGGTCGCCTCATCGCCACCGTGGCGGCCGGCGACCGGCCCGGTCTCGAGCAGCTCGCGGCTGCGCACGGGCCGTTCGACGCCGCCATCGCCTCCATCGGCGGGGCCGGCTGGCGCCTGGCGCCACTCGCGACGATCGAGGAGGCGATGCTGCGCACGGTCGTCGAGGACGGCATCGTCGCGCACTGGCGCGTGGCAGCCGCCCTGCGCCCGCACATCCGTGGTGGTGGGAGCTACGTCTTCATCAACGGCGGTGCCGCCGTCGACGTCGTGCCCGGCACCGGCCCGCTGAGCCTGGTCGCACGCGCCCAGCTCGCGCTGGCGGAGATCTTCGACGCAGAGGAGCGGAGCGGCGTCCGCACGCACAGCCTCGTCCTCACCTCGCCCATCGCGACGCCCGCGCGCGGTGCCCACGTCCCGGGCGATGCGCTCACGCCGGCAGATGTCGGCGATGCGTGTCGGCGTCTGCACCTCGCGGCGCCGGCGGCCGTCGAGATCCGCGTCGGCACCAGAGCCGAGATCGAACGGCTCGGAGGCGACACCCCGATCACCGAGGCCGGGCCTCGGGCGTGAGGACACCCGAACGGTCTGCGGAGCCCCGCAGACGACGCGCCCCCGGCCTGCTGGCCGGGGGCGCGCTCGTGGGTGCGGCGATGGCCGCCGGGGTCACTCGACGGTGATGGTCCCGGTGCGCCCGTCGCTGGTGGCGTAGGTGAAGGTGCCGGCGGTGCCGAACGTCTTCTCGAGCGTGCCATCGATCGGCAGGTCGCGCCCGGCGCCGCCGGTGCTGACGTCGCCGGTCAGCCCGAGGGCGCCCGCGGTGTCGTTGACGAACACCACGGTCTCGCCGGTCGCGACCGTCAGGTCGAGGCTGCCGGACAGACGCAGCTCGGGCTTGGCGTGCGCGGTGTAGCTGAACGGCACGTCGGTGCCGGCCGCCGCGTAGATGACCGCGTAGCGGCTGCCGGGCGGGATGATGCCGGCCTCGCCCGTGCCGGTGGTCCCGACGAACTCGGCCGTCGCGGTCGGCGCGTCGGTGATGGTCCCGGGGTCGGCGTAGAAGATGATGTCGAGGTCGGCGCCGGCGGCGGAGGTGGTGAGCTCGAACGCGCCGCCGTTGACGAAGTCCGGGACGGCGAAGTACCACGACACGACGCCGTTGGTGGCCGAGCCGATGAGGCCGGCGGTGCGGTTGATGCGGCTGACGTTGGTGCCGCTGGCCTTGGTCGGCTGCGGCAGCGAGATGGAGCCGGTGATCGTCTGGCCGACCTCGCCGGCGGGTGGGGCGGCAGCGAGCACGGTGCTCGCCATCGCGGCGGTCGCGACCATCGTCGCGATGCGAGTGGTCCTGCGCACGGGGTCCTCCTGTGTGCGGTTCGGGGCGTGAGGTTGGCTTCGACGCCGAGGGGCCCGTTCCCTGCGCCCCCCGGACCTCGAGACCGGCTGGAGATCGACCGATCGCGTCCCGGCGCGCCTGCGCCGCCCTGTGTGGCCGACACCCGTCCCAGCCTCTGACCGCCCGGGACGGGGTCGCACCCCACAGGCGCGCGCAGGAGCGCTCAGACGCACATCCGACCCTCCGACATCCTCGGTCGGGCGGCCGTCGGCTGGTAGGCTGCGAGGTGCGGTCGACCACCCGTCCACGGCCCACACCTCGCCCAGCCCGGCACCCCCGACGACGTCGGTCGGCGGTGCCGGCCGGTGCCGGGTCCTCCCGGCCGGACGACGCGTCAGCACCGCACGCGGGCACGCCCCGCTGGGCAGCCCTGCCCACCCCTGCCGACCGAAGGAACCCGTGTGTCCGCTGCCGTGACCCCGACCGCCAACGGTGACTACTCGGCGAAGAACATCACGGTGCTCGAGGGGCTCGAGGCGGTCCGCAAGCGGCCTGGCATGTACATCGGCTCGACCGGGTCGCGGGGGCTCCACCACCTGATCTGGGAGGTCGTCGACAACTCCGTCGACGAGGCGCTGGCCGGGCGGTGCACCGCCATCGAGGTGACGCTCACGGCGGACGGCGCCGTGCAGGTGACCGACGACGGCTCCGGCATCCCGGTCGACATGCACCCGAAGCAGAACAAGCCGGCGCTGGAGGTCGTGATGACCGTCCTGCACGCCGGCGGAAAGTTCGACAACGACGCCTACGCGGTCTCGGGCGGCCTGCACGGCGTCGGCATCTCGGTCGTGAACGCCCTGTCCGAGAAGGTCGAGGTCGTGGTCCACCGCGACGGGGGAATCCACACCCAGACCTACCGCCGTGGCGCCCCGCAGGGCGGCGTCGAACGTGTCGGCGAGACCGACGACCACGGCACCACGATCCGGTTCTGGCCCGACCCGCAGATCTTCGAGTCGACAGAGTTCTCGATCGACACCATCAAGCGGCGCCTCCGCGACACCGCGTTCCTCACCGCCGGCCTGCGCATCGTCCTGAACGACGAGCGCCCCCGCGCCGAGGCCGAGGAGGACACCGAGGCGCGCCGCTTCGAGTTCCACGCGCCCGGTGGCCTGCGCGACTTCGTCGACCACATCCGCTCGACGAAGGCCAAGGAGCAGCTGCACCCGCCGATCCACTTCGAGACCGAGGAGGAGGGGCCCAACGGCAGGCAGTCCGTCGAGGTCTCCCTGCAGTGGATCGACGACTACAACGACACGATCCTCAGCTTCGCGAACACCATCAACACCCACGAGGGCGGCACGCACGAGGAGGGCTTCCGCACGGCCCTGACCTCGGTCATCAACCGCTACGCCACGCAGAACAACCTCCTGAAGTCCAAGGAGGTCGAGTCGCTGTCCGGTGACGACCTGCGCTCCGGGCTGATCGCGATCATCTCCTGCAAGGTCGGCGACCCGCAGTTCGAGGGGCAGACGAAGACCAAGCTCGGCAACACCGAGGTCAAGAGCTTCGTCCAGACCACGACCTACGCCCAGCTCCAGGAGTGGCTGCAGGAGCACCCCACCGAGGCCAGGGCGATCGTGCGCAAGGCCGAGTCGGAGGCGCAGGCCCGCATCGCGGCCCGCAAGGCCCGCGACCTCACCCGGCGCAAGGGGCTGCTCGGCGGCACGGGCCTGCCCGGCAAGCTGGCCGACTGTCAGTCGCGCGACCCGGCCGAGTCGGAGCTCTACATCGTCGAGGGTGACTCCGCCGGCGGCTCCGCGAAGCAGGCCCGCGACCCCCGCACCCAGGCCATCCTGCCGATCCGCGGAAAGATCCTGAACGTCGAGAAGGCGCGCCTGCCGAAGATCCTCAACAACAACGAGGTCCAGGCCCTCATCACCGCGATGGGCACCGGCTTCGCCGAGGACTTCGACGTCGAGAAGTCCCGCTACCACAAGCTGATCCTGATGGCGGACGCCGACGTCGACGGGGCCCACATCCGCACCCTGCTGCTGACGTTCCTGTTCCGCCACATGCGGCCGCTGATCGACGCCGGCTACGTCTACCTGGCCCAGCCGCCGCTGTACCAGCTCGTCAACCCGAGCCGGAAGAGCGACGTCCGCTACGCCTACTCCGACGCGCAGCGCGACACGATCGTGGCCGAGTTCCGCGAGTCGAGCGACAAGAAGATCGACGTGCAGCGCTTCAAGGGCCTCGGCGAGATGGACCCGGAGCAGCTCTGGGACACCACGATGGACCCGGAGAAGCGCACGCTCAAGATCGTCACGCTCGACGACGCGGCCGTCGCCGACGAGATGTTCTCCATCCTCATGGGCGACGACGTGGAGTCGCGCCGGGAGTTCATCCAGGCCAACGCCCGCTACGCGACCATCGACGTCTGATGCGCACGGACGCCAACGGACGCGCGCTCCTCTGGGTCGCCCTCGGCCTCGTGCTGTTCGGCGTCCTCGTCGGCCTGCTCTCGCCCGGGACGTTCCGCCTCGACGCGTTCCTCGTCATCGCGCCCCTCGGCTTCCTCGGGCTGGCGGTGCTGGCCATGATCGGCCGCGCCGGCGGCCAGGACCCCGACGACGACCCCGCAAGCCCCTCCGACCGGGAGCCCCTCGAGTGACCCGCACCCTCCTCGCCGCCGTCGCCGCCCTGCTGATGGGCGTCGTCGTCGTGGGCGGCCTCGGCGTCTTCCTCGGCTTCCCCGCTGGCCCGTCGCTCGTGACCGGCACGATCGTCGGCATCGTGGGCGCGGCGATCCTGCTCGGCGCCGCCGCCCGCGCCGGGACGCTGCGGGACGACCCGCCCCGCTGAGACCTCCCCCCACCTCCCCGCTGACCTGACGAGGACACGACACCGTGGCCGACGACCAGAACCCCACCGAGGGCGACCTCCCCGTCGAGGGCGACCTGCCCTCGCAGGACCGCCCGCTGGAGGGCACCCCCGACCCGACGCCCGGCGATCCCGTCGCGCGCGCCGAGGACGGGACCCCGCTGACCGCCGAGGGGACGGTGCTGGCCGCCCGCGTCGAGCCGGTGGTCATCGAGGACGAGATGAAGGCCTCGTACCTCGACTACGCGATGTCGGTCATCGTCGGTCGCGCCCTGCCCGACGTCCGCGACGGCCTCAAGCCGGTGCACCGCCGCATCCTGTTCTCGATGGAGGAGGGCGGCCTGCGGCCCGACCGGCCCTACCGCAAGTGCGCCTCGGCCGTCGGCGACGTCATGAAGAAGTACCACCCGCACGGTGACTCGGCGATCTACGACGCGCTGGTCCGCATGGGGCAGGACTTCTCCATCCGCCACCTGCTGGTGGACGGGCACGGGAACTTCGGCTCCATCGACGGTGACCCGCCGGCGGCCATGCGCTACACCGAGGCGCGCCTGTCGAAGCTCGCGATGGAGATGCTGCGCGACATCGACGAGGAGACCGTCGACTTCGTCCCCAACTACGACGGGTACGAGGAGGAGCCGGTCGTCCTGCCGGCCCGCTTCCCGAACCTGCTCGCCAACGGGGCGACCGGCATCGCCGTCGGGATGGCGACCAACATCCCGCCGCACAACCTCGGCGAGCTCATCGACGCGACGGTCGCGCTCATCGACGACCCGACGCTCACCGCCGTCGACCTGATGCGCTACGTCCCGGCCCCCGACTTCCCGACCGGCGGCCTCATCCTCGGCCAGTCCGGCGCGTACGACGCCTTCACCACCGGCAAGGGCTCGGTGAAGGTCCGGGCCGTGTGCACCATCGAGGAGGACACGACCCGCGCCGGCGACCGCGAGCGCATCGTGGTCACCGAGATCCCCTACATGGTCAACAAGTCGACGCTGCTGCAGAAGATCGCGCACCTCGTCGTCAACAAGGTCATCCCCGGGATCGCCGACCTCCGCGACGAGTCGAACCGCCACGGGATGCGGATCGTCATCGACGTCAAGCGTGACGCCAACGCGCAGGTCGTGCTGAACCAGCTCTACAAGCACACCCAGCTGCAGGACACCTTCGGCGTCAACTGCCTCGCGCTCGTCGACGGCGTGCCGAAGACGCTCACCCTCGACCAGTGCCTGACGCACTACATCGCGCACCAGGTCGAGGTCATCGAGCGGCGCACCCGGTACCGCCTGCGCAAGGCGCAGGAGCGCGCCCACGTCCTCGAGGGCCTGCTCGTCGCGCTCGACCACATCGACGAGATCATCGAGCTCATCCGGCGCTCCCCCAGCGCCGACGAGGCGAAGACCGGCCTGCAGGAGCGCTTCGAGCTCTCCGAGATCCAGGCGCAGGCCATCCTCGACATGCAGCTGCGCCGCCTCGCCGCGCTCGAGCGCCAGCGCATCCAGGACGAGTACGACGAGCTGCAGACCCGCATCGCCGAGTACCAGGCGATCCTCGCCGACCCGGCCCGCGTCAGGGCGATCATCAAGGAGGAGCTCGCCGACATCCGGGACCGCTTCGCCGACGAGCGTCGCTCCCGGATCGTCCCCGACGACGGCGACGTCACCGTCGAGGACCTCATCCCCGAGGACACCGTCGTCGTGTCGCTGACGAAGGCCGGCTACGTCAAGCGCACCCCCGTCGACGCGTTCCGTGCCCAGCGGCGCGGCGGTCGCGGCGTGCGCGGGACCGACATGAAGGAGGACGACATCGTCACCGTCCTCCTGACGTGCTCGACGCACGACCACCTGCTGTTCTTCACCAACCAGGGGCGCGTCTACCGGATCAAGACCTATCAGGTCCCGGAGAAGGCCCGTTCGGCGAAGGGCGTGTACGTCGCCAACGTGCCGGGGCTGGCCTTCGAGCAGGACGAGAAGGTCGCCGCGATCATGGCGCTGAAGGAGTTCGACGACCAGCGCTACCTCGTGTTCGCCACCAAGGACGGCACGGTCAAGCGCACCCGGCTCGACGACTTCGACTCGCCGCGCTCGGTCCTGATCGCCATCAACCTCAAGGACGACGACGAGCTCATCGGCGTCCGGGTCACCTCGGGCACCGACCAGGTGTTCCTCGTGTCCAAGAAGGGCCAGGCGATCCGCTTCGCCGAGGACGACGCCCGCTCGATGGGCCGGACCGCCACCGGCGTGCGCGGGATGCGGCTCGCCGCCGGCGACGAGGTCCTGTCGATGGGGGTCGCCACGCCGACCGGCGACGACCCCAAGGACATCGACGGGTACCTGATGGTCGTGACCAGCGAGGGCTACGGCAAGCGCACCCCGCTGTCCGCGTACCCGCTGCAGGGCCGCGGCGGCAAGGGCGTCGTGACCGCCTCGTTGACCGACGCGAAGGGCGAGCTCGTCGGTGGGCTGGTCGTGCCCTACGAGGCCGACGTCTTCCTCGTGACCGACACCGGCACCGTGATCCGCATGGGCGTGAAGGACCTGCGCCCGATGACCCGCAACACGCAGGGCGTGCGGCTCATGCGGCCCGACGAGGGCGCGTCCGTCGCCGGCGTCGCGCTGGTCGTCGACGACGACGATGACGACGAGGCGACCGCCGGGGTCATGGCCGGGTCGGAGGTGACCGGCGAGCCGACGACCGAGGTGCTCGGGGACGACCCGGGCGCCTCCGACGACGAGCCGACGCCGGACGACGACGCCTGACCGCGGGGGCAGGGGACCGCTGTCCGGTCGTCCTGCCCCCCGGCCCTAGACTCCCCCGAACGCCTGCGGGGCCCCGCGGTCCCGTGACACCCAGCATCGGAGCTCGCCGTGGTCCGCCGCCGGCTCACCCTCAAGCGCATCGACCCCTGGTCGGTGCTGAAGTTCGGCTTCGTCGCCAACCTGGCGCTGCTCGCCATCCAGCTCCTCGGTGGCGCGGTGCTGTGGTTCTTCATCCGGCGGTTGCGGCTGATCGAGAAGGTGTGCGAGATCGCGACCGACGTCGGGTTCTCCAACTGCGCCATCGACGGCGGCAACCTGTTCCGGGCGTTCCTGCTCCTCGGGGTGCTGGCCGTGGTCATCCAGACCGGCGTGCTCGTCTTCCTGACGTTCCTCGCGAACCTCATCGCCGACCTGACCGGCGGCATCCAGGTGACGGTCATGGACGACTCGCCGGGCTCCGCGGCCCGGGGGGAGACCGGCGCCGGCGCGGCCACGACCGCCGTCACCGCCAGCGGCAGCCCGAGCAGCAGCAGCGGCAGCCAGTCACCGGTGGGCGTCGGGCCCACCGCCGGCGCCCCGACGACCCCGACGCGCTCGACGGCCGACGACCCCACCCTCGCCTGGTCGCGCCTCACCGGCGAGCAGCCGACGACCTCGGCCGCGCCGAGCACGCCGAGCGCGCCGGCGTCGGACGCCGCAGGACCGCCGGCGACCCCGTCCGCACCCACCACCCCCTCGGGTCCGTCGTCCGGATCGACCGGCGGGACGTCGTCCCCCGAGACCCCCCGCGGCCCCGACACCCCCCGCGCTCCCGACTCGCCCCGTGCCCCGGAGTCGCCCCGTGGGCCCGGGTCCGGCCCGCCGCCCGGCGCCGGTGCCCCGTCGCCTGCGCCGTCACGCGACCCGTGGTCCCAGCAGCCGCCGGCGCGGCCGTCCGGCCCCTCGGCCCCGAGCGGCGGCACCCCGCCGAGCTCCGGCCGCCCCGACGACCGCATCTTCGGGGACCGTCCAGACCGGCCCGAGGAGGCCGATCCCGGCCGGTTCGGGCGGACGCCGCCGGCGCCGGAGGACGGCGGGAACGGCGGCTCGACCGAGGGCGGCCCCCGCCCCTGACGCGTTCGCGTCGCGCCGGGCCCATCGGTACAGTCCCCCGCGGTCTCGGGGCGCGACGTCGCCCCGCGTCCGCTGTCCGGGCCAGTAGCTCAGGTGGTTAGAGCGCACCCCTGATAAGGGTGAGGTCCGAGGTTCAAGTCCTCGCTGGCCCACACGACACCGCGACCCCCGACCTGCTGGTCGGGGGTCGTCGTGTCTGTCGGCCCCGCCCTGTGTCGTCCCGGACACGCAGCGACGGTGCGCCCGGCGACGGACCGGCCGGTGACGCGTCCGTAGCGTCCGAGGCACCGTGGAGCCCCGTTCGGGGCGCCCCCGTCCGCACAGGTCCACGCCGATGCGCCGCCACCACACCATCCCCCTCGTCCCCGTCCTCCTCGGCACCCTCGCGGCCGCCTCACCGGCGGCCGCCGGCGCGGCCCCGCCCGGCGGCGGCCCCGCCGTCGTCTCGGTCGACGAGCCCGTCGTCGTCAGCGACGCGCTGCCCGGCACCGACCGGTGTGGGCGCCCGGACGAGACGCTGCGGACCGGGCGAGCCCCGTCCGTGGCGGACGCACCGGACGGGGCGCTCGTCTCGTGGACCCGCGATGACCGCGTGACCGGGACGGCGCTGGTGACCGGGGGGCAGGTCCGCACCCTGTCGACCGGGCCGGCCTGCACGGAGCCCGACGACGGGCGCACGCAGTGGGCGACCTCGGTCGCGGTCGACGGGACCGGACGCAGCTACCTCGCGACGGTGACCGAGACCCCGAACGCCGGGCTCCCCGACACCTCGTCCACCACGCGCGGCGAGGTCCGGGTCGCGGTCCGCGACCCCGGATCGACCTCGTTCGGTCCGCCGGTCGTCGTCTCGAGCTGGGTCGGGTACTCGGAGAGCGTCGACCTCACGCCCCACCCGGTCGTCGACGACCGTGTCTGGATCACGTACAACGAGCCGATCCGCAGCAACATCGTGGGCCAGGTGCTGAAGGTCGGACGCACCGACGACGGCGGGGCCACGTGGGGTGGGCTGACCACCCTGCGGACGGGGCTCTCCGCGGTCGAGGCCACGTTCACTCCGAAGGTCGTCGTCCTCGACGCGCAACGTGCGGTCGTGGTCGCGATGGGCGGTGCGCTCGGCGCCGTCATCAACCAGCCGGCCCCCGCGTCCCCGTCCCGGCCGATGGACGTCCTGGCCTGGCACACGCGCGACGGCGGGGCGACCTGGACCGGCCCCGCTCGGGTGATGCGGGTGTCCGGCGACCGGCCCGACGACCGTCGCACCGGTGGACAGCTCCGCTTCCTGCCGACCGTCTCGGTGGCCGCGACCGACGACGGGCGGGTGCACGTCCTGACCGACGACCACGTCGCCGGGGTCTCCTCCGCGCTGCGCAGCGCCTCCTCCGCCGACGGGGGCGCGACGTGGGTCGCCGGACCGGACGTCGCCGGCACGACGGCCGCCGGCGGGTTCTTCTCCCACGACCTCGTCGCCCGACCGGGTGGGGTCCTCGCCGCCGTCTGGCACGCCTACGAGGACACAGAGGAGGCGCTGCTCTCCCGCACCCGGATCGCCGTCACGACGTCGGCCGAGGTCAGCGCCGGCGGTGCCGGGTGGGGCCCGGTGACCGACCTGGTCGCGCCGGCCGACCGGCGGGCCGCCCGCCGCGGCCCGTTCACCTCCGCCGGCGTCGAGGCGAGCGCCACGCCCTCCGGGGTCGTCGTCGCGCACGAGCACCCGGTGGCCGACGCGTCCGGCGTCGAGGTGCGGGTGGTGGTGTCGAGGGTGCGGCTGACC
This sequence comes from Actinomycetes bacterium, assembly GCA_046566145.1. GTDB lineage: Bacteria > Actinomycetota > Nitriliruptoria > Nitriliruptorales > Nitriliruptoraceae > JBKHXF01. Next base: position 40,382 of record JBKHXF010000011.1, read on the forward strand.
CCGGCACCGGGTGGGCCCGGGGCCGGCTGACCGCGGCGGTTCAGCCGGTCCCGTCGAGCACGCCGGCGGCGCGGAGCGCAGCCCGGACGTGCCCCGGTGCCGCACCGTCGCCGGTCGGCGGGAAGTCGCACGCGGCGAGCCCCTCGGCCAGCACCCTCCCGAAATGGGACGGGTCCGCCGGCGGGCTCGGCTGCTGCCACAGGCGCAGGTGCGCCTCCGGGTCCCCGGGGTCGGCGAGCCAGAAGACCCGCCCGTCGTCGGACCAGACCACCGCCGGCTCGCGACCGGTGTCGAACCACACGTCGGCGGTGTCCTGCAGCCCCGGGGCCGGGTGCGTGCGTCCGGCCTCGAACGCCTCGGCGACCAGCACGGCGACGTCCACGCGCTCGACCTGCTCGGTCACGGGTCCCTCGTCCGTCCGGTCGGGGGCACCGTAGCCACCCCGACGGACGGCCCGGGTGGCCGGCGTGCGGCCGCCGGCGCGTGGCTAGGCTCGGTCACGAGACCGACCCGACCGACGACCACCGACGACGAGGACGACGAGATGGGCGACCGCCGCAAGCAGAAGAAGGCCGCGAAGCTCGAGGCGAAGGCGGAGGAGCTCCGCAGCGCCGCCGACGAGCTGGCCGAGAAGGCCGCGGCCAAGGCGCGCTCCCTCTCCGACGCCGCGTCGTCCAGGGTCGCCGACCTGACCGACGAGGTGGGAGCCGCCGTGGGCCGCAGGAACCAGACCGAGGACGAGAAGGGCGGCAGGAAGGGGCTGCTGGTGCTGCTCGCCAGCGCCGTCGGCGCCGCCGCGTTCTTCCTGAAGAAGAAGCGTGAGCAGGAGCTCGACGAGGCGCTGTGGGAGGAGCCCCGCGCCCTCTGACCTGCCGCACGACACCGACGTCGGCCCCGCGGGGCCGGCGTCGTCGCGTCCGGGCCGATCGCGCCGGGCGGGCCATCCGGACCGTGCCCGGTCCCGCGCGTGGCGCCTCGCTGCATCGTTCCGCCGGATCCGGAGGAACCGCGACCGTACGGGGTGTGAGCCTCGCCGTCGCCATCGTCGTCCGCACGTTCCCCTCGGATGCGCAGGAACGGGCCGGGTCGGGGCGACCGTGCCGACGTGGGAGCCGTCACCCATCCGGCCGGAATCCGGCGCCGTCGGGACGGCCACGGCCACCGGACGGTGCCGCCGGCGCCGAAGCTCGGGTGAGATGCCCCCGCCGCCCCCAGTCCCAGGAGCACCGTGTGAGCGCCACCGAGACCTCGCCCGAGACGACGACCTCGGCCGATGCCGAGGCGGCCCGCGAGCAGCCGACCTCCTTCGCGAAGTCGCTGTTCCTCGGTGAGCTCCACCAGGACCTCGTCACGCCGTTCCCGACGATGGACGACGCGGAGGCCCGCAAGGTCCGCGACCTCATCGCTGCGCTCGGCGACGTCACGGCCGACTACGACCCGCAGCAGGTCGAGGACGACCGCTGGATCGGCGACGACCGGCTCGCCGCGCTCGGTGAGGCCGGGCTGATGGGTCTCTACGTTCCGGAGGAGTACGGCGGGCAGGGCCTGTCGCAGACCGGGTACTGCCGGGTCAGCGAGGAGTTCGGCCGCATCGACGCGACCCTCGCCGTCGTGATGGGCGTGCACCAGTCCATCGGGATGAAGGGCATCCACCTCTTCGGCACCGACGAGCAGAAGGCCCGCTGGCTGCCCGACCTCGCGGCCGGCCGCAAGCTCGCCGGGTTCGCCCTCACCGAGCCGACCACCGGCTCGGACGCGTGGGACCTGCAGACCCGCGCGGAACGGCAGGCCGACGGGTCGTGGGTCCTCAACGGCGAGAAGCGCTGGATCGGCAACGGCAACCGCGACGTGGTGGTGACCTTCGCCCGCTCCGAGGAGCACGGCCACGTCGCGCTCGTGCTCGAGGGCGGCATGGCGGGCTTCGACTCGCCGTTCCGCTACGACACGATGGGCCTGCGCGGCAACGACCTGCGCCACCTCACCTTCACGGACGTGAAGGTCCCGGCGGAGAACGTGCTCGGCGAGCCCGGCGACGGGTTCAAGATCGCCATGCACATCCTGAACAACGGCCGGATGAGCCTCGGGACCGGCTCGGTCGGCGCGACCAAGCACCTGCTCGAGCTCGCCGTCGACCACACCACCGAGCGCCGGCAGTTCGGCCACGCGCTCGCCGACTTCGAGCTCGTCCAGGAGAAGCTCGCCTGGATGGTGGCGCACACCTACGGCATCGAGTCGATGAGCTACCTCACCACCGGCATGGTGGACCGCGGGGTCGAGGACACCTCGCTCGAGTCCGCGATGGTGAAGATCGCCGGCACCGAGTTCCTCTGGTACGCGGCCAACCGCGCCTTCCAGCTCAAGGGCGGCGAGGCGTACATGCGCGACCAGCCGTACGAGAAGATCCTGCGGGACATCCGCATCTTCCCGATCTTCGAGGGCGCCAACGACGTGCTGCGGGCCTTCGTGGCCCTGTCGGGGCTGAAGGTCCTCGGCGACGAGCTGTCGGAGCTGCGCGGCGTGCTCGACCCGCGGTCCCTGCTCGAGCCGGTCCGCAGCGCCAACATCCTGCTCGACTACGTCGGCAACCGGATCCGCCGCGAGGTCCGTCCCGACCGGCTCACCCACGTCCACCCGGACCTGCGCCCCCTCGCGTCCCCCATCGGGGACCAGGTCGCCCGGCTGCGCGACGTCGGTGAGGCCCTGCTGCGCCGGCACGGCAAGGACGTCCGCGAGCGCCAGTGGCAGCAGAAGCGCCTCGCCCACGCGGCGATGGACATCGTCGGGCAGGTCGCGACCCTGTCGCGGGTCACCGGCGTCATGAACGACGTCGGTCCGGAGGCCGCCGGCGCGGAGCGCTACGTCGCCGAGACGTTCGTCCGCCGCGCCGCCGACCGGGTCGAGTCCCAGCTCGACCGGGTCGAGGCCAACGACGACGACCGGATGCACGCCATCGCCCGGCAGGCCGTCCGCGACGGCGGGTACCGCCTCGGCCTCTACGGCTGACCCCCGCCCCGCCGCGCGGACGGCATCGGACCGTCCGCGACGGCGGGTACCGCCTCGGCCTCTACGGCTGACCCCCGCCCCGACGCACCCCGACACGCACGGTTCCTCCGCATCCGGAGGGACCGTGCGCCTTCGTCCGGGTGGGGCGTCGCCGGTGGCCACGCGCCGCGCGCTTCCTCCGCCGGCGCGGGAAGCGTGCTTGAGGCGACCGCGAGCCCCGGGTCGCCGCCGGCCGCGGGGCTCGCGACGGTCCGGGTCCGCACCCGCGCCGGCGGCGCGTCCACATCTCCACACCGAGTTCCACAGGTGTGCTTCCACCCGTGTGACGCGCTGTCCACAAACCCACAGCGTCTTCCACAGGTGTCGTTCCCGAACACCAGTTCGCCATCCACATGTCCACCGCGTCGTCCACACTCGCCACACGCACGCCGCGCCGGCGGCGCGCTGACGGCGACGAGGTGGGCCGGGTGGACGAGCGCGTGGTCGACGCGGCCGACGGCGGCGAGGACGACCCTCGCCCGCCGGCGGGGCCGCTGCTGCGCCGGCGGCGGCTGCTCGCCGGCACGGTCGGCCTGCTCGTCGCGCTCGTCGCCGTCACCCTCACCCGCGACCCGCCGCCCGCCGGTGTGCTCGACCTCGGGCCCGCCCGGGCACTCGCCCGCCAGGCCGTCGAGGCCCCGGTCGTCCCCGACCCGGCGCACCCCCACGTCGCGGTGATCGCGTGGGACCCGGGCCTGCCGGGCGCCCGAGAGCACTTCGCTCGCATCGCCCCGACGCTCGACGACGCCACGGGCCTCGCGGTGCTCGACCTGCGCGACCCGCACCTCGGCCACCTCGACGCCTGGTGCCCGACGTCCCGGAACTTCGAGTCGGACGCGCACGGCGAGCGCTTCGACGCCTACGGGTTCTGGCTCGGCGGGCCGTCGCCGCGCGGCTACGACCTGGTGCGCGCGTACGTCGACGAGCGCGGCCACCTCATCGCCGTGCTCGCCGAGACCGTCCCCGGTCCGCCGCGCGCCCCGAGGGTGCTCCCCGACGACCTCGCCGCCCCGGCCGGCCCGTCCTGCACGCGGCGGTAGGCGGACCGGCGACGTCGACGTCGACGGCGGGGCGGCCTACCAGTGCACGCCCTTGAGCAGGTACGCGAACGCGAGGCCCTCGCTCGAGGCCTTCTCCTTCTTCCCGTCCTCGCCCTTGGCGGCCGCCGATTCGGGCATGAGCCGGTAGCCGGTGTGCAGGACCTGGTCGACGACCTTCGGGGCGATCGCGTAGGCGACCTCGCCGAAGTTGCCGAGCCCGGTGGCGACCTTCTTGGGCTTGGAGATCATCGCGTCGGTGACCATGTGCCCAGCCTCCTCCGGGTCGATGGCCGGGAAGTAGTCGTACATCTTGGTCGGCGCGATCATCTTGGTGCGCACCAGCGGCATGTAGACGGTGGTGAACTGCACGCCGTCGTCGATGACCTCGCCGGCGGTGATCCGGCTGAACGCATCGAGCGCCGTCTTGGACGCGACGTACGCGGCGAACCGTGGCGGGTTGGTCTGCGCGCCGATGGACGAGATGTTGATGATGTGGCCGCCACGGCCCTCGCACATCGACGGCAGCAGGGCGAGGATGAGCTTCACGGCGCCGAAGTAGTTGAGCTGCATCGTGCGCTCGAAGTCGTGGAAGCGGTCGATCGACAGCTTCACGGAGCGGCGGATGGAGCGGCCGGCGTTGTTGACGAGCACGTCGACGTGCCCGTGGGCGTCGAGGACCTCGGCGGCCATCCGCGAGATGTCGTCCATGTCGGACAGGTCGCACGGGTGGACGCTCGCGGTGCCGCCGAGCTCGCGGATCTCGTCGGCGACGGCCTCGAGCTTCTCGCGGGTGCGGCTGACGAGCAGGACGTGGGCACCGGCCTCGCCGCACTGCAGCGCGACCTCCCTGCCGATGCCGTCGGACGCGCCGGTGACGAGCACGACCTTGTCGCCGATGGCGCCGTTGAGGGTCCGGTCCTTGAACAGGTCCGGGTCGAGGTGGCGGTGCCAGTGGTCCCACAGCCGCCACGCGTAGTCCTCGAGGCGAGGGCAGGCGATGCCGGTGCCGTCGAGCGCGGCGATGGTCTCGGTCGCGTCGTAGCGGGTCGGCCAGTTGATGTAGCCGAGCGCCATGTCGGGGATGCCGAGGTCGGACAGCACCGCCTGCTTGGCGTTCCGGACCGGCGGCAGCGACCCGACGACGTTCTTCACGCCCTTGGGGATGAGGTCGAGCGCGCGCGAGTCGATGCGGACCGCGAACCTCGGCGCGGACGCCGCGTCGGCGAAGATGTTGAGGATCTCGCCGGCGCGGTACGGCTCCGGGTCGACCAGGTGGTAGGCGCGGCCGTCCCACTGCTCGTCGTCGAGGTGGGCGATGTGGTCGAGCGCCGCGGTGACGTAGTCGACCGGGACGATGTTGATGCGCCGGCCCTCCAGCCCGATCAGCGGGAACCACTGCGGCAGCGCCCCGCGGAGCCGCTTGAGCAGCGGGAAGAAGTACATCGGGCCGTCGACCTTGTCGATGTACCCGGTGCGCGAGTCGCCGACGACGATGCCGGGCCGGTAGACCCGCCACGGCACCGGGCACTCCTCGCGGACGATGCGCTCGGACTCGTGCTTGGTCGCGAAGTAGGGGTGGTCGAGCCCGGTGGCCTCGTCGAACATCCGCTCGGTGAAGCGGCCCTCGAACGTGCCCGCGACGGCGATCGACGAGACGTGGTGGAACCGGGTCCGCGACCCGAGCCGCGCGACCGCCTCGAGGACGTGCCGGGTGCCCTCGACGTTGGCCTGCTGCTGGGCCTCCTCGGAGGCCTCGAGGTCGTAGACGGCGGCGCAGTGGATGACGTGGTCGACGTCGGCGGCGATGCCCTTGAGCGCCTTGATGGTCAGCCCGAGCCGTTCCTGCGTGATGTCGCCGACCAGCGGCTTGATGCGCCGCGTGGTGGTGCCCCACTCCTTCATCCGCTGCTGCAGCCGCGGCATCGACGCCTCGCGGACCAGGCAGTAGATGGGGCCGGTGCGGGTCTCGAGCAGCCGCTCGACGAGCTGGCCGCCGATGAACCCGGTCGCTCCCGTGACGAGGTAGCCCACGTCGGTGTGTCCTCCCAGTGCGGTGCCGCGGCTCCCACCGGCAGGGACCGACCGTCGTGGTCGGGGTGGCGTGCGGCGCTCCCGGTGGGGGACCCTAGGCAGCCGCCGGCGCGCGTGCACCGCGTCCGCCGGCGGCTCCGAACCCCCGCCACCCACGCCGCACCGTCAGGACCCGCCGTGCTCGACCGCGTCCGCCAGCGCCTCGAGGCCGCCCGCGCCGAGCGGATGGCCGCGACCCTCGACACCGTCGACGGCGAGGAGGTCGACCTCGCTACCTCCACGATCCGCCCCGACGGGCTCGCGTTCGTGACGTCGTTCCGGTTCGTCGTGCACGACTACGCGGCGATGCGCGAGGTGTCGGTCCCGTGGGACGCGATCACGCGCTCCGAGGTCGGCCCGGCCGACCTCGGCATCGCGCGGGTCCGCCTGTGGCTCGACGCCCCGGACGGCGAGCCCGACCAGGTCGACGTCGAGGTCCCCGAGCGCCTCGCCGACGCCCTGCGCGTGCGCCTCGGTTGACGGCGGCGAGCGGTGGACCCGACAGGAATCGAACCTGCGACCTCCTGCTTGCAAAGCAGGCGCTCTGCCAATTGAGCTACGGGCCCGTGCGGTCGGCGATGGTACGCCCTGCGGGCCCGACCTAGAACCGGTGCTCGATGCCCCGCAGGAACCGCGACTGGCGCAGCTGCTCGACCCGGTCGGCCTTGCGCCCCGCCGCGCCGCGCTCCACGAGCCGGTCGAGCAGGTCGGTGACCGCCTTGGGGTCGAAGGGCTTGACCAGGTAGGCGTCCGCGCCGGCCTCGTACCCGCGGATGTGGTCGTCCTCGGAGGCCGCGGCGGTGAGCTGGACGACGGGGACCTCGTGGTGTCGCTCGCTGGCCCGGATGTTGCGCACCACCGCGAAGCCGTCCGCGCCGGGGAGCATGACGTCGACCAGGGCCGCGTCGAACCGTGCGGCGTCGAGCCCGTCGATGGCGGCCTGCCCGTCGGACTCGCGCACGAGCTCGTGCCCCGTCGCCTCGAGGACGAACGTGACCAGGGTGGCGACGTCGTCGTCGTCCTCGACCAGGAGCAGGCGCATACGGTGTCGATCCGGTGGCAGGGGCGCCGCGGAGTGTGCCCGACACCACGAGGCGATGTGGAGACGATCGTGGGTGACGAGGTCGAGGTCCCGAACCGCGCGGCGATGGACGCGCTGTTCCGGGCGGACGGGTGGGCGGCGCACGCGGGGGTGACGCTCGACGACTGGGGCGGCGGCTGGGCGCGGGTGACCTACGTCCCCCGGGCCGACCACCGCAACTTCGGTGGGGTGGTCCACGGCGGCGCGGTGTTCTCCGCGGGCGACGTCGCCTTCGCGGTGGCGTCGAACTCGTGGGGCCGTTCCGCCGTGGCGCTCAGCATCGACACGCACTTCCTCGCCGCGCCGGCGGTCGGCGCGCCCCTGACCGTGGTCGCGACCGAACGCAACCGCACCCGCCGCACCGCGAGCTACGACATCGTCGGTACCGCGCCCGACGGCGCGGCGGTCGCGACGTGGCACGCGATGGTCTACCGCCTCGACCGCTGGCACCTCGGCGAGGACGCCTGGCCCGACGACTGGCGCGCACGGCACTGACCCCGACCGGCGTCCGGGGAGCCGGTCCGCGACGTACCCTCGACGACATGATCGTGCTCGTCGGCCTGCTCGGCCTCCTCGCCCTCGGCCTCGTGATGACGGACGTCATCGAGGCCAAGTTCGTGCTGGCCCCGGTCCTCGGGTTCGCCATCTGGGCCTGGGCCCGGGCGACCCTGCGGTCGTTCGCGCCGGGCGAGCGCGCCCCCGGCATGGCCGGCGCCACCAACGACGGCCCCGAGCTCGTGCTCGGCGGGGACGAGCAGACCCTCTACTGGTGCGAGGAGTGCTCGACCGAGCTGGTCCTCGTCGTGCGGGGCTCGGGGGTGGCGCCGCGCCACTGCGGCACGAAGATGCACGAGCGCACCGAGATCGCATCGCAGCGGGCCCCGCTCCGCTGACTCACACCTCGCCCTCGCTGATCCGCTCGGCGCGCTCCCGCACCTGCGTGAAGTCGCCGCGCCCGCCCGGCCGGTCGGCGACGAGCCCGTCGTTGCGGGAGAACCCCCAGCCCTCGAGCTTCACGGCGATGCGGGAGAACCGACGGCGCAGCGCGCCGTCGCAGGTCTCGCAGGGGCCGGGGTCGTCGGCGCGCTCGTGGGGCAGCAGGCGGTCGACGGTCACGTCGCACGCGGTGCAGACGTACTCGTAGACGGGCACGCGGGGCCTTTCGGGAGGGCGGGTCCGGCTGTGGTGGCGGTCACGTTCGGGACGACGTTATCCACAGATCTGTGGAAGCCCGTTGTGGAAGGGTGGGGACACCGGGGCGGGTTGTCCACAGGTGTGGACGCGGCTGTGGGGAGAACGTCACCGGTGTCGTTCGGACATCCCGGGCGTTCCCGGACGGTTGGGCGGGTCGGGACCGCTCCCGTCGCCCGCCTCAGCGCCAGCGGGTCAGGAACCCCAGGCCAGCGGTCAACAGCACGAAGCCGGTCACCGTGGTGATGTTCCCACCCAACGGCATCCCAGCCGTGAACCGCTGCACGATGGGGAAGTACCCGGCGATGATGATGAGGACGCCGACGACCAGCAGGGTCAGCCCGGTCGCGGGGATCCAGGTGGGCGACGGCGGCGGGTTCTTCGGGGGCGGCGCCGTCTCGTGGGCGCGTGGTCGCGCCTTGTTCTTGCGGCGGTGCTTGCTCTCGGGCATCGGGGTCGCACCCTGACGGTCGGCGTGGACGGGCCGATGCTAGCGCGAACCCGCCCCGCGGCTCGGGCTGCCGTCCGGCGTCACCGGAACCCCGACGCGACCCCGGTGGTTACCCTCGGTGCCAGCCCCGTCCCCGGGCGGTGGGGCCACGACCGCGAGGCGCACGTGCTGACCAAGACGATCCGCGCGACCGGATGGACGCTCATCTCGGTCGGCGTGCTCATCCTGCTGTACCTCGTCTACCTGCTGTTCTTCACCAACCTCGAGACCGACCGGGCGCAGCGGGACCTGCTCGAGCAGTGGTCCCTCGAGGTCGGCGAGGCCGCGCTGCCCGGTGAGGGCTTCGACCCGAGCGCCATCGACGCCGAGTCCGACCCGGTCGACCCCGGCGACGCGTACGCGGTCATCTGGTTCGAGCGACCGGGCAGCGACGTCCGCCCCGTCCGCCAGGAACCCCTGTACGTCGTCGAGGGTGTGAGCCTCGAGGTGCTCAAGCGCGGCCCCGGCCACTACCCGGAGACCTCGGCGCCCGGCGGGTCGGGCAACTTCGCGATCTCGGGGCACCGCACCACCTACGGCGCGCCGTTCTACGACCTCGACGACCTCCGGGCCGGCGACCGCGTCCACGTCGTGGACCGGCAGGGCCGCGAGTTCGTCTACGAGGTCCGGGAGCAGCGGGTCGTCAGCCCGTTCGACACCTGGGTCGTCGGCCGCGACCCGCTGGGGGACGGTAAGCCGCTGATGACCCTCACGACGTGCCACCCGCGCCTCTCGGCCGCCCAGCGGCTCATCGTGTTCGCCGAGCTCGTCACCACGTGAGGGGACCCGACGTGAGCGACACCCCCGACCACGGCCACGGCCACTCCCACGACCGCACGCCCGAGCCGTCTCCCGAGGTGCCGCGCCGGCGGATGCCCGCGCCGGCGCGGTGGCTCGCCATCGTCCTGCTCGCCGTCGTGGTGCTGTTCCTGCTCTTCACCGAGATCTTCCCGCGGGTCGAGCAGTACCTGAACCAGGACCCGACCCTCGGGGCGCCGGACGCGGCCGTCTACGCGCTGCGGTCGCCCAGGTAGGCCGCCATCTCGGCCAGCGTGGCGCGGGACTCGTCGTCGACGTCGAGCCGGTCGAGCGCGCCGAGCGCCGCGGCCACCTCGGCCTCGACGAACGCCTCCGTCGCGACGAGCCCGCCGGACGACCGCATCAGGTCGCGCAGCACCTCGGCGCCGGCGGCGTCGAGCGCCGGGTCGCCCAGCAGCCGCTCGAAGGTCGCGAGGTCGTCCCCGTCGAGCCGAGCCGCGGTCTCGGCGACCAGCAGCGTGCGCTTGCCCTCGACGAGGTCCCCGATCGTCGACTTGCCCGTCTCGTCGTCGGAGCCGAACACGCCCAGCACGTCGTCGCGCACCTGGAACGCGCGGCCGAGCGGGTCGCCGACGGCGTGCAGCCCGGCCACCAGCGTGTCGTCGGCGCCGGCGAGGACGGCGCCGACCTCCAGCGGCCGGGCCACGGAGTAGCGCCCCGACTTGTAGGTGGCGACGGCCAGGGCGAGCTCGCGCGAGGTGGTGCGGCTCGCGGCGGCCTGCAGGTCGACCACCTGCCCGGCCATGACCTCCTCGCGCAGCAGCGTGAAGCGGCGCAGTCCGGCGAGGAGCCGCTCGGCGGGGACGCGGGCGCCGAGGAACAGCTCGTCCGCCTGCACGAACGCGAGGTCGCCGAGCAGGATCGCCACCGCCGCGCCGTGCAGGTCCGCGTCACCGGCCCAGCCGGCGTCGCGGTGGGCCGCCGCGAAGGTGACGTGGGTCGTGGGGCGCCCGCGTCGCGTCGGGGCCGCGTCGATGATGTCGTCGTGCAGCAGGGCGCAGGTGTGCAGCAGCTCGAGCGCGAGCGCCGGCCCCATCGCGTCGTCGAGGTCGACCTCCGGGCCGCCGCCGGCGCGGTACCCGGTGAGCAGCAGCGCCGGACGGACCCGCTTGCCACCCCCGACGACGAACTCCCGCAGCTCCGCCGCGAGCGGGGCCAGTCCCTCGTGCAGCGCCACGATCCGTGGCAGCGCCTCGTCGAGGTAGGTCGCCAGCGCACCGTCGATGCGGGCGCGCAGGCGGGACAGCGAGGCGGGAGGGCCGGGCAACGGGGGCTCCGGGTCGGGCGGTGCGGGGGCTGGCGGACGCGGACGTCCCCCGCGGGAGTCTAGGTGCCCGGCCCCCGGCGTAGACTCGGGGTCGCTCCCGGCGGCGTCCGCGCCGCCGAACCGTGCCGTCGTCGTGCCGTCCCGAGGCCCCGTGTCCCGCACCCGCAGCCGTCCCCCCGCCGCGCCCCCCGACCCGTCGTCGCTGCCGCGGCCGTGGGTCGCGTCGTACCCGCCGGGCGTGCCGCCGAGCTACCGCTTCCCCGACGTGCCCGTCACCCGGTTCCTCGACGACGCCGCCCGGGACTTCCCGGAGCAGGTCGCCCTCGACCACCGGGGCTGGACCTGCACGTGGGCCGAGCTGCGCGACCAGGTCGACCGGTTCGCCTCCGCGCTGCTCGACCTCGGCGTCACCGCCGGCGACCACCTCGGGGTGGCGCTGCCCAACCTCCCGGCGTGGGTCGTCGCCTCCTTCGCGGCGTGGCGCGTCGGGGCGGTGCTCGTGCCGCTGGAGCCCGGCCTCGGGGTCGACGACCTCGTCGACGCCTGCGAGCACCTCGAGGTCCGTGTGCTGGTGTGCCTCGAGCCGCACGTGCCCACGGTCAACGCCGCCCGCACCCGCCTGCCCGGGCTCGCCCACGTCGTGGCGACCGGCGTGCAGGACTGGCTGCCGGTCCGCGGCCGGCTGCTCGCCCCGCTGGTCGGCCGTCGGGCCGGCTGGTACCGACGCGTCCGCCCCGACGACGACGTCTGGTCGCTGACCGGCCTGGTCGAGCACGCCGGCGGCCTCGTCAAGCAGGTCCCCCTCGCGTCCGACGCGCCGGCGGCGGTGCTGCGGACCGGCGGGACCACGGGCCGCCGGCGCGCGGTCGTCCTGACCCACCGCAACCTCGTCGCCAACGCGTTCCAGGCGCGGCTGTGGGTCCCCGACGTGCAGGCGGGTCGCGAGACGCTGCTGTGCGCCCTGCCGCTGTGGCACGCCTACGGCCTGACGATGGGGATGCTCGTCGCGGTGCTCGCCGGCGCCCGTCTGGTGCTGGTCGCCCGGCCCGACGTCGACGCGGTCCTCGACGCCGTCGACCGGACCCGCCCGACCCTCCTCCCCGGCGTGCCCCGCCTGTACGCCGCGCTGGTCGACCACCCCCACCTCGCCGACCACGACCTCTCGTCGATCCGGGCGTGCGTCTCCGGCGGGGCGCCGCTGCCCCCCGAGGTGCACCGGGCCTTCGAGGAGGCGACCGACGGGGCCCGGCTGCGCGAGGGGTACGGGCTCACCGAGTGCGCGCCGCTCACCCACGCGAACCCGATCTACGGGCGCACCACCCCCGGCGCGATCGGGCTGCCGGTCACCGACACCGTCGCGGCGGTCGTGGACCCGACCGACCCGTCCCGGCGCTGCGAGCCCGGCGAGGTGGGGATGCTCCTCGTGCACGGGCCGCAGGTGATGGCCGGGTACTGGCGCGACCCGGAGGCGACCGCGGAGGTCCTCGTCGACGGGTGGCTCGTCACCGGCGACCTCGCCACCCACGACGAGGACGGCGTGTTCCGCATCGTGGAGCGCGCCGGCGAGGTCCTCGACGTCGACGGCACCGAGGTGGTCCCGAGCGTGGTCGAGGCGGCGCTGCTCGCCCACCCCGGGGTGCTGGAGGCGGCGCTCGTCGGGTTGCCGGACGACGAGGGCCGCACCCGGCTGACCGCGTTCGTGGTGCTGCGCGCACGGTCCCGCGCCACCGCCGGCGAGCTCACCGAACACTGCCGGCAGCGGCTCGACGACCCGGCGGTCGTCCCGCACGAGGTCCGGGTCGTGGAGGAGCTGCCCCGCAGCGTGCTCGGCAAGGTCCTGCGCCGCGAGCTCGAGCGCCGCGAGCGGGCCCGCCTGCAGACCGTCGCCGCGGCCGCCCCCGAGGGGCGAGGAGATCCGACGTGACCCGCATCCTCATCGTCGACAACTACGACTCGTTCACCTACAACATCGCGCAGGAGCTCGGCGAGCTCGGCGCCGACGTCGAGGTGGTCCGCAACGACGCCTTCACGGTCGACGAGCTGCTGGCCGACCTGCCCGCGGGGGTCGTGATCTCGCCCGGGCCGGGCGACCCGTCCGACGCGGGGCTGTCGAACGACGTCATCCGCGCCGTCGCCGGGGTGCGGCCGCTGCTCGGGGTGTGCCTCGGCCACCAGTGCATCGGCGAGGTCTACGGCGGCCGCATCGTGCGCGCCCCGGAGCTGGTGCACGGCAAGACGTCGCCGATCCACCACGACGGGGTGGGCGTCTTCGCGGGCCTGCCCGACCCCTTCGACGCGACCCGCTACCACTCGCTGGTGGTCGAGGAGGCGTCGTTCCCGGACGTCCTCGAGGTGACCGCCCGCACGGCCGACGGGCTCATCATGGGCCTGCGCCACCGGGAGCTCGACGTCGAGGGGGTGCAGTTCCACCCGGAGTCGGTGCTGACCCGGCACGGGATGGACCTGCTCGGGAACTTCCTGCGCCGCTGCGTCCCCGTCCCGGCCTGACGGCCGACCCCCCGGGGCTCAGGCGGCCGAGAGCGCGTCGATGGCGTCGGCCAGCGTCGCCACGCCGATGACGCGCAGCCCCGCCGGCGCGGCCGCCTGGGCGGCCTCGAGCTGGGCGGCCGGCACGAGCAGGATGTCGGCGCCGGCGGTCTCGGCGGCGGCGACCTTCTCGACGACGCCGCCGATCGGGCCGACGTTGCCGTCCGCGTCGATGGTCCCGGTCCCGGCGACGTGCCGACCGGCGGCCAGGTCGACCTCCGACAGCAGGTCGAAGACGGTCAGCGCGATCATCATCCCGGCGGAGGGGCCGCCGATGGTCGTGTCGGCGAGCTCGGCCTCGAACGGCAGCTCGACGTCGTTCGCGGTGGTCTCGAGCACGATGCCGAGCCCCGCCCGGTCGAGCTGCGGGATGCGCTGCGCGGTGACGGTCACGTCGAGCTGCTCGCCGCCGCGGTCGACGACGAGCTCGACCCGGTCGCCGGGGGAGAGCATCGACAGCGTGGCGATGAGCTCGTCGGCGTCGAAGACGGCCGTGCCGTCGGCCTCGAGGACGAGGTCGCCGGGCTCGAGCCGGCCGGACGCCGGTCCGCCCGACAGGACGTTGAGCACGATCGGGCGGGTCTGCAGGCGCACGTCGAGCCCGGCGTGGGAGGCCCCGACGGCCACGGCGGTGCGGAACGCCCGGCCGAACTGCTGCTGCTGGAGGCGGAAGTAGTCCTCCTCGTCCACGTCGTCCGGGATCACGGCCTGGCGCAGCTGCAGCTCCCGGTCGGGGGAGAGCAGCGCCTGCACGGTCCCGACGAGCGACGGCTGCAGGAGTCGGATGGTCAGCAGGTCGTAGGTGCCCGACAGCTCGGTCGTCTCGGTGTCGATCGTGACGAGCTCGGCCACGTCGTCGGCGCCGCCCGGGGCGAACGCGACCAGCGGCATCGGGACCAGCAGCGCGGCCAGCAGCACGATGCCCGCCGAGACCAGGTGGAAGGCGGCGCGCATCAGCGGTCCTCGTCCCCGGCCGCACCGGAGATCGGCACGGTCGGGTCGGCGGTGCGGGTGCCCGGCGCCGGCGGTGGCAGGCTGCCGGCCGGGGGTGGCGGCGGGCCGCCGGCGCGCCCACGTCCGGTGCGCTGGGTGCGACGCGCGAGCTGGTGCAGCCGCTCGAGGGCGTCGAACACCTGCCGCTGGCCGAGGACGGTGCGCACCCGGTCGTCCTCGCCGACGACGGCCACCACGCCGGCACCGCCCTGGACGAGCCGGAGCAGCTCCAGCACCTCGGTGTCGAGGCGCACGGTGGGCAGGTCGTCGACCGGCACCATCACGTCGCCGGCGAACCGGACCGCCCGGTCGTGCGGGTCCATGCGTCGGACGTCCTCGAGGCGGAGGGCGCCGAGCACGTCGGCGCCGGCGAGGTCGGCGTCCGGGTGCACCGAGGCGTCGACGACCGGGAAGGCCGCGAAGCCGGGGGCGGCGGCCATGGCGTCGGCGGCCGCGTCGAGCGCACGGTCCTTCGGGATGCGGGGGGCGGGGACGACGACCAGCGCGGCGACGGTGCGACCGCCGAGCAGGCCGCTCACCTGCGAGTGGGCGAGCTCGGCCCGGGCGGCGCGCAGGATGTACCAGCCGATGAAGGACAGCCACAGCGCCGACAGCAGGGCGCCCGGGCGGGTGGTGATCGTCCAGAACGCGTAGAGCAGGATCAGCCCGGCGACGCCGGCGCCGGCGTGGGCGGCGATACGGATGGCCTTCTGGCGGTCCTTGGTGATCGCCCAGGCGATGGCCCGCAGCACCCGGCCGCCGTCGAGCGGTGCGCCGGGGATGATGTTGAACACGGCCAGCGCGACGTTGAGCCAGCCCAGCACGCCGGCGACCTCGCCGACGGGTGCGGGGGCCCCGAACGCGTCACCGAGCGCCGCGACGAGCCCGAACAGCGCCCCGAGCACGAGCGACACCCACGGGCCGATGGCGGCGATCGCGAACTCGTCGCGCGGCCGCTCCGGCTCGGCGTGCATCTCGGTGACGCCGCCGAACAGGAACAGCGTGATGCCGCCGACCTCGGCGTCGCGGTGCTGCCCCTCCAGCGCGTGCGCGGCCTCGTGGGCCAGCACCGACGCGAAGAACAGCAGCGCGGCGACCACGGCCATGACGAGCGCGACGGCGGTGGGCTGCCCGGCGGAGAAGCGCAGCTGGAACGACCACACCACGAGCAGCGCGATGAGGATCCACGACGGGTCGACGCGGACGTCGATGCCGCGGATGCTGAGGATGCGGATGGCTCTGGGGAACATGGGCTCGTGACGGTACGCCAGCCGGACCGGCCGGTCGGCCCCATGCCGGGTCGCGACCTGCTAGAGAACGGCGGGAAGGGAGCGTGTCACCGAACGTTCGTACCGGTCGGGTGGCCGGCAGGGTGGACGGTCGGCCGGTGCGCTCTGCGGGACCTCGTTAAGGTGGACGCATGATCGACGAGACGCTGCTCCAGTCCCTGACCGACTTCACCGACGACGAGGGCGTGCTGTCCTTCTACGTCGGTGTCACCCCCGCCCAGGCCGCCGACCCGCGCCCCACGACACCGCTCGAGGTGCGCGCCGGGATCGACGACCTGCGGGCCTCCCTCGACGGTGACGGCCGCGCCGCGGTCCAGCGCCGGCTCGAGGAGCTCAACGGCGACCTCGAGGAGCTGACCGACCCGAAGTCCTCGGGTCGCGGCCGCGCCCTGTTCGTGGGCGTGTCCTCGGGTCGCACCGAGCAGGTGCACCTGCAGATGCCGTTCCGGACCCGGGTGCTGTTCGACGAGCGCCCCTACGTCCGGCCGCTCGTGGCCGCCTACGACGAGGGCCGCCCCGCCGGCATCGCCGTCGTGCACGCCAAGGGCGCCCGGCTGCTCGAGTGGGGCTTCGGCGAGGCCACCGAGGTGTTCACCCGCGACTTCGAGCTCACCGACGCGCAGACCGCGGACGTCAAGTCCGGTCCGTCGCCGAACAACCCGAACCTGCCCGGCGGCGGGAACGTGAACAAGGAGCGCTACGAGGACCGCATCGACGAGAACCGCCACCGGTTCCTGAAGTCGTTCCTCGACGAGCTCGTGACGACCGCCGACGAGCACGGCTGGGACCGCCTGGTCGTCGCCGGGGCCCCCAAGCTCCGCGACGACGTCGTCGCGACCCTCCAGCGCGACCACGGCAGGCAGGCGCTGCTCGCCGAGCACGCGTGGGAGCAGACGCCGCCCCACGAGGTGGCCACCCAGGTGTGGGACACCCTGCGCGCCGCGTCCGCGGACCGGGCGATCGAGCTGGTGGAGCGCTGCATCGACCGGGCCAAGTCCGGCGGGGCCGGTGCCCTCGGGGACCGCGACGTGTGCGCGGCCGCCAACGAGGGGCGCATCTCCCACCTGCTGTTCCAGACCGACCTGAGCCTCGAGGGGTTCCGCTCGGAGGCCGGGACGCTGCACGTCTCCGACGACGGCGCCATGGGCGAGTCCGACGTGGCGATGCACCCCGAGCCGCTGCTGGTCGACCGGCTGGTGCAGCAGGTCATCGCGACCGGCGGGAAGGTGACGCCGGTCGGGGAGACCGCCGGGGGGATGCTCGGCGCCGAGGGCGCGATCGGCGCGCTGCTGCGCTGGTGAGTCGATCGGCCCCCGACGTGGACCTCGACCCACGACGTGACCCCCAGGCCGTCCGGGCGGCGGTGGACGCCGCCGCCCGGCTGGTCGACGAGGGCGAGCTCGACGCGGCCCTCGCCGCCTACGACCGGGTGC
This sequence comes from Actinomycetes bacterium, assembly GCA_046566145.1. GTDB lineage: Bacteria > Actinomycetota > Nitriliruptoria > Nitriliruptorales > Nitriliruptoraceae > JBKHXF01. Next base: position 57,644 of record JBKHXF010000011.1, read on the forward strand.
TCGACGCGCTCGCCGACCTGCCGCCGGTCCCCGACGACCCGGTCCTGCGGGAGTCGCGGTTCGCGGCGCGCTTCGAGCGGGCCGGCCTGCTCGTTGCGACCGGCGAGCTCGCCGCCGCCGCGGACGGGTTCGCCGCCGCCGGCGCGGGCCTCGACCCGGCCGACCCCGACCAGCACCACGAGCGGGCGATGGCCGGGCTGAACGAGGGGGTCGCACGCGGCATGGCGGGCGACGCCGCCGGCGCCGTCGCGGCCTACCGCCGGGCGCTGGACGACCTGCCCGACGACCCGGGCCGGCTCGACGTCCCGACGCTCGAGCAGAGCGTGATGCTGCGCGTGAACCTGGCCGACGCCCACCTCGATGCGGGCGACGTGGAGGCCGCCGGCGCGGCCGCCGGCGCGGTCCTGCGCCTGCTCGACACGGTCGGCGCGTCGCTCGGCGAGGACGTCGCCGCCGAGCAGCGCGCGCTCGCGCACGCCGTGGCCGACGAGGCCCACCGCCGGCGCCACCGCGCGAGCTGAGCCGTCCCGTCAGGCGCGCGCGGCGTGCGCGGCGGCGACCAGCCGGCGCAGCGCGCCGGCGGTGTCGGCGGGGGCCTCCAGCGGCGGCACGTGGCCGACGCCCTCCATCCGCACGTGCTCCCACGTGGGGTGCCGCGCGACGGTGTCCGCGATCGACGACGCGGGGATGATCGGGTCGCGCGCCCCCTCGAGGACCTGCACCGGGCCGCGGATCGCGTCGGCCGCGTCGTGGTAGGCGCCGCGGCGCACGAGCCACGCCCACAGGCTCCGCGCGGCCGACGTCCACCCGCGCACCTGGTCGTCCCGGGTCCGGGCTGCGGCGACCACGACCATCTCCTCGACCGCCTCGTCCGGGAGGCGACCGAGGTTCGCCGGGTCGACGCAGAGGCGCAGCAGCGCGTCGACGCGCTCGCGCGGCGGCTGCGAGGCGCGGTGCAGCCCGGTCGCCGCGCCGACGCCGGGGGTCCACAGCGCGAGCAGCGCGGGGAGCATCGAGGGGTCCAGTCGACCGCCGCCGGCGCGCGGGACCGCCGGCGCGACGAGCGACACGCCGGACACGAGGTCGGGGTGGCGGGCGCCGGCGAGGGTCACGACGACGCCGCCCATCGAGTTGCCGGCGACGACGGCGGGGCCGGCGTCCTCCGCCTCGACGACGCGCGCGACCACGTCGGCGAAGGAGGTCATCGAGGAGCGGCGGCCGGCGAGGGTGGTGCGGCCGAAGCCGGGGAGGTCGGGCACGACGACGCGGTGGTCGCGGGCCAGGTCGGCGGCGACGGTGACCCAGTTCGCGGCGGAGCCGTCGAGCCCGTGGACGAGGACGACGAGCGGGCCCTCGGTGCCGGCGCGCAGCAGGTGCAGCTCGCCGCCGTCGACGGTGAGGTGGTCGTGGGCGAGGCCGTCGGGCAGGGGCACGGCGGGGCTCCGGGGTGGTGCCGGCACGGCCGGCGGGTGGGGCACGGGGACGAGGGACGTTCGGAGCCCCGACCTGCCGTGTTGCCCGTCCGGTGCGCCGCCCGGACGGTGTCCGGCCGGGCGCCGGGTCAGGCCTCGTGGTACGCCCACTCGACCCCGTCCGGGGTGTCCCGCACCTCGACGCCGGCGGAGACGAGCTCGTCACGGATCCGGTCGGCGCGGTCGTACTCGCCGGCGGCGCGGAAGTCCCGCCGCAGCTGGAGCAGCACCTCGACGTGCGGGGCGAGCAGGTCACGGTGGTCGTGCAGGCCGGTGCCGGCGACCCGACCGAGCCGGACGACGAGCCGGCGCAGCACCTCGACGGCGTCGTCGAGCTCGGTGCCGGTGAGGGTGTCGGCGGCCCAGTCCCGGACGGTCTGCTCGAGCTCGAGCACCGCCTCGGTCGCGGCGAGCGCGTCGCCGGCGTCGAGCGCGACGTCGAAGGCGTGCTCGAGCCGGCGGACCTCCTCGCGCAGGGGCGAGTCGTCGGCCGGCGCCTCGCCCGTGTCGGTCTCGGGGGCCTCGCCGGTGGACGGGGGCACGTCGAGGACGACGCCACCGCCGGCGCCGGCCTCGCCGCGGGCGGCGGCCAGCAGGTCCTCCAGCGCGTGGGTGCCGTCGTCGAACACGGTCGACTCGCCGTCGACCCGCACCGTCACGCCGCCGCGGCCGGTCACCCGGACCGAGCCGGCGGCGAGGTCGACGATGGCCGCGGTGTGCTCGTCGACGCCCAGCACGAACGTGCCGGTGGGGAGCTCGTCCTCCATGCGCCGCAGGCGGGTCTCCCCGAGGTAGCAGAACCGGGTGTCGTGGGTGCCGCCCTCGGCGTTGTCGTAGTGCGGGATGACGACGGCGTGCAGGTCGACCGCGGTGAGCAGGTCGAGCCCGTCGACCCAGTGCGCCTCGAACCCGGCCTTGTAGATCTCGTAGACGGGGATCGCGTGGCTGCCCAGCGTCACCGCGGCCGCGGAGGAGAAGACCGTCGTGCGCCCGGGGCGGGACGCGAGGCGCTCCCGCAGCAGCGCCGGCAGCCGGGTGGTGCGCCACTGCCGCACCGCGTACGACGGCGAGCCCGGCCCGGCGAACACCCAGTCGGCCTCCTCGACGGCCAGCAGGGCGGCCTCGACCTCCGCCGCGCCGGCGGTCTCCGGTCGGCGCAGCTCGACGGCGCGGACCTCGTGCCCGACGTTGGTCGCGAAGTAGCCGAGCGCCCGCTCGGTGATCTCGCCGGCGTTCTCCTGGAAGCCGTACGGCGTGTCGAGCAGCACCGCGTCGGGGTCGTCACCGAGCGCGGCGAGGACCCGCTGGTGGACGGTGACCATCGTCGGGGTGGTCTCGCCCGAGCCCATGATGACCAGGGTGCGTGCGTCCATCGTCGGTACGGCCTCGTGTCGTGGCTGCCGGGTGGGGTACGTGGGTGGGCGCTCAGCCCGCGGGCGGGTCCCCGTCGAGGAACCCGTCGGCGAGCGCGTCGAGCAGGACGGTCGCCACCTCGTCGGGTGCCTGGGCGTGGACGTCGTGCTCGCGGTCCACCATCCAGACGACCCGCCCGTGTGGCAACGCCGCGAGGGCGGCCGCCACGTCCCGGCGCGACGACACCGTGCGCTCGCCGCCGCCGATGGACGAGACCACCGGCAGCAGGAGCACGGGGACGCGGGTCGCCGGGTAGAGGCGGGTCGGTGGCAGCTCGTACAGCTGGCGGACGATGCGCTGGTGGTCGGCGCGTCGCAGGTGGGGGGTGACGGTCCCGTCCGGGCGCCGGGCGAAGTTGGCGAGCACACCCGCGAGCGCCTCGGGTTCCCAGTCGGGGTGCCGTTCGGCGAGCATCCCCGTGATGGTCCCGAGCGGGGTGCCGGCGAGCCGCGGCGGAGCGAGCACCTCCCAGCAGGCCTCGAACGTGTCGAAGCGCGCCGCCAGGTCGATCGTCCCGCCGTCGATGCCGACCACGGAGCGCACCGCGTCAGGGTGGGTCGCGCCGAGGTGCAGCACGACGTTGCCGCCCCACGACTGCCCGACGGCGATGGGTCGGTCGAGGCCGAGGGTCTGCGCCACCGCGACGAGGTCGGCGCTCGAGGCGGCCGGGTCGTAGTCGAACGGGACCCGGTCGGAGAGGCCGTGGCCCCGCTGGTCGACGGCGACGACCCGGTGCCCGGCGTCGGCGAGCCGGCGGGCGAGCGGGTCCCAGAGCTGGGCGTTGGAGGCGAGCCCGTGGACCAGGAGCCAGTCGCGTGTCCCGCCGCCCGACCCGCCGGCGGCCGGCTCCCACACGCGGGCGTGGAGACGCGCCTCGTCATCGAGCTCGACCATGCAGCTCGAGGGGACCACGGCACGGGACACGGCGGGCCTCGGTGGGAGGGGTGGACGGTGACGGGACGCGAGGACGCGACCACCGAGCCTACGCACCGGCCCGCCCGTCCGGACGGGGTCGGCGTGACGTCGCTGTCCGTCCGTGGGTGGCGCGCCCCTGCGGGGCCGGCCCGCCCCGGGTCACGGTGGACCCCGATCCCGAGGAGTCCCCCGTGCGCCACGTCCACCATCCCGACCGCCACCCCACCGCCCTCACGGCCCTGCTCGCCGCCGGCGCGCTCGCGCTCGCCGGGTGCGGCACGCAGAGCCTGCGCAACGTCCCCGACCAGGCCTCGACGCCGACCGAGACCGTCCCGGACGTGGTGGCGACGCAGGACCCGGAGGGCGAGCCCGACGTCGAGGGCGTGCTCGCGGTGGGGGCCCAGACGATCGACGCCGACGCCCCGGTGCTCGTCGTCGAGCGCGCCGGCGGCGACGACACCCGCATGCTCCTGGTCGTCCGCACCGATGCGGACGGCGCCCCCGGCGACCTGCTCGGGGTCGCCGAGGTCGGCCTGAGCGTCGTCGAGGACGTCCCGGTGGAGCTGACCATGGGGGAGGTGCCGACCGGGGCCGTGACCCTGTGGGTCACGCTGGTCAGCGACGTCGACCCGATCGGTCGCTACGACGAGGGCATCGACCAGGTCGTGGTGGACGTCCGGGGCGAGGAGCTGCGCACCCCCGTGGACGTCGTGGTGGAGTGACCCGCAGCGCGACCTCGACGGACCGGGTGCCGCGGTGACGTGGCCCCGTTCACCCTCCCGTTGCCGGCCGGTGACCGTTCGGACGTAGGCTCCCGCACGACCTCACCACCACCCCGTCCGGGAGCCGCTCCGTCATGGCCACCTCCTTCGACCGCCGTGCCTTCCTGACCCGGGCGGGCCTCGCCGGCGCCGGTGCGCTCACCGCCGTGGGCGTGGCGCGGCCGCCGGCGCGGGCCGACGAGGCCCTCGCCCCGTTCGAGCACGGCGTCGCGTCCGGCGACCCGCTCGCCGACCGGGTGGTCATCTGGACCCGCATCACCCCCGCCGGTGCGGGCCCGGTCGACGTCGACTGGGTGGTCGCGTCCGACGTGGACCTCACCGACGTCGTCGCCTCCGGCACGGTGACCACCGGCGCCGACCGGGACCACACCGTGAAGGTGGACGTGACCGGCCTGCGCGGCGGGACCACGTACTTCTACGGGTTCACGGCCCCCGACGGTCGCCGCTCCCTGACCGGCCGCACCCGGACGCTGCCGGCGCCGGGCACCGCGGTGGAGCGGTTCCGCGCGGCCGTGGTGTCCTGCTCGAACTACACCGGCGGGTTCTTCAACGCCTACGCGATCGCCGCCGCGAAGCGCATCGACGTGGTGCTGCACCTGGGCGACTACATCTACGAGTACGGCAACGACGCCGACCGCTACGGCCCGGAGGAGCTCGCCGGCGTCCGCGACCACGTCCCGGCCGTCGAGATGGCGACCCTGGCCGACTACCGGGCCCGGTACGCGAACTACCGGCTCGACCCCGACCTGCGCCGGCTGCACCAGCTCCACCCGTGGATCTGCGTCTGGGACGACCACGAGTCCACGAACGACTCGTGGCGCGACGGGGCCGAGAACCACGGCGACGGCGACGTGCCGGGCGACGCGCAGGAGTGGTCGGTCCGCAAGGCGCAGGTGCAGCAGGCGTACAGCGAGTGGCTGCCGATCCGCACCGACGACCCGGCGCGCATCTTCCGGTCCTTCCCGGTCGGTGACCTCGCCGACCTCGTCATGCTCGACACCCGCCTCGAGGGCCGCGACGAGCAGACCGGCGAGATCCTCGAGCCGACCCTGTTCACCAGCGAGATCGACGACCCCGAGCGCGAGCTGATCTCGGAGGCCCAGCGCACCTGGCTGTACGGGCAGCTCACCGCGTCGCGGAGCCGCGGGGCGACGTGGCGCATCCTCGGCCAGCAGGTGATGCTGATGCAGTGGAACGCGGTCGGCCTGCCGGAGGGCTTCGGCGGGCAGGACGCGCCGAGCTTCGGGCAGCGCAGCGGCGGCAACGCCATCAACCCCGACGCGTGGGACGGCTACACCGCCGAGCGCACCCGCCTCTACGACCACCTCGAGGCGAACGACATCACCGACAACGTGGTGCTCACGGGCGACATCCACACCTCGTGGGCGGCGGACCTGCCGCGCGACCCGTACGACGTCAGCGCCTACGACCCGGTCTCGGGCGCGGGGTCGCTCGGCGTCGAGTTCGTCACGCCGTCGGTGACCAGCGACAACTTCAACGAGATCCTCGGCGACCTGACCGTCGGACAGCCCCTGCCGGAGGGGTCGAGCCGGCCGTTCGAGCTCGGCACGATGGCCGACAACCCGCACATCAAGTACGTCGACCTGGACCGGCACGGGCTGCTGTTCCTCGACGTCACCCCGGCGCGGGTCCAGTCGGACTGGGTGTTCACCCCGTCGCGGGTGGAGCCGACCACCGAGGAGGTCGCCGGCCCGTCCTGGCGGGTCGACGTCGGCACCGACCACGTCGTGGCCGCCGAGGCGGCCGTCGTCGAGCCGGCGGACCCGGCCGCGGACCCGTCGCCGGAGCCGCCCGGGCCCCCCGCCGCCGTCGAGGAGGAGCCGGACCCGATCGACCTGCCCTCGACGGGCGGTGGCGCCGCGACCCTCGGGCTCGCGGCGGTGGCGGCCGCCGGCGCGGTGCGCCTGCGGACCCGCCGCCCCGAGCCGACCGCCTGACGGACCGGCTCAGCCGGCCGGGTCGAGCACCGCGCGACGCGGGTGGGCGAGCTGGTCGATGTCGACGACCGGCTGGGCCGGCAGCCAGACACGGAAGGACGCCCCGCCCCCCTCGCGGGGCGTGACCGTGACGTCGCCGCCGTGCAGCTCGACGAAGCGGGCCACCAGCGACAGCCCCATCCCGGTGCCGGGTGCGTGCGTCGGGGTGCCCGCCGACTGGTCGAACGGCTCGAACACCTGCTCGGCGAGCTCCGTCGGGATGCCGGGACCGTCGTCCTCCACGACGAGCTCGACGCCGTCGTCGGCCGGCCGGACCGCGACCCACACGGTCGTGCCGCCCGGCGTGTGCCGGTGCGCGTTGACGACGAGGCTCTCGACGACCCGCTCGATCTTCGGCACGTCGACCGTGACGCTGGCGGGGGCGAGGTCGATGACGAGGCGCCGGTCGGGTCGCTCGAGCTGCTCGAGGACCCGCTCGGCGAGCAGCGCCAGGTCGACCTCCCGCAGGTTCGGTTCGAGCGTGCCCCGCATCAGTCGCTCGACGTCGAGGAGGTCCCCGATGAGCCGATCGAGGCGCCGCGCGTTGACGAGGATCCGGTCGACGACCATGTCGACCTGCTCCCGGGGGAGCAGGTCGAGGTTCTCCTCGAGCGTCTCCGCGAAGCCGAGGACGCTGGCGAGCGGGGTCCGCAGCTCGTGGGAGATGGCCGAGAGGAACGAGGACTTCATCCGGTCGAGCTCGCGCAGCCGCGAGGCGGTCGCGTGCTCGTCGGCGAGCGCCGAGGTCAGCGCCACCTCGGTGGCGTGCCGGTCGGTGACGTCGCGGGCGATGCCCTCGACGACGACGCCGTCGGCGTCGCGGACCTCGCGACGGTGGACCTCGAGGACCACGTCGCGGCCGTGGGCGTGTCGGCAGCGCAGCACCGTCGGTGCCGCGCCGTCGCCGGGGAGCGTGTCCACGAGCGCACCGGTGGTCGAGGGGTGCAGGATCTCCAGCAGGGCCGCGGGCTCCGCCACCAGGCGGTGCGCGGGGATGCCGAGGACCCTCTCGATGGACGGCGAGAGGTAGTGGACCTCGACGGTCGGGTGGAGCCGGATCCGGAACACGATGCAGGACGCACGCTCCGCGAGCACGAGCAGGCCGGCGGACACGGCGTCCTCGGGCGACTCGGTGGCCTCGGTCGTCCGCACCGGCGCCGCGGCGCCGAGAGCGGTCCCGGTCCCGGTGCCGGTCCCGGGGCGGGGGACGCGCAGCGACGAGACGACGCCGGCGGCCAGCGGCAGCAGCGCGGGCAGGTACCACACGGGGTGGGCGCCGCTCACGGTGACGCCGGCCACCATGACGAGGGTGGTCAGGGGGAGCATGGGGCCGCGGTGCACGTGACGCTCTCGGGCCCGGACGCTCGGGGGTGCGCCGGGCCGTGTCCCCTCCATCGGCAAGTGTGCCTGTCCGGTCAAGCCCCCGGGGCCGGGACGGGTGTCCCATCTGCGACGACGCGACCGTCCCGCAGCGTGACCAGCACCGCGCCCGTGTCGGTCACCGTCGGCGGCCCCGCCGGGACGGCGGGGAGGTCGCGCTGCCACAGCAGGGCGCCGGCGGTGGTGTCCACGCCCACCAGCGTCCCGTCGAGCAGCGACACGACGGCCGTGCGCCCCGCGAGGACCGGCGCGCCGACCGCCGGGGCGGGCAGGGACGCCTGCCAGCGCGCCGAACCGTCCGCGGCGCCGAGCCCGGTCAGCTGCGCCGGCCCGGTGGTCACGACGACGACCTCGTCGTCGACCGCCGGCGGTGCGCACACCGGGGCGACGTCGGCACGCCAGACCTCCGCCCCGGTCGCCAGGTCGAGGGCCGCGACGCCGTCGGGCGCGCCGACGACCACCCGGCCGCCCCGGACGGCGGGGGGCGAGCAGACGGGTCGCTGCACGGTCCAGGCCCGGCTGCGGTCCGCCCGGAGCACCGCCGACACGACCCCGTCGTCGCTGCCCGGCGTGGTCGCGACCAGCAGGCCGCCGCCGGCCGCGACGGCCACGCGCCGACCGCCGGCGCGGGCGGCGAGGCCCCGGCGGCCGGCGTCGGCCTCGTAGCCGTGCAGCTCCCGGTCCACGGGGAGGAACACCAGGTCGCGGTCGAGGGTGAGCTCGCCCCGGACCGGCACGTCGTCCTCCCGGCGCCACACGAGGATGCCGGTGTCGACCTCGAAGCCGACGAGCCCGCCGGAGAGGTGCGGCTCGGCGTCGGGGGGCGAGAGCACCACCTGGTCGTCGGTGACGGCCGGCTGGCGCAGGGCCCCGTGGTGGGCGCGGCTGCCGAGGAACGAGGCGTTCTCCCAGATCCGCTGGCCGGTCGTGAGGTCGAGCACGGCGACCCCCTCGCGCGTGGCGACGGCGACGCGCCCGTCGCGGACCGCCGGCGCCGGCGCCGCCGGCAGCACCGGGGTGGTGGTGAAGCGCTCGCGCCCGTCGGCCGTGGTCACGGTGAGCGTCCCGTCGGCGGCGAAGCGGGCGATGGAGGCGTCGGCCGACAGCAGCCGGCGCTCGTCGGGGGCCAGCACCGCGCGGTTGGTCACGTCGCCGGTGAGCCCGTCGACCACCACGACCGTGCCGGGGGCGCTGACCTGCAGCACCCGCCCGGTGGAGCGCAGCATGGGTGGCGCCGTGAGCGTCCGCTCCGGGTCGATGGCCGACGCGGCCAGCGTCCAGCGGACCGCACCGGTGTCGGGCTCGAGCACGCGCACGTCGCCGTTGCGGTCGGCGAGCGCCGGCCGCCCCACCGTCACCGCGATGCTGCGGACCTCGCCGAGCCCGTGCTCGACCGTCCCCACCCGTTCACCGGTGGTGAGGTCCCAGGTCGTCACCGACACGGGTCCGACGACGGCGATCGCCCGGTCGTCGGCCGCGACCGTGAGCCCCGGCGTGGTGCCGAGCCGCGGGTCGCCCGCGTCCATGGCGGGGTCGACGAGGGGGACCCGGACGAGGGTGTCGCCGGTGGCCACGTCGACGACGCGGACCCCCGGGGCGATGGCGAGCACCCGGTCCTCGTCGGGGAGGGCGGCCTCCTCCTCGGGCGTGAGGTCGGGGCCGTCGTCGACCAGGAGCAGCCGGTCCCGTGACCCGGCCGGCAGCACGGTGACGGCGCGGAGCCCCTCGAGGCGCGGCTCGCCGGTCGCCGGGTCGAGCAGCGTGAGCGGTCCCTGGGCCACCGAGGCGATCCCGGCCGGGAGCACCTCGACGTCGTCGAGCCGTGGTGCGCGCCGCCAGCGCTCCTGCCCGGTGGCGGCGTCGAGGACGATCGTGGCGGCCAGCGTGGGGACGACGACGTGCCGGCCGTCCTCGGTGAGCTCGACCGGGTCGGCCAGCAGCCCCGGGAGGTCGGCGCGCTGCCAGCGGAACGCGCCGGTCACCCCGTCGTAGCCGACGAGGCCCGACCCGCCGACGGTGTCGACCGTGACGACCGCCGGCGCGGAGGTCAGCACGACCGTCCCGGCGGGGACGGGGGACGGCACCTCGACCTCGGCCTGCCACAGCGACGTGGTGGGCACGGGCGGGGTGACGGCCGTGCTCACGCCGCTGCGCCCGGCGTCGCCGCGGGTCGACATGCCGAGCTCCGGCAGCTGCGGGTCGCGCAGGGTCTGGACGGTGACGAGCGCCGCCAGCACGAGCAGCACCAGGACCCCGGCGAGCACGCGCCGGCGGTGGTCGGGGGCCGGCAGCGTGTCCTCGACCACCGTGGGGGGTGCGACCTCGCCGGCGGCGAGCGCGACCCAGCCGTCGCCGGTGACGGCGTCGAGGTCGGGCAGGTCGCCCTCCCACCGCGGCGCGTCCCCCGCGCCCGGCGCCGGCGGCGCCGGCGGGCCGTCCGGGTCGTGGTCGACCCAGGCGGGCGTCGGCGCCGCGCGGAGCGGGTCACCGCAGCGCCCGCACCAGCGCGCCGAGTCGGGCTGCGGGCTGGCGCAGCCGGGGCAGGTCACGGCGGTGGTCTCGGGCACGCCGTGAGCCTAGGGCGGGCCGCGTTGGCCCACTCGCGGGCGCGGCCGGGAGCTAGGGGTTGATGATCCCGCCGCCCTGGTCACCGCCGCCGCCGGCGGTCTCCGTCGGCTGTGGCTGCGGGTCGGGCGAGGGCGGGGGCGGCTCGGGCGACGGCTCGGGCTCCGGCGAGGGCTCCTGCGGCCCGGCGGAGACGACGATGGTCACCTCGCTGCCGGGGTCGACCTCGGCGTCGGGGCCCGGGTCCTGCTCGATGACGACGCCACGGGCGACGCTGTCGCTGAAGCGCTCGACGACGAGCACCTCGAGCCCCTGGTCCTGCAGCCGGAACCGTGCCTCGGCCTCGGTGAGGCCCTCGACGGCGCGGACGCGCACCCGCTGCACTCCCGAGGAGACGACGAGGTCGACCGGGAGGTTCTGCCCGATCTCGGTGCCGGGGGACGGGTTGGACGAGATGACGATGCCGGCCTCGACCTCGTCGCTGGGCTGCTCAAAGACGGTGCCGGGGACGAGCCCGGCGGCGCGCAGCAGCTCGCGGGCGGTGTCGACGTCCTCGCCGACGACCTCCGGGACGGCCACGAGGGTCCGGCCGGTGGAGACGACGACGTTGACGACCGAGCCGACCTCGGCCTGGGCGTCGGCGATCGGGGTCTGTCGGATGATCGACCCGCTCGGCACGTCGTCGGAGGGCACCTGCTCGGCGACCCGCAGCGTCAGCCCGAACGACTCGAGGATCTCCTCGGCCCGGGCGAGGTTCTCGCCGGTGACGTCGGGGACCCGGACCGTCTCGACCTCCTCGCCGGCGAAGAGGCTCTGCAGCAGCAGGACGGCCGCGATGGCGGCGATGACGGAGAGCACGCCGAGGACGGCGTACCCGACGCGCCGCCGCCGGCGCTCGGCCCGGACGTCGGCGGTGGTGGCGCCGGCGGTCGCGCCGATCGCGGTGGTGGCGCCGGTGTCGAGGTAGGCGGTGTCCTCGCCGCGCAGGACCGCCGGCGCGGCGACGGTCTGGCCGACGCGGGCCCGCAGCAGGTCGTCGCGGAGCTCGTCGGCCGACTGGTAGCGGTTGGCGACGTTCTTGGCGAGGGCCCGCATCACGATCGCCTCGGTCGCGGACGAGACCGACGGGTCCCAGTCGCGCGGCGGGGTGGGGGGCTCCTGCACGTGCTGGTACGCGACGGTGACCGGGGTCTCGCCGCGGAACGGCTGCTGGCCGGTGACGGTCTCGTAGAGCACGACGCCGAGCGAGTAGACGTCGGAGCGGGCGTCGACCGGCTGCCCCTGGGCCTGCTCGGGCGACAGGTAGGCGGCCGTGCCGAGCACGGCGGCGGTCTGGGTGACGGTCTCGGCGTTGATGGCCCGGGCGATGCCGAAGTCGGTGACCTTCACGCTGCCGTCGTCGGCGATGAGGATGTTGCCGGGCTTCACGTCCCGGTGGACGAGGCCGCGGCTGTGGGCGTACTGCAGCGCCGCGCACACCTCGGCGCAGACCTCGAGTGCCCGGTCCTCGGTGACCCCGTCGGCCGCGATGACCTCCTGCAGCGACCGACCCCGCACCAGCTCCATCACGATGAACGGCATGCCCTCGTGGGTGCCGGTGTCGTAGACGGCCACGATGTTGGGGTGGTTGAGGGATGCCGAGGCCTGCGCCTCGCGTCGGAACCGCTCGAGGAACGCGTCGTCGTTCTCGAACCGCGACAGCAGCAGCTTGATCGCGACGCCACGGTCGAGGATCTCGTCGTGGGCCTCGTGGACCTCGGCCATGCCGCCGCGTCCGAGGACCCGGATGAGGCGGTAGCGGCCGGCGAGGAGCCGGGACTCGGTCACGGTGGTGGTTCCTGCGTCGAGGGGTGGGGAGTGCGGGCGTGGCACGGTCGGTGCGGAGGGTAGGCGCGTCAGCGCCGCAGCACCGCCTCGAAGACGGCGCGGGCGATCGGGGCGGCCACCGCGCCGCCACCGTCGCCGCCGGCGTCGGGCACGACCACGGCGACGGCGACCCGGTCCTCGGCGAAGCCGACGAACCACGCGGTCGGCGTCTGGTCGGGCACCTGGGCCGTGCCGGTCTTGCCGCCGACGCGGACCCCGCTGATGGCGGCCGCCCCGCCGGTGGCGCGGCGCCCGGAGACGGCCTCGACCATGAGCTCCTGCAGCAGCTGGGCGGTGCGGGGGCTGACCGCCTCGGCGGCGAAGCGGCCCTCGGTCCACGGCCGCGTCTGGGGGGAGCGCACGATCCGGCCGGACGGGTCGCGGACCTCCTGCACCACCGTCGGCTGGAGCAGCACCCCGTCGTTGACGATGGCCTGGACGACCATCGCCATCTGCAGCGGGGTGGCACGCACGTCGAACTGGCCGATGGCGGACTGGGCGACCAGCGCCGGCGACGGCTCACCACCGGTGGTCGGGAACACCCGCGGGTAGACCGACTCGACGGTCGGCAGCTCGTACGGCGGGGTGCGGTTGAACCCGAACGCCTCGGAGATGCTGCGCAGCCGGTCGGCGCCGAGCTCGACCCCGAGCCGGGCGAACACGGCGTTGCAGCTCACGGCGAGCGCGTCGGTGAGGGAGATGGCCTCGCCGTCGGCGCACGGGCCGTCCTGGTAGTTGCGCACCGGCTGGCCGTCGGCCGCCTGGAACTGGGCCTCGTCGGGGAACGCGGTGGTCGGCACGACCATGCCGTCCTCGAGCGCGGCCGCGGTGACCAGCAGCTTGTAGGTCGAGCCGGGCGGGTAGAGCTCCTGGCGGACCCGGTCGACGAGCGGGCGGGTCGGGTCGGTGCGCAGCTGGTCCCACGTGTCGAGCATCGTCGGGATGGCGTCGCGCGACGTGGTGGAGAGCGGGTTCGGGTCGTACTGCGGGTGGCTGACGTGGGCGAGCACGGCGCCGGTGCGGGGGTCGAGCGCGACGACCGCACCGATGCGGTCACCGAGGGCCACGTCCGCGGCGGACTGCACGGCCGGGTCGATCGTGATGCGGACCGAGTCGCCGGGCCGGTCGGCGGCGCCGAACAGCTCCGCGAGGTTCTGGGCGAGGAGCTCGGTGGGGGTGCCGGTGAGCTCCTCGTTGAGCGCCTGCTCGAGGCCACTGCGGGCCAGCACCGAGGAGAAGTAGCCGGTGACGTGCGACCACAGCCGGGCGCCGGCGGCGTCCCCGCCGGAGTAGCGCCGCTCGAACGGCAGCTCGTTGGTGGTGAGCACGCTCTCGGCGAGCACCGACTGGTCGGCCGCGAGGATGGGCCCGCGCTCGGCCTCGTACTGGGCGATCAGGACCCGTCGGTTGTTGGGGTCGTTGGCGAGCTGCTCGGCCTGCACGAGCTGGAGCACGTTGAGGTTCACGAACAGGGCGGCGAACAGCAGCCCGAGCACGACGGCGAGGCGGCGGATCTGTCGGGTCACGACCGGCCCCCCCGGCTCGCGCCGGCGCCGGCGGCCGAGTCGGACATCCGCACGAGCAGCGCCAGCAGCATCGCGTTGGCGAGCAGCGACGAGCCGCCGTAGGACACCCACGGCAGCGTGATGCCGGTGAGCGGCACGAGGCGGGTGATGCCGCCGACGATCAGGAAGACCTGCAGCCCGACGATGGTCGCGAGCCCGACGGCGAGCAGCGTCGCGAACTCGTCGCGCTGCGCCATGGCGATGCGCAGGCCGCGGGCGACCAGCAGCAGGAACGCGAGCAGGACGGCGGTGGCGCCGAGCATCCCGAGCTCCTCGCCGATGACCGCGAAGATCGCGTCGGTGGCGGCGACCGGGATGTCGCTCGGGCGGCCGAGGCCGAGCCCCACGCCGGTGAGCCCGCCGGTGCCGAGCGCGAAGAGGGACTGGACGAGCTGGTACCCGTCGCCCTGCGGGTCGGCGAACGGTCGCAGCCAGATGTCGATGCGCAGCCGGACGTGCCCGAACAGGCGGGTGGCGAGGAACGCGCCGAGCGAGAACGCCGCGAGCCCGATGAGCGGGTAGGCGAGCCGGCCGGTGGCGACGTAGAGCAGCGCGACGGCGACGCCGAGCAGCAGCAGCCCCGGGCCGAGGTCGCGCTGCGCGACCATGATGACGAGCGCGAGGCCGACGGCGGACAGCACCGGGCCGAGGTGGCGCGCCGGCGGCAGCAGCAGCGGTCCGACGCGCTGCGTGGCGACGCTCAGCAGGGCGCGCTTGCGCTCGAGGTACCCGGCGAGGAAGACCACCATCGTTACCTTCGCGACCTCGCCGGGCTGGAAGGTGAGCCCGAACAGCTCGATCCACAGCTGCGCGCCGCGGACGCGCTGCCCGAGGCCGGGCACGAGCGGCAGCGCGAGCAGCACGAGGGTCGCGAGCCCGAACGAGTAGGTGAACCGGGACAGGTCGCGCACGTCGCGGACGGCGACCAGGGTGGCCACGAACGCGACGCCGGCGACGATGGTCCACGTGGTCTGCGCGGGGGCGAGCTGGCTGCCGACCGCGAGGTCGATGCGGCGGATGAACACCAGCCCGAGGCCGTTGAGCAGGAACGTCAGGGGCAGCAGCAGGGGGTCGGCCGCCGGCGCGACGCGCCGCACGACCAGGTGGGCCGCGGTGGCCAGGGCGCCGAACGACAGCGCGTCGACGAGGACGGAGCGGGGCAGCTCCGGCGAGGTCGACCAGGCGAGCAGCACCGACGCGCCGACGACGACGAGCCAGGCCAGCGCCAGCAGCTCGCGCTCGCGGGCCCGCGCCGGCGGCGTGGGCGGGAAGCCTGCGCCGGAGCCGCGGGCGGCCGGGGCCGCGGGCGTCGCCGCGCTCACGGCGTGCCGGTCCCGGTCGTCCCGCCGGGGGTGGGCGGCGGGGTCGGGGACGGCTCGGAGGTCTCCCCGTCGGTGGGGTCGGTGCTCCCGGTCGGGTCGCTGCCCTCGGTCGTGTCGGGGGCGCGGTCGACGCGGGGGGCGGAGCTCACGATGCGGCGCGCGTCGGCCCGGTCGATCGCGGGGATGCCCTCGCGGAGGTCCTCGACGTAGAACGCGGGCAGGTCGGAGACGGTGAGCGAGGTCTCCTCGGCGATCCACGACAGCTCGAAGGGCCCGAGGTCCGGTGGGATGCCCTGGTAGATCGCGACCCGGTCGCCGTCGAGCCCGACGTACCACGAGCGCGACAGCAGCCAGCGGCCGCCGGCGGCGACCGCGACGAGCGCGACGAGCGTGACGATCGAGGCGGAGACCCACAACGGGACCCGCCGCTTCCGGCGCACCGCGGCGGGGGAGCGGTCCCCGACGTTGCCGAGCCGGTCGGCCCAGTCGCCGCGTCCGTCGGCGGCGTCGGTGCGGATGCGAACGGTCGCGGGCGCCTCGCCGTCCTCGGTGGCCGCCGGCGCCGCCGGCGCGGCGGCCGCCTCGCCGGGCGGGTGGGCCCGCAGCAGGACGACGGTGACGTTGTCGGGCCCGCCGGCCTGGTTCGCCATGGTGATGAGCGTGTCGACGGCGCCGTGGAGGTCGCGGCCGTGCTCGTGGATGACCCGGGCGATCTCGCCGTCGGCGACCACGCCGGAGAGCCCGTCGGAGCAGAGCAGGACGACGTCGCCGGGCTCGAGGTCGAGCGACATGGCGTCGACCTCGACGTCGCGGGAGACGCCGACGGCACGGGTGACGATGGAGCGCTGGGGGTGGACGGCGGCCTGCTCGACGGTGATCTGGCCCTCGTCGATGAGGTGCTGCACGAGGGTGTGGTCGCGGGTCAGCTGCGAGAGCTCGCCGCCGCGGAGCAGGTAGGCGCGCGAGTCGCCGACGTGGGCGAGGTGCAGGCGGGCGCCCTCCAGCATGGTCGCGGTGAGGGTCGTGCCCATCCCGCGGTAGTTCTCGTCGCCGGCGGCCTTCTCGACCACGGCCCGGTTGGCGGCGCTCACCGCGGACACCAGGGCGCCGAGGGCGTCGCCCTGGTCGGCGTACACGCGGCCGTCGAGCTCGGTGACCGGCCCCAGCGCGGTGGCGGAGGCGATCTCGCCGGCGAGGTGCCCGCCCATGCCGTCGGCGACGGCGAACACGGAGTCGCCCACCAGGTAGCTGTCCTGGTTGTTGCGGCGCACCCGGCCCTGGTGCGTCCCGCCGGCGCTGGCGACCTCGATCACCGGCGGACCTCGATGCGGGTCTTGCCCATGCGGATCTGGTCGCCGGCCGCGAGCGGGGTCGGGCCGGTCACCTTGGCGCCGTTGAGGAACGTGCCGTTGGTCGAGCCGAGGTCACGCACGAGCCAGCCGGCGTCGTCGCGGTCGGGCAGGACCTCGGCGTGCTCGTCGGAGACGTAGACGTCGGTGAGCCGGACCTGGACCTCGCCGGCGCGTCCGAACTTCAGGGCGGACGCGCCGAGGGTGACGACCTGCGGGGGGCCCTCCTGCGGGTGGACGACGAGCTCGCGGGGGAGCCGGCGGACGCGCTTGCTGGTCGCGGCCGTCGACGCGGCCGTCGCCGGCCTCGGTGGCGGGGTCTTCGCGGTGTTGCCGCTGCCGGCGCGCAGGTCCGTCGCGACCGTCCGCACCGCCCGGTACAGGAAGACGTAGAGCAGGAGCAGCAGCGCCAGCTTCGCGAGGGTGAGGACGGCGACCGGCACGGCTCAGCGCTCCGTGTACTGCAGCACGGCCTCGCCGAGCTCGACCCGGTCCCCGTGGGCCAGCTGCTGCTCGGTGGTGCGGGTGCCGTTGACCTTCGTGCCGTTGGTGGACCCGAGGTCGACCACCCACCAGGCCCCGTCGCGGAGCACGAACGCGGCGTGGTCGCGGGAGACGGTGGTGTCGGAGAGCGGGATGGCGTGGGTGCCGACGCGGCCGGCGACCATCCGCTCGCCGACGAGCCGGACCGAGCGGGCCTGCCCGCCCGACACGACCTTGACCTTCGGGATGGCCTCGACGGCCGGCTGCACCGTCGTCGCGCCGGCCGGGGGTGCCGCGGCCGCCGGGCTCGCTGCGGCCGCCGGCGCGGACGTCCTCGGTGCCGCAGCGGCCGCCGGCGCGGCGTCGCCGCTGATCGCCTCGACCCGGCCGCGCAGCTCGTAGCGGCCGTAGTCGACCTCGTCGGAGGTCTCGAGCCGGACGACCGCCGGTCCGCGCAGACGCCAGCGGCGCTCCTCGGCGGTGCGCACGACCACCTCGGCCAGCTCGGCGCGCAGCGCGTCACCGAAGGTCGAGAGCCGCTCGGCGTCCTTCGGGGAGACCGTGAACCGGTAGACGTTGGGCACCACGACCCCGTCGGAGGTCACGTGCTGGGTGTCGGCCGCGTAGCGCTGGAGCGCCTTGGCGAGCTCGACGGGCTGCAGCCCGGCGCGGAACGCGCGCGCGAAGAAGCCCTCGACGGCTCCTTCGAGCCGCCGTTCGAAGTCCTGGAGGACGCCCATCGCTCGTCGTGGCCTCGCCGGGGTGCGTTCGGGTCGCTGTCCAGCGTCGCGGTCCCGCGCCCTCGGTGCGAGGACGCCCGACCGCTCCCCGTCACCGGGTGGAGGTCGCGGGGAGAGGTCGCGCCGTCGCGCCCACGCGGGTGGGGGCGGTGGCGCGATCCGCATCGCGTCCGGACCCGCTGGAGCCATCGGAGCGTAGCCTCGCGCTCCGCGCGGCCCGCCCTGTCCGAACGTCACCGCCGGCGCGGGGCCGCTCCACGGGTCCGTGAGCGCGTCGCCGCAGGCCGCAAGGGCGACGTTGGCGCCCACCCGGAGCGGGGGTTACCCTCCGCCGTCGCACCCGGGCGGGTGGCGGAATTGGCAGACGCGCACGGTTCAGGTCCGTGTGTCCGAAAGGACATGGGGGTTCAAGTCCCCCCTCGCCCACACCGCAGAGGCCCCGTCGAGGACGGGGCCTCTGGCGTTGGACGACTTGCTCTGCGGCGACGGCTCTGGCCGTCCAGCAGCGTGCGTGACGCACGAGGGTTCGGTCGGACGCGGCCTCGGGACCGTGGCAACGCCGCGCCGCACCGACGCCGGCACGCGCCATCGGCCGGGCACGCGTGACGTGCCCGGCGAGCGGGGCGAGGGTGGGGTGCGGCGTCCGTGGCCGTCGGCGGTCGGGGGAGCGCCCGGTGCTGGTGGGTGCGGTTCAGCCGGTGGGGTGGTCGGGGTCGCGGTCGCGGGGGAGGCGTGTGGGTTCGCGGGGTGGCCGCCGGCGCCGGCGGAGCCGGGTCGCCTTGGGCACGGAGGTGGCGGTGACCGCGCCGGTCGGTGAGGTGATCGTCACGATCCGGGTCGCGGGGTCCATCGCGATGTGCCAGCCGTGGTCGTGGTGGGCGCGGTGGTGTCGGCGGCAGAGCGCGACGAGGTTGCCGTCCTCGTGTTGGCCGCGGTGTGAGCGGTAGCGGAGGTGGTGCAGGTCGGTCCAGACGATGGGCCGGTCGCAGCCGGGCCAGCGGCAGCCCGCATCGATCGCGCCGATGGCGATGCGGGCGTCGGTGGGGATGGCGTCGGTGGGGCGGGAGACGGCGAGGGGCCGCATCCCGTCGCGCAGCACCACCCGGAGCCGTGCATCCATGCTGAGCCGTTCGATGGTGCGGCGGGTGAGCCAGCCGCCGGCGCCGGGCAGCCGCCCCTCCAACCGACCGATCAGCGTGGCGTCGGGGTCGGTGAGGTCGGCGAGGTCGACGTGGACGACCAGCGACGGACGGGCACGCCCCGACCCGCCGCCGGCCGTGCCGGCGAGGGCGGTCAGGCACAGGTCCACGAGGGCGGTGGCGCGTTGCCGGGCGCGGGTGACTGCGCCGACCTTGCGGCCGTTCTCGGGTGCGTCGGCGTGTGCGTCGAGGGCGGCGACGACGGTGGCGGTGTCCGCGGCGGTGAGCTCCCCGAACAGCCGTGCGTGGCCGTGCAACAGGTCGGGTTGGATCGCGAGCCACGACCCGCAGGCTTCCTGCCGCTCCGCCGAGCGTTCCAGCG